>JAFWPB010000047.1 GCA_017545245.1 Clostridiales bacterium
CGCGGAAAGAAGAGGGTCTGATAGTTGGTCAGATAGAGACACAAATCAGACTAGATGTCAGACTTTCCGAAGAGAAATGCCGAAGGGAAAGTGCTTTTGGAGCGGAGGGAATACCTCTAAAATTCGGATCTCCGACTTATGCGCTTCTCAAAAACTGCAAAAAAGCGAGGCGTCTCAATGTGATTTGCATCATTTTGAGACAGCCCCTTGTTTGTTATTATGGCGGAGAAGGAGGGATTCGAACCCTCGAAACCCTTTTGGGGTTTATACGATTTCCAGTCGTACGCGCTCGACCAGGCTACGCGACTTCTCCGTTTCTGATCACATCTTTTACAATGCTGAATAATTGTACTTGTTATAGAAGTGTTTGTCAACAGATTGTTGCAAATTCACACGATCCGCCCGTTTTGATTCAAATTCGCTCGTTCCGCTTATTCGTGTAGAGGAATACGAAGTTTCTGGGGTTGCTGGTACAGTTCGTATTCGACGACGAGTTCGCGGTTTTGGGTATAGACTTTCTTGAGCTCGGCATCCCGGAGGGAGTGGATCGTGTTCCAGATGACGGTTTCTTCCGGTGTATATTTGCTGAGTTCATCAGAGGTCAGGATCATGCCTTTGGACAATCCCTGCACGCGGGCGAGAATCGAGCGGCGGGTGTCGTCGAAAAGGAAGGCCTTGTTATTGAGCGGCAGGACGTTATTGAATATGGCAAAAGCTCTGCCGGCGAGCTGGCGGTGGTAGATGAGATCGACGACTGCACGGTAGGTGGAGTTCTGCTCACGGCTGGCCAGCGTCAGCGCCGGGAACCAGTCAGGGGAACAGTCACAGCTGACCTGTACATAGTCGAACACTCCGGCAACAGCCATGAGCGGTACGCCGCAGCCGATGGTCACGGAATCGCCCACGCATTCTTTCAGGAAACGGATCGCTTCGAACATCTTCTCGCCACGTGTCATGGTCGGAGAAGGGATCGCGCAGGCGGCGTAGAGAAAATCGAACTTGAACGCCTTGATACCCCAGTCATCACGCATGGTGACCAGTACATTTTTGATGTGATGGCGGAAGGCCTCGTTCATGATATCGATACAGTAAAGATCTTTCCACGACTTGCAGGCTGAAACAAGCGAGCCGGAAGGATCACGAAGGAGCCAGTCCTGGTGGTGATTGTAGATGTGTGAATGCTTGTCGCATACAAAAGGTGCGATCCAGATGCCCGGAAGCAGTGATTCCTGGTGGATCTTGTTCGTGACGGATGCCATGCCGTGAGGAAAGTGGTTTTTCTTCGGAACGAGCCAGTCGCCGATGGCGTGTTCGTAGCCTTCGTCAATGAAAAAGAACTTGCAGGGATACTTCGAGGAGACGTCAGAGACTTCCTTGATGTCGGACAGGAGCTTCTTCTCGTTGATGTCCTGCTGATGCCGGTACCAGGTAGTGTAGCCGGTGACAGGCTTGGCTTTGGTGGAAACGATGCCGAGTTCTTCGAAATAGCGGTCGAAAACTTCGTTTTCGGTACCCTCAAAAAAGACCAGGTCAAAAGCGAGGTAATCCGTATCTACGATGCGCTTGGCCGCATCTTTCCGGATCGTGAGCGTGCCTTCGTTCGTGTCGATATCGAAGAAAGTAAATCCGTCTTTTTCAGACAATGAACCGAAGAAACGGAAATGATCGTCTTGACGGACATAGCCGTAACTTGCGCCGTGCAGCCAGCGGTTCTGTTTCGGATAATCGGTAAAAGCTCTGTCGCCGCAGTTGTCCTGGGAAGCGTGCTTCATGATTTTCGCCATTCTCTCGGCGATGACATTTGTGGTATCGATGCTGTATTCCTTCGCGACGGTCCAGGACTGGTAACCGTTCATGAAGATACGGTCTTTCGTATCAAAAGAATAAGGCAGGACGAGTTTGATCTCACTGATCTCAATCGGCTTTTTCGGTTTGATCCGAAGGCGGAAGTGTTCGTCATCCTCAGTTTTCTCAATATCGAAAAAAAGCGACGGATCTTCGCTAAGAAGGTCGTTGGTATGCGGCTCGCTGTGCAGATAATACGAGATGGATGCAGACGTAACGTTCATAGTTCTTTTGCCTTATGATCCCGAAGGACATATCCTTTCTTATTCACAAAATAGTATATTTCTTTTTCAGTGAATTGCAAACCAGAGTTAACAAAGTGCGTTTTTCGCGGTAAAATGGCTACTGTCACGCGTGTGGAAAATGCGCTTGAAGATGAGGAGAAAAGTATGGCCAGAATGCGCAAAAAGAAAAATCTGATCCCGAGGACCGAGGCTTGTGCCGAGCATTTTTTTGATGACCCGACGTTGAACCGCGGAAAGTGGCGCGAGGCGTGCGGGATGCCGGAGACGGCCGAGCTCTATGTCGAGATCGGTTGTGGAAAAGGACTTTTCTCTGAGAATATGGCGAAGAAATATCCGGATGTATGCTATGTGGCAATCGAGCGTGAGCCGTCCTGCTGTTTGCTTGCTATGGAAAAAGCAACGCGCGAGAACCTCAAGAATCTGTTTTTTATCCGTGGCGATGCGACAAATCTTCTCGAGTTTTTCGGGGAGAACGAGGTCGACCGGATCTATATCAATTTCTGTGATCCGTGGACGCGGCAGAATAAGCCGAAGCGCCGCCTGACCTACCGGGCTTTTCTGGATATGTACCGGCAGGTGCTGAAGATGGGCGCGCAGATCCAGTTTAAAACCGATAACGATGCGCTTTTCGATTTCAGCCTGGAAGAGTTTGCTGCTTCAGGGTGGGAGCTGACCTGCGTGACACGCGACCTTCATAAGAGCGAGTGGGACGCGGACAATATCCGGACGGAGTTTGAGAGCAAATACGCCGAGCAGGGGATCCCGATCAAGCGGTGTGTCGCAGTGATGGGAGAAAAGCCGGCTGCGACGGAGGAGCTTGTGGCGACGGCGACTGCGGCGGCGGAAGTCGCGGCGGGTGTGGCGGAAGCTGCTGCAGAGGTTGCGGCGAAAGAAGAATAGAAGCTGCGGAGCAAGTTCTTTTCTCATAAAAACTTGCTTGAGAAAAGAACCTTGCGCCTATATAATGGGTAGTGTCAAAGATGAGGCGGGCAACCCCGCATTGTGTCTGATAAGGAGGAAACAGGAATGGCTCTTTTTGATCCGAAGAAAAACCAGATCTCGGCTTTGCAGAAGTCGATCGAAGATAAGAACCGTGCGATCGGCGTGTATTACAACGAGATCGGTATGCTTTACTATAAGCAGTTTAAGGACATGAATGCGGATGTATCCAAGGAGATCAATTCGCGTTGTGAGAATATCTCGACTCTGTATATTGAAATCGAGGAGTGCCGTCTTCGTATCCTTTATGAGCGTGGCTACAAGGAGTGCGCGAACTGTAAGAAAGAAAATCTCCTGGAGCATGCGTACTGCAGTGCCTGTGGACAGAAGTTTCCGGAGTCGAATGATGTGTCTGTTGTAACGCGCGTGGATCCGGTGACGCTTGGTCCGGTAGGTTTGAAGGCAAATGATGTGCCGGTCGTTCCGGTAGCGGCGACTGCGGCAGCTGTGGCAGCGGTGGAAGAACCGGAGGTGCCGGCTGAGGTCGTGGAAACGACTGAGGCAGCAGTGGAGAGTGTTGAAACTGAGGGCGCAGTGGCAGCAGAGCTTGTCGAGGAGGCAGTTGATCCTGCCGTTTCCGGCGTAGCGGAAGCGATCCCGACCGAGGAGCCGGCTGAGGCTTCTGCGGTTGTGAAAGAGACTGTAGAGAATGCGGCCGAGGGTGTCGAGGAGGCGTATGTACTGGCAGGCGATGTGGCCTGTGAGGTGGAAGATATTCCCGAAGTTGCCCCGGATGAGAAAGTAGAAGAATAAAGCCTGAGGCAAGTACTTTTGGCAAAGAAATAGAGGCTCTGAATGAAAGATATCGTTCAGAGCCTCAACATTTTTATTATAACATAATTTGAGAATTCACTTCGTCTCGAGTGTTACCATTTTGTGAATCTTTGTTCGATATAATGAAGTTGTGAACGGACAAGGGTTCACAAAAATGAACAAGCGGAAGGATGTGATTACATGAAGATCACGACACAGGGAAACGGTATCAAGATTGGCAAGCGCTTGGAAGAAAAGATTGCAAGTAAACTCGCAAAATTCGACAAGTATTTCGGACAGGAGGGTTCTTTTAACATCAAGATCCACCCGGAGAGAGAACTCAAGAAGGTGGAGATCACATTAAAACTTCAGAATCATATTTTCCGAGCGGAGGCTCGCGACGAAGATATTTTGAACGCAGTAGACAGAACAGTGGATAAGCTGGAGTCCCAGATCAGAAAGCAGAAGACAAGAATCCAGCGTCAGAAGAAGGAATATCCGATCATTAACGATTATCTCAACGATATCGTTGGAGAGGATTACGAAGAAGAAGACAATGAACCGACGATCATTAAGCGTAAATCGTTTGAACTGGTTCCGATGGAATCTGAGGAGGCTATTTTACAGATGGAGATGCTTGGACACAGCTTCCTGGTTTATCTGGATGCGCAAAGCGGGAATGTCTGTGTAGTGTATAAGCGCAAAGACGGTCAATATGGTCTAATAGAGCCTACCTATTAATTCCTTCCAAGCGAAATTCCTTGTTCAAACTTTAAGCCGTCTTGGCGCAAGTAATTCGCGGGGGCTGCCTCGAGAGGAGGCGGCCCCCATTTTTATCCTGAAGCGGATCTGCGGAGGGGAGCGCCGCGGGCAAGTGCTTTTCGAGAAGAACCAGCAGGGAGTTTCGATTGAAAAAGAACTTGATAAAATTGTGTTCTGACTGATATATTGGAAGCAGATAGTGCTTGAAGGTTG
Organism: Clostridiales bacterium; assembly: GCA_017545245.1. Lineage (GTDB taxonomy): Bacteria > Bacillota > Clostridia > Saccharofermentanales > Saccharofermentanaceae > Scatonaster. The sequence goes on from JAFWPB010000047.1 coordinate 4,818, forward strand.
GGGGTGGCTTTGGTGAAAAAAGTAATCGCAGTAATATTTGGATTAGTGGATGCTGTTCTTCTCGGGATCATTATCTACTCAGTAGTGACGAGTGGTTCGGGGAAGGATGTTTCGGACACGAGCGGTTCGAGGACGAAAAAGGTGAGTGAGACGAGCATAACGGAGACGGTGGAAAAGGAGAAGCCAACGCCTACGCCAGCTCCGACGCCGACTCCTACTCCAGAAGCAACGCCGACGAAGGTGCCTACAAAGAAGGCGACTCCTACGCCAAAAGCGGCGGCGACGAATGCGCCGACCAAGAAGGCTACGCCAACACCGAAGGGTGGTACAACGAAGAAGGCTACGCCAACTCCGAAGGGCGGCGCGACAAAAGCCCCGACGAAAGCAGCAACAAAAGCACCGACGAAGAAGGCCGGATGATCGTAATTGACATGCGCGGCGGATTTGTTGACGCGCAGTTTCCTGATATAGAAGAAGGAGGGGGCACCTTATGAAATGCGAAAAATGTGGAACTGTATTCTCAGATGATATGCATATTTGTCCGAACTGCGGGGCAGATGTTTTTGAATCTCTGGAGCTTCCGGAGAGTACGTATGGGGAGGACATGCTTACTGACGACTATCTTTCCCAGAACGATGGATTTATAGATGAATCACTTCTTGAGGAAGAAGCTTTCTTCGAAAGCCAGAAGGAAAATGGCGGAGCGGTTATGAACCCTTGGTTTAAACCTACTCAGATCGTTGAAGAAGAGCCCCCGGTGCAGGCGGCACTGGAACCTGCAGTGCCCGCTGAACCAGAACCTGTGGCTGTTGCTGAACCAGAACCGACGGCACCAGTGACGGCACCGGCAGCGTTCGAAGCCGTTCAGGAAGAGGCACCAAAAGCGATCTTTAAACCGGCAACGGAAGCGGCGCCGCAAGTGGCAACGGCTGCGGCTGCGGCGGAACCTGTGCAGGAAGTAAAGCAGGAAGTAAAACCGTTGGAGAATCCTATCTTCGGTGGTGCGGCCAAGCGTCTGCCGGATGAAAAAGATGCAGCGTCGGGAAAGGCTTCGAAAGCGGACGCAAAGAAAGAAGACGCTGCAAGGGAAAAAGCTGCGGCTGAGAAAGCAAAGGCGGATGCAGCGGCAGCCAAAGCTACGGCCAAGAGCGAGAAGAAAGCTGCGAAGAAAGTAGAAAACCCGGTTCCGGCAGGAAGCCGCAAGAAAAGTCCTTTTGTAACAGTACTTTGCGTGCTACTTGCGGTCATCATGGTGGCGGAAGTTTGTGTGGCGGGCTTCTGGAAACCAGGATGGTTCAGAAGTGAAGAAGAAGTAGCAGATGTTTCCGGAAACAGAACCAAGAAGGATAAGGATAAAGATAAAGAGGGCGAGACGGACCCGGAAAACGAAAGAGAAATCCCAAAGGATGAGATCTCCGAAGACCAGACTGTGATCGAGCAGAACGGCATCACGATCGACGCGGGATGCCTGGATCTGGCGGGCAAGCAGATCACGGCTGTGGTCAAGGATAATGGTTCCGGAACGACGGAAGACGGAGCCAAATACCATGAGTACGACATTTCACTTGGCGACCAGCATGAGTTCGATGATCCGGTCTGCCTGCATTTCCCGGCAGAGGATCCGGAAAACACGATCATAAAGCATTACGATGCAGCGACGGATACATGGACGCCGCTGGCGACCTATCCGGATTTGGAGAATGGTGGTGTTTTCGTACTGACAAGAAGCTTTACTCCTTTCCGCGCAGAGGAAGCGCCGAGTGGTCCACTCTATGTGATTACGGACAAAGGACTGCCGACTGCGAAGCTGGGCGTAAGCAGTAACTGGAAAAACATCCTTCTTGCGAAGGGCGCGCCGCTTTTGGAGAATGCGTTAAAAGATCTGTCGACATTAAAGAAGGACTATGTGATCCCGGTTCCGGAGATTGCGGAGGACCAGACGGCCGAGCAGATGATGGATTCATTTAATACGGCCAGCGGATGGTGGTCCTTGATCGCACCTCTCATCGATGTCAGCGTGGGTCTGACTCCGATGGAAAAACCACCGCTCGATATCGTCCTGGTGGACGGAAGATTTGCTCCGTACCAGAATACTTTCCGCGCCGATCTGTCTGAAGCGATGACGGATATTTCCATCCTGACCATGGGACTTCAGATCGTGACCGACTCGTATCAGCACGGATTCACATCGCAGACGACTGCACTCAATGCTTACAAAAACCTCATGACCAACGCGGGTACGTTCTACTCGATGTGGACAGGTTACGGATCACCGGCGCTGACGCTGGGATTCCTTGGCGTAACGATCTTCTCGATGCAGCTCGATTATATGGTTTCCGGGGCTCAAAAAACGCAGGTGGAGATCTCTACGAATGTATTTAATTCCTACTATGAGAACATCCATCCATTTGATGCGGATTACTGGTACAAACTCTACGTCAAATCCTTCTGGCAGTCCAACATGGATTACAACGCTGCCATCCAAAAGGTTAACGAGGGCATCGATCAGTATGTTAACGAGTTCTGGGAGATTGCAGGAAATACTTCAAACGAGAATTTTATCTTTGCAGTTGCAGAATCAAAGTACAAGAATTTCTTCGAATTGTCTGATGATCAGAAGAAGAGCCTTTCCGATGAGCTTCGGATCTACATCCGCCGTCGTTTCGCAAAGGAAGCCCTCCCGAGGATCGAGAGATTTGTCATGGAGCGGATCGAAGAACAGCTCTACAAAAAGTGCTGGGCCATCGTCGAGCCTTTTAACGAAGAACTGAAGATCCAGATCAAAGAGACAGTTAAGCTGGATTCCACGCAGATGCCGAGATACCGCGGATGCGTCGTTGCTTTTGGAAAGGGAGACAAGGTCATCACGAACGATGGATGGACATTGACGACGCCTGACCCGGACGACGCAGACACAGATGACGGCTGGTCGATCGATTTCGAATGCACGTCCTATGGCTGGATGTGCGCGAATCTCCCGGATACACTTTATGTCTATGCTTCCAAAGATGACATGAACAAGAAGGCGACACCGCTCCTGAAGATTCCTTTCGAACTAGTGACCGATCCGGCAAAGAACCGTACAACAGTGATCAATCTTTCGGATGCGCATGCGTATGGCTGGGCGCTGACAAAGCTGACGATCAAGCCGAACTATGAGCCTAGTGATCCGGTAAAAGTACTGGATTGGAGCGGTGATATTTCCCAGATCGAAGTTCACTGGAAAGAAACGGTCGACAACAAAGAAAAAGAATATACTGACATTACGGTCAGCTTCGGTCATTATGCGGACTACCCGGAGGAGTTTATCTACGCGGCTTATTACGATAGCACGGTGGATGGACCTTCTGACCGTTCGCAGAATTCCGCGTCGGCCGTCAAAGTGGACGGAAAATGGAAAAATCTTGCCAAGGAAGGCTATTATCCAAATGGAGAGAATGCCCATAAGTTTACTGGTACGAAAGTCGTCCCGAATGCGGAGGAAGGCAAGACCATCACGGTTGCCATCAGCCGTGGCGTCTACTCTCTGATTTATGAGTATACGGCGGTACCGGTCGATGAGCAGGACAGCATTGTGCCGAAGATCGTCAATAACTGTAAGAATGGGTTTGAATTGAAGGATTTCATAGCTGTATGGTATCTCACTTTCGAAGAAAACGGAAAAGAATATACGGGATACTTGAAACTGGAAATGCAAGGCAATCAAGTGAATTATGTTATTTACGATGAAGAGGGACATACACATTCCACTCTGACCACTCCCAAAATGCTTGATGAGAAAACACTGCGCCTCACGGCGGAAGATGATGACGGAAATCAACAATATGTGGAACTAACATTGAAGGATAAGGATCATATCTCGGTCAAAAACGGAAAGAATGGTGCCGTCACGGATATGATCAGAAAGAAGGGCTGATGACTGTTCCTGCGAGCGCTGAAGAGTAGAGTAAACAGGGTTTGTCTCAAAATGTTCTGTTTCATTGAAGCCTGGATTCCGGCCATATATTAGAGAAGTGGGTAAATACCTGAAGTCTTTTAGGGTCGGCCGCGGCGCTAGTGCTTTTCGAACAGTGGGATAGGGGCGATAAGTCGTAAACGTCGAAATTACAGAAAACGACTTACAAATCGCGCCATTTTGGAATTCTTTTTTTGAGAAAGTAAGTCGGAAATCGGCAATTTTCATTTTCCGACTTAAAATCACTGAAAAACAGGCAAAAAAAGCAGTCGGAAAACAGTTTTTTCCAATTTCCGACTTACGCGGCGTTAAAATAGTAAGTCGCAAACGGCCAAATTCGGATCTCCGACTTATGCGCTTCTCAAAAGTTACTAAAGAGGCGTCTCAATGTGATTTGCATCATTTTGAGACAGCCTCTTCTATGTGCTCAAATTTTTTCACTTCTTCGGGAAGATCTGTTTGTCGGAGAAGATGACCGGCAGCCGCTTGTTGTAGCAGACGATCGTGGCGGCGGTGCCTTCTTCGAGTAGGCCGAGAGTCTTGTCGGAATAGACCGGCATGGCTTCGAGAACTTCGCCTGTTTCGGATGTGAAAGTGACGGCGTTATAGTAAAGGCCGGTGTCTTTGCTGGCGCTGACTTCGCGCTTGTTCGTCACGGTGCCGTGGCAGACTTTGCATTTCCATGCAGGCATATCGCTGATCGTGCAAAAAACGACGATCACGGAGGCGATACCAAGCACGATCCAGAGCATGAGGTTGAATTTCCTTGGAACGATGAACACACCGAAAAGGCAAAGTGCCACGCTCAAAAGACTGACAAAACCACGAAGGTTCATCAACCAGAAAAGCCGCTTTTTCTCTTCTTTTGTCGCATCATTAAATTTCAGTGCGCTCACGTCAATATTCATCGGGATACCTCTTCTTCAAACATCGAAGGTATTTTATCATATGCGAAAATGCCGGACAAGTTGACGGGCACGCTGGCGCAGGCAGGAGTAATTGACCTTGCCCTGCTACTATACGATAATGAAAGAAATTCTTCGAATCTTTCCGAGGCAAAAGAACTTGTTTTCGGGGCGGGGGTGATTTTTATGAGTGAAACGACAAAGCAGCAGACGGTCTTGGGAACAAACCCGATTATCGGGATGGACTTTCCGGATCCGGATGTGATCTTTGCGGACGGCTGTTTTTATATGGTCAGCACGACCATGCATTTCTTCCCCGGAGGAGAGATCCTGAGAAGCTACGACCTTGTGCACTGGGAGCATGCGGCGTATATCTACGATGAACTGGAAGGCACGAAGGGACAGAAACTCGAAGATGGGGAGAACATCTACGGCAAGGGCATGTGGGCGGCCTGCATCCGCCAGCATAAAGGACAGTTCTACGTTGCTTTTTCCTGCAACGATACAAACAAGACGTATCTATTCCGATCCGAAAAGATCGAGGGCCCGTGGACACGGTCGATCGTAGAAGGCTGGTATTACGACCTTTCGATGCTTTTTGACGAGGATCGTGTGTATATGGTGCACGGGCATAAAGAAATCTTCATTACCGAGCTTGCGCCGGATCTTAGCGGGCCGAAAGAGGGCGGGCTGCACCGGCTTCTTCTTAGTGACAAGGACAATCCGGTCCTCGGGTTGGAGGGCTCGCACATATATAAGATCAATGGAGAATACTGGCTTTTCAATATTCACTCGCTGGCGACAGAGTGGCGGCGTGTGGAGACTGCGTATCATGCACGGAAACTTGAGGATGAGTTTGTGGGAGGCGATGTTCTGAACTTCGCACTGGATGACCGCCCGGATGGATTCGCGCAGGGCGGCGTAGTCGAAGGCCCGGATGGGAGCTGGCACGCAGTGCTTTTCCGGGATAACGGTGCGGTCGGAAGGATCCCGGTCGTGGTCGATGTGAAGTGGGAGACAGAAGAAACCGTGGCGGCGGAAGCTGGCGCGGCGAAGTCAACGAGGGTCGTCTTTACTGCGGCAAAAGAATTTGAAACGACGGATTTCCGTCCGGGATATGAATATGCGCCGCTCTATGGAAGTGACGATTTTACTTCGCCTGAGATCAAGAACTTCTGGCAGTTTAACCACCAGCCGGATCTGAATCTGGTGAAGTATGGCGAAGGATCTTTCAAGATCACGACAGGACGAATTAGCAAGGATCTGGAGAATGCGAAAAATACGCTGACCCAGAGGATGCATCTTCCGATGAGTACAGGAGAAGTGTCTATTGACGGTACGGAGTTGCATGACGGAGACATCGCGGGACTGGCGGCTTTTCAGGGACAGTACTGCTTCGTGGGTATCACGAAAGAAGACGGAAAGTACTACGCCGTCATGGCAGAAAGAACGGAAATAAAAGAGAAGACAGAAATCGAAGGACCGCTCCTTCGCGTGAAACTCCAAGCAGAGTTTGGAGAAAAAGACCAGGCCAAGTGCTTTTGGAGAAGAAATGGGGAATGGGAAAGCATCGGCCCGGTCCACCCTTTGCAGTTTAAACTCGACCACTTTACGGGATGCCGGTTCGGGCTGTTCTGCTACTCGACGAAGACGTGCGGCGGGACGGCGGAGTTTACGGATTTCGTTTGCGACTGAGGTGCGCGGAAAAGTGCTGTAATATTAAAATGAAAAAATTTTTCGAAAAAGTGTGTCACATTTTTCGACGCCCGGCTGTATATAGGGTGAAAGGCAAAGAGCTTAAGCCCACAAACAACGTACACTCACAGAAGAGAGGTAATGAAAAATGAAAAAGTTAGTAGCAATTTTGATGACAGTAGCAATAGTAGCCGCAATGACAGGCTGCAAGAGCAAGAACGAAACCACAACGAAGGCTCCGGCTGCGACGACCGTTGAAGTGAAAGACGACAGCGCAAAGATCGAGCAGCTGATGAGCATTGAAAGAATGGAGGCACCTAATATGATCGGAAATGTCGGCGGATGGGACGGCAACATCGAGAAATTGGATCTTGCGGAGAACAAGGAAGCGAAAGAGGCTTTGGAAAAAGCAACGGCGACATTGACCGGGATGAGCTTCGAGGGGATCTACCTTCTTGGTAAGCAGATCGTCGCCGGCACGAATTACTGCATCCTCTGCAGAGGCACAGCCACCACGCCGGACGCGGTTCCGGGTTTCTACCTCGTATATGTTTACGCAGATCTCCAGGGTAATGCGGAAATCCTGAAGATCGATCCACTCCTCGAAGTACCGGAAGGCAATCTCTGCGGCGGTTGGGGAGCCAACACCGGCGCGGTGTCCCTTGACGAGAATAAAGAGGTCAAGGAAGCCTATGAGAAGGCGATGAAGAGTGTCGTCCTCACTGGTGGTGAATGGGAGCCGGTAGCCTATCTTGGCATGCAGGTCGTAGGCGGATATAACTACAAGGTGCTCTGCCGGGTGAAGGCAGTCGTGGAAGATCCGACAACAGAACTGGCCCTCATCAACATCTATGTCGATCCGGAAGGAAATGCAACATTCATAACGGAGAACGTAGGTGAGAGCGAGGAAGCAACGGAAGAAAGCGGCCTCGATGCTTCGGAAACATCGAAGGCTGACTCCTGAGAACCAACTTCGGAAACCTTTAAAATGCCGGGCATGACCGGGAAAGAGAAACAATGGGCAAGTATAGCGAGATCATGAAGAATATTGAGCTGACGGACGAGATGCGTGAGCGCGTGATCAGAAATGTCATGGCGGAAACATCGAAAGTGACGGAAGTGAGTGCTCCAAAGAGACGTGCCGGGAATCCGGTGCTCCTTCGGAGCCTCGCTCTGGCCGCGACGGCACTTCTGGTTGCAGGCGGTATCTTCCTGGCTTCCCGAAAGTTGCGGAACGGGAAAGCCGTGGTCTCGCCTACAAGCACAGAATCCACAAGCAGTTCTGGGATCATTGCCCAGGGCCCGGACACAAGTGGACCTGCTGGCGGCCCGATGGACTTTTCCGACATCGCTTCCCTGAATCAGGCAACAGGATCGTCTCTTTCCGATCTAAAAGCACTTCCGTTTGCACCTTCACAGAAAAGCTATGTGGTATATGAGAGTGGATTCACAGAGATCTGCTACACCGGAAACGAGACGGAAGAATGCATCTGGCGCATAAGCACAAACGCATCGGAGATCACTGCGATGGCAGAGAACTTTTCAGTCTCCCGAGACATCAAACTTCAGGATGGAAGCAGCTTCAGCGCTTTTGGAGAAGAAGACGGAATGTATATGGCCATCTGGAACGATGGAATGAACTATCACTCGATCCAGTTTCTCCAGCCTGCAGGGGACGAAGTGCTTAAAGGATTGATCGAGGAAATCCGTGCGATGTAGTGAAAAACGCTGATTTGCACGCCCTGACCGTGGTATAATGATCGTAGGTCATTTTGACATGGTCAGGGTGTTTTTTTGTTCCGGTTTTTATACGGGTGGATGGGTGATAAATATGCGAATTCTTAGAAAACTTGCGTTACTGTTGAGTCTTCTTCTGGCAGTGTCCGCACTGCCGATCCCGGCGCTTACAAAGAGCCGCGTGCAGGCGGATACGGCCATGTCCGGTTCGGTGGATCCGGATAGCATCTTGGGTGCTTTGGAAACGGACGACGATGATTTTGAAACGGAATCCGTTGTAGATGAAGAAGTCTGGGAGGAGGATGCGTCTTTAGGGTATCAGATCATGCCGGACGAGTGTGTGAAGAAGATCCAGGCGGCGGGCGCTTCCTATCTTGATTCTGTGGATCTGTCGATGTACAAGATTCCTTTTTCTACCCAGGAACAGAAAGACATCTATTGGGCGGACCTGAATCTGTGCAGACGAAATGCACCAGTGCTTTTCTATATTGATTATACGAGCACAGGTTATTCTAATGGCTATGTGTCTTACGTGAAGTTTACATATAAATACACCAAGGAAGAGGCTGCGGCCATGCTTGGGGAAATTGATGCGGTTGCTAATCAGGCCCTGGCGAATCTTGATTCTTCCATGACAACATATGAGAAACTTCTTGTTCTGCATGATTGGATGGCGAACCAAACGGCGTACGCATACGATCGTTATTTATCGGGTTCTTATGACGAGCACGATCACGATATGTATGGCGTTTTTGTTCAAAAAGAAGCGGTGTGTGAAGGATATGCCAAGGCATATATGTATCTTCTGCAGAAACTCGGCATCGAGAGCTACTATGCGAGAAACACAGAACTCAACCATGCGTGGAATGTTGTGAAAATTGGTAACGAGTATTTCAATGTTGACGTCACATGGGATGATCCGGTAGAGGATATTCTAGGCCGTGTGATCCACAAGTATTTCCTGGTCGATAATGATACGATGTATGCAAGAAGCAACGCGAGTCATAGACATCTTGCGCCGGAAAACTTCGATGCCGACAAACTGACATCGACCCGTTATGCAAATGGAATCTGGGCGACGATCGACAATCCGATCGTGTACCATAACGGAACCTGGTACTATGCGGCTTATTCCTCGCGAAACTCTCAGTTATACAAAACGACGGATATACTGAAGAGTGAAGGAACCGTTTTCTATACTTTCAGTGATGAGCAAGGCATATGGAAATCTTCTTCCAGCAGCTGGTATTCGGGTGTTTATAGTCGTCTCCAGAAGTATGCTCACTATCTGATCTTCAACACGAACCAGAGCATAGAGTATTTTGATCTGAATGCACTTTCTTCTACTCCAACAACGATGTATACGGTATCGCAGTTGTCAGCGGATCCATCGGCATATACGTTCATCTACGGATTTGCGACTAAAGGGAGAAAACTTGCGTATTCAGTCAATTCGTTGCCGAAAGGTTCCACGATCGAGTATATTGAGAATAAGCTTGCTGCTGAGGCGACCAATACGCCGAAGCCGACGAATACTACTGCGCCGACAGTCACCAAGCGTCCGACAAACACCAACTCGCCGACACCGTCAAATACACCAAAGCCAACGAATACCAACACGCCGTCACCAACGAAGAAGCCGACTGTGTCTCCGACGAAACGGCCGACAGTGACCCCGACAAAGAAACCGACAGCGACGCCGACAAAGAAGGCAACGGCGACATCGACACCGACGAAAAAGCCGACCGCGACACCGACTGCGACGAAACGGCCAACTTCTACACCAACAAAGAAGCCGACTTCGGCACCAACCAAGAAACCGACATCGCCACCGACGAAGAAACCAACGGCAGCGCCAACAAAAGTGCCGACAGTTCTTCCGCCTTACAATGTAAAAGCAACGGCGTCTTCGCCCACGACAGTAAAGATCAACTGGACGGCAAGGCCGGGTACGCAATTTGTGCAGGTCTGGAGGACTTCGAAAGCGAATGCAGAGCAGAAAGACTACGTTCTGCTTGGTACTTACAATGCATCTGACGGACAGTCGGTTTCAAAGTATCTGACTCCGAATAAGACATACTATTACAAGCTGAGAGGATACACGAAACTGACAAGCGGTAAGACTGTCTACTCCGGTTACAGTACGATCGTGAGTGCAAAGCCTTCGGTGACGGTCAATGCGCCAACGGGCCTGACGATCACTGCGACTACGAGCAGCTCAATAAGCCTTCGGTGGAACCGTGTCAGCGGCAGCAACATCATGTACGAAGTATGGAGGCTGACTTCTTCAACGAATACACCGGGCGTATGTCTTGGAAGATACACGGATCCGGCAAAAGTCAGCACGAACCTTAAGTCCGGTACGACCTATTACTATCGCGTCCGCGCGTATTATTACTACTACGATGCAAACGGCGAACTGCACCGTGTCTACGGGCAATACTGTGATATGGTGTCGGGGAAAACAAAGTAAAATAACGAAGAAACTCCCGGGGCAAGTGCTTTTGGAGCAGAAACAGGGACAGGAAGGAATGGGAAATGAAAAGGAAAAGGATTTTGTCGGCAGGATTGGCCACGATTGTGCTTGTGTCGACGTGTGCGCTTTCAGCGTGCACATCGAAAGAAACTTCGGGAACGAGGACGAGCCATGAGGTTTCGGGCACGAGTACGAATACGACGACCACTCAAACAGAAACAACGGAGGAGCAAAAAGGCGTGGCAGTAATCAGAATGGATTCTTTTGACGGTGGCGGACCGGAATATGAAGCAAAAATCGAAGATGAGAGTATCGTTTCCGTGTCGGTGAGACGGGAATACCACAACCCCGACCACGAAAAAATGAACGGAGCAGGATTTGACTACGTCTTTACGTTCACTGGCATCAAAGAAGGAGAGACAACAGTGGTGATCAGCGGAAGCTCACCTATCGTGGAGCCGACCGAAGACCACTACAAGATCACTGTGGCGGCAGACCTCTCGGTAAAACTCCAGAATATTCCTGAAACTGATCCGACGGAGTGAGATGCGGCGCGCAGCTTGGACGTGATGCGGCTGACGCCCGCGTGGTCTTCTTTCACATAGCCTTCTTCACCGCACAAAAAAGAGCAGCCTCTTGCGAGACCGCTCTTTTCTTTATTGTTGAAACAAGATCGTGAAGTATTTATTACTTCATGCACTCTTCTACAGCAACAGCTACAGCAACGGAAGCACCAACCATCGGGTTGTTGCCCATGCCGAGGAAGCCCATCATCTCAACGTGTGCCGGAACGGAAGAAGAACCAGCGAACTGAGCGTCGGAATGCATACGGCCCATTGTATCTGTCATACCGTAGGAAGCCGGACCTGCAGCCATGTTATCTGGGTGCAGTGTACGACCTGTACCACCACCAGAAGCAACAGAGAAGTACTTCTTGCCAGCAGCAATTCTTTCCTTCTTGTATGTACCTGCAACCGGGTGCTGGAAACGTGTCGGGTTTGTGGAGTTACCTGTGATGGAAACGTCAACGTTCTCGCTCCAGAGGATCGCAACGCCTTCACGAACGTCGTCTGCACCGTAGCAGCGAACCTTCGCACGAGGACCATCAGAATAAGGTGTTTCCTTAACGATCTTCAGCTCGCCTGTGTAGTAGTCGAACTTTGTCTGTACATAGGTGAAACCATTGATACGGGAAATGATGAATGCAGCATCCTTGCCCAGACCATTGAGGATAACACGGAGAGGCTTAACACGAACTTTGTTAGCCATCTCAGCGATCTTGATTGCGCCTTCAGCAGCTGCGAAGGACTCGTGACCAGCGAGGAATGCGAAGCACTCTGTTTCTTCACGGAGAAGCATAGCAGCGAGGTTACCATGGCCAAGACCAACCTTACGGTCGTCAGCAACTGTACCCGGGATGCAGAAAGCCTGCAGGCCGATACCGATTGCCTCAGCAGCGTCAGCTGCCTTTGTGCAGCCCTTCTTAATAGCGATAGCAGCACCTACAACGTAAGCCCACTTTGCGTTCTCAAAGCAGATGTTCTGTGTGCTTTCGCAAATCTTATACGGGTCAATACCCTTTTCATCGCAGATCTTCTTAGCTTCTTCGATGGAAGAGATTCCATTGTCGTTAAGAGCCTTGTTGATCTGATCTATTCTTCTGTCATAGCTTTCAAACAATGCCATAATTCTTGATCTCCTTCCTCTTACTCTTTACGCGGGTCGATGTAACGAGCCGCATTCTCAAATCTGCCGTATGTTCCGAGGTTAGCCTGGTAAGCTTCGTTAGCATCCTTGCCGGACTTGATCTGGTCGAGCATCGGTCCGATCTTCAGGTACTGGTAACCGATGATCTGATCATCTGTATCCAGAGCCAGCTTAACAATGTAACCTTCTGTGAGTTCGAGGTAACGAGGACCCTTCTCGAGTGTGGAGAAGATAGTACCTGTCTGGGAACGGAGACCCTTACCAAGATCTTCGAGGCCGGCACCGATGGAAAGACCGCCCTCAGAGAATGCGGACTGTGTACGTCCGTAAACGATCTGGAGGAAAAGCTCTCTCATTGCTGTGTTGATAGCGTCGCATACGAGGTCAGTATTCAAAGCCTCGAGGATGGTCTTGCCCGGGAGGATCTCACCAGCCATAGCAGCGGAGTGAGTCATACCTGTGCAGCCGATCGTCTCAACGAGTGCTTCCTGGATAACGCCTTCCTTTACGTTCAGGGACAGCTTACATGTGCCCTGCTGAGGAGCGCACCAGCCGATACCGTGTGTGTAACCGGAGATATCCTTAATTTCTTTTGCCTGGATCCACTTTCCCTCTTCAGGAATCGGAGCAGGTCCATGATTGCAGCCTTTTGCTACGCAAGTCATCTGTTCAACTTCATGTGTCTTGATCATGTTGAAAACCCCTTTCGAAATAATGCGTGTGCCCATTGTGCACGGAGTTCCGAAAACGGCGCACAACAACACCTCGTACATTATACGAGAATCTCCCTAAAATAACAACCAAAAAAACGTGCGGTTTCGACGCTTCTTTCCAAGCCAAAAGCACTTGCCCCGAAAGTTCGCGAAGAAGTGGCGGAAATGCACGGCCCCGTTGCTTTTGGCGCGGAAACAGAGTGAAGGATCCCGGAAAAAGTAGTAAAATAATCATTAGGAAGAAGAGAGTTTGGGAAAGGAACGTATATGTTTTCATCTATTAAAGCACAGTGGAAGTTCGCTTTTGTGATGCTTCTGGGATTGAGCCTCATGCTGATCGCATTTGTGGTTCTGGACAACTTCGGTGTCTTTGACGGAAATAAAGCCAAGACCCGCGAGAACCAGAAGCAGATGGTGGAAGAGGCAGTGGCGTATATCAACGCAAAGAACTACGACATCATGTACTACGGGGACGACCTGGATGCTCCCGCGTCATTCAAAGTCCGCAGGATCTATTCTTTTGACCAGGTCGAGGTCGTCGGAAATGAGGAGAACCGCAACTGCAACGGGAAGATGCTCATCATCAATGACGTGAGCGGAACATGCTTTTTGACAGCGTCGCAGTGGGAACGGATCAGTTTCCTGCGGGAAAATGACGAGTTCATCGTTGTGTACCTTGGAAATTCACAGTTTGAGGCGATGAGCCAGGTTGGTCTTTCCGGTGCGGAGCTTGCCACATCAAACAGCGTTCTTTTTGCAACGAACAAGAACGGCGTAATGTGGACGCAGACCGGGATCGCAGATGACGACAGCTTTTTGCCGGAAACCGTAAGAAGTGGTTTAACAAAGGCGCAGCTCCCGGTTTACCGGTTGATCATGAACCTGCAGCACTGGGATAAAGTCCGCGCTGGCGGAATTTTCTGAGGATCGGCGGTTATTTAGTCAGCGGCGGCTCGCCAAGGATCTGCGGCCAAAGCGGTTCTCGGAGGTGTGCGGAAATTAAACATATCTTTACTTTTTCTAGAAGCATGATTTAATTTTCTGCTTTAAGATAAAAGCATAAATACGAAACGAGGGTATGAAGATGGATACCGAAACAAGAAGCAGATCCGTACACGTTCAGATCGTAGAAGGGTACAATGTAGAAACGATCAGCAAGAAAAAACTCCAGAAAGAGTCTTTTCTCAGCAAACTGAATTTTGATGAAGCGAAGATCAAGGAGATCACATCCCGAGGACAGCAGGTCCTGGAGAAAAACGGAATCGCCTTCGCTTACAAGAAAGACAAGAAATACCAGTCCTTTTTCCTGATCCAAAAGAACTCACAAAGCTTCGATTGTGAGGATGCGTGGTTCTCTTCCGATGTTTCCGAGGAAGACCAGAAGCTCATGGTGGAAGACATCAAGCGGCAGATCGCGCTTTTGAATCATACAGCCGGTTTCACGAATGGAACATGCCTTGGTGAGAAGGTCCCGCTCGTACGCGCAGAGAAGAACCCGTCAGGGTGGCTTCTGGCGTTGGTGATCAGTTTTGGATTTGGTATGTGCCTTTATCCGGCGACGAAAAACCTGCCATTATGCATCTGCTTGACGGTGTCACAGGGCGTGCTCTGGTACTCAGTTTTCCGTAACAAACTCGTGCTTCAGGATCCGGCTGATCCCGAAAAGAACGAAGCCGTTGAGGTTTGACTTATAGGTAAAAGTTATATATAAATAGGCCTTTTCCCGGCTCGTGTCAAGTGACATTTTAGTAACTCTCTCTGTTTTTTGATAATGCTATACTGCAACAGTCTGCTTTGATAAGGTTAATTTTTGCAGATAATTTCAAGAATAGAGAGGTTGAAAATGAGAGGAAGAAGGATCATTACAAGTTTATTAGCCATACTTCTGGCTATTGCGGCAATACCAATTGTCTGCACAACGCGGGTCGCGGCAGCGGAGTCGTGGCTCTGGCCGGTGGAGAACGGCCTGGTAGTTTCATCCAATTACGGATTGCGGGATTTGTATGGAACAGGGAGGCTGGAGAACCTTCATTACGGAATTGACATCGTATCCTATACTCACACAACGTCCGGTCTGGCGGTACGGGCGACGAAGAGCGGTACGATCTACGAAGGATACAATCAGTATGCTGACAATACCTATGTGTCGGGAAGTTGCGGAAATTACGCCAAGATCGATCATGGCGACGGCACATATTCAGTGTACATGCATATGCGTCCGAATAATCTCATAAGCGGCGATGTCAAGCAGGGCGACATTATCGGATATATCGGAAATACCGGTGATTCCTATGGTGCGCACCTGCATTTTCAGTTGTATACGCAAAGCAACAATGCGAACGGATCGACATTGAATCCGATGCCGACCAACTCGAATATCACTATCGTAAACACCTACCTGCTTCCGAGCGGATGGTCTACAGAAAAGACCTCGTACATCTTTGATGTGCCGGAAACACCGAGTGTTCCACAGGGTGAGCCGATGACTTCCGGATATGACAAAGTCATCCCGAATGGTGATTACCTGATCGTAAACGCAGGCGGAAGCAATAAGGACCAGTACTACTACCTCGATATAAAAGGATCCGCCATTCCTGCCGAGAACGGAACAAACGTAACGCTTTACACCGGCAGATTGATGGATGAATGGGATATCTGGACAGTGGAATACGAAGATGGTTTCTACCGAATCCACCAGAAAGGAACGGACGTCGACCTGGATGTAAAGGGAAGAGTCCTGGATTATGGTGCCAATGTGCAGGCCTGGAAAAACAATGACCAGCGTTGGGCGATCTCCAAGAACGGTAAGAACGGTTATCGTATCGAGTCCAACATCAGCGGTCTTTCGCTCTCTGTCGCCGGAGGCGATGACCAAAAGAACTTTGTAAACGGACAGAACATCGAGCTGCAGCCGGCTGCTGACCTGGACTCGCAGTCCTGGCTTTTTATCCCGTACGATGTTCCTTTCTATGTTCCGGACGGAAAGTATATTCTCCTGAGCGGTATGGACAGCAGCTGGGAGCTGGATGTTGCCGGAGATACCGGCGTGATTCCGGATGGACAGAATGTCCAGATCTGGAAGGATACGGCTCCGAGCCAGTACAATTCTTTCTACATTGAAGGCGTGCGTGGTGGTTATTACAAGTTGATCCATGCTGCGTCCGGAAAAGCACTTACGATCGAGAATTCGAGCATGGATTATAGTGCAAATATCGCGCTTTATCCTTATGAAGAGGAAAAGCCTTCCCAGCTTTGGGCATTTATAAGAAGTGGTTCGAAGTTCTATTTGTACTCCAGAGAGACAGGCATGGTGCTCGATTTGCAGCGCGCTTCGCTTGAGAACGGAGCAAACGTGATCATGTATCCGTATCACGGCGATGCGAATCAGCTCTGGGAGGTTGTAAAAGCGGAATACACTGTTTCTTATGATCTGACGGGCGGAAGCGGAGACTTCCCTTCTCAGACCAAGTACTATAACGCTTCTATGTGTCTTTCCATGAAGACGCCAACAAGAAAGGGATATACATTTGCCGGATGGTCTACATCCAAGGATTCTATGACCGTCGAGTACAAGCCGGATGAAGTGTATAACAAGAACGAAGACCTGCAGCTTTATGCAGTCTGGAAAAAGAATCCTAGACGCGTGACCACCGCACCGGTTACAAGTGCCCCGGTCACCAAGGCCCCGGTAACGAAGGCTCCGGTGACAAAAGCGCCTGTTACAAAAGCACCAGTAAATGGCGGCACGGTAACCAAGACTCCTGTTACAAAGACACCAGTTACTAAAACGCCTGTGACTAAGGCGCCGGTAACGAAAACTCCCGTTACCAAGGCCCCTGTAAACGGTGGCACAGTCACAAAAAAACCGGTTACCAAAACTCCGGTCACGAAGACGCCGGTTACCAAGGCGCCGGTCACGAAGACGCCGGTTACTAAGGCGCCGGTCACGAAGACGCCGGTTACTAAGGCGCCAGTGACAAAAGCACCTGTAAATGGCCGTACAGTCACGAAGACTCCGGTCACGAAAACTCCGGTGACAAAAGCACCGGTTACGAAAACACCTGGTACAAGTTCATCGGAAAGCAAGACCCAAGGCAAAACAGGAACTTCGAAGGAAAGTGCTTTTGGAGAATTCGTAGAGCGGCTTTACAAGTGCGCGATGAACCGAACATCTGACAAGCAGGGCAAGGAATTCTGGATCGATGAGGTCGTGAACGGCAGAAGAACGGGCGCCGACTGCGCAAGATTCTTCCTTCTAGACGCACCGGAATTTATGCAGAGAAACCTCAGCACAGAGGACTTCGTCGAGACGCTGTACAAGACATTCTTCGGTCGTGCCTCCGAGGCGGCAGGAAAGAAGTTCTGGGTGAACGCGTTGAAGAACAAGAGCAAGACGCGCGTACAGGTCGTCAATGACTTTATCGACTCCATCGAGTGGTGCAATATCTGCGCCAAGTACGGCGTCAAGTCCGGCGCACCAACGAAAAAAGCAACAGTAGCTTCTTCGGGTGCGAAGGATTTTGCGACGAGACTTTACACTTGCTGTCTGGGCAGAAGTCCGGAAGCAGATGGACTTGAGTACTGGAGCTTAGCATTAACTAACCTTGATAAGACAGGCTGCTCCGGCGCCGAGTTCTTTTTCAACAGCAAAGAGTTTGTCGGCTTCGGTCTGAAGAACGACGAGTACGTCAGAAGATTGTACAAGACCTTCATGGGACGTACGCCGAAGGCAAGCGAGGTCGCGTACTGGGTAGGCGAGATCGAAAATGGAAATCAGACCAGAAGCAGCGTGCTGAAGTTCTTCGGCGACTGCAAAGAGTTCACGAATATCTGCCGAAGCTACGGGATCGAAAGAGAATAAGTGCTTTTGCAGCAGTGCTTTTGCGTGAAAACTTATAAACAAGCATTTTTCAGCGCTCATGGATGGCAGACATTCATGAGCGTTGTTTGTGGTGAGGGATGAGAAGTCTGAAATCTGGTCTGATTTGAGCCTCTATCTGACCGATTATCAGACTTCTTGTTTCAAATAAGTCGGAAATCGAGATTTCGCCGTTTACGACTTACATTTCAGAGGCTACATAAGTCGGAAAATGAAAAAATCCACTTTCCGACTTACTTTTTAGGCGATTTTTAAGTGATTTTAAGTCGGAAAACTGAAAAGCTTGATTTTCGACTTACTTTCTCAAAAAAAGAATTGCACAATGGCTCAAAATATAAGTCGCTTTTGGCGCTTTGGCGATTTGCGACTTATCTGCCCTATCATGCCGCACGAAAAGCACTTGTCCTGCGGCAAAGTCACGAGCCGTAGGAGATCAGGGCACTAAGCACCAGGTCGAGGGCGAGCTCCTGGTTGTAGGCATCGTAACTCGAGCTATATTCTCCATCCTCAGTGATGAAGATGCGGGAGGTGATGACGCCGTAGCTGTCGACCTCGGATTTAATGCAATAGTTTACGATCCAGATGAGGCGCGGGTCAGAGGAATCAGCGTGCTGTCCTTTGAAAACGATACCATACTGGCTGCTGGTATTTTTTATTACTTTTGTGCTGTATGACCAGCCGTATTCGTTCGCGCAGGATGTGATTTCCGAAAGTACATCATCGGCAGATTTCGAGAGATTGACCACTGGGTTGGAGACGTTTTTCAGCGTGACGGCGTTGACCATGTTGCTGTATGGACCGTAGATACGGTGGGCCTGCTTATCTGCGCCGATGTAGTAGTAATACGCGCGGACGCGGTAGTAGTAGATCGTGCCGGACTTCAGGTTCGTGCTGATCTTTTCCGTACCGCTGTATCTTCCGAGGCAGACGCCTGGCGTTGCCGAAGAGGAGCTGAGTCTCCAGACTTCGTACATGATGTTGCTTCCGCTGACAGGGCTCCATCTCAGACCAATCGAATCCTTTGTGACGCGGGTCACAGAAAGAGATTCCGGCGCATCGACCTTTGGCGTTGCTTTTACCACAGAACTGTAGCCGGAGTAGACCTTTCTGCCATCGCTGAACTTCTTGTACGAACGGAGCTTGTAGTAATAGGTCTTGTTTGGGGTCAGGGACTTGGAAACGGAATTGCCGTCCTTGGCGCGGTAGGTGCCGATGAGAACATAGTCTTTCTGCTCGGCATTGGCCTTATGGGTGCGCCAGACCTGGACGAAATCCGAACCTTCAGAAGGTGTCCAGGCGATGTCGACAGTCGTTGCAGAAGAAGCAGTCGCCGAAACACGTGAAGGAGCAGCAGGGACCGCTGATTTTGTCGTGGCACTGACCACTTCGCTATAGCGCGAATAAACCTTCTTACCGTCGCTGAACTTCGTATATGAGCGGAGTTTGTAGTAGTAGGTCTGACCTGGAGTCAACGACTTCGACACAGATTTTCCGTCTGCGGCGTAGTAGGTGCCGAGGAGGACATAGTCTTTCTGCTCGGCGTTGGCCTTGTGGGTGCGCCAGACCTGGACGAATTGCGAGCCGGAAGATGGTACCCAGGCGATGTTTACCGTTGTTGTGGATGCCGCTGATGCGATCACGTTCGTTGGCGGAAAGACTTCCGTCAGTGCCTCATCGGAATCATCTTCGTCGATAGTAACTTCGGATCTAGTGTCTGAAGCAGGTGCGTCATACGCCAAAAGCACTTGCGGACGTGAAATGGCGGGGGCGATTCCGATGATCAGAAAAGAAATCAGCCCGGCGGTGAATGCTTTTTTGATAGAACGATTGGCTAACATAAAAACTCTCCTTTTCCTTCTTCTTGCGGCGGCCTCGGAAGACCTCACTGCGCAGGTGGACACCGCTTCTTGCGGATAAGCCCTGGGGAATTCCTGTGAGGAATGCCTCATGTTGTTGGGGCGCCGCCTCGCGCTGTGTCATGGCAAGGCGGGCATTGCTCCTTTAATAATACAACAAATGCCTACAAAAATCGCGGACATTGTAAAACTTGCCTGATTTGATAGAGGCGGTTTCAAGATTTGGTGTATACTTATACGGAAAAAGAACTGCGGCGGAGGTTTGCTGCGGCTGGAAGTACTTTATCGGGAGTGAAATCGTGAACGCGAAAAGATTCATCGTGATTATGCTTTTTTTCATTATCCTGACGGCGTTTTTTATCTGGATCGTCGGGGTGTCGATCAACGATGCTTCCCGAAAGAAGCGTCTGTGGCGGGAAAAGGCGCAGGAAGTGACCGACGCGGTGGAGAAGATCAACGCGAAGAAGTACGACATCATGGTGTACGGCGATGTGTGGAACGGACCGAAAGACCTCATCGCGCGGCAGATCATGACTTTTGAGCAGGATGATCTGATCGGTCCGGATCCGAACTTTGAGCATGTCGGCCATATGCTGATCATCAACGACCTTTCCGGTAAAAATGAACTGAGTCTGGATACGTGGCGTAGGATCCACGATCTTCTCCAATATGACAATTATGTTGTGGTCTACCTTGGAAATGCGCAGCTTCCGGCGATGCAGGAGACCGGCTTTTTCTTCGATGTGTATCCGAAGAGCACGAACAGCCTGGTCGCGTGGAACGGCGGCCTGAACTATGAAGTCGGTTTTGCGGACAACTCGTCCCTGATTCCCGGGGTCGTTTTAGAGTCGCTAAGCAGCGACAGGATCCCCTCGTTTGCCATGGTCATGAAGATGGCCCGGAATAACTACTTGTAGCGACGCAGCTTTTGGGGCATTTGACAGCGGACGGCCGGGAGTTGGGCTTTTGAAGTTGGCTGAGTCAGATGTCTGTTGAAAGTTGCCAGGCGCACGCGGACGCAGACGAGGTTTCTGCGTGGGAGACAGATTCCGATGATATGTGATGAGGTGAGAAAAGTGGGTCACGAAGAAGAAAGAATGAAACAGGTCCTGAACCGGTACGATGAGGTACTGTCCTCGATGGCAGACCCGTCTGTGGTTTCGGACTCGGCAAGATATTTGAAGCTTACAAAAGAACTGGCGGATCTCGAACCGATCGTCAGTAAGATCCATGAGAAGGAAAAGGTCGTGAAAGAACTGCGGGATGCGCGGGAACTGCACACGGCGGAAGAAGATGAAGAGATGCGGCAGATGGCGGCCGAGGAAGTGGCTTCACTCGAAGCGGAGCTCGGCGCGATCGATGCGGATCTTGAAGAACTGCTGGCGGTCAAAGATCCGAAAGACGAGCGGTCCGTCATCATGGAAATCCGCGCCGGCGCAGGAGGCGAAGAGGCAGCGCTTTTCGTGGCGGACCTGTATAAGATGTACTCGGCGTATGCCATAAGTAAGGGCTGGAAGGTCGAGTATATTGAGAGCAACGATACCGAGCTCGGCGGATACCAGAAACTTGTGTTTTCGATCGAGGGGCGGGGAGCCTACAGCTGTTTTAAATATGAGAGCGGCGTGCATCGTGTGCAGCGTGTGCCGGTGACAGAGTCGGGCGGGCGTGTGCATACGTCGACAGTTACGGTGGCCGTGCTGCCGGAGGTCGATGATGTCGAGATCAACATCAATCCCAATGATCTGAAGATCGATACTTTCCGTGCGTCGGGCGCGGGCGGACAGCACATCAACCGTACGGACTCGGCGATCCGTATCACGCATCTGCCGACGGGGCTGGTGGTGACCTGCCAGGATGAGCGGTCGCAGCACAAGAACCGTGCGAAGGCGATGGCGGTGCTGCAGAGCCGGCTTCTTGAGATGGAAGAGCAGAAGCAGACCGGCGCGATTGCGGCGGAGCGGCGCTCGCAGGTAGGAACAGGAGACCGTTCGGAGAAGATCCGTACTTATAACTACCATCAGGGACGTGTGACCGATCACCGGATTGGGCTGACGTTGTACCGGCTCGAGGAGATCCTGGCCGGTGACCTCGAGGAGATCATCCGACAGTTGACATTAGCGGACCGTGCGAATAAACTCGGTGGCGGCGCAGCTGGTGACGATGAGGATGAGTAAGGCCATGCGGGCTGCTAATCGAGGCCCGGCCAGTAAGAAATAAGGCTGAAGAAGCGAGGCGTGAGCCATATGACGCGCCACTTGCGATGCGGCCACAAACATAGATATTTCAGGTGCTGTAACAGTGTTACACGCCATTTAATACAGAACCGAGGCGAGGAAAATGAGTGAAAATACTCTGGAACCGAATCATATGAATGAGTGGAAGTTGCCGGACGAAACAAGATTCGAAACGAAGCTGGTGGAAGTGACCGACGAAGAAGGATTTGCTGCTGCGGCCAGAGCGCTGGCTGAGGGCGAGGTCGTGGGCATGCCGACCGAGACGGTGTATGGTCTCGGCTGTGATGCGAGAAACCCCGAGGCGGTGGCGCGGGTCTACGAGGCAAAAGGCCGTCCGTCAGATAATCCGCTTATCGTCCATGTAGCAAGCAAAGAGACGATCCCGCAGCTGGTATCGGAAATCACGCCAGTCGCGCGCGTTCTGATCGATGCATTTATGCCAGGTCCGATCACTGTGATCATGAAGAAATCTTCCGTGATTCCGGACTGCGTCAGCGCGGGGCTGGACACGGTCGGGATCCGTTTTCCGATTCACCCTGTTGCGCAGGCTCTCATCGCGAGAAGCGGCGTGCCGGTGGCGGCGCCGTCGGCGAACCTTTCGGGAAGTCCGTCGCCGACAAAATCGGAGCATGTCATGAAGGATATGAACGGCCGCATCCCGTATGTCGTCGAGGGCGGCGAGTGTCAGGTGGGCCTTGAGTCCACCGTGGTCGATGCGACAGGGAACTGGCCGCAGATCCTGCGTCCCGGTGCGGTGACGATGGAGCAGATGGAGCATGCGCTGGCGGGCGCGGGGATGACGAAGCCGGAGACGGTGGTGGCGCTGGAGAGTAAGCCCGAGGAAGCACCGCGGGCGCCAGGCATGAAGTACCGCCACTATGCGCCGTCCTGCGAAGTCCATATCCTGGGAACAGGGGACTTTGAAAATTATGAGGAATACTACAAGGAAGCCGTCGAGCGTGAGCTCATCGATGAGAAGACGCCGGTCGGATTGTTTGTATCAGAGTCTATCGCGGCCGAGATACGGGTGCTTTTTGAGGACCGGCTCGATAAAATCTTGTTTTACACATATGGCGAAACTTCTGATGTGGAGGCCGCGTCGCATCATCTTTTCGACGGCTTGCGGCTTTTGGACGAGCAGGGGGCGCAGGTGATCTTCGCGCCGGCTTTCCCGAAAGAGAGGCTGGGTGTCGCGTATATGAACCGCCTGGAAAAAGCGGCGGCGGAGAACGTGAAGAAAAAAGAGCCCGCGAAGGAGCGTAGGAAAGTGCTTTTCGTATGTTCAGGAAATACATGCAGAAGTCCGCTGGCGGAGGCGATCATGAAGTCGCTCTGGCGGGATTCAGGTCCGCACAAGATGCTGGGGCGTCCGGATGTTGAGGCGGAACTGGAGGTTTCGTCGGCGGGTGTCGCGACCTCGGACGGGCGCTTTTACACGCGTTACTCGGAGGAGATTGCGGAGTACGAATATAATGTGGACATTTCAAACGAGCGTTCGACGCAGTTGACGGAGGCGCTTCTGGCCGAGCAGGATCTGGTCGTGTGTGTGACGGACGATCATTCGCATTTCCTGCGTTCGCAGTATCCGGAGTACACTGAGCGGGTATTCTCGTTTGAGGAATTGCTCGAGGAATTCCATATCGAGGGCATCGACGGGCATATCGCGGATCCTTATGGGCGCGAGTACGAGGTCTACCAGAAAACGGCGTCACAGATCGACCGGGTGCTTCGGGCTGTGTTCCCGGAGATCCTGAAAAAGTGGGAGATGACGTGAGATGCTTTACATCATGAGACATGGCAAAACAGACTGGAACAGTCTTCATAAGATCCAGGGAAAGACAGACATTCCGCTGAACGAAGAGGGTCGGCAGATGGCGAGAGATGCGGCGGTGGAGTACCGCGACGTGCATTTTGATGTGTGCTATTGTTCGCCTATGATCCGTGCGCGCGAGACCGCGGAGCTGCTTCTGGCCGGCCGCGATGTGCCGATCATTTTCGATGAGCGCTTGGTCGAGATGGGATTTGGAAGCTACGAAGGCATCGAGAACAGTTTTTCAATCCCGGACTGCCCAATCAATGTGTTTTTCTTTCATCCGGAGGAGTTTACAGAATCGGTTGGCGGTTCAGAGACCATAGATGAACTCATGGCCAGGACCGGCGAGTTCCTCCGTGAAGTCGTGGAGCCTGACCTTGCCGCAGGAAAAGACGTCCTCATCGTCGGACACGGCGCCATGAATTCCAGTATTGTCTGCCAGTTCAAGAAACGCCCACGCTCCGAGTTCTGGGCGGAAGGCATTCCGAACTGTAAGTTACAGAAACTGACGTAAAGAACATGTGAATCAGTTTTTAGATGAACGGATTGTAGTACAACGACCTGATAATTAGTAGAATAGGAGGTGATCCTACATGAAAAATATGAAGTGTTGGATATTACTGTTTGCCCTGCTTACTCTCGCAATTCTTGTTCCCGGATGCCGTGGAAAGAAAAGCACCCGTGCCATTAATGAGTTGAAAGCCCCGGAGGCGGCGTTTATTACATCCTCTCTTACGCCATGGAAAGAGGCGCACCTGGTGCTTCTTAATGATGGGAAATTCCGTGTCATGACGGAAGAAGACGAGACAATGCTTGATCTTCTGGAATGGGAGTATCGCCTCTCTAAAGATTACTTTAAAGACTTGAAGGCGGAGTATCAGGAAGCCGCGGCCACCGCGACACCCCCCGAGTGGCATGAGGGAGATCCCTATCCGGGTACGCAGATCGACTGGCACCAATATGATGATGTCGACTATAAAAAATATGCCGAAGACAGTACCGCGATGCGCTACTATAAAGAATATTTCGATGACAATACCTACAAACTGAAAAAAAGACCCGATGTCCGCGTTAGGGCCGTACTGATCTATAGCAGTGACGATCTCTACTACTCGATGAGCGATGAAGAAATCGGGAAGTGCTATCAGAGAGGATTTGAAATCGCATTTGAAGATCCGGAAATGAAAGAAGCGCTCCTTAGTTCCGTGAATGCCGATGCCTATTCAACTGGAAACGAAGCCACAGAGATCGAGATCGTTATCAAGGAGGATGAATACAGGAATATATGTATCCGTGTCATTGTCAATATTCTCGACCCCGATATCGGGGAGGCTTCCATGTTCGATAAGATAGAGCAGTGGAAGTGAGGAGGACGAATACTTGAACGCCCCGTTTCTTTTTCCATGGACGAATTGTAGTATAATGAATTGAAGCTTGAAAACTGCGGTGTATCAGTTGTTTTAACGATATGGGACATTGTTGTCACAAGGCAAAAAACGTGAATGCTCACTTTGTGTCCTTCAACTCTCGTTTTCGAAAAGCTAGTCTATGGACATCAAGGAGGTTGACTTATGGATCTTGCAAAGATTGGAAGATTTCTGTCAGAACTTCGTAAAGAGAAAAAGATTACTCAGGAGCAGCTTGCTGAGAAATTGGGAGTTGCCAGAAGAACGGTTTCCAGATGGGAAACGGGAAGTAATCTTCCTGATATTGATCTTTTAATGGAATTATCTGATCTTTATGAAGTCGATCTCCGTGAAATATTAGACGGAGCGAGGAAAAAAGAGATGTTAGATCAGAAAACAAAAGAAACCGTTTTGAAAGTAGCAGAATATCAGAATGATCGTAGCTTAAGAATATCAAGAACAGTAATGATCTATTCGTTTATCGGACTTACTGCTTTGATCGTTCATTTGATACTTGAGTGCCTAGAACTTCCGGATACGTTTTGGGCCGGCTTTGGAATGAGTTTTACATTGGGGCTTGCCATCGGAGCATTGATCTTTGTGATCTTATACATGACCGGAAAGCTTAGTAAACTCTGTGAAGTAAAGAGAAGACTTCTCGGTCTGGACTCCGAAGAAAAAGGAGCAATGAACAAATGAGAAAGATCAACGTATTATGGATGGTAAGCGGACTTCTGCTGGCAGGATTTCTTATCGTGATGCTAAGCGGACTTGCATTCGGAGTAAGTATTCCGGATACTGTCGTCAGGATCTGCGGAGTCGGAGCTTTGGTTTCGCTATTGGCATTTTCATTCGTTACATTCAGGAAAGTGATTTCGAAGAAATAAAAAGAACTATCTCAAAACAAATGAGGTTGCCTCCGTTTCGATAACAGTTGTCAGAGAATACTCGATTTACCGCAAAGCGAGAGGTGTTCTATAAGATGGATCTAAGTGTCATCTTATAGAACAGAAACAGGGGGCAAGTGCTTTTCGAGGAGGAGTAGGACTAGACGGGCTCAAAAGGAAGAGATGGTCCCATCGTTTTGTCCGTCGAATGGGACTAGATCGGGCGGCAATGCCGAAATAGTCCCACGGATTTCCTTGCTTAGTGGGACTAAATCGTGCAACGTCAGCTGTATAGTCCCATTTTCTCGAATTTTGAATGGGACCAAATTGGATGAACGAGTCGGTATGGTCCCAGTTGTGGCTTCCACAGTGGGACCACATTGGTCAAACAGAGCGGCAAGGTCCCACTCGGGCCTCTATATAGTCTCGTCAAACGGGACGAATACTAAGGTTTGCTATCTGCTTTTAACTATTTGAGACAACGCCTTTTTATGTCGTGGGGAGGCTGTGCCACTACTGACTCAGCTGCCTGAAGAGGCGGCTGCTGCGGCGGAAGCGGCGGCTGCAGAGGAGATGATCGCGACTTCGACGGCAATGATCGCCGAGATGATTGCGCTGATAGCGGTGTCGCGGACCTGTCCGTTGCTGTCATTTGCGTAGGCGTCGATCACGATGGCGCAGGCGATCATGTCGCGGATGCGCTTGCCGGCACCCATCGCGCCCATGCCACGGATATTCTTCAACTTCCTGCTCGTGTCGGAGATGGTCTCGGCTACTTGTTCCATGTCCTTTTCACGCACGAGCATTGCAACAGCTGCGATGATGGAGAACGCATCCCCGTTGAAACGGATCTTCTCCTGACGCAGTGCTTTTTGCGCGGAAGAAATACGAGACGCTTTCTCATCGGAACGTCCGTCAAAAACGCTGCTGATGCAGGCCATGTACTGGATGCGGTTTTTCAGACGGTAGAAGCTGCGCAGGGCCTGGAAGTCCTCTTCGCAGCGGCGGGCGATCTGGTCCGGGCTGTACTCGGAAATCGCCATCAGCACGCAGTTGGCAAGATCCTCTCTGCCGGTGATCATCGGATGGTCACGGCGCAGGAGCGTGTAGATCTCGCGGACGCGGGCGATCATGCGGTCGTAATCCTGCGGCTCGCAGTTCTTATAGATCATTGTGGCCGCAAGGACCAGATAATCGGAATTAAAAAACTTCTTGTCGAGTGCTTTGTGGATCTTCCGGATGCTTTCCATGGCGGCATGCGGATCCGGGCTCATGCTGATTGTCGCGGCGACCACCTGACTGGCGTTGCCACGTCCGAGAGTAGAGAAAAGCCTCGTGTTGGAACGCACGATCTTCTTGGCATCACGAAGATGTTCCGGCGAAACGGAATGGTCCTGGCCGATGAAGGCCGACGCGCAGGCACTTGCCTCCAAACTCGTGTTCAAGACATAGGCGCTCTTGGCGGCGCGGAAATTCTCCTCAAAAATTGCGATGCTACGGTCGATTCTGTTCAACATAACAAACACCTCTCTTTCTGTTCCCCGATATTCTACCATCGAGATGGTAAAGAAGTGGTTAAGGCATCTTTAAGGATTTTTCCCTTTCTAAAAGAACTTGCTTAGGTATTCATCCTGTGCTTCGGGGTTGGGCGCGGGCGCGGGGAGTCGAGGGAGGAGGGCGGCGGCGAAGGACCGGGCGACAGTGCTTTTCGAGAAGAAGCCGTTTCGATCCACGTCAACTCCGTGAGAATTGTAAGTCGAATATCAGAAAAAAGTGATTCGGAGGGCTTTTTAAGTCGGAAATCCAATATTTCCAAAAAACGACTTACTTTTTTTGCGCCGCGTAAGTCGGAAAATGGAAAAGGCCGTTTTCCGACTGCTTTTTCGGCCTGTTTTTCAGCGATTTTAAGTCAGAAAATGAAAATTGCCGATTTCCGACTTACTTTCTCAAAAAAAGAATTCCCAAATGGCGCGATTTGTAAGTCGTTTTTTGCAATTTCGACATTCGCGACTTATCTGCCCCATCATACCGCTCAAAAAGCACTAGCCTTGCAGCTGCCTGCTCGCTCTCGCGCTCCCTCGGCGCCGACCCGTCGCGCCGCGGCTGCCTGCTTACCCGCTCACCAGGCGCCGGGCCTGAACCTGCCTGAAGGGGGAAATCGAAAAATCAAACGGGGAAATGCGTGATGGCCCTTTTACGCACGCAGGATGGGTAGTATAATGAACTGGTCGAAAGACATTTTTATCTCAGCCCTCGCGCTGGGTGACGTGATATGATTTCCGAATGCCTGAGAGCTTCAATTTGGGACACCTCGAAAAAGAGGTAAGAGAAAGCGGACCTGTTATCCGAAATATCGGAAAATAGGGCTTGACGCAACCTTTTTACTTGTGGTATGCTATCTCGTGCTGCGAAGGATGCAGATTGCATATCTATATATGTTAATGAAATATCCTCGCTCTCATCGAAATAGGTATGAGAGCCGTTCTAGTCCAGGAGGAGGTGAAAATCATGGCGAACAAGTATGAAATGATGGTTGTTTTGAGTCCTGTTCTCGGAGACGAAGGTATTACTTCTACTACCGATGCTATCAAGGCTAAGATCGAGTCTGCGGCTACGATCGATTCTTTTGAGTCCCTTGGCATGAAGCGTATGGCTTACGAGATTGAGGATCAGAAAGACGGTTTCTATCTTCTGTTCAACTTCACATCGGATGCAGATTTCCCGAAGGAGATCGAGCGTGTGTTGAAGATCACAGAAGGCGTACTGCGTTTTCTCGTTATCCGCGTTGAGGAGTAATTAACGAAAAGGAAGTAACGACTATGAACAAAGTAATTTTATTAGGTAGATTGACGAAAGATCCGGAAGTTAAGCAGACACCGAGCAACATCGCGTACTGCTCTTTTACAGTAGCTTGTGACAGACGTTTCAAGAACCAGAATGGTGAACGTCAGACTGACTTCATCAGCTGTGTAGCATGGCGTCAGCAGGCAACCCTCCTCGGAAGCTATTTCCACAAGGGTTCCCGCATTTCTGTTGTCGGCTCACTTCAGTCGAGAAGCTACGATGACCAGAACGGCCAGAAGAGATACGTTACCGAAGTTGTGGTAGATGAGATCGAGTTTGTAGATACGAAGGCAGATGGACAGGGCTATTCCTCGAATGCTGCACCGCAACAGGCGCCGGCACAGGCTCCAGTCCAGCAGGCACCGGCCCAGCAGGCCGCTCCGACACCGCCGCCGGCACAGCAGATCGATCCGGGTTTTGAAGCGTCGATGGATTCTGATGATACGTCCTCACTTCCTTTTGACGTATTGGGATTCTAGGATCCCGAGAGATCCGGTTTCCCGGGTCAGATTTTGACAGAACAAGCGGATCGGAGATCCGTGACTTTTCTGAAAGGAGATTACTAACATGGCTGAAAATAGAGCACCTAAGGCTACAAGTCGTGAATTCGGCGATCGTGGCATGAAGCAGAGACGTTCCAGAAGAAAGGTATGTGCTTTCTGCGCGGATAAGATCGAAGCTATCGATTACAAGGATCAGGCTCGTCTTCGCAAGTTCGTTTCTGAGCGCGGCAAGATTCTGCCGAAGCGCATGACAGGTAACTGCGCGAAGCATCAGAGAGAGCTGACCATCGCTATCAAGCGTGCAAGACACGTTGCTCTTCTGCCTTTCGTAGCAGAGTAATTCTTGCGGGGCGAAATCGCAAACCTGCGTCTTTTTAGACGAGTAGTAACATTGCGATAATTGCATGAACAGTTTATAATATTGAGCATCCGTATTTATATACGGGTGCTCAATTTTTATACCGGAGGACAAAGAAGTGAAGTGTATTTTAACATCAGATGTCAAGGGTCTGGGCAAGAAAGATGATATCGTTGAGGTCAATGACGGCTATGCGAGAAATTTTCTTCTCAAAAAGAAACTGGCCGTTGAAGCGACAGCAGATAATATGAACAAGAACAAGCTGAAGAAGGGTTCCGAGGCCGAGCACGCCAGAAGAGAACTCGAAGAAGCCAGAAAGAACGGTAAGCTCTTAGATGGAAAGACTGTTACCCTGGCCGTCAAGACCGGTGAAGGCGGACGTCTTTACGGTGCCGTAACTGCAATGGACGTTGCAGAAGCGATCAAGAAAGCCGGCTTCGATGTAGATAAGAAGAACGTCGTGATCAAGAATCCGATCAAGAACCTGGGTACATATGAAGTGACCGCAAAGCTCCACACACAGGTCAGCGTAAAAGTAAATGTCGAGGTCGTTGCACTCGAACAGTAAGAGAAAATGCCGAAGACACAGTGCTTTTGCATTGGCTTCGTGCAGTAAATGAAGAATAGAGGAAGCAGAGAAGCATGCCGCAAACAAACGAAAATGCATTGATCCAGCGTGTACCGCCCCAGAATAAAGAGGCGGAGCGTGCGGTTCTATGTTGTTGCCTTGAAAACCAGGACAGCCTGCAGAAAGTCATGGGCTATCTCCTGGCCGAGGACTTCTATGAGCCTGCGCACCGGATCATCTACGATACGATCATTACCCTGTATTCGCAGTCAAAATCCGTCGACCTCATTACGGTCGGTGACGAACTGCGTCATACGGGAAAACTCGAGAAGGTCGGTGGAATGACCTACCTCAGCTCGATCGTTGACACGCGGGCGCTTTTCTCGAACTTCCAGGAATACGTCAAGATCGTCCGGCAGAAGTCTCTTTCACGCCGTATGATCAAGAGCATCGACGACATCATGAAGATGTCCTACGAAGGTTCTACTGATATCAACAGTCTGATCGAACTCGCGATTGCCCGCCTTGGCGAGCTTCGTGACACCAATCGACAGGACTTTGCTTTCAAATCCCTGAAAGAAGTCCTCGACGGCTCCCTGTACGATCTTCTCCATCCGGAGGATTCCCGTGCGATCAAGAGCCATTTCTCTCTGGTCGACCACGTTACCAATGGTTTCCGTCCTGGTACGCTTACGATCGTGGCAGCCCGACCGGCTATGGGTAAGTCTGCATTCGTTATCAACATTGCAACCAACGTTGCCATCTACGAGAAGAAGCCGGTTGCATTTTTCAGTTTGGAAATGTCCGCGAAGGAAATCGGAAACCGTATTCTTTCTTCGCGTTGCGACATTCCGACGAGCGCGATCCAGTCAGTAAAAGGAATTGCGTCCGACCATCTTGCGAGAATTACTTCGACGCTGCCGTCACTTGGCGTGGCGCCGCTTTATATCGATGACCATTCCGGCCTTAACACCGCCGAGATGCTGACGCGCTGCCGCGAGCTCAAGGAAGCGAACGGCGAACTCGGCCTGGTCTGCATCGACTATCTCCAGTTGATGCTTCCGGCTTCCCAGAAGAGTAATTCCAGCCGCCAGCAGGAAATTTCCGATATCTCCCGTTCTTTGAAACTCATGGCCAAAGAACTGGACGTGCCGATCATTGCGCTTTCGCAGTTGTCGCGTGAATCGGAAAAGAGAGACGACCACAGACCTGTTCTTTCGGATCTTCGTGATTCGGGTGCAATCGAGCAGGATGCCGACCTTGTTATGTTTATCCACCGACCGGACTATTACCGGCGGAAAGAAGAGCCCGAGGAAGAAGAGGGCAACAAGAAGCCGATCCGTCCTGTCGACGAAGAGAAACCCGAGAAGGCCGAGATCATTATCGCCAAGAACCGTCAAGGTCCTACAAAGACGGTATATCTCCAGTGGAACGGCTCGCGTACGACCTTCTATCAGCGTGATAAGAAGGAAGACGAGAGCGGCCAGCCGTCTGACAACGATGCACCGCCGGAGTTTGGTGCCCCGGCCGATGATGTTCTGGGATCGATGGACGATTTCTTTGCCGATCCTTCGGGAATGGAATTTGACGAGGTCTCCTACGATGATTCCGGTCTTGGCATGGATGCTCCGGTTCCGGATGCGCCTCCGGGAGAGTGAAGAAATTAAGTGAGAGATCTGATCCGCACGGTTGAAGAGTATATGGAGAAGCACCGCCTGATCCGGTGCAAGCACCTCTGGGTCGGTGTTTCGGCCGGGTGTGATTCCATGGCGCTCCTTGTGGTCTTAAAAGATATCCTTGACCGAAAATACCAAGACGTGAAGCTTTCGGCTGTCCATGTCCATCACGGGATCCGTGGGGAAGCCGCCGATGGCGATGCTGCACTGGTCGAAGATCTCTGTTCCGGACTTTCTGTGCCGCTTACCGTGCGCCACTTAGATATTCCTGCATTAGCCAAAGAACATAAACGCAGCCTGGAAACCGAAGGGCGTATCCAGCGCTATGCGATTTTTAGTGAACTCAGCGAAGCCGATGCCGGCGATGATGACGGATTCAATGGCAAAAGCAACGGCGCCGAGGACTGCGCCGTCGCCGTGGCGCACCACATGGACGATCAGGCGGAGAGTATTGCCATGCATCTTTTCCGCGGGTGCGGAATGGAAGGCCTGGTGGGTATGCGTCCGAGAAACGGCCACATCATCCGCCCGTTCCTTGGTGTCCGTAAAGAAGAGATCCTTCGTTTCTGCGAAGAAAGAAAGATCCCCTTTAGAAACGACGCAACCAACGAAGATTCCGCGTACTCGAGGAACTTCTTCCGAAATGAGGTCTTCCCTCTGATCGACCGCGGAGTGAACCAGTCTCCGGTCGAAGCGCTGTGCGGGCTGAGCCGGCGGATCGAAGAGGAAAATGCCTATCTCGACCGGCTGGCAGCCGAAGAACTCGAAAAGAAGCAGAAAGCAGAAGGCCAAGTGCTTTTGGCGGAGATAGAAGATCACCCGCTGAAACTTCGGATCCTCAAAAAGCTTGCAGCAGATACTTTCGGGGATCTGGTCGATATCGAGGAGTGTCACTGGGAAAGTATCCTGGAAATGCTTGCCAGAAAAGAGGGGAACAAGCGGATCTGCCTGCCGAACGACAGGTTTGCGGCTCTGGAGCAGGGAATGGTCCGGTTTTATACGGCGGAGGAGCAGCTGCAAAGCAGAAGCGGAGCGCTGGAAGGCATCGGTTTTCTGGCGCGGGAGGAGGATTCTTCCGAGGTTCTGCCGCTTCGGAATATTCCTTGTGGAGAAATGATTAAGTTTTTCCAAAGTTTCGTGAGAATCAAGCTCGAGCTCATTGAGAAAGATGCCGAGTTAGTTTATAATAGTACGACATGGTTTTTTCCTGAACCAGTGCTGAAAACAGCCGAGTTGCGGACGCGCCGCGCCGGTGATACGGTCAGCCGGGCGGGAACGGGTGTGACGAAAGATCTTCGTCGTTTCATGAACGATGCGAAGATACCCGCCGGATACCGGGACAGATTGCTCCTGGTGGCGGACGGAAACCGTGTTTTGTGGGTGCCCGGGAAGCTCCACGCAGTCGGCTTTACCGACGAAAAGTCATGGGAGAAGTTCCGGGAAGCGGGAGAGAATGCCCGTGCTGATGCGATGCAGGGAGAGAAGATGTACAGGTTGGAACTTCTCGAAGAACCTGCGGATGAATGAATAGAAGGGAGACGGCATATGGAACGGATTTCAGATGTACTTATTTCACGTGATACGATCGACGAGTTTGTCTGCCGCTTGGGTAAGCAGATCTCGGAAGACTACAACGGCGAAGAGATCGTTGTGATCGGTGTCCTGAAGGGCGCATGCGTGTTCCTGTCTGATCTGATCCGGAAGATCACCTGCCCGGTGATCCTGGACTTTATGCAGGTCTCGAGTTATTTCAATGGAACTGTCTCCACGGGAAATGTCCATATCCGTAAGGATGTCGATCTTGACCTGGAAGGCAAGAATATCCTGATCGTAGAGGATATCATCGATTCGGGGATCACGATGCAGAGCCTGATGAGGGAACTCGGCGCGAGAAACCCGAAGAGCATTAAGGTGTGCGCCGCTTTTGACAAGCCGAGCCGCCGTAAAGTGGAATTCAAGGCAGACTATATCGGGATGGAGATCCCGGATGCTTTTGTCATCGGATATGGTCTGGACTATGCGGGAAAATACAGAAATCTTCCCGATGTTTGTGTACTTGAACTTGATGGAGGTAATGAAACATGAGCCTAAATGAGAGAAAGCCGAAGAAGTCATTCAGCGGTCTGCCATTTTATCTGGTGTTGATCGTGATCCTGGTCGTGACTTCTTTCTTCTTTTTCGATAACCCGTCGAAGAAGTCGACGTCTTTGTCCGATGCGCTTACCATGATCGCGGATAAATCGGTCGTAAAAGAAGATGTCGTGCTTTACGGAAACACATTGGAATTTAAGTATTATGACTCGACGACCGGTAAGAAGACGGAAGTCAGCAAGAAAGTCCCATATGATTCTGCTGACCACGTTATGACGATCCTCATGGAAGCAAAGGATTCCGGTGCGATCGAGTCTTTCGAATACAAGCAGCCGACTGACGTCAGTGCCATCATGAGCGGTATCATGATCGTCCTGATGGTGGGCGCCATGATCTTCTTCGTATGGCTGAACTTCTCCCGTAACGCAGGTGAAGGCAGAAATGCCATGAACTTCGGAAGAAGCAAGGCGAGACTGCATGACCCGAGCAAGAACAAGGTTACTTTTGCCGATGTTGCCGGCGCAGATGAAGAAAAAGAAGAGTTGACCGAAGTGGTCGACTTCCTCAAGAATCCGAAAAAGTATTCCGCACTTGGTGCGAAGATCCCGAAGGGCATCCTTTTGAATGGTGCACCAGGTACAGGTAAGACGCTCCTTGCCAAGGCAGTAGCCGGTGAGGCGGGCGTACCGTTCTTCTCCATTTCCGGTTCCGACTTCGTAGAAATGTTCGTCGGTGTCGGTGCAAGCCGTGTGCGAGACCTTTTCGATAATGCGAAGAAGAATTCACCTTGTATCGTGTTCATCGATGAGATCGATGCTGTCGGCCGTCACAGAGGTGCCGGCATGGGCGGCGGCCACGATGAACGTGAGCAGACATTGAACCAGTTGCTCGTTGAGATGGATGGTTTCGGCCCGAATGAGGGTGTTATCGTAATCGCGGCGACCAACCGTGTGGATATCCTGGATCCGGCTCTTCTGCGTCCGGGTCGTTTTGACCGCCGCGTGACCGTATCCCGTCCGGATATCAAGGGTCGTGCACAGATCCTTCAGGTACATGCGAAGAACAAGCCGCTGGCTTCTGATGTAGATCTTAAGGAAATCGCGAAGATCACGCCTGGCTATACGGGTGCGGATCTGGCAAACCTTTTGAACGAGGCAGCGCTCCTGGCTGCACGTAAGAATGCAAAAGAAATCACCAAGGCGGATGTGTCCGAGGCGGTATTCAAGGTTATGGTCGGTCCGGAGAAGAAGAGCCGTGTCATCACCGACAAGGAAAAGCGCCTGACGGCTTTCCACGAGGCCGGACACGCTATCGTTCTGCGTACTGTTTCCGAGACCGAGCACGTCGAGAGAGTTTCCATCATCCCGGCTGGCGGTGCGGGTGGTTACACAGCGCATAAGCCGGATGAGGACATCTACTATACAACCAAGAAGCAGCTGATCGATTCGATCATGATCTCCCTTGGCGGACGTGCTGCTGAGCAGATCATTCTTGGCGAGATCAGCACCGGTGCTTCCTCTGACCTGCAGCACTGCAATGCTGTTGCCCGTGAGATGATCACACGCTATGGTATGAGTGAATCTTTCCCGAACGTTGTTTTTGATGATGACGATGAGGTATTTATCGGCAAGAGCTATGGTCATACGAAGAGCTACAGCGACAAGTATGCCGCCCTGATTGACGAAGAAATCTGCCACATCATCGACAAAGCGTACAAAGACGTTCTCACTTTGCTGAATGAGCGTATGTCCATCCTCAACGGCGTGGCCCAGAGACTTCTCGAGAAAGAAAAGATCGAAGGACCGGAGTTCGAAGAGATCTATGTCAATAACGGCGTGATCCCGGGTGTGACATCTATCGAAACAGGTGATTCCGTTTCCACAAACGAAACGGCAGAGACGGAAAGCGCATCGGTAGAAAGTGATGCTCCGAAGGCAGATGAATCCAGCGCAGTTCCGGAGGAGATCCACACAAATCCGAAGTCCGGAAACACCGAGATCGATGACTACCTCAAAGAGATCAGTAATGAAAACGGTGAGGATTCCGAAGACTGATTTTTGAAGTTTTCTTCGCCAAAAGAACTGGCGGATCAACATTGAAATCATAGTGTCTCAGATGTGATGCGAATCACTTCTGAGACATTTTTTTATATCGTAGTTTCATACAACTGAAATCAGAGCAAGATTTCTTTGTGCATTATTTTCAAGAAATACAGGGTTGATTATTCCAGTTAGTCAAGGTAAACTAGAACACGTAATAGGGAGTAGCTTGCATGCTTCGGGACCCTGTGGAAGTTTTTTTCTACCATTCGGAAGCATGTAACATATTTCGCCATCACGGGAATGAAGTGCGAAGGCACGAGGCCGGAAGTTATGAGGCCGTTTCCCCGGGATATGTTGGGAGAAGCGAGACTTTTACTGCATTTTGATTGCAGCAAAAAGCTCGTTTTTTTGTTGCCCAACGAAGGAGGTGGCGAGATGATCCAAACTGATTACCAAGACCAGAGAAAATGCGATAGAAGCTCTGGAACCCCTGTATCTGCGTGTTCCAGAGCTTTTGTATGCGAAGAGCTTTTCTGGTGTGCTTGGAAGTATTCACCAAAAGTGTCATAGTGTTTTTCGGATTTTTGTTAGTGTTAGCTAACAAAAACAGGGATTGATTCTTTTCGATGTATTAACTATAATACATATGAACAGTCGTTCATATATTCATTTAACACAACCGGGTTTGGAGAGTCCCGGCGTGACACATAGAGTGAGGATAATAACTATGACAAAAGAAGAATTCTTAACAGTAAGTAATGTATGCAAGGCTTTCGGCACAGGGGACAGCCGACAGGAAGTCCTTCGGGGAATGGATTTCACCGTGGCAAAAGGTGAGTTCTGTGTCCTTCTCGGACCTTCCGGTTCGGGCAAGTCAACACTTCTGAACATTATCGGGGGCATCGATCAGGCAGATGACGGCTATATCGCTATTGCCGGGGACAAGCTCCGGGACATGGATGAGAAAGCACTGACACGATATAGAAGAAAGCATCTGGGCTATGTTTTCCAGCTATATAATCTGATCCCGAATCTGAATGTGAAGGAGAATATCGAGGTCGGTGCGTACCTCTCGGACAAGCCATTGAACATTGATGAACTCCTTAACACCCTGGGACTGTGGGAGCATCGTTACAAGCTTCCGAACCAGCTTTCGGGTGGTCAGCAGCAGAGAACATCCATCGGCCGTGCTATCGTGAAGAATCCGGACATCCTTCTCTGCGATGAGCCTACCGGAGCCCTGGACTATAACACGTCCAAGGAGATCCTCAAGCTTATTGAAGACGTAAACCAGAAGTATGGAAATACCATTATCATGGTTACCCATAACAACGCCATTTCCGATATGGCGGATCATACCATCAAACTTCGTGACGGCAAGGTGAGAAAAAATATCCTGAACGATCACAAGATCAGCGCGATGGAACTGGATTGGTAAGGAGAAACGCATATGAAAAACCCATTGAGAAAACGCATCCTTAGAGAGATGTGTAAAGAATGGAAAAGGTATGTTGTCCTTACCATTCTTATGGTCTTTATGA
This sequence comes from Clostridiales bacterium, assembly GCA_017545245.1. Taxonomy (GTDB): domain Bacteria; phylum Bacillota; class Clostridia; order Saccharofermentanales; family Saccharofermentanaceae; genus Scatonaster. The sequence continues at coordinate 42,704 of JAFWPB010000047.1, forward strand.
TCGCGCTGGCCTCAGGTATCAGCGTAGGAAACGACAGCATGATGGCCGCTATTGAAGAATCTTATGAGAAATACAATATCGAGAACGGTCACTTTGAACTGAAAGATAAAGCAACAGAAGATCTTCTGAAGGCCATGAGTTCGGATATTTCGATCTACGAGCAGTTCTATAAGGATTCTACGGAAGATCACGACCAGGACGGGAAAGCAGATTCCAGCATTCGTATCTTCAAGATCCGGAAAGAAGTGAATCGTGCCTGTGTTATGGAAGGTCGTCTTCCGGAAAGAAAGGGTGAGATCGCCATCGACCGGAATCATGCCACCAACCGGAAAATCAAGGTAGGAGATATTATCAACATCGGTGAGGACCCGACGGAAGTAGTGGGACTGATCTCCTCCTCAGACTACAGCACGCTCTATAAGAAGAATTCTGACTTCATGTTCAACGCGGTAGACTTCGATATTGCAGTGGTAACTGAGGAAGCTTGGGAAGAGATCGATAGCAGCATCATCTATCAGTATGCATATAAGTACAACGATCCGCCGAAGGATGATTCCGAGGCCAAAGTACTGGGCGATAAGTTGATGGAGCGTCTGGCGGTGCTGGCAGCCACAGGTGGCTACACTGATGATAAAGAGAAGGCAGAAAGTGCCAAGAACGATTCGGCACTCCTGATGGAGATCCTGAAGAAGAAGGAAAGTATCAACGAGTTGAAGGACTTCGTTCCGGAGTATGCCAACCAGGCGATTCATTTCGCGCCGAACGATATGGGCGGAGACAAGGCCATGATCTCGGTGCTTGTATACATCTTCATAGGGGTGCTTGCCTTTATCTTCGCAATCACCACGAGTAATACCATCACGAATGAAGCTGCAGTCATCGGAACCTTGCGCGCCACCGGGTATACTCGAGGCGAGATGCTCCGTCACTATATGCTTCTCCCGATCCTGGTCACACTCGTAGCGTCGGCTATCGGTAATGCACTCGGCTACACGATCTTCAAAGATGCATCGGTAGACCTTTACTACAATTCGTATAGTCTCATGGGCTATGAGACCAGATGGAATGCAGATGCGTTCCTGGTTACGACGGTGCTTCCGATGGTGCTGATGTTCCTGGTAAATTTCATCGTGATCTACAGGAAGCTCCGTCTGTCTCCGCTTCGGTTCTTGCGTCGTGATCTGAGCACATCCAAGCGTAAGAAGGCGATGCGCCTTCCGTCCTGGCGATTCCTGAATCGTTTCCGTCTGCGCATACTGCTGAATAATCTAGGCGGATATATCGTTCTTTTCTGTGGAATCGCATTCGTTATGTTGCTTCTGGCTTTCTCTATCGGATTGCCGCAGACGCTGGATCACTATAAGTCGAACCTGGATGAGAACCTGATCTGTAATTACCAGTACATCCTGAAGAACTATGAGGATGAGGAAGGTAAGGAAATCACGACCGGCGAAGAAAGCGCCGAGAAATACTGTGTAACTTCCCTCGAGACGATCGATGGTGCCCACGTGGGAGAGGATATCTCTGTTTACGGGTACTCGGAAGGAAGCCGTTATGTGAAGATCAACGAGGAACTGAAGGAGAACGAGATCTGGATCAGTTCTCCCTATCAGAAGAAGTTCTGTCTTGCCAAGGGCGACACGATCACGCTGAAGGAGAAGTATGAGGATACATCCTATACATTCATCATCGCAGGTATTTACGACTACGACGGTGGACTATATGTTTTCCTGCCAAGGAACAACTTCAATCGGATCTTCGGTCTGGATGAGAAAGCATTTACCGGATTCTTCGCTCAGGAGGCGATCCACGATATCGATGCAGACATGATCTATAGCGTGGTGACACTGGAGGACATCATGAGCATCGCGACCCAGCTTGATCACTCCATGGGTGGCATGATGGACATGGTGGCGTGGGTCTGCCTGATCATGGCGATACTGATCATGTACCTTCTGACCAAGATCATCATCGAGAAGAATGCTACATCCATCTCCATGATCAAGGTCCTGGGTTATGAGAACGGCGAGATCAACAGCCTCTATATCCTGCTGACTTCCATCGTTGTTGTCTTCAGCTCACTGGTCACTGCCGCGCTGGCGATCCTGGGTCTGGCCGGAGTGTTCCGGCTCTATATGGGATCTCTTAATGGATGGTTCGATATCTATATCAGCCCTCTTGGGATCCTGAAGATGATCACTATTCTCATTGTATCGTATGCCATTGTTGCATTCTGCGATATGGTCCGAATCAAGAAGATCCCTCTGGCGGATGCGCTGAAGAACGTGGAGTAATAGCTGGAAACGCCGTAAGGCTTACAACATAATACCCTCCGTACAGACTGCCTCTTTTGTCTGCCGGGAATCCATGAAGGCTAAGCCTTTCAGTGGTTCGCTGGCGAACGAGGGGCAGTTCTTTTTTAGTGTGCACGCGGTTAGTTAAGTCTAACTGTACGTTTTCGGATTCGAATAACCACTTCAGGACGAAAAGTCTGACATCTGGTCTGATTCACCCCTTCCATCTGACCAATTATCAGACTTTTCGCTTAAAAGTCTGACATCTGGTCTGATTCACCCCCTCCATCTGACCAACTATCAGACTTTTCGCTTAAAAGTCTGACATCTGGTCTAATTCACCCCCTCCATCTGACCAAGTATCAGACTTTTGCAGAGGATGAACGCGCGTCTGAATATGTGTCTGAATTGAAACAAAATCAGACGCATAATCAGACAAATGGAGCAAATGTCTGAATTCTTGTCTGAATTGAGGAAAAATCAGACGCATAATCAGACAAATGGAGCAAATGTCTGAATCCGCGTCTGAATCGAGGAAAAATCAGACGCATAATCAGACAAATGGAGCAAATGTCTGAATCCGCGTCTGAATCGAGGAAAAATCAGACGCACATTCAGACAAATGAAGCTATCAGTGAGACGCCCCCGAAACTTTCAGGCATTGATCAACTTTTGGAACTTGGCAGAGAACAGCTATTCATCTGCCTTAAGAATGATAAAATAGTTGTAGTAAATGATGGGGGTAATGTCATGATCCTTCTTGAGAAAAAGTGGCGGCTGCCGGAGAGCCTGGAAAACAGGGGCGTGGGCGCGTCAGATACGAATATCCCGGATGGGGGGACGACGATTGCGTCTTCGGCGCTGGTCGGTCGGCTTCTTCAGGCGCGGGGAATCACCTCGCAGGAAGAGGTCCAGGCGTTTCTGGCTCGGGACGCGAAGGAGTGGCACGACCCTTTTCTCATGAACGACATGGATACCGCGGTGGAGCGGATCCTTGCCGCGCTTCAAAATAAAGAGAAGATCCTGATCTGCGGCGACTATGACGCGGACGGCGTAACTTCGACTGCGATCCTCATGTCCTTTTTCAGAAAGCTCGGTGCGGAGGTCACGTATGTGATCCCGGACAGAATGACCGAGGGGTATGGCGTGTCGTCGACGCTGATCGATAGGATTCAGGCAGAATCCCCGAATCTCGTGATCACGGTCGATTGCGGTATCGCAAATTACGAGGAGATCGATGATCTGATGCAGAGTGGGACCGATGTGATCGTGACGGATCATCATGAGGTAAAAGAACTGCTGCCGCCGGCTTTGGCGGTCGTTGACTGTAAAAGAACTGACAACACCTACCCATTTGAGCATCTGTGCGGTGCGGGCGTGGCGCTGAAACTTGTCGCAGCACTTTGCGGAAAACTGAGTGAAGCGTCAGGCATGCCAGCCGGAATGCCGACCGTTCAAAAAGACGATTGGCGCGAATATATCGATATTGCCGCCCTGGGCACGATTGCGGACGTGGTGAGCCTGACTGGCGAGAACAGGGATATCGTGAAAAACGGAATCGTGATGTTGAATAAGATGTCACGGCCGGGACTTGCGGCGTTGCTTTCGCTGATCCGGGAAATGAATGGCAAAGCAGCACAGAACCTCTCGGCAACCGATATCGCTTTTCAGGTCGTTCCGAAGATCAATGCGTGCGGAAGATTAGGAGACGCGGCGAGAGCCGTGGAACTGCTTCTTACTGACGATCCTTCCATGGCAAAAGAACTGTCGGGCATCATGATCGAAGAAAACACCCGCCGCCAGGAGATGGAGCAGACGATCGTGGACGAAGCCGTGAAAAAGATTGAGTCTTCGCCGGAGATCCTCCATTCCCTCAAAAATGATTCCATGCCGATCGTCATCTCCGGCGAAAACTGGCATGCGGGCATCCTCGGTATTGTCGCCAGCCGTCTGGTGGAAAGATACCAGCACTCGGCGCTGGTCTTCAGTACCGATCCGGGAAGACCCGGAGTACTTAAGGGAAGCTGCCGTACAGCCGGCGATTTCCCGATACTCGAATGCCTCAAATACTGCGGTGACAGCGTGCAGCAGTTTGGCGGACACCAACGCGCGGCAGGCGTCAGCGTAGAAGAAAGCAAATTCGAAGAATTCCAACACAAGGTAAGTGCTTTTGCCGAAGAAAGAAATAACGAAAATGACGTAAGGTTCCTGCTTGTTGACAGCGAACTGGACACCAGCGAGATCACACTCGAAAGCGCCGAAGAACTACGCGCACTCGAGCCTTTTGGAGAAGGAAACAGGGAACCGGTGTTTCTGGTACGTAAAGTCAAGATCGTCAACAGCGCGCTGGTCGGAAACGGAAAACACCTGAAACTCCAGCTCCAGCTCAACGATGAGAAAAAACAGGTCGTCGACGCCATTGCTTTTAGTGTCGGCGATGTTGCGGAAATGTACGTGCCGGGTACGACGGTGGACGTGCTGGTGCGGCTTCTGGTGAATTCGTGGAATGGCGTGGACAGCCTGAAACTGCAGGTCGTGGACATGCATCACGTAGAGACAGGCAAAACGCTGTGGGACAAGCCGCAGGTGCTGGAAAACCTGTATCGCAACAAACTGCCGCTCAAGCAGATCCAGATCCTGGCCAAGTGCGGAAGGGTGGAGGACCTGCTCCCGAACGGCGAAGAAATGGGCGTTCTTTACCGCTTCCTTCGGGCGACGTTCCGGGAAGAAGTGAATATGGTCGACCTGAAGCTTCTCGCGAGACTTCTCACCGGGCACTTCAAAAAGCCTTTTCACGCATTTAAGATTGCACGAGCATTGGACATGTTCGCAGAAGCAGGGCTTCTCGAGCTGGTACGGATCAGCGATGAGAGGATATGTTTTTCCTTGCTATCTGTGAAAAGCAAAGTTAAACTAGAGGATACAGAAACATATCGTACTCTTTATGGGGGGAACTGACGATTACATGAGTGGCGACAAGAAGAAAATTGAAGAAATCACACCGGAGGACGAGGCGTTTTTCGATGACCTGAGAGACGAGACCTTCCCGGAGGATATCGCACCGGACATTCTGGACATGCTGGATGAGGTATTGTCGAGATACAAATCCTATTCGGAAAAAGATGAATCGGACCGCATCCAGCGCGCGTTCGTGTTTGCTTATAAAGCCCATAGTTCCCAGAAGAGAAAGAGCGGTGAACCGTACATCATCCATCCGATCGCGACGGCACAGATCCTGACGGAGCTGGAAGTCGATACGGATTCCCTGGTGGCATCGCTCCTGCACGATACGGTGGAAGACACGGCGGTGACCGTGGACCTGATCCGCGAAGTATTCGGCGACAACGTGGCACTTCTTGTAGACGGCGTAACCAAACTCGGCCGTATCCCATATTCCTCGAAGGAAGAGCAGCAGGCGGAGAATATGAGAAAGATGTTCCTCGCAATGGCGAAGGATATCCGAGTGATCCTGATCAAGCTTGCGGACCGCCTCCACAACATGCGTACCATGAAGCACCAGAATCCGGAGAGACAGCGTGAGATCTCCCTTGAAACGAGAGATATTTATGCACCGCTCGCCCATCGTCTTGGTATCTACAAGATCAAGTGGGAACTGGAAGACCTCTGCTTGCGTTATACCGATCCGGATGCATATTACGAACTCGTCGGCGCGATTTCGCAGAAGCGTTCCGAGCGTGAAAAGTTCCTGGAGAACGTGGTCAGTGAAATGTCCGAGCGTATCTCGAAGATGGGCATCCATGCCGAGATCGAAGGCAGACCGAAGCACTTCTACAGTATCTATAACAAAATGAAGAACCAGGATAAACACCTGGATCAGATCTACGATATTTTCGCATGCCGCATTATCGTGGACACGGTGTCCGACTGTTATGCGGTCCTCGGACTTGTACACGAGATGTACTATCCGATGCCGGGCCGCTTCAAGGACTATATTGCCATGCCGAAACCGAACATGTACCAGTCGCTCCATACGACGGTCATCGGAAAAGAAGGTATTCCTTTCGAAGTGCAGATCCGCACACTTGCGATGCACAGAACGGCGGAATATGGTATCGCCGCGCACTGGAAGTACAAAGAAAACGGCAACTCCAACGGTGGCGGGAAGAACACGTCTTTCGACATGAAACTTTCCTGGCTCCGTCAGATCCTGGACTGGCAGGGTGAGTCCAAGGATGCAAACGAATATCTGGATGCCCTGAAGACCGGATTGGTTGAAGACGAAGTATTCGTATTCACACCGAAGGGCGACGTTATCTCGCTGCCTCTGCATTCCTGCCCGATCGATCTGGCGTATACGATCCACAGTGGTATTGGAAACAGAATGTACGGCGCGAAGGTCAACGGCCGTCTCGTGCCACTGGCGACAGAACTCCAGAATGGTGATATCGTAGAGATCCTTACCTCGGATCAGGTAAAAGGACCTTCGCGTGACTGGGCGAAGATCGTTAAGACAAGTGCCGCAAAATCCAAGATCAACGCCTTCTTTAAGAAGGAAACGCGTGAAGCGAATATCGTGATCGGAAAAGAAGCGGTGGAGCGTGAGATCAAGAAGATCGGTTTCACAACGCAGCAGCTTTTGAAGAAAGAACACATGGAGACTGTACTTCGCAAGTTTACGCAGAATACGGTCGATGACCTCTATGCGGCGATCGGTTATGGTCTTCTAACTGCACATAAAGTGGTGGGCCGTCTCCGTGACGATTACATCCGCTCGCTCTCCGAGGAAGAACGCTTCGAACTCGGTTACCGTGTGACGTCGGCAGGCCAGGTGGTCTACCAGCCCATGGCGAAAGAGCTTTTTGATGAGAAGAATATTACGTCTACGCCAAATGCATTGATCGCGAGTTCGCAGGAGTCGAGCCATGTCGGTGCGAAGTCCGAAAAGAGCGGAAGTGCAGATACAGGCGTTGTGGTAACGGGAATCGACAATTGCCTCGTGCACCTGTCCCAGTGTTGTCATCCGCTTCCGGGCGATGAGATCATCGGGTATATCACGCGCGGCAATGGCGTGGGCATCCATAGGAAAGACTGCAGCAATATCCGCAATATCGTGGCTAATGCGACCGCTTCGGTAAAAGCGGCGGAGCGTGCGTCGCGCTTGATCGAGGTGTACTGGAAAGACAGACCGAACCCGAAGATGAGTTATCTTGCCGAGTTTACGGTCATCGCTTTGGATCGAAGCCATCTTCTTGCTGACATTTCTAATGCCATTGCGGAAGAACATGTTCAGATCACATCCGGCTCGATGTCTGCGATGAAAGATGTAACAGCCCGTTTTACGATGACGGTGGAAGTAAAGAGTCAGGCACAGCTCGACCGTGTGATCGGGCGCATTAAGGCGATACACGATGTTATTGAGGTGATAAAGGGAAAGTAGAGGTACAGGAAGATGTCCATCAAGCGCGTGGCGAGTCTTGGCTTGGTAGCAGCGTTATGCTTCACGTTCGCGGCATGTAAAAATACAAAGGAAACGAAAAGCGAGCTCCGCCGTGTCCGGAAACCGGATGCCGTCTTTGAGACGAAATCGGAGAGCCGGAACGGGGCGCTCGTGCACGTGAGCAAACTCAGCGAGATCACCGACAAACAGCTTAAGACACTAAAAGAAGCGGCGGAGAGTGTTTTTGAAGATAATGTAGCAAGGAACCTGCCTTCGAATGTCAGCCTGGATGAGTGCAGATATGTCGGAAACATCATTCAGAACGCTTCTTCGCCGGAATACGAAGGATGGGACTATGTCTATATGGTCTTTCAGGTGCAGGTCACCGATAAGAGCGGCACAGAACCGGTCGTGCGCCATTTCTTCTGGACAGTCGGATACAGTGATGTGTATTTGGACGGCACGGTCGATACCGGCATAGCAACCGGGTACGGCACATCCGTATGTTTCTCGGACTGGTCGATTAATGGATTTAGGACCTTCGATACAATGAAAGAGGAGATGTTCACCAATTTTGCCGGCGCGAAATTTGAAGTGAATGTGGATGAAAGCTTGTTTATGCCGGAAATCGGTCCGGCTGAGGATACGACGAGGCAAAGAGTGGCGACCAAAGAGGAAGTCACTCCTGTCCAGATCAAACTTTTGAATGAGGAAGCAAGAGTATTTTTTGATTACGAGCAGGAATTGAAGTCAGACTTTGTTGTCGTTGAACAGTTCAAATACATCGGCCTGATCGTAGTCAGTAATTCGTATGGTGAGAATAATGTGTACATGTGTTACCAGGTGCGGGTGATGGATCACAACCAGGAGTCGCCCAAGGCGGAGGAGTTTTACTGGTGCGATGGTTTCCCGAATGTATACACAAATGGTGAGGTCGATCCATCCACAGTCAATTCGCCGGATAAAGAAACGCTTGCCTTTTCAGGCTGGAGCGTCAATGGTTTTTCCTCGGTGGAAGATATGAAAAAATCAATCATCGCGTATTGGAGGGATTCCGTCGGTGTGACTTTCAGTGACGGAATCGACACGAGTCTTCTCAATCCAGGCGGCACGACGAAAAAGGACGTTGCTATCGTGGTTGGAAGTAACGACGGTTTCGTGTTCCCTTCAAGTGACAAAGAACTGATCCCGAAAGAGAATATCCAGAAACTGAGTGATGGCGAACTTCGCGCCGCTATCAACGAGATCTGGGCCCGCCACGGGTACATCTTCCGCAATAAGGAAATACTCGATAAATACCACCAGTTCAGCTGGTACGAAGAAAAGGTTCCCGCCGATGAGTGGGACAAAAATGGTGAGGATCATTACCTCAACGAGATTGAACAACAGAATATCAAAAACCTCGTAGATGAGAGGGACAAGAGAGGAGGCTGAGTCCTCCTCTTTTTATGACAATTCTGTTAGGAATTCTTCACTCTCTTTCATACTATAATGGACTTGGGAAAAAGACATCTGGGCAACAATCGAGAGGGAAAAGAATATGAACGAGAAAGAACCTAACGGCAATCTGCCACAGGCGCCTATATTGTCGCCTGAAACTTTAGCACCGAAGCGTCCGGAATCATCTGCGTTGACGGATTCTGTGTCGCCTTCAAAAGAACTGGAGCAGGATGTTTTGAAGAAGAACCGGGGGACGAAGATCCTGGTCGGTTCGCTTGCTGCCCTGCTTCTTACCGGCTCCGTTACACTGGCAATACTCGCAAAGTCCGGTGCTTTTTCCAAGGAAAAGAAAACCGGAAATGAAACGACGGCAAGCGCTGTTTCGGAAACCACTGCTACGACAGCGGGTGCGGAGGATACGAACACTACCGATCCATCGTCTGCGAAAAAAGGACCGCACATTTCCATCGATTCTTTAAGTCAGATCACCGACGAACAGTTCAAGATCATGGATGAAGCGGCGAGAGAATATATCCGCAAAGACGGAATCTCCGATGAAGACGTAATTCCGAAAGAGGTGGATATCGATGGCATGTACTATCTTGGCATGATCCGCAGCCGGGTCGATTACTCAAGTTCATCTGCGGAAGAACGTGACATGGTGCAGCTGGTCTACCAGGTGCAGGTGACCGATAACACCGGAGACGAACCTGTTAAGCGTCAATACCTGTGGATGCATGGGTTTAATAGTGTTTATCAAGATGGAACGATCGATCCTACCAGGATAGATCCTATGTGGGGAACCATCTGCTTTGACAACTGGTCTGCGCAAGGCTGTCTGGATTATACATGTTTGATCCATGAGGCGGAACTGCGCTATACCGTGAGGGAAAACGGCGTCGACTTTACGCTTTGGCAGCCTTTTGACGGAGACTATAACGGGAGACATTCCTTGGTCACATCACTCGATCAGATCACGCCTGCCATGGAAGAGGGCTTCAAAAAAGGCGGCGAGTTCTGGATGAACTATGCGCGCGTTGGCGCCGGAGTGCAGGTGAATGGTGCTACCATAAATAAAGTAGAATATGCGGGTCTGGCCCTCGCAAGTGTAAGCAATGAAAACAGAGTATTTGTCATCTACCGACTCGATATCACAGATCTGAACCAGACTCCACCGGTGGATCGGAGTATTTACTGGTACCTCTGCTTCGAAGGCACGTACGAAGGCGGGCAGATCCAGACGCGCTGCGTGACAAGTCTAGTCCGCTACTCGATGGATCTGGCTGAATGGATGGACGGCCCTGACACCATCGAAGGCATCCGGGCATTCATCAAGAAAGAAGAAGCATTCGGCTGGGATTATCAAGATAATCTTGATGAAGTGGCCGGAAAAGCTTCCACGGCCGAGACCACTGCCACGAGCGAAACCACTTCCGCGGGCGACGCCACCGAGGACACGGCCGAGACGACTTCCACGGGCGACGCCACCGAAACCACGACCACTGCGTCTACAGGCGCGACCGACTTTTGAGTGGAATCTGTCGGTGTATTTCACGCATACTCTGATTTCCACTGACATCGATATATATATGACGGCACGATCTAGGGTTTAGGGCCATCTCTGCCGAATCCGAGTCTGAAGCATTCGGCATGATCCGCGTCTTATGGTCGTTGTTGAGTGCTTGTACGCTGGATTAACGTGCATACAACATAACACAAAGGAGAAAGCTTACAAAAACGTTCCAATCTGCAAAAAAACACGGAGAAACAAGGAGCTGCCAAGAAAACAATATGTTGATGAACTGATAAATCTGAAAGATAACGGAAGGATCAAGATCGTTACCGGATTAAGACGTAGTGGAAAGTCTGTCCTTCTTTTCGACCTGTTTCGAGATTATCTGTTAAGTGAGGGAATCGTTTCCGAACAGATCATCGGAATACAGCTGGATGACATGCAAAACATGAAGTATCGTAATCCGCTGGAACTTGATAAACATATCCGTGAGCAAATAACGGACGCAAAAAAGAGATTTCATATTTTTATAGATGAAATACAACTGGGTTCGGAAATACAGAATCCCTATGTGGATGATCCGGACGCAAAGATCACGTTTGTTGAAGTTGTTTTGGGTTTGACGAAGATAAAGAATGCGGATATCTATGTGACCGGTAGCAACTCGAAAATGCTTTCGTCCGACATACTTACGCAGTTCAGGGATCGTGGAGATGAAGTCAAGGTATTCCCGCTTTCTTTTGCGGAATTCTATGATGCATTTGAAGGAGATAAACGAGAAGCCTGGCAGGAGTATTATACTTATGGCGGAATGCCGGTGATCGCAGGACTGAATACCCATGAACGAAAGAACAAATATCTTAAGGATTCAGTATATGGGAATTGAGAACTTTCTGAGAAATGAAAGCGTAGCTCTATGACACTCTTCACGCCTAAAACTGTGTGAAGTGTCAACAATAAGAAAACCCGCTATTATATATGACTACCGGGATGACGTTCATTCACAATCGAATGCTTCCAAGAGAAGATTGATGTTCTTCTCGACAATATCCAGTTGATTGGAAGAAAGACCTTCGAGGCGTATCAGAAAACCAGGTTTGGTGGAGTCTTCTTTGCCAAGGAGTAGATAGTCACAACTAACGTGCAGGGCTCGGGAGATTCCAACTATGGTTTCAACTGAAGCGCCGACTTTTCCACGCTCGAAATCAGAGACGAACTGAACCGAGACTTCGATGAGCGCCGCCAACTTTTCCTGCGTCAAACCGGCTGCATCTCTCGCCAGCCGAACTCTCCGGCCAACATCAGCATTCAGTTCTTTTCCCATAGTCGACGTCACCTCGATTATCCTGTTCAAAGTTCGTCAGTGTGTATCACAACTGACACTTTTATTGTAAGTAGAATAGTTACGTTTAGAAAACCAAGCGACAATATTAACTATATTCAAGTAATAATTGAACAATTTGTAAAATAATAATGTTAATGGTTGAAGTGGTAGTAATAGTGACGATATTATTAATACTATAGGATTCTATGATTTGGGGAGGGTGAAGTATGAAGTGTTATAAGTCGTTGAAAAAGATTGCACCATTGAGCCTTATTATTTCATTATGTTTCATTTCAGTTTCTATTTTTGGAGCTGGAGTGAATGCAATTGCGAATGAAAGAAATCTAGAATATGGTGCGGAAATAACAGATTCAGAGAATAGTAATGAATCGGATGATTTTTTTACCGAGGCTCTTACAACTCCTGCTCAAGTTCAAGAGGGTATTAGGTTATGGGTAAGTGAAGGCAGAATTGGGAAAACTGTTGCAAATAGAACATGGGCAAAAAACGCAGGAGTTAATAACTGTTATGATTTTGTGAAGATGCTTTGTTCGCGTTTTTATGGATACACGTATATTGGATCTCAAGGTAATGCTTCAGGCACTTCAGACTCAAAATGCATTTTAACAGGAAACTCAAGCAATTTTGTTCAGGTAGGAAAGACATTAAGTAATCGATATGGCTCGGATTCCAATGTGTCAGCTGAGAATTTGAGAAATCTGTTTTCTCAGGCTCAGCCAGGGGATATCGTTCAATTAGATATTACAAACACGGATAAAAGTGGGAATAAGGTTGATAGTGTCCATGTTTTGATGATTTACTCTGTGAGTAACACAGGTGTTGTCTTTTATCACTATTATGGTTATACGGCAACTGATGGAACATCTACTATTGGAGGTTCGTCCTCGCAACATGTTTATGCGGTAAACGGAGTATATAATTTAACTACCGAAGTTACCTTTGAGAATCTGGCTAAGTACGACTTAGGGGGAGCTGACGATGGAATCTCAATATATCATCCACGCTGCGTAACTGGTTCGGTAAGCATACCGACTCCTTCTAATATGTGGGTTAAAACTGATAAGACCGCGTATTTCGTGGGTGAAAACGTTTCAGTCTCTTTTGGTGCTGATAATGCTGTAAAATATTGGGTATGTATTGATAAGCAAGGTTATGGGAGATGGCGAACCTCAGCAACGCTGACATCCGGAAATTATTCTACTCAACTTGAGCAGGCAGGAAATTATGATGTCTATTTTGAATGCTGCAATAGTGTAAATTCTTATGTTTACAGTGGAAAAATTACTATCTCAATATATGACCCAATTACAGGCCCGTGGATTAGTGCTAGATCGAATGCGAAAGTTGGAGAGAAGATAGTAATTCACTTCAATGCAAAAAATGCTCAGAATTATACATTGAAGGTGGATAAGGAAGGTGGAGGACGAATACTGACGCATGATATGGATGGAGAAATAAGCGGATACCACATATCGTTTTCGGAACCAGGAACGTATTCAGCATATGTAACATGTAGTAATCCTGCTGGATATGTTAATACGGAAACGGTAAAAATTTCTGTTTCTGCTTCTCCTACAAATACGCCATCGCCGACTCCGATTCCACCAGAGAATATTACAGTAAATCTGTCTTGTGGAGATGCTGTTTTATGGGGACAAAGCTATGAAGTTAATTGGCTGCCGGTTAACAAAGCAGTGAAGTATGAAATATGGGTTTCCCATGATGATTTTAATGAAGATCCATCACATGGAATATTTCAAAATGAAATCTTTGAAACAACCTCGACATCATATTCTTTAGTGAGCCATTTTGCTCCTGGTGTTGGCCGCTACGCAAGAGAAAGCGAGCACGAAGAGTATTGCTCTGTTGATGTTTGGGCATATGACAGTAATGGAAAAGTATTGAACATTGGTCGGAGACGGCTTAAAGTATATGGACCGATTGTCGAATCTCCTACACTATTTGTGCAGGACGTATCATCACAGAAGCTTTGTTTAAGGTGGAGTTCAATTTCGGATGTAGAAAAATATCATCTGATATTTAAGAGTGCATCAGATGAAAAGTATCAACAAGAGTTATATACAACAGAGAATTCGTTGATAATTGACAAAGAAATGGCACTAAAATATTTCGGAGAAGAACTTGTTGTAGGAAAGACTTATTGTGTAAAGATAGATGTATCGAAGATTATTACAAGCGAAGACGGAAATGGTTCTTGCCGCTTTTGTTCTGAATGGAGTAATGAACTAAGAGTTACAATTCCATCTCCGACACCAACTAAGTCTCCAACTCCAACAAAAGTTCCAACTAATATACCAACGAAGACGCCAACAAAAACACCGACTATGACTCCGACCAAGACGCCAACGAAAGCGCCGACTAAGGTTCCAACAAAAGTGCCTACGAAAACTGTAACGAAGATACCTACAAAGGCGCCAACAAAGGCTCCGACGAAAACGCCTTCTAAGACACCAACCAAGGTGCTCACGAAAGTGCCTACGAAAGCTGTAACGAAGACACCTACAAAAACACCTACCAAGTCGACAACGAAGACTCCTACAAAAACACCAACAAAGGCACCGACTCAAGCGCCTTCAAAGGCGCCAACAAAGGCCCCAACTAAAACTCCGACAAAAGCACCTGTCTTCGACGATTTTGTAGAACGTCTTTACAAGAATGCTCTGAACCGTGCTTCCGAGCCGGGTGGTAAGAAGTTCTGGACGGATGAGGTTGTGTCCGGACGCAGAACAGGTGGCGATTGTGCTCGTTACTTCTTGCTCGAAGCACCGGAGTTCATGAATCGAAACCTCGGTACAGAAGAGTTCGTTGAGACACTTTACAAGGTGTTCTTCGACCGTAAATCCGATGCAGATGGCAAGGCCGCATGGGTGAAACTTCTGAAGAGCGGACAGATGACGCGTGTTGATGTTGTGAATAACTTCATTGATTCGACAGAATGGTGCAATATCTGCGCGAAGTACGGAGTCAAATCCGGAGCGCCGAATGCCAAGGCTGAAATCGCATCTCAGAATGCAATCGACTTTGCGACAAGGCTTTACACCTGCTGCTTGAAAAGAACTGCCGATTCGGCTGGTGTGAAATATTGGAGTCTCGCGCTTACAAATCTTGAACAGACCGGATGTTCAGCTGCGAAGTTCTTCTTCACAGGCGAGGAATTCACTGGATTCAAAACTACTCCGGAAGAGTATGTAAGAAGACTCTATACTACGTTTATGGACAGAACAGCTTCTGATGGAGAAGTAACATACTGGGCAGGAAAAATCAGAAGTGGTGAAATGAACCGCATGGCCGTTCTTCAGTTCTTCGGTTCTTCAGAAGAATTCACTAACATCTGCGCCAAGTACGGCATTGATCGCGGAACAATCTAAAATAAGAAGTATAAAACTAGAAGGCGGGGCCGCGTTGGCTCCGCCTTTCGAAATCTTTTGATAATGAAGAGAAGTTATGGAGGAAGGATATGGTTGGATTCAGCAGAAGTCGCAAGATGATAATCAAGCTATTAACTGGTATGTTTGCAGTCATTTTAATCTGTTTTGGATTGAATGCTGGTGGTATAAGAATAAGAGCTCAAAATGTATCAAATTCGAAGGGTACTTCAATTGATGATTTTGTGGAGCGTCTTTATACTGTAGCATTGAATCGGCAATCAGAATCGGATGGAAAGAAATTTTGGAGTAACGAAGTGAAAAGTGGAAAAAGAACAGGTGCTGATTGCGCTCGTTATTTCCTGCTTGAAGCACCAGAGTTTTTGAACCGAAAACTTAGTACAGAAGACTTTGTAGAAACCCTTTATATGACGTTTTTTGGACGTGCTTCCGAGAATAAGGGAAAGCAATACTGGGTCGGAGAATTGCGAAAAGGTAAGAAAGATAGAAAAACGGTTATCAATGGATTTATAGACTCAACAGAGTGGTGTAATATTTGTGCGTCATATGGGGTGAAATCAGGCGCGCCTAATGCGAAAGCAGAATATGCTTCTCAAAATGCGATTGAATTTGCTACCCGCCTTTACACTTGTTGCCTTGGGCGTAACCCTGAGAATGCTGGACTGAATTATTGGAGTTTGGCGCTGACAAATTTGGAAAAAACCGGGGCTGATGCAGCACAACAGTTTTTTGAATCTCAAGAGTATCAGAATCTCCAGACAGATAATAGAGAATATGTGATTCATTTATATAGAACATTTATGGGAAGAGAGCCGGATTCAGATGGTTTGAGATACTGGTTAGACATTTTGATGAAGAATCCCAATCGTTCAGAGATTCTAAAGGCCTTTTCGGAGAGTAAAGAATTTTCGAATATCTGTGCAAAGTATGGAATCGAACGTGGATCAGCTATGCTTCGAGAAGATGATGGTATATCCGAAATAAAGAGAGTCCTTTCCGAGATTGATTTAAAGAGTATGATCAATCTTAGATTGTACAATAACTATATATATGAGGATTCATTAGAAAAAGGAATAGTATATAAGATAGATATTGATGGAGACGGCATGAATGATTACATCTCTTCGTATGATTCCAGCATGCTTACAATTGTGGCACTTTCAGGGAAGCATGAAGAATCAATATATCAATATCAGATGAATATGTGTCATTTTTCTCCATATATTCGTAATAGTGATAGTTGCTTGTTCATAGGAGGATCTATGCCTGGACGAGGGTTTATTGAACTGTTTCAAGGTTATGATGTGTCGACAATTGCAAAACCTCATTATGGAGGATTTGACTGGTCTCGTCACTATTATGAAGATGAGTATAGTAATAGTGAAGTTTACGCAAGCATTGATTATGGAGAGCGAGTGCTTCTAACCGATAGGGATGGTCAGAAATATCTTGTTGATCAGATGAATCTTACCCGAATGGAGTCAGTGGATGAATCTTTGGATGACTATACACTTCATTTGGAAAAGAGACTTTTCCCGACTTTAGTATATGAACTTTCAATGAAAACAGGTTATAAAGTGATGAGTGATTTTCGGAATGCACCGTATCCAAACGTCCAGTTTAGTATTTCAAATCAGGAAAAATATAAAGTGTCTCTCAGTCTGTCTATGTCAGGAAATGATTTGAAAGTGAAATGCTATCGGGAGAATTAGGTGTGCATTCTCAGGATATAGCAAAGTGATCAGTGCTAAACCAACGGGGTCTATCGGTACGACAAATAACTTGAAGGTGACGGCGACAACAACGAATTCCATCAGTTTGTCATGGAGCAAAGTCAGCACGCATCTGGATTCCAGACGAACATACTACTATCGGGTAAGAGCGTACTACTATTACTATGATGGAAATTGGAAAGTGCACCGAGTATACGGTGCGTACAGTACGATTGTAGCTGGAAGGACAAAGTAAGTGTTTACATTGACGATTGATCGTAAGCGTCAAACCATACGCCCCGAGCAATTGATCTGAGTGAATAGGATGTTGGCTCTTAACGTTCTCAACTGTGAAACAAACCTAATTATGCGGCAAATAGGGGAGCCTTGAATAGAATCACATTTTTAATATGGGGGTATTATTTATGAAACGTGCAATATCTTTACTTGTTGGTGTAGCATTATTAGTAGAACCGATGGTAGGATCAATTCCGTTTTTGCCAAAGAATAGTTCTTATAGTTATACGGTAACGAAATATGTTGAAGATGTTGTCGAGATGAGGCCATGCGCAAGCCCAAGAATGATGTCTTCTGTTGTGAATAGGCAAGATGTATCGGATTTTTCTTTCGATGAAGGTGAAGATGGTTGGCTGCTCACTGAGTATCGCGGAAGTAGTTCTAGCGTGACTATTCCTTCTGAAGTTCAAGGAAAACCAGTGGTTGAGATCGGAAGTGCATTTAGGAATTGTACTTATTTGAAAAGTGTTTCTATTCCAAGTAGTGTAACTGAGATAGGATCTGATGCATTTCTTGGGTGTTCAGGGTTGACAAGTATAACTATCCCAAACTCAGTAACCTCTATAGAGTCTGATGCATTTGCGGATTGTAGCAAACTCGAAACGGTAGTATTATCGAGTAATCTGCAGAGTATAGGGTATGCAGCTTTTAGTAATTGCACATCGCTAA
>JAFWPB010000005.1 GCA_017545245.1 Clostridiales bacterium
AAAAGAAAAAGCCGAAGGGAAAGTGCTTTTGGAGCGGAAGGAATACCTCTAAAACTCGGATCTCCGACTTATGAGCTTCTCAAAAGCTGCAAAAAAGCGAGGCGTCTCAATGTGATTTGCATCATTTTGAGACAGCCCCTTGAAAAATCTAGCTATTAGAATCAGTTATATTTTCCTTCGTAGTCTGCGGAAGCATTCCACAGGATCCACTCGCTGAATCCGGCATCGTTGATCGCCTTGATCTGTGCTTTTACCGGTTCCGGATTGTTCTTGTAACTCAGATACTTTCCTTCACCAAGATAGCTTGCCGTGAACGCCTGTACATAGGGACGGACAGTTGCATATCCTTCCTGCTTGGCTTCGTCAGAACCCATTACCAAAGCGTTATACATAACCTCATAAGGATAGAGATCAGGTTTATCGAAATTCTTTCCATTCAACTGTGTGTTCTGCGCGTAGTGGGATGGATAGATCATCGGGCACACCGCATCTACGCCTGTCAGACCGATCGTGCTCCAGCCTTGACCGATCAGCTTACCATCCAGTTCGCTGGAGAGAATGATACCGAATACGTCAGCAGTCAACGGAACACCATAGGTATCCTGGATGCGGCGACGTGCAGTCTGCAAGAAACGGTTGATCGCATCGATACGGGTCGGAGTTGTATCCTCTGGTCCGAAGTACGGCTTCTCGCCACTCTTTGTGCTGATAGTCGGGAAACGTACATAGTCAAACTGGATCTCGTCTACACCCTTGCTGATTGCTTCCTCAGCGAGGTCAATCAGGAAATCCCAGACGTCAGCATTATACGGATTGGCAAACTGGTGATATTTCTCCAGTTTGAACTTCATGGAGTTTCCGCTTTCGTCCTTGATGCTCATTTCCGGATGGTTGTGGGCAAGAGAAAGGTCATTGAAGCAGACGATTCGTCCGATGACCGTAATGCCGTTATCGTGACACTTCTGTACGACGGTCTCGAGATTGTAGAGATTCTGTACATAGTTGCCCATGTCTTTCCATGTTTCGTTTCCGTCTGAATCACGGGAATAACTCCAGAGTTTCATGGACTTGGCAAATTCATTATCACTATTGAAAAGAACCCCGTTTGTTTCATCTTTCAGGTCGATGACAAACGCATTGATGTCTGTTTTCTTGGCAAGTTCGATATTGGAATCCAGTTTTGCGGCAGCCGCACAATAGATACCCCGTACTTCGTTATGTGGCGCGGTCTTGACCTGTGCGACAGCAGGAAGCGGTCCCCAGTATGTCTCGGCAAGCTGGTTGACCGGAAGCTTTTCCGTAATCTCCACTGCGGGAAGGGTAGTTTCTGTTGTCGTTTCAACAGAAGATTCTTCCTGCTGGCCGGATGTTTCTGCTACAGTAGAAACGGCAGTGGTCGTGGTCGGAGTGCTCGATTTACTGGAAGCATTCTTGACGATCAAAACGATAATACATACGATATCTGTCACAAACATGACGAGGCACATCGCGAAAAGCGCCATGACGATTTTCTGCATTCTGCGTACTTTGGCGCGCTTTTGCATCTTGCTTGATGAAGTTCCCATTATAATGTTCCTTCCTTTATATCTTAAGACGGAATCATTATATCGATTCTAATGGCGCGTTGCAAGAATGTGAGAAATTGCTTATATTACAGAACGATTGCAAGAAACGAAGATGCTTTTTCAGTTGCGTTCCGAAGGCGCTTCCTGCGTTGTCAAATATCACCATATCAGGTAAAATTTTACTAAGAATCATTCCATATAGTGAGGTGACGTATATGCTCGAAAGAAATTGTGCAGGTGGAATTGTTTTCTATGGTGACTCCGTACTCCTTCTGATGAACGAAAAAGCAGAGTGGTGCTTCCCGAAAGGAGTAATCCGCACAGTCGAAAAGCCAGAGGACGTCGCATTGGAGAGAGTATCCTTTGAAGCCGGAGTGACAGCCAAGATCCTTTTTCCTGTCGGAAGAACGAATTATGAATTCTACTCGATCACCAGACAAAGACCGGTATGCAATAAGATCGTCTGGTACGTGATGCGCGCGGAGAGTGATGCAGTGGCTCCGAATCCGGCACAGAACTTCTCCGACGGAGGATTCTTTCCTGTTGAAAAAGCACTGGAGATGGTCACTTACAGTCAGGACCGCTCCCTTCTCATGATGGCATACCAGAGATATAAGGAGCTTGTATAATTGGCCAGAGAGAGTTGGAAAACGATTGCGTCAGTCTCTCGTATCGAGTATGAAGTCAAGAAGTCTGTCTTTATTGCTTCTTGTGCTCCGGTCACAAGCGGAGAAGAAGCCGTTGCTTTTCTCCGGGCTGTGAAGAAAGAATATCCGGATGCCAGACACCACGTATATGCGTACCGCGTCGGAGGAGAAACGATCGAACAGCGGTACAGCGATGACGGTGAACCGCAGGGCACAGGTGGAATGCCTGTCCTGGAAGTGATAAAACATCAGGAACTCGATGATGTGATCTGTGTTGTAACACGTTATTTCGGAGGCATCCTTCTTGGAACAGGAGGACTGACCCGGGCATATTCGACAGCGGCCGCTATGGGAATCGAAAAAGCGAAGCCCTGCAGGATGGAGATGCGAGAGCTTTTCCATGTGAAAGTGGATTATTCCCTTTCGGAAAAACTCCAATATGCAGCTTCGAAAAAAGGATACATCATCGGAGAGATCCTTTACGAAGACAAGCCGGTTATTCCAATCTCCTGCCGGAAAGAGGAGAAGGAGGATTTCCTTACTTTTTTGAACGATGCCACATCAGCCCGCGCTGAGATCAGCTATATCGGCAGAGAACAGGTCCGGGTTCTGGAAAAGGCTACGGAAGATACCTGAAGTCTGACATGTTTACGATTTATTTTCAGAATCGTATAAAATCTTTTTGTGACAGGAAGTAGTATATATATAGGTTCTTTTGCTTTGCGAATAGATAGTTCTGCATATGAAAGAGGTACGGATATGAAAAGAAAGATCGCAGTTTTCGCCAATGGCTGGAGTGATGAATATCTTCTGATTGCTTTGGATGGAATCAATAGATGCGCTACTGAAAACAATATCGATGTCTACTTTTTTGTGGAATATTCCTCCTACAACAGGCTGGATGAAAACGTCCAAGGTGAAGTCAATATCCTGAATCTTCCTCATCTTGAAGACTTCGATGGTGTGCTCCTGATGGGCAATACATTAACTAATGCCGGTGAGATCGATATTCTGCGGGAGCGGATCCTGAAGGCGAATGTCCCGGCAGTATGCCTGGAGTATGAGGTCGACGGGATCGATTGCATCTGTACTGATAACTACAGCGGTATGCATGAACTCTGCGAACACCTTGTGGAAGAGCATAACGTGAAGAGTGTGCTGTTTGTTTCCGGAATGATGGAAAACGTTGAGAACCAGGAGCGCTTGCGGGCTCTCCGGGATGTGCTTTCTGATCACAAACTGACATTGGGAGAAGAATTCATCATTGATGGTGAATGGAGTTTCTACGCGATTCAACTTAAGCTTCCAAAGTGGCTGGAGAAGCATGAACTTCCGGATGCTATCGTTTGTGCCAACGATGTCATGGCCATGGGTACGATTACACAATTGATCAGGATGGGCTATGAACTTCCGAAAGATGTAATCGTGACCGGATTCGACAATGTCAACTCATCCAAGACTTTTGTTCCAGCATTGTCTACGGTTGACCGGTGCTGGATAGACAGAAGCTACGATGGTTTTAAACACCTGATCGATCTCATGG
Source organism: Clostridiales bacterium (assembly GCA_017545245.1). Lineage (GTDB taxonomy): Bacteria > Bacillota > Clostridia > Saccharofermentanales > Saccharofermentanaceae > Scatonaster. The sequence goes on from JAFWPB010000005.1 coordinate 3,756, forward strand.
ATGGGAAGCCGAAGAAAGGGATCCAGATGTTCCCGTCTACCATGATGATCCGCGAAAGCTGCGGGTGCGATATTTCTCCCGAACTGAAGAGAGAGCAGTTGCAGACACTGAACCGTGTGTACACCGTGCCGATCGAGAGAACACTTTTTGACTGGCACCTGACCGGACTTGATGAGGCAACGACTGGAAGGAACAGTCTCGAAGCGATTCATGACAGCCTGATGGGATTCTTCGGCGAAGGAGAGACTCCTTACGAAGGGGATACGTTCTGTATCTGTATAGATGAGAATTTTGTCGATTCGATTTATGAACCGGTAGAATTACGCTGCCTTGGGTATAGTGAACAGATGCATGTCCTTTATGCCAAGCGTGACGGTCAGCATATGCCTTATCAGAAAATCAAGACATCGTATATATTCCCGGTTTTTGCTTCTCCGGATGAACCTGCAAACGTTTACTATATCGCACCGCTTCACAATTTAAGCAGCAGTATCGGATATGCTGTGTTCAAGAATTATGAAAAGGTCCTGGAGACGTATTTCTTCTATTCGTGGCTAAGACACCTGAAGACCGGCCTTCTCCGTTGCCGCCAGAACATTATCATGGACAACATGAACAACAAACTGAAAGACATTTCCATGATCGATGAACTGTCCGGGCTTCATAATCGAAAAGGTTATGAGAAGAAAGGTATTCCGCTTCTTGAGCAGATCAAAGAAGATAAGAAGACGGCCATGATGATGGTAGTGGACATCAACCACATGAAGATGATCAACGACCGGTACGGACACCTTTCTGGTGACCTGGCGATCCGTCTGGTTGCAAAAGCAATCCGGGAAACCATGCCGCAGAGTTGGTATGGCATCCGTTATGGCGGCGATGAATTTGTCATGATCGGTGAAAATGTTTTCGTGGACGATGGCACGATCTTGAAAAATCGTCTCTGCGCGGCTGTGGAGAGTGAGGCAAAAGCACTTATGCTTCCGTTCAAACTGACCGTCAGTGTGGGTGCCGTGCTCATGGACCCGGACAAAGACGTCACGATCGAGGAATACTTCAGCATGGCAGATACAGCCATGTACGAGATGAAGAAAAAGATTCATCAGGAGAATAAAAACTGAGGCTCAGTCTTTCTTTTCCGAAGAAGATTCAGACGAAACAGGGAGCGCTTCCTTTTTGGAGGCGTTCTTTTTTATGGAGAACAATCCCTTTACGGTCAGGTCGGAAATGACAGAAAGCGAAACACAGACTGCAATACCCCAAAGAAGAACAAGGATCGGATTCTTCGGCGCGTAAAGAACTCGCTTGGTGTATTTTCCGAGCACATCAAAGAACATGCAGTGCCAGAACCACATATAGACCGAGTACTTCCCAAGGATCTCGAAAACGCGGATGGCTTTCGTTCTTTCCAGGAAAGAGAGAAGTTCGACTGCGCAGAAAACGAAGACAGGAACATAGACCGCGTCGCCATTCACTGCCAAGCCCGGCTTGCAGACGCCGATCGTTGTGAACGTGAAGAGTTTGTTATAGAAGAGGTAGCGGAGCATAAACGCGCCACAAAGAAAGATCAGGAAAAGCACATAGCGAAGGACGGATGGAATTTTGTCCGTCTTTTCTTTGACCTTTTGAAAAGCACCGGTCCTGGCAATAACGTACCCGGATACCGCAGGGAAAAGCGTGCCCCAGCAATTCGAATAGACGGTCTTGATCCGGATCAGATCATTGCTGATCAGTCCATAGATAAGAGAACTTACGAAATTGAAAAGAATGAAAGTGAGAAAGAGCATGATTCCGGGACGATTCTTGGAGATGCGGATCAAAAGTGGAAGAAAGAACATGAGAAAAACATAGAAATAGACATACCATGCAAAACACATGACGTTGGTTTCGATTCCAAAGAGTTCTAAAACGATATGGTTGAGATGGAAAGAGTATACTCCGCTCAGAAGTGCCAATACGATAAGCGGTACAGCCACGACCCAGTACCGGACAAGAAGATTTCCAGAGCTTTTGACAGAGTTGAGGAAAGATTTTTTCTTGCTGAAAAAGTACATGTAGCCGGTAATGAAAGCAAAGATACCAACGCAGATTTTGGTCGGTGCCGTAAAGTATTCTTCGAAAAAAGCGGCCCATGAATATGAATGATCAGCAGGAAGATACATCTGAATCGAGAAGAAATGGTGAATGAACATGAGAACGATGGCAATTGTTTTTAAAACGCCTGTCATCTTCTTGCTCCAGAACGGATGGTTTCCGATTGTGTTAGTATTCTTGTCCATTCGCACCTTTTTTTCTTTCGCTTCGTCTTCTGTATCATACATCATTGACGGGTTTCTTTAAAGGGATTTGCTATAATAGAGGTAATTATGGAAACGACGGAAGGAGAGGCGGCGCATGAAGAATTGTCCGGTGTCAAAGAACTGCGGAGGGTGTGAATATGCTTCGCTGGAATATGGTGCGCAGCTTCAGGCGAAAGAAAAACGTGTCAAGGATCTCCTTTCGAAAATCTGCCCTGTGCGTCCGATCGTTGGCGCAGATAATCCATACTTTTATAGAAATAAAGTGCACTGGGCGTTCGGACATATGGGCCCGCACTTGATTGCCGGACGGTACGCAGAGGGTTCCCACCGGATCATTGAAAACGATGAATGTCTTCTGGAAGATCAGGAGTGCGCGAAGATTCTCTCCGACATCAAAAACCTTGCCGTGAAATTTAAGATGCAGTCTTACGATGAACGCACGAAGCGTGGACTTCTGCGCCGTGTCCTTGTGAGAAAAGGCGTGGCCACTGGTGAAGTGATGGTGGTCCTCGTACTGGCTTCTCCGGTACTTCCTGGAAAGAAAGGTTTTATCAAGGCTCTGCTTGAAAAGCACTCATCCATCAAGACGGTGCTGATCAATATAAATACCCGTACTGATTCCATGATCCTGGGCGACAAGACGATCAACGAATTCGGAAGAGGATTCATCTGGGATGAACTTTTGGGAGTGCGTTTTAAGATTTCTCCGGAATCCTTCTACCAGATCAATCACGACCAGACAGAGAAACTCTATTCGCTCGCCATCGAGGCCGCCGCTTTGAAAAAAGGAGAGAAGGTGCTCGATGCATATTGTGGAATCGGAACAATCGGTCTTTGCGCCGCTTCTTCCTGCCAGGGAATACAGCTGACCGGCGTGGAACTGAACCGCGCCGCGGTCTCTGATGCCAGAGAAAACGCGAAGATAAACAAGATGGAGAAAGCCCGTTTTCTTGCTGCCGATGCCACCAAATACATGATCGAGACAGCAGAGAAAAAAGAAGCTTTTGATGTGGTCTTCCTCGATCCGCCGCGCTCTGGTACAACACCGGAATTTATCCGTGCCTGCGAGCAACTCGCGCCGAAACGGATCGTCTATGTTTCTTGTGACCCGACAACACTTGCACGTGATCTGAAGGAATTCAAGAAGCATAGCTACACGCCCCAATACGCAATTCCTGTAGACATGTTTCCTTTTACGGAACATGTTGAGACGTGCGTACTTTTATCCAAACTTTCTCGTGCGCCAAAACTTGAAGTAACCGTAAAAATGTCTGAACTGGATATCACGGAAGCAGAGGCAAAAGCTTCCTATCAGGAGATCCAGGATTATGTTATGGAGAACACGGGGCTTCATGTCTCCAACCTTAATATTGCGCAGGTTAAGCGAAAGTACGGAATACTCGAGAGGCAGAACTATAATCTCCCGAAAACCGATGGAGCAAGACAACCTCAATGTACTCCGGAGAAGGAACGGGCTATAGTTGATGCATTTCGGCATTATAAAATGATCGATTAGGTGTTTGATTTAAGTGGATAATGCTCGATGTGCGCAAGCGTACTTTTGCGGTTGCTATGTATATTATGGTGTAAACTTGCAAATTTCAACATAAAACTTGCAAATTTCAACATGATCCGGGAGCCCGGATTTTTTTGTGCAATAATCTCTCCGAATTATAATAAGGGGGGATTTAATATGAAGAATAAAGCCTCGGTGTTGATTGAAGAAGAAAAAGAAGTAGAGAAAGAGCAACTGGATTATGGAATAGCTTGCATCGTTGCTCTTGCAATTCCACTAGTGATTGCAGCTATTTTTGCTGTTATCCTTGAAAGAGCGATTGAAATGGTGTTGCTGATGGCATGTCTCTTCCCACTTCGAGAACATGCAGGTGGTTTCCATTTTAGTAATCGACGAATGTGCTCAGTAGTTTCAACGCTTATATTCATTCTGCAGATTCTTGCAATAAAATACTGGGAGGTTCACAGTTATATTGCTATAGCAGCATTTATAGTCGCTTCAATTCCGATAGCGTTTTTTGCACCGGTAGGAAATAAGAATAGGAATCTGGATTTATACGAAAAGGAAAAGTATGGAGATCGAGCTAAAACAATTTGGCTTGTGCAAACATTTGCGTTCTTCGTGCTATGGATTCTTAATCTCTCGAGATGGTATATAATCATATTAGTTGCAGTAATGACTGTCGGTATGTTGGTTTCAATCGGGTACATTCAGGAAAAGATTGGTTACAGGAATAGGGAAGAGAATGTATAAGATCGGTATATGCGATGACGAAAAGAGTACTTGTGCGGAATTAGAGGATATTATTGATGACTTCTTTCGCGAACGAGGAGAGAAATGCGAAATTCAAGTATGGTATACTGCAGAGTCATTGCGTAATGATATGATAAAATTTCGTCCGGATGTTCTTTTCCTTGATATCGAGTTTCCAACTGAAAATGGAGTCTCGGTCGGAAAATTTATTCGCGATGATCTAAATGATCAGATTATGAACATCGTTTATATCTCTCACAAAACGAATTATGCGATGGAGTTGTTTCAGATTCATCCATATGACTTTTTAGTAAAACCGATTAAAAAACGGCAGATCATTGCAACCATTTCTAAAATCCTTGAACTGGAAGTGATTGAAAACAAAGAATTCAAGTACGTATATAACAGGGAGGAACATAGAATCCCTTACGGTTCAATCCTGTATTTTTCTAGTGAAAACAGACGTGTTGTTATTCATAAACGGGACGGTTCAGAAGAAACGTATTATGGTAAACTCAATGATATCGCAAACAAAATGCCGTTTAACTTCTTTGTTGCATCGAAATCGTATGTGATCAATATGAAACATGTCACAATGTGGAAGCGAGATTATGCAAAAATGACGGATGGAGCGGAAATACATATTTCTCGCCCAAATAGAGATTTATTTGAGAGCACAATCCATAAGTATACCATAAGGGGGGGTGAATTGATATGAGAGAAGTGTACAAACTTTTGTTCATTCTGGCCACAGAGATTGTGCGTGTTGTAATAACGAGTAAGTTCGCAGTTTCATTTATGGATAAATCGGAAGAAAGCATAAAGAGAATTCTTGCGTATTCGGCCTCCGTAGTATTAACTACTACGGAATACTACTTCTTTAACGTTTCCTGGTTGAATCTGCTTAGTACTTTGGTGGGCTTGATTATTATAACGATTCCTTACTATGGAAAACTAAAGAAGAAAATCCAATTTGTTCTCTATGTCCTATCCATAAGTTGTATCCTGGATTTATGTGTATATGCGT
>JAFWPB010000048.1 GCA_017545245.1 Clostridiales bacterium
TACGACTTATCGCCCCTATCCCACTGCTCGAAAAGCACTAGCGCGTAGCCGACCCCCAAAGGGCTTCAGGCATTTGCCCACTTCTCTAATATACGGCCGAAATCCGGGCTTCAATGAAACAGAACATTTTGAGACAACCCCGTACGATTTAATATGCTTTTCTCTCAGCCGTATTCATATTTGAGATATGTATCAGATTTCGCCACGCTCGATTCCGTAGGATTTACAGATGTTCGTGAATTCTTCGCTTTGTCCGAAGAATGCCAGAACGCTGGCACGGGTCTGGGTACCTTTCTTGATCTCTCCGCACCAGTAAGATACTTCAGAGGCTTCTGGTGTACGATCCATGAAAGTCGTGTACAATCTCTCGATGTAAGCTTCGTCATTCAGTTTGAAGCCGGTAAACTCTTCGCTGGTGAAGAAAAGGTTTGCAGCTGAACAGCCGGTCTGTTCAAGGTTCGTCAAAGCCATGCTCCAGTACTCCAAGCCTTTGGCCTCAGGATCTCTACCAAGACAGCAAGTATAAAGACGTGTCGCGAAGTCCTTCGCATTCTTAGAAGCAAACTCTGCCTTCGCGCTCGGGGCACCGGAACGTACTCCGTATGTCGCACATACATTGCACCACTCTGTTGAGTCAATGAATCCGTTGATGACATTCTCTTTGCTCATCTCGCCACTCTTCAGCTTTCCTACCCAGAAAGACTTACCGGCAGCTTCGGAATCACGATCAAAGAATGTTTTGTAAAGTGTTTCAACAAAATCTTCTTCGCTCAGTTTGCGGTTCAGGAACTCCTCTGCCTCGATGAGGAAGAAGTGTGCGCAGTCGCCACCGGTTCTGTTACCATTCACGATCTCCTTGATCCAGTATTCTTTTCCTGTTTGTTCAGAAGCACGTCCAAGACCGATAGTGTAGAGACGTTCGACAAACTGTCCTACAGAATCTTCCTTGCTCAAGTACGAATCTACTGTTTTCTGCATGAAATCCAGGAAGAGTTCCGGCTTGCACGCTTTATAGGCCTTCTGATAGTCTGCCCAGGTTGCTTCAAAATCATTCGAGAGAACAAGCTCTGGGATATATTTATGCTTGCAATCAATCATTTCGTTATAGGCCTGGCCTTCCTCTGTAAGCGTAGAGAGCTGATTGGCAGCAGTGTAAAGCGGGTACCAAGGGTAGATTGGCTGAGACAGATCGGAACGAAGAAATTCCCAGTATGATTTGTAACCATAGGCATTGAAACACTTTTTGAGCGGTTCGGCCATTCCTGCGAAGAATTCAGATACAGAATCTTCCGGCATCATGGTGTTGATTCCGTCACGGGACATACCCTCGTAATGTGGGAAGTATAGATATCTGCATACGTGTGATGCCAGATAATTTTCTGAATTCCAATTTTCGCGCATCGTAGCTGTTCTATAGTATTCTCCGTTATCATCTACAAGATAGTCGGTATCCTTTTCGCCCCAGAAACGAAGATCGTGCAAATCCTGATCAAGAAGACGGTTCATGAACTGAAATGCAAGATCGGGATTTTTACACTTTGTTGTTACAGCGATTCCGCTGTACATATTTATCGAATCTTCTGATACGACGTGGTATCTGTTTGTCATGCCTTTGTCAATCGTCAGACCCAAAGGTACATAATTACAGCCCAGTTTGTCTAATCCGGTTACCATTAAATTATCATTAACAGGACCAGCAAAATTCCACCATGCATCACTCATGCCGAGAACTGCGCCTGTACTTAGTTTGCTGATATACTGATCGAAGGTCTGAACGGCAAATTCCGGGTCCATCATTCCCTTAATGTACATACTGTTTAGTTTTTGAAGATACTTCTTGGTGGTAGGCGTGTTGTTATAGTCAACAATTGTCGGGTTGGTGGACGGATCCTTAACGATTGCGGATCCGTCATTCGGATATCCGTCAAGGAACGCACCTGCAGTCTCAATAGTGTAATATCTCCAATCCTCCATTATTGCAGTATAAGGAATAACATTGCTGCCGTCTGCATTTTTCGGGTTTGCCTGCGTATATCTGACAAGAAGATCAAAATACTCATCCATTGTTTCGATTTTCGGATAGCCGGCCCACTCGAGAACACGCACCTGGATCCAGAATGCATAATCGTTGTGAGTTCGTCTTGCCGACTTTCCTTGGTAACTATTACTGAAAACATTGGCCCAGTAGATCTTGCCGTCACTTTGTCTGAACATATCCCATTCTTTTGCCGAGTACATTGCTTTGAGGTTGGCGTACTCCGGTTTGGCAAGATATTCATCCCAAGATACAAGCAACCCTTTATTGTAGAGCATGTCGCTATCATCTCCGGCATCGATGAAATCGGGAATATCACCTGAAGAGATGATTGCTTCGAGGCCTTCGGCATTCGAAAGCTCTGGTTGGAGCCAGGTTTCTTTGACTCGGACCCCGGTCTTCTGGGCGATGAGCTCTTGAATATCATTGCCTTTTGAAAGCTCATTTTCGTGAAAAGTACCAAAAAACGACATATCTGTTATGCCGCTCTGCTTCTTCTTTTGGCTGGAAAAAGGACTGGCCGCTAGAAGACATGCTGTGGTTAATGCTAACGCTTTAGTAGAAAACATTTTTAACCTCCCAGTTGTGAAAATGGAAAGAGAACGGTTCTTGGTAACCGTTCCCAGTTCTTAAACCCTTATAAACAATATTAGATATGAGCCTTCAAAGTGTCAACGCAAATTGAGAAAATAGTGTCCGAAACACATTTGAAAACATGCGGATCATGCTCCAAAAGCACTGGGGCCAGGACATAAGGAAATCCATTGTGATTATCTTTCACATTTTTTTTGAAATGTTGTTGACAACTTCTACTCGTTTCGGTATACTCTTTCTTGCGCTTCAGGAAGCGCCCCGGCAAATGGATATGGAAGATTAGCTCAGCTGGGAGAGCATCTGCCTTACAAGCAGAGGGTCACAGGTTCGAGCCCTGTATCTTCCACCATTATGGCGCAGTAGTTCAGTTGGTTAGAATGCCAGCCTGTCACGCTGGAGGTCGAGGGTTCGAGCCCCTTCTGCGTCGCCAAGATAATCGGTCCGTTATGGACCGATTATCATTTGCCCAGATAGCTCAGTCGGTAGAGCAGGGGACTGAAAATCCCCGTGTCGTTGGTTCGATTCCGACTCTGGGCACCAAGCAGGACTGATTCTTCGGAGTCAGTCCTTTTTGTTTTCTTTTCTATTTCGCGCAAAATGACAAAAATATATTCGATAAGTTCTTGTTGAGTGCTTTTACTATATCTTTGATTATGGTATATTTTGTTCGCACGGTTGTGCGAAGAATGGGAGGTAGAACAATGAATCAACCTTTTTCAATGCAAAAAGATAGTGTTATTGATGCATTAAAAACCGATATAAAAAGCGGTCTTTCCACGAGTGAGGCAGAATCCCGTCTTGCCCAGTACGGACCGAACTCTCTTGGAGAAGAGAAGAAGACTCCGCTTTGGAAGCGTTTCCTTGGACAGTTTGCGGATGCGATGGTAGTCATCCTGATCGCGGCGGCTGTTCTTTCTGCTGTCATGGCAATCCGGGAAGGTGGCTTCGAAGGCTGGATCGATGTAATCGTTATTCTGTCGATCGTAATTATCAATGCGATCCTCGGTGTGTATCAGGAAGGTAAAGCGGACGAAGCAATTGCTGCTTTGAAGAAGATGAGTTCACCTCAGGCCAAGGTCGTCCGTGACAATATCCAGAAAATGATCGATTCGGATAAGCTGGTTCCGGGTGATGTAGTAGTACTTGATGCCGGTGACCTGATCGCTGCTGATATCCGTCTTATGGAAGCCAGCTCGCTGAAAGTGGAAGAAGCGTCCCTTACTGGTGAGTCTGTTCCGGTTGAAAAAGATGCGGAAGTGGTCCTGGATGTTGATTGCGGCATCGGCGACCGTAAGAACATGCTGTATATGGGTACGGCGGTTACATATGGACGTGCCCGTGGCGTTGTTGTAGAGACTGGCGGAACTACTGAGCTCGGTAAGATCGCGAACCGTCTCTCAAATATTGATGATGAAGAAACTCCTCTTCAGAAGAATCTGACCAAACTGGGAAAAATCCTCGGTGTTGTCTGTGTGATCGTCTGCGTGATCGTATTTGTTGTGAATGTCCTGATCCAGGGTCAGCACTGGGAAGAAGGCCTTATGACTGCAGTCAGCCTTGCAGTAGCGGCTATTCCTGAGGGTCTTGCGGCAGTAGTTACAATCGTTCTTGCTCTGGGTATGACGAAGATGGCAAGCAGAAAGGCAATCGTACGCCGTCTCCTCGCTGTTGAAACACTCGGCTGCGTGGATGTCATCTGCACCGATAAGACCGGTACTCTTACCCAGAATGAGATGACGGTAAGAAAGATTTTTGACGGACAGGATTCTCTTGATGTTACCGGTATCGGGTATGCACCGGAAGGTGATATTCAGGATGCTTCCGGAAATAAAGTGGAACTGAACGCACGTATTACCAGACTTCTCCAGTCCTGCGTCCTCTGTAGTGATGCGGTTACGCCGAAGGGGGATGATGGAAGATATTCCTGCATTGGTGACCCGACGGAAGCAGCGTTAATTGCACTTGGTGCGAAGTCCGGCATGCCAAAGGAAGAGACAAACAAGAGTTTCCCGCGTATTGCGGAGCTTCCGTTTGACTCTGACAGAAAGATGATGACCACATATCATCCGAATATTATCCCTGGTTCCATCGTTTCTTTTACCAAGGGCGCCCCGGATATCGTATTAGACCGCTGTGTTGAGTATTTTGACGGTGAGAAGAATGTGCCGATGACGGAGGAATTGAGAAAGAAGATCTCCGAAGTCAACCATGGTTATGCAACCACAGCACTCCGTGTTCTTGCATTTGCTTATCGTTCCTTCGAAGGCAAGACGGAAATCGAATCGGATTTTGAACACGAGAAAGATATGTGCTTCCTGGGCCTTGTCGGTATGATCGACCCGGCCAGAACGGAGGTAAAAGATGCGATGGCTGTCTGCCGTGAGGCAGGTATCCGTGCCGTTATGATCACCGGCGACTATAAAGACACCGCTGTGGCGATTGCGAATGACCTCGGTATGATGGATGAAAACTCCGGAAGCCTTTCCGGTGCAGAACTGGATAAGATTTCCGATAAAGAATTCGAAACAGTCTGTGAGACTACGAACGTATATGCCCGTGTTTCTCCAGATCATAAGGTGCGTATCGTTTCTGCACTTCGTAAGAATGACCACATCGCGTCCATGACCGGTGACGGTGTAAACGATGCAATGGCCCTGAAGTCGGCGGATATCGGTGTAGCTATGGGTATCACCGGTACGGATGTTGCGAAGAACTCTTCCGACATGATCCTGATGGATGATAACTTTGCAACGATCGTTTCGGCAGTCGAAGAAGGACGTATTATTTACAGTAATATCCGTAAGTTTGTCGGATTCCTTCTTTCCTGTAATGTAGGTGAGATCCTGATCATCTTCCTGATTTCGTTGATCCCGGCAAGCCTGATCACCGGTATTGGTACACCGCTTACCGCGATCCAGCTGTTGTGGCTGAACCTGGTAACAGACAGCTTCCCGGCTCTGGCACTTGGCCGTGAGAAGGGTGAGCCCGGCATTATGAAAGAACCACCGAGAAAGAAGTCTGAATCGATCATCAACAAGTCCATGAAGATCAACATTGCTGTACAGAGCCTGGCAATCTTTGCAACTGTCTTTACTTCTTTCATTCTTGGTTTGACTGTATTCTTCAAGGATGCAGAGGTACCGATCGAGGGTGCAAGAACAATGGCGTTTGCGACGTTGATCCTGGCAGAGCTTTTCCGTGCGTACAGTGCACGTTCCGAGAAGGTAAGCGTATTCAAGCTTGGTCTTTTCTCGAACCGCTTCATGAACATTTCGGTGGCGGGTTCGATCGCATTGCTCCTTGCCGTAATCTATATTCCGGGTGTGAACCACATTTTCGACAATGTTATGCTGAACCCGGTACTTTGGATCCCAATCGTGCTGCTTGCGTTGATCCCGTTTGCGGCCAGTGAGATCCATAAGATGATCAAGAATCGAAAATAACTGTTGATTCTGGAAAAGTCTTGTGTTAATATCTAACAGTTAAAATAATTGAGAACAGTCTTGGAGGCTGATATAATGAATACTATAGCTGTTGTACTTACGTGCGTAGATATTGTAGTTTGCATCGCGTTGATCATCTTGGTTATGTCTCAGGAAGGCAATGACCAGGGAATGGGCGTTGTTGGTGGTTCTGGAACGAACTCCTTCTATGAGAAGTCAAAGGGCAGAACTTTTGATGAGAAATTGAAGAAGATCACTTTGTTTACTGCAGTATTGTTTGCGATTCTGACTATTGCACTCTTCCTTGTTTTGGCAAGAGGCTTCTGATCAGAGCGGATACTTAACAAACGATGACAAGGGCTAAAGTCGAAAGACTTCAGCCCTTTTTTCATACTCGGAACAGGAGATGTGTCATGATGAGAAAGAAAAGAAAGCATATGAAGATAAGACCGGTAGAGAGTAAGAATCTGGTGGCATTGAAAAAAGAAAGAGAGATCACAATAGCGGATATGCCTCCCCGTGGGCCACAGGCGCTGGAAAACCAGGTCGTCGGTCTTTTCCAGAAAGGTGGAGATAACGGCGTGGTGCTTCCGGATCCCGGATATGCGATGGCGACATACGGACAGATCCTGATCCGTAAGAACCAGCAGAATGGCGCACCTTTCGGCATGAAAGTCGTATGTGAGATCATCAACCCCAGTGCAAGGAAGGGGGATTACGAAGGGCGTATCATCGAAGTTCTCGGTGACCCGGGCAATAACGATGTGGCCATGCTTTCTATCCTGCGTCAGTTCGGTCTTCCTTCCGAATTCCCGCTTGGCGTGCAGGATGAAGTGGCGGATCTGCCCCTTTCGCCGACAGATGCGGCGATCGAAGAGGCACTCCTTCATGGCCGAAAAGATCTTCGGCACCTGACTACGATCACGATCGATGGTGAAGAGGCAAAAGATCTGGACGATGCCATATCCATTCAGAAACTGGATCATGGACAATACCGGCTTTGGGTCCATATTGCAGACGTATCTGAGTATGTCCGGGAAGGCACGCTTCTTGACCATGAAGCGGCACAGCGTGGTACTTCCGTATATCTGGTCGACCGTGTAATCCCGATGCTTCCGCCAAAGCTTTCCAATGGACTTTGCAGTCTGAATCCTCATGTGCCGCGATTTACTCTTACCTGCGAGATGGTAATCGATGCGCAGGGCGCGATCATTGAAGATTCGGTTTATGAGAGCCTGATCGAGAGTGATGCCAGAACCTCATATAACGAAGTAAACCGAGTTCTTTTCGAGGGGGAGAAGATCGAGGAATATGCGCGTCTGGAGGAAATGTTCCGGACCATGCTGGACCTGAAGCGTATCTTAAAGGAAAAGAGGACGAGAAGAGGAAACATCGATTTTGTATTCCCGGAAACGCATGTGGATCTGGATAATGAGGGAAAACCGGTGGATGTTTACCCGTATCCGATCAACGAGATCCATGGCGTCATCGAGGAGTTCATGATCGCGGCCAATGAGGCGATCGCCGAGCGTTTTGAGAAGATGGAGTATCCGTTTGTCTACCGTGTCCACGAGCGTCCGGATGACATGAAGATCTCCGAGTTCATGCATGTGGCAAGGCTTTTCGGTGTGAACAGAAGACCGGATGGAAAGATTACGCCGAAGTTCTTAAGCGGCATCCTTGAGGATATCGAGGGCCAGGAGTGCGCACCCGCTTTGAACCAGCTTCTTCTCCGAAGCATGGCAAAGGCCAAGTATTCGGAAACGAATGTCGGCCATTTCGGACTGGCCTCGGAGTACTATTGCCACTTCACATCGCCGATCCGCCGTTATCCAGATCTGTATATCCATCGCATCATCAAGAGCTATCTGCACCAGAAGCATCAGAAAGAGCACTTCGCAAAGCTGGTGGCCGAGGTGGCGTTCCATAGTTCTGAGATGGAGAGAAACAGTGCGGAAGCGGAGAGAGCGTCCGTAGATCTTAAGTGCACCGAGTATATGCAGGAGCATCTTGGAGAAGAGTTCGAAGGCGTCGTATCCGGTGCATGCGCGGCAGGTATTTTTGTGCAGCTGAAGAACACGATTGAAGGCATGGTGCCGTTCCATTCCCTCAATGAGTATTTCCTGTTTGATGAGCAGAAACTGGAAGCCAGAGGTTCGAGAGGTACGGTATACAGGATCGGCCAGAAAGTTACGATCAAAGTAGTGGCAGCGAACTCGCTGATGCATCATATCGACTTTGAACTTGTGTTGTGATTGGTGATCATTTCAGATTTTGAGCATGAAAAAGGACTACCGCATGGTAGTCCTTCGTGTTTATTTTAGATCAGCTGAGAATCATTGTTCGTCAGCACGGAAAGGAGTCAGCGCTTCGACAAGGTCGTCGCATGTGTTGCTGTGGATCTCCAGGTTGATCGCGCTCTGAAGCTCGAGACTGAAGATACCCATGATCGACTTGGCATCGACAACATAGCGGCCGGATGACAGATCCACGTCATACGGGTAGGAATTAACTATCTGAACAAACTCCTTTACATCGGAGATGGACTGAAAACGGATTGGAAAGCGAACCATACTGCTCCTCCTTGTAATTAACGCTATGGAAATAGTTTATCACTTGGTTTTGGGATGTCAACGATGTCGGTAAAATTCGCTTTTTTCACAATAAGTGGGTTTGAAAGTCATGCTTTTATCGTTATAATAATTTCAATTTTGACGAAATGAGGTTTCGTATGGCATACAAAGTGTATTTTCTGACATTGGGATGCAAGGTCAATTCTTACGAGAGTGCCGCCATCGCTAAACTCCTGTCCCAGGAGGGCTTTGAAGAGACGGACGATCCGAAGGATTGCGATGTATATGTTGTCAATACTTGTGCTGTCACCGCGGAAGCGGACAGAAAGTCACGTCAGATGATCAGAAAAGCCCGCCGTGTCGCGCCGCAGGCCGTGGTCGTGGCGATGGGGTGCCATACGGAAATGTGCAAGGATGAAGACGGAGCAGACATCACGGTAGGAACCAGTGACCGCCCGTCCCTTGTTCCGCTGCTTCTTCAGAAACTGAAGATCAGGGAAGATTCCATGGAGGAAGATCAACTTGATGCCGGTACGAGGTTTTTCGAATACGGAGCTGTCCTTCTTCAGGAAGGGACCCGTGCTGTCGTAAAAATCGAGGATGGGTGCAACAACTTCTGCACATACTGCATTATCCCGTACTCCCGCGGTCGTGTGCGCAGCCGCTCGCGCGAGGCGGTGCTTCACGAGATCGAGGATCTGGTGAAGAGAGGGTACACGGAGTTCGTGATCACCGGGATCCATCTTTGTTCTTATGAAAAAGAACTGGGGCATGATTCTACTGCTTTAGGTGAGCTTCTTCAGGAAATTGCGGCAATCGAAGGCGTGGAGAGGATACGTCTGGGGTCTCTCGAACCCTATTCCATGACGGATCAGCTGATCGGTATGCTGAAAGAGAACGGGAAGATCTGCCCGCATTTCCATCTTTCTTTACAGAGTGGATCAGACAGCGTGTTAAAGAGAATGAACCGGAAATATGATACTGCGCTTTTCCGTGATGTGGTAAGAAAGCTTCGTGAGGCATTTCCACGGGCGAGTTTTACGACGGATATGATCTGCGGTTTCCCAGGTGAAACAGAAGAAGAACACAAAGACTCCGTTGCTTTTGCCAAGGAAATCGGATTTACACATATCCACGTATTCCCGTTTTCACCGAGAGAAGGGACAAAAGCCTATGCGATGCCGGATCAGATCGACGGAGGAGTCAAGAACAGAAGAACGGCGCAGCTTCGTGCAGTTTCGGATGAGATGGAAGAGCAGAGGGCGCGGGAGTTTATTGGCGAGACGGTTGAGGTACTTGTCGAAGAATTCGGTGATGACGGGAATTTCGAGGGGTATTGCCGTGAATATATCCGAGTATCCGGAACATGTGAAGATGCAGAGCTTTCTTCCGGAGATCTTCTGGAAGGACAAATCACGGAAACCAATGGTTTCAGCGTGTGCGGGAAAGATTTCAGAAAGAAAAACCGCAAGTGATTTGATAAATTTTGAGTTTTGTTACAAAAATATTGTGAATTATTGATTTTTATTGTGTTAGAATATATCCATTGATGTGTATGTTTTTATGAAGGAGGTGCGTCGACAATGCAGGATTCGGGCACAGCTAGATTTTCATTCAACATGGATCGTTCTGAGGATGCGAAGGAACTCATGATGCAGGTTCTCGATGCATTGCAGGAGAAGGGCTACAATCCGATCAATCAGCTGGTTGGTTATTTTATGTCCGGCGATCCGACTTATATTACAAACTACAAGGGTGCCAGAGGCATCATCCGCCGCATGGAGAGAGATGAACTTCTGGAAGTCATCGTGCGCGATTATTGCGAGCGTTTGGCAGACGAGTGATCTTGCTTTTCAGGAGAAAAGTTGAATGGGTCGTGTAATGGCGATAGATTTTGGTACGAGAAGGATCGGCGTAGCACTAAGTGATCCGCTCGGTATCATGGCACAAGGATATGAGACGATCTCGTGGAACGGGCAGGATAGTGAGTATGCATTGAACCGCCTTGCGGAGATCGTGAAAGAGAAAGAAGTCACGACGATCGTGCTGGGTAAGCCCAGCCGGACAGATGGTTCAGTCAGCGAATCAGAAGAGAAGGCAGTCCTTTTCGGAAGTGATCTGGAAGCCAAAGTCGGGATCAAACCGGTTTTCCGGGATGAACGGTTTACAACGGTAATTGCTTCCCAGTTTCTGCGGCAGACCGGTGTTTCCGGGAAGAATAAGAAGAAGGTCGTTGACCAGGTCGCGGCGGAAATCATATTACAGGAATATTTGGATATGCATCGCTAAAGTGGTGCTTTTCATGATATAATTATTTATTCGAAGGTATGAAAACAAATTCGGAGGTGCTTTATGTTATTTGATGGCGAGAAGAATTGTGAAGATTGTGGCCTGAACTGCGCTGAGGGTGCAGAAGAGTGCATGAATGATGATGAAGCGATCATTACCATGATCGATGCAGATAGCGGTGAAGAGTATGAGTTCGCATTGGTAGATGATTTTGAGTATAAGGATCAGGCTTACTGCGTTCTCGTAACTACTGACGAGGAAGAGCCGGAGATGGTCATTACCAAGGTTGTGACGATGGAAAATGGCGAAGAGGGTCTGATGAGCCTGGATGAGTCAGAGGCTGACGAAATCTATGCAGAGTATGACCGTCTTTGCGATGAGGCAGAACTGGAAGATGAAGAAGACTACTCAGACGAAGAAGATTAAATCTAAAAGTGCAAGTGGTTCAGTAGCGACGCATCATTCTCCGAAGGAGGGTGATGCGCTTGCTGTTATCCGCGATGCTTCAAATGGAAAAGAATATTATCTTTCCATGATCGATAGTTTCGTGATCGAAAATATCGAGTATGCCGTGATGTATAACTATGAGCCGGACGATGGAAACCATGCGGATCCGGAACTGGTCATCATGCGTACCGAATTTGCGAAAAATGGTGACCAGTATTTCTACTCGATCAAGAATGAGAGTGAGCTGGAGGCAGCATTTACCGTTTTCATGAGACGCTACGCTTCGAACAAGAATGCGAAGAAACTGCGTAACGTCGGAAATACCAGACCGAAAAAAGTGGAGGAGCTATGAGCAAGGTCGGGAAAGTAGCATTGAATTATGTGGTCGTACCTCTTATATGTATGACCGCTTATTACTTTCTCATTGCTTTTTCTCTTGAGATAGTCCGTTCGCTTGTCGGTGCGGATTACTTGAAGCATGACTATGCGATCTATACGATTGAAGGTGCAATCGGCATTGCCATCTGTTTTGTCTGGTTTCATTTCTGTGAAAAGTTTGGATTCCATAAAGTACCGCATTCGGCCGGAAAACCGGAAGAATGTGTTTATGCAGTCGTTTCCGCACTGGCCATGCTTGGTATTTCGGCTTTGTATTTTATGCTGATCAGTAAGATCAAGAGTTCGTTTATTACGAAGTCTATGGAAAAATACAATGACATGATGACTGTCTACAATCCGTCGGCCTTCGCGGTTGCTTTTAATGTCATATCGAGCTGTATCCTCATACCGATACTGGAAGAAATGGTATTCCGCGGAATTGTGTTTGAAGGTATGCTTCATAACGGACGACCGGTATTTGCGGTGATATTCAGCGCTTTGTGCTTCGGTGTGATGCACGGCCAGATCATCCAGATCGGATATGCGTGCCTTGCGGGTATTGCACTGGCAATGGTGTACTATATTTCAAGAAATCTCGTTATGTCCATCCTGGCGCACATGGTGTTCAACTTCCTGGGCAATGGTATTTTCGTGATGTTCGATATTCCTCAGCATATCGGGTATATCCTGAGTCTGATCGAATATGCGTCCATTCTGGTATTCATTGTGGCCAGCGTGTTTTTCCTGGTCATTCGGAAAAGAGAAAAGGATAAGAAAGATACCGGTCTTAAGATCGAATCAGAAGGGGAAAAGGGGTAATCATGCGGTTCCGAGATCTTTTCGTAAAGAAAGAGCGTGTGCATAAGAGACCGTATATCACGGCGATTACGGTGGTTGTCGTTTTTTTTCTGATCGCGTCTTTCCTGTTTATCAGTCTTGGTGTATTCAAGATGGAATCCGACCATCCGAAAGTTTCGGTCACGCAGGAACGCTCCAATATGGCGTCAAGCGGACTGGGCGTTAACCTTTCCTATGTTCCTTCCACCAATATGGTATGGGACTCTTCCTTTGAAAACAATTACATCGAGCATGTTTTCAATGTTGCGGAAGCAGAGGGAAATGCTGTCTTTTTGCAGCGTGCTTCTGCCGAGACGGAAAAGAACATGGAGACCTTTTATAAAAGTGGAAAACTTCAGATCATGGCGTATGATGAAGAAGGACGGCTGGATCAGGTGCTGGAAGCAAATGTGACCGATTATTCGAAGAATCAGCTGGGTATCTGGAAGGCTTTGGAAAGTGAGATCAGCCGTTCTTCGGATGTAAGGAAGATCTGTTCCAATGATGACTATTCGGTCGCGATCCTGGAAAACGGAAATATGATCGCCAATCTTCATACGTCTGATCCCTCTTCGGTCAGTGCACCGGATAAAGAGGATCCTTTTGTTGATTCACTTCGGACAAATCAGAGAGACTATGCTGTTACGAAGAAAGGTGCATTTTTTTCTTCCACGGGAGGAAGAGTGTGGACGGAGCTGCAGCATACTTTCCCGGCAGATCAGATCCCGACGATCCATGCGCTTACTTCTATCGATCATATGGCGATTGCCTGTGGCGAGAATGGTGTAGTGATCGTCTGTGATGGAAAAAATGTATATACGCCTGATGTAGGGGCTACATATAATCTTTATACCGCGGTCAATGACGGTGAAAGAGCGCTCCTGGCCGGCGAGCAGGGAAAAGTACTGGTTACCTCAAACGGCAGTGCTTTTCGCTTATTAGGAGAGGACGAGCTCAAGACGAATGATTCGGACAGCTGGATTTTGTCTTCCTATATCGATGGAAAAGTAATCCTGCTTGGTTCACGCGGACAGCTTGTTTCCGGTGTATATAATGAAAGAACGGACAAGTGGTCTTTTACCAGATTCGAAGATGGCGTAAACCAGAACTATTCTCCGAAACAACTTGTCTGCTTTAAAAATGGCGATATCTGGATGTTAACTTCCGGCGGATATATTTATACTTTCTCTTTTTCTGAGAAGATGTGGCAGCGTGTTGATGCAGAGCAGAACAGCGAGATCAGCGCTATGGGGATCACTTCGGAAGAAAAAAATCTTTTTGTAAGGAAGGGCACACTTTATACTGCGTCAATGTATACAAAAGTGACGATCGACCGTGATATCGGAGAGGTGTCCGTACAAAACGGTGATGTGTGTCATATTACGGTTGCAGTACCGTCGATCAATTCGGAAGGAATGAGCGCATGGCAGGTATTCGGTAAAGATACTTCGGCCCAGAATGCGCAGGCCGCGCCAAAGACACTTGGAGACCGTTCGCTCCATCTTTTCTCCAATAATGGCGATTCGGAGGAAGCACACTTTGTTTCGCAGGTCATCTCGCGTGATGAAGTCAGCCCGATGAAGGATAAGGTTTTCTATCATATGCGGCTCTGGATAAAGCAGTCTAACATTTCCGGAGGAAGAGTCATGGCCTGGCTGTCCGGTCTTTCCGAACCGATCGGAACGACTTTTGCGGAAGTGAGCGGAAACTGGAGAGAGTATTCCTATACATTTGCCTGGCCGTCAGGATATGTTCCTTCGGAGGATTCGGAAATACGTCTGAACATTGGTTTTTACGGTGCAGGTGAATTGTACTGTGATGGTGTGAGATTAGAACGGGATGAATACTCGGATTCGCAGATTGAACCGAAACTGAGCAAGATGATGAAAAACTGCCAGCCGGAATACATCCGTCTGGAAAATCTTGGCATCGGACGTCTGGGAGCCAGAACGGAGTCGAATCTCTTCACTTTGGGAAATGAAAGACTTGCTATTTCCGATGAGAAGCCTGTACAAAGTACGGGTGTGGTTTCGCTCGAATCTATGCTGCAGATGGTAAAACAGTCAGATGCCAATCCGTGGTTTGTGATCGATTCCTCATTCAGCAAAAGCGATGCGGAAGTGCTTTTCAGTTATCTGTGTGGAAATATTTCGGAAAAGTACGGAAAGATCCGTGTTGATAACGGAACCGCGGTTCCGTGGATGAGACAGTTTGACCGGGTTGTGATCGAGGTTGTTGATGAGAATGGTCTTTTCGAGACGGATCTTGAACGCAGGGCTTATGTGGATTATGTGCTGGCACTATGGGCAAACTCGAAATATTATGTAGATTATAAGGACCGCGTGCTTCTCATCGACGGCATGGAATACGATAGCGGCAGGATGAATTCCCAGGCGGATTATCACTCTTCGACATTGCATATCTCTAATGATGGTACAGTTTCTGATGCGAAGATGGATGATATGACTTCTTTGCTTGGCGTCGTATATCAGGACTATCAGGATAAGATCCCGAGAATTGCTTCTTCATATATCCAGGAAGCGAAGGGAGAATGGATATCGGATCTGTCCATTTCCGTTATTCGTAGAAAGGTATATGAGAATGAGGTAATTACGGTCGAGCAGCCTCTTCTGACCGCAGATATTGCTCGTTGCCTGCTTGATGATCTGGGTGAGCATACAGCTTTCGTTTCGGTGGATCTTCCAATCAGCCGTCTTGATGGTGATGCGGATGAGGAATTCCTGTTCTCGTGGGATGAGGATCGGATCGAAAACAGAAAGACACGATCCTGGAGCATGGAAAATGCAATTGAGACAGTAGGCGTTCTTCACAATATTGCGAAGGGCTATCGTGTTGAGACGAACTGGACTGTGCCGCTTTCCAAACAAACGGATGATTCTTATAAAGTGGAACTGCAATCCTATGCATTCTATGCAAATGGAAAAACATATCTCATCATTGTAAATCCTACTGACCAGCAACAGCAGTTCCTGATCGAGTCGGATACAAGGGTAAGGGATATTGAGGTTTCACGCTATTCGGCAAAGTGTGAGAAAATCGGTCTTGCTTCCACTGGAAACATCCTCCGCCTCAATGAAAGAAGATTTACTTTGCAGGCCGGTCAGATGTGCATTGCGGTCATTCCTTCCGAAGAAAAGTCGTAAGCTGAAAAAGACGTTTCAGACTGAGCTTTGCATACATCGATTTTTATAGTATTTCCTTTCGGTTACATCTTGTAAAAATGTGCGCTAATCATGATATAATATAAATCAAGTCTTGTTATACAAGTAAAAACTTGGATCATTGGGGAGGGAAAGAATATGATTTGTCCAAAATGTGAATCTATAGCACCGGATGGCGTAAAGTTTTGTCCTTCATGTGGAGCAAACCTTTTATCGGATGTCGCTTCGGCAGCTGTAGAAAACGTAGTTTCAGAAGTGAAGAATGAGGTCTCTGAACCTGTTTCTGAACAGATCGAGAATGCAACTGAGAGTATGGTTGTTGAGACGGATTCACTTCCGAATGCATCTTTTGACCCGGGTGCCCCTATTGCAATACCGAAACAGAAAGAAGAATTGAATTCCGTTGGCGAAACGGTAGCAGAGGCTGTTCCTGAAGTGGCTCCTGTAGTGGAAACACCAGCATTTGCTCCAGTTTCGGAATCACCTTCATTTACGCCGGCACCACAGCCTGTTGTTGCACCAGAACCGCAACCGGCTGTCCAGACAGCTCCTTTTGGAGTAGCACCGATTCCGATGCCGTCCGCTCCAGCTGCACCAGCTGCCCCTGCCGCACCAGCTCCGCTGACACCAAATTCTTTTGCACCGCAGCCGTACGCTCCGGTGGCTCCTATCGAAGAGAACAAGAAAGGAAAGAAAGAAAAGTATTCTCCGGATATGCCGAAGGAGTATAAGCCGCTTTCCGTGGGTGGAGCTTTCTGGCTTCTGTTCTTGTTTGCTATTCCTGTTGTCGGCTTTATCTTTGCAATCATTTTCTCTGTTTCCGGAAAGAAAGAGAGCCGCAAGAACCTCTCTCGTGCGGTATTGATCTGGCAGATCATCGCCATCATCGTTGTCCTTGCAATCGTAATCTTGCTGTACTTCCTCGTTAAGCCTGCGTTTGAGGCTCTTATGGAAGGTGACTATAACGGATTCATTGATGAGATCTACGATATGATGGGTCTGTAATATTTCTAAAAGAGCTTGCTTTCCGTCTGAACCAAAAAGGAACGGAATTGCTACATGGCTGTTTAGAAGTTGTAACATTGTCTCTTTAAAATGATAGCTGTGGATGTTTCTATGGAAAAACGTCCGCAGCTATTCTTTTGTGAGGTGAAAAAGCCATGTTTGATAATGAAGAATTGATTTCGAAGAAGCAGCTCTTACGTGCAACACACATTTCATATGGAACTCTTTATCGTTGGAAACGAATGAAATTAATTCCGGAAAGCTGGTTTATCCATAAGGCTACGGCAACCGGTCAGGAAACATTCCTTCCAAGAGACCGTGTATTAGCCAGAATTGAACGTATTCAGGATCTGAAGGGTGAACTCACGGTAGAACAGCTGCAGGAAATCTTCTCTCCGAATGTGAAGAGTTTCTGTATTCCGATCCAGGATTTTATCAATCTGAATCTGGTTTCCAAGATTGCCATGACCGTTTTCAGTTCCTGCTTCCCGGAGAAGAAGAACATGATGTTTGACGATGTCTTCGGTGTATATGTGATCGATCATCTGATGCGCCTTTCCGGCATCTATCTGGAAGATGCAAAGCAGGTCCTTCGTATGCTCAGTAAATACCTGGCAAATCAGCCAAGCAAGGAGTATCAGCTTCTGCTTCTCCGTAAACTTGGTGTGCCGATGACAATGCTCGTCAAGGCGGATGAGGATATTCTGCTTGAGGATAACACGGAAGTCGTGGCTTGTGCGAATCTTTCCGATTTTGAGGAGGCGCTGAAAGGCCAGTTGATTGCGTAATTCCGGGAGGGCTGACTATGGAGAATACAAGTGAATATTTTGCCATAATCGGGGACTCGACCAGAATGCAGATTCTTCATGAGTTGTCTGAGAATAAACGTATGCGGGCTAAAGATGTGCTCGAACATGTTTCGATTTCCCAACCGACGCTCTCTCATCATATGAGTGTCCTGGTAAGTTCGGATATCGTTCATGTTTCAAAGATCGGCCGCGAATGCTACTACAGTATCAACTCGAAAACGATCGATATTCTGATCCATGAATTGAAGTCCTTGCAAAGCCCTGCTAAGAAAGATGAAGTCAAAGAGGTAAGTTCTTTTTCCGTAGAGAAGAAAAAGAAGGGTAAAGCCAAGAAAGACGAGAAAGAGAAGCGCGAGAAAAA
>JAFWPB010000006.1 GCA_017545245.1 Clostridiales bacterium
ACGCCGACTCCTACGAAAAAAGCTACAGTAACACCTACAAAGAAAGCAACAGTTACTCCTACCAAGAAAGCTACGGTGACACCAACGAAAAAGGCAACGGTCACCCCAACAAAGGATCCGACCAAGACGCCATCAAAAACTCCGACAAAGAAGGTCACGCCGGAACCGACTGTGAAAGTCTCCGCGCCGACGAATGTTTCGGCTAAAGCTTCTTCACCATCGACAGTGGATATTTCCTGGACGCCGGCGGAAGGTACGGACTTCGTGCAGGTCTGGAGAGCAGATAAGAAAGATGCGGAGCAGAGTGACTATGTTCTTCTTGGAACCTACTATGCATCTGACGGAAAATCCGTATCCAAGTCACTCATTCCGAACAGGACTTACTATTACAAACTCAGAAGTTATAAGAAGACAAGTGACGGAAAGAAGATCTTCTCAGGATATAGCAGCGTCGTAAGTGCCAAACCGAAGGTTGATACACCGACTGGCCTGAAAGTCACGGCTACAACAAGCAGTTCCATCAGCCTGAGCTGGAATAAGGTCAAGGGAAGCAGCATCTTCTACGAAGTATGGAGACTGGAAGATCCGAACAACACACCAGGCGTCTGCCTCGGAAGATATGAGGGTACAGAGAAGACCAGCACAAACCTGAAGTCGAATACTACTTACTACTATCGGGTACGAGCCTACTATTACTACAAAGATGCAAACGGTCAGGCACACCGGGTATATGGCGGTTACTGTTCGCTCGTTTCGGCCAAAACGAAGTAAACCACGAAGCAAAGAATGCAGGTGCCGCCTTTATGCATATGAAAGAGGGGATTTCGGATTTCTATGGTATAATCCTTGTGGTGTAGATTGTTTTTGGGGAGTGTGGAAAATGAAAGTTGCTAATCTGATCCTGACGATCATCACGACGATCCTGATGGTGATTTCAGCGATCACTGATAAACCGAACACACAAGTTAATGCGCGCTGAAAAGGAACGGCGATGAGCGTAATCGAGAATCTGATCAACAAAATAGCGAGACTGATCCTGCGGCCTTTCCCGAAGTTCCGTGACAACGAGGAGGTTTGCCATTCTCTTGCGCAGTTTATCAAGTTTGGAATCGTGGGTGTCAGTAACTCGATCGTTTCCTATGTCGTGTACACGGTGACGCTGCTGTTGCTCCGTAAGTTTGACCTGTGTGCCGGATACGACTATTACGTGGCGCAGGTTTCGCAGTTCATCCTGAGTGTGCTTTGGGCATTCTACTGGAATAATAAGTATGTCTTCCGGCAACAGAAGGGCGAGAAGAAGCGTTCTGTGCCAAAAGCACTGCTGAAGACTTACATTACGTATTCTTTTTCAGGGCTTTTCCTGAGCAGCATCTTACTTGCTTTGTGGGTCGATGTGCTGCATATTTCTGAGTTTGTGGCGCCAATCATCAATATCATTATCTGCCTGCCGGTCAATTTCCTGATCAACAAGTTCTGGGCGTTTAAGGATGAATAAGTGTATACTATGAATATGGGACAGGCACTGGAAGAAGGATGTAGTGCTTTTGCTGGGGACATAGGCGTTGAGGAGGGTATAGCGTATGCCATCTGATCATAGTTCAAGTTCACATTCAAGTTCGAGTTTTAGTTCGGATTCGAGTTCGAGTTTTAGTTCTTTTTCGGGCAGTTCGCATTCATACTCGAGTCACAGCAGTAATGATTACGATTATTCGGATTTTAGAAATGAGAAGAATCAGACGCATGTGAAGCAAGTCGCGCAGTATTCGATGCCGCCGGAAAAATACAGGTCGAACCAGCCGCCGGCGTTCAGTAGTTCCGGTTCATATCTGGATTCTTTGATCCGGAGTGACAGACATGATTATGTGTATCTTCCAGAAGATTACGAGGACAAGAGTTCGGGGAAGCTCTTCAAGTGCGGTTATTACGATGAGAGGGGCATATACTATAAGCGGATCATTATTGAGACGGGGAACATGTATGAGACGCGCGCGACCTGTCGTTTCTGTGGGACACAGATCAAGTTGAAGTGGGAAAAAGGCGCGCTTCCGTCATGTCCGAATTGTGGTGCGGCGCTGCAAGAGGTGCTGGAGGATTCCAAGATTGAGAAGGCACTGAATAAGGTTCGGCAACAGATTCTTGTTCCTACTAAAGAAGATGAGGAGTCTTTTCACTATTTGAATGGACAGCGTGTCCGGAATGCAAATGTGCCATCGATGCAGAACTATGTTTATGGTAGTGAACCACGCTCCTTTCACTTAGGGTGGTTAGAAGTAATTCCTTATGTCGGTCTGCTTGTTCTCGTCCTTGCTGTTGCCGGTTTTTTTACGTTCTGCGATTTTAAAAAGATAGAAAGAAACAGCGGCGACCATACATGGTCTTCAGAACAACTGGCGGAGTATTATGAACGTATGAAGACGGCGACGATTACGTCTACTCCAACGCCTTCTCCAAAAGCAACACCGATTCCCGGCTATATGATCAAGTTTGTCGCGCCGAGTGATTTTTCGGATACGATCTATGTAGACGCCATCGGAAGAAAGTGTCCTTGGGATAGTTCCGGAAACTACTATGACAGCGTTACAGATTGCTATTTCTGGCTGAATACGAACGTATATCCGGCGATCTGGCAGTATTGGTACGAAGGCATTTCATCTGACTTTGGAAACTTTGGATGGATGGAGTACGATTTCAATGAGAACCAATGGTATATCGAAGAAAGCAAGGGAAAATGGATCGTGCTGCCTGACAAATACGATCAGTCGAAACTATGGCACATGACTTTTTCGGATGACGGAAGATACAAGGGATATGACAGTATCTATGTTTACGAGATAGATAGAGTGTGTAAGTATATTGAAAGTGAGAAGAACTACTACGATCCTGTAACGAAATGCCATTTCTACTATGACACTTATACCTCCAGCGGTACATGGTGTTTCTGGTTCGAAGACTTAGATGGAGAAGCAGGCGAAAGATGGTTGAAATACGATGTAGAGGAGAAAAGCTGGTACTGTGAAAACGGAGTTAACTGGTGTGAGCTCGACCAAACCACCTATGATATGTCCGGGTATTGGCATATTGAGAAAGATCCCATTGAAAAAGAATAGGATTTATCTCACAACGAGAGGATCAGTGATATAAAGAATGAGGGGTGTCTCATAGTGATTCTTCATCACTTTTGAGACACTCTTTTGCTTTTGTTCTAAGATTGGCTTTGAGAGTCAGTTTTTTTCCCTGAAAAAGAGCATTACCGCCAAAATGCTGAAAATGGGAAAAATGGCGGTAATTTCTGCCACTTTTGAAGAGATTTTTTTGACATTTACCGCCCTAAAAGCACTTTGCCTTGAGTTTGGCGGTAATGAGGCTTGAATTGTCAAAGATTTTACCGCCATATAGCAAGTTTTCATGCGTTTTGGCGGTAATGACCCTCTGAGCGATATGAAAGAAAAGGGTGTAGGATGCCACCATTAGGCATATGAAAGAGAGGGTGCCTCTCCGTGAATGAAATCACTTTTGAGACACCCCCCCTTAGTTCGTTTCTTGTGTTGTTCTGACGAGAGAGATGTTATCCCTGCGTTTTGCCGGAGACGATCGTGGTGTAGTTTCCATAGATACGGTGGAGAGTGTTGCTCTCGTCGTAGTAATAATAGTAAGCGCGGACACGATAGTAGTAGGTGGTGCCGGGCTTGAGGCTCGTGCTTGTCTTGCTTGTTTCAGTGTATCTGCCGAGGCAGGCGCCTGGTGTGTTGTTCGGATCGTCAAGTCTCCAGACTTCGTAGTTGATGTTAGTGCCGGCGACTTTGCTCCAGGACAAACTGATGGATGAGCTTGTTGTACCGGTTACCTTCAGGTTGGTCGGTGTGCCAACTTTCGGTGTGGCGCTGACAACAGTGCTGTATCCGGAATAGACGTTCGTGCCATTGCTGAGTTTCTTGTAACTTCTGAGCTTGTAATAATACGTCGTATTCGGAAGCAGTGACTTGGATACTGATTTTCCATCTGCAGCCGCGTATGTGCCAAGGAGCACATAGTCACTCTGTTCAGCATTTGCCTTCGATGCTCTCCAGACTTGTACGAAGTCGGTTCCAGCTGCAGGAGTCCAGGTGATATCTACAGTCGTCGGCGAAGAGGCTTTAGCGGAGACGTTCGTCGGCGCGGAGACAGCCGATGTCGGAGTTGGTGTCGCCTTCTTCGTCGGAGTCGGCGTGGCCTTCTTCGTCGGAGTCGGTGTTGCCTTCTTCGTCGGAGTTGGTGTCGCCTTCTTTGTCGGAGTTGGTGTTACCTTCTTCGTCGGAGTCGGCGTGGCCTTCTTCGTCGGAGTCGGTGTTGCCTTCTTCGTCGGAGTTGGTGTTACCTTCTTCGTCGGAGTCGGCGTTGCCTTCTTCGTCGGAGTCGGTGTTGCCTTCTTGGTCGGAGTAGGTGTTACCTTCTTCGTAGGAGTTGGCGTGGCCTTCTTCGTAGGAGTTGGCGTGGCCTTCTTCGTTGGTGTAGGCGTAGCCGGTTTCTTGGTTGGAGTCGGCGTGGCTTCCGGGAAGGATAAAGTTGCCCCAATCAGTTTGGTGGTTCTGTCGAACGAGAGCTTTCTATAGTCGGACGACGACGCGCTGTAGTAATACTTACCATCGTCACTCTTTTGTAACGTTGCAGAGGAGATGAAGTAGATGAGACTATCGCTGCAATTGGAAACGTCCAGAGACTCGAGATTATTGTGGTGAGTAAGTAAGGTTGTGATCGTCTTCGAGGTGCCGATATTCAAACTTGTCAGTTTGTTATCAGAACAATCGAGAGTCTGAAGAGCAGTATTCTTGCTTACATCCAGACTGGTCAGCTGGTTTACGCTGCAGTTGATTTCTTTTAGTGCCGTGTTTGTGCCCACGCTTAATCCTGTTAAAAGATTGTTGTTGCACGTTAGTGTCTGAAGGTTCTTGTTTGCGGCAAGAGAGAGGCTCTTCAGTTTGTTGTTTGAACAATCTAATTTTTCCAGGTTCGGGTTCTTACTTAAATCAATAGAGGTAAGATTATTGTCGTTACATCTTAATTCCGTCAGGCTTGTAAAGAACTCGATTCCTTGCAGAGATGAGATTCCTGCTCCTGATACATTCAAATAAGTTCTTTCCGATGCGTTAACGAGCAGTCCTTCATAACTCGAGTTGGATTGAAGAACATTCCGGAATGCTTTGTCCGGGAAATTCGTTTCGTTGATCCTTACTCCATCGGACCATTGAGGATAGAAAGCATACGAATTACTGGGAACAGTTCCGTGCTCTGGCTCACTTGTCAGATTATTGAATCTGCAATGAAGTGTACGAAGAGAAGTACAACCGCTTGTTTTCAAAGAGGTAAGTTCATTGTAGTCACATAAAATGGTATTCAGCTTTGTGTGATTTCTCAAATCCAAAGAAGGAATCATGTTATTTTGACACCAGAGATTTTCCAGTCCTGTGTTCTTGCTGAGATCCAGTTTTGTTAGTTTGTTGTCGTTACACATTAGGGAAGAAAGATTTACACTAGCGCTCACATTCAGACTCGTCAGATTATTGCCAGTAACATCCACCCTATCCAAAGCAGTAAGACCGGATAGATTCAAAGAAGACAATTCATTACTGTATGCCCACAAAACCTGAAGAGATGTGCACTCACGAAGATCCAGACTCGTCAGTTTGTTTGATTCGCAAGAAAGACCTGTCATAGCAGTTGCAGGACCGACCTTCAGAGAAGTTAATTCGTTGTTTGAACAATGCAGGCTTTTTAATTTAGAACTGGAGACGGACAGAGAAGATAATTTGTTATGATCGCAACTCAAATCTTCAAGCACTGTGCATTTGCTGAGATTAAGCGAAGTAAGATTATTATGGGAAGCCCAGATCTGTTTCAGCTTGGGAAAGTTTCGAAGATCCATACTTATCAGTTGATTATAGTCAAGACGGAGCGTCTCAAGATTGTTCGTTGCAGGAAGCTTGAGGGTCGTCAACTGATTATTGCTGCAATACAGATAATTGAGCGCGGTGCAAGAACTAAAATCCAGACTCTTTAACTGATTATCCTCACACATAACAAAATCAAGAACAGAACTATTTACGATGAGAGTTTTCAGCTTGCTTTCCTGGCATCTTAGGGTTTCCAGCTTTGTATTTTTGCTTAGATCCAGATTTGTCAGTTCAGTATTGTTGCAATATAATGCATTCAGTTCAGTACTCTTTTCAACATTTATTTCCTTTAGAGGATTGTTACTACAAGACAAATCTTTCAGAGAAGGACAGTTGGATACATCCAAAGAGGTCAATGAATTGTATTCGCATGAAAGTTCTGTAAGATTTTGAAAGCCAGAGACATTCAATTTTTCAATTTTATTATACCAACATTTTATTGTCTTGAGCTTGCGATTGTTCGACAAGTCAAGTTCGGAAAGCTCGTTCGAGCTACAAATAAGAGTAACCAGTTCTTTATTGTTAGAAAGATCCAACTTACCCATCAAGCCGATCGAATTAGAACTACAATCCAGATAAGTCAAAGCCGGATTGTTTTTCAAATCGAGGATGATACAATTGTTGCTACCGCAATAAAGTGTTTTAAGTTTAGTATTTTTAGAAACGCTTACCGAATTGAAACCGCAGCCTTCACAATGTAAAACCTCCAGATTGGTAGCGTAGGTAAGATCAGGCATATTATCTAACGGATTAGATGAGATGTTCAGGCTGATCAAAGAACTGTTTGCATTCATAAACAGCCTATTAAGTTGGTTACGACTGCAATTGAGATCTTGTATTGGTGTGCCATCTGCCAAGATCACTTCGGTGAGTTGGTTGTTGTAACACCATACTGTCGTGAGTGCTTTATTGTACTGCAGATCCAATGTTGTCAGCTGGTTTCTCTCGCAACGCAGTTCTATTAACTTGGTATTCTTGCTTAGATTCAATGTGGTCAGCTTATTGCCTCCACAGTACAACCTCTCTAGGTTCGTTAAGCGTTCTACACCTTTCATGGATGTGATAGCTTTATTTTCAACATTTATATACTTTGCATATTGAATCTCGCTTGCAGAGAGTGTTCCGGATTTATCGTCATCAAAATGCTCCTTGACATATGCCCGTAATGCTGCGTCTTCAAATGCATTATCGATGTTGACCTCTGCTGCGCGTGCGGAAACGTAATCGGCACGGGATACCCGGCTTGCGATTGCGCTGAATGCAAAAGCACTTGTGACGGTCACGCCGACAGCAATAATAGTGGATATCAGTTTGCTTTTACCCATGATTAAACCCTCCTATAAAGATTTTTTACCCAGATATCATTATATATCCGCAAAAGAAACAGTAACAATGTAAAAATTGAGAAATAGACCATGGAAAAGTGCTTTTGGAAAGAAATGCGGGAAAGAGTGAGGGAGCGGTGTGGAAGGAGAAGGAATCGTGATACAATTGGAGTAAAGTTTTGAACGGGATGGTTTTCGTATGCGTTTTGAATCGCCGCTTCTGGATTTTATCAGGGTGTCGCAGTTCGGGGGAGAGGTGTCTTCTTCGGATGTGGACTGGGATGCGCTCTATTCGGCGGCGAAAGTGCAGGCGGTCCTGGGGATCGTTTCTCCGGTGGTGCCGGAGGAGGTGAAGAAGACTGACGCAAGGTGGCGGGAGTATTCGTACCGGCAGATGGCGAAATATGCGAGATATATCCATGCCGAGTCTGCGCTCAAAGAACTGCTCGACGGGGCAGGCGTGAGGTTTGTGATCCTGAAGGGGAATGCGGCGGCGATCTACTATAAAGACCCGGCCAGACGCCAGATGGGCGACATAGACTTCCTGACAAGTGATTTTGAAGCGGCACGGAAAGCCATGCTCGAGGCAGGATACAAGCTGGTACATGAGTCGGACCAGTATGCGCGGCACATTGGTTTTGACAAGGACGGTGTACTGTTCGAGCTGCACAGATGGTTCAGCCATGAAGAGGCGGATATTGAGCGTTTCCTGACTTCGGGGATGGAGAAGATCGAGATCGGTGTGACGGAGGGACACGAGTTCCCGATGCTGCCGAAACTGGCCAATGGAATGGTGCTGCTGGATCACATGCGGGCGCACTTGAAGAGCGGGTTGGGGCTACGGCAGATCGTCGACTGGATGATGTATGTGCACCGGGAGTTGGACGATGCTTTCTGGAAGGCGGAGTTTGAAGAAGCGGTGCGTGAGGCGGGGCTTCGGAAACTGGCGGTGACGGCGACGAACATGTGCCAGAGGTATCTGGGGCTTCCGGATGGGATCTCGTGGTGCGAGGAGGCGGATGAGGAACTCGTTGACGACCTTATGGGAATCGTGCTTGTATCGGGTAATTTCGGGCACGTGCATGCGCAGGGATCAAAGGTCGATACGGTGACGACGCGGTTCCGGCAGAAAGGCGTGTTCCGTTCTCTTCAGATGGCAGGCGAGTATAACTGGAAGGCGTATAAGAGGCACCATTATCTAAAGCCTTTTGCGTGGGCGTACCAGATCGGGAGGTATACAAAACAGGGCCTGAAGGCCGGAAGAAGCGCGCGGGAACTGCGCGGGGATCTGGCGCGAAGCCGGGACCGGAGCAGTGTGCTCGACCGGCTGAAGGATGGAAAGTGATGG
Organism: Clostridiales bacterium; assembly: GCA_017545245.1. Taxonomy (GTDB): domain Bacteria; phylum Bacillota; class Clostridia; order Saccharofermentanales; family Saccharofermentanaceae; genus Scatonaster. The sequence continues at coordinate 8,601 of JAFWPB010000006.1, forward strand.
GACGCGGTGATTTGCGGCGGCGCTACTCGAGCAGATCTTTCTCTTGACAGGAGAGGACGGAGGCGAGCCTGACAATGTAGTCGGCCTGCGCTTTATTAATGTTTTTCTGGCGCTGTTCATATTGCTGAATCGTACGAAGAGGAATCTCTGTGTTTCGGGCCAGCTGGCTCTGGCTCAGACCGGCGCGCTTGCGCCACTGTTTTAGGTTGCTCTCGGTTCGGGTGAGCGCCAACATCTCATTCATCTTATCCACATATTGCCGGATGTCCATCTCGTGATACGGGGTATACAAGACTTGGATCTCGGTGATAGGAACGGCGCGGATGATTTCCTCGAAGGATAGGGCGGTCTCCCACTGGTAGTAAGCCAGTGCCCAGCCAAGCCAGTATTCCTCGCTTCTATTTTCTGTATAGCGTGGTGGGATCCGCTGATAGGCTATGCCGCAGCGATCCAGGACTTCGTAAGCGAGTTCTACGCCGGAGCATCCGACAAGGGTCCGGATGTCACCGGACTCAAAATCGTCGGAGACCCCTGAAGTAACGAAGAGATCGAAAAAGGACGTGATATCCTGACCGAGATCGTAAACGGCGAAATCAAGCATGCGTGCCAGAGATGTCCTGGCTCTTTCCAAATATAGTTTATCGTAGGCGTGGATCATCGGCTTTCATCTCCTCACTTAAGATCTGTGTCACGAAGATATCTCCGGGCAGAAGTTTGTTTCTCTCGACATCGAAATACTCGCGGCGGGCATCGCGGTCGCGGTCCATCTTCCGGTTATACCATTCTCGATGACTGGCGGTCTCGTATCCTTCAAAAGCCAATCGTTCAAAGGCTCTTCCGCTCTTTAGAACGAATTGTTGTCCGAGTTTTCCGAGGTGCATGGCATTATTCAACTGACGGTAAGAGATCGTGCCGTTGATGAAGTCCTGCGCGAAGGAAAAATAACTGTCGTCGGCGCGGTATCCGATCATGCAGTCGGCTTTCCCATACGGAACGTGGAAGGTGGCGAGTATGTATTCTTTTGCCTGATGCGCCAGTGCAGAAGAGGCTTCAAATTCGCGGTTTTCCAGAAGTATTGCCAGCCAATGGAGGATGCAGTATTGCGGGTCATTCAGATCGAGGATCGTGAGACCTTCGCAATTGATGGTGTAGCAGTTGGCAAAGCCGCTTCTTCCTTTGCTGACACCCCATTCTTTCGCCATGTCCAGGCTGTCGGTGCAATAGAAACCGCGGCCATAGTCGTTGTAGGGCTTTCCGGCGCCATAACTTGGGTGTTCGATGATGTGGTCGGATCCATGAAAGATCTTGCGGATCATGGGGTGTCCTCCTCTCCCATTCGTTTTTACAGGTTTGATTATACTCCTGTGGGAGTATAGTAGCAAGGGGAAACGCTTCGTGGTATCATGAAACTAGCTTTTTATGCGATATCAGTAAGGAATATGAGAGTGCTTGGATGAAATTAAAATCAACTTTTTTAGTACATAAATATGGTGAGGAAAACCTCTTGATCCCGACGGCGGGGGAGTCTTTCTCGGGAATCGTGAAGGGAAACGACACGCTTGGTGAGATTTTCCAGCTTCTGCGTGAGGAGACGAGCGAAGAGCAGATGGTAGAGGCGCTTCTTGAAAAGTTTGAAGCGCCGCGTGAGACGGTCGAGGCGGATGTTGCCCGTGCGGTCTCTGAGCTTCGTAAGATTGGAGCGCTTGATGAGTAATTCTTCCATCGAAGAAGAAATCAGGACGACAGGACGGTTGGTCTACACGAACCGTGGACGGAGCATGCTGCCTTTGATCCGTGAAGGGCGTGACGCGGTCGTGCTGGAGCGACCGGCCGGGCGCCTTCGTAAGTATGATGTTCCGCTTTATAAACCGACGCCTTTTAACGGCGCCTATGTGCTGCACCGTATCATCAAGGTGCGCGAAAATGATTATGTGATCCGGGGTGATAACTGTATACGGAAAGAAATCGGGATCCGCGACGAGGACATCGTCGGGGTTCTGGTGTCGGTGCTGCGGGGCCCGCGAGAGGACGCGGCGAAAAGCTCACGAGAGGATACGGCAAAGGGCGCGGCAGTCTCGACCGGCGGGCGGGGCGGCGTCAAGGAGATCAAAGTGACGTCGTTTGGGTACAAACTGTATTCCCGGGTGTGGGTATTTCTTTTTCCTTTCCGCTACATGTGGGCGGGAATGAAATCGGTGGTCAGGAGGATCGTGCGATGATCGGATATTACAAAATTGCAGATCGTCTGGTGCGGATCGAGTCGCTGTATCCGAAGATTCACAAGTATTGCCACGGGTACGAGGCATCGCCTGCTGATGCGGAAGCTCCGGTGGATATTGATGTGAAGATCCTGACTTCTGACATTGAACGTGAGAAAAAAGATGACGAAGACTTCCCGGATTCATACTGGGAACTTCTGGCGGTGCATCGAAAACTGTCGACGGCGATGCTGGATTTTGACACGTTTCTTTTTCACGGGTCATGCGTAGCCGTGGACGGAGAAGCGTTCCTTTTCACGGCGCCAAGCGGGACGGGAAAGTCTACGCATGCACGGCTCTGGAAGAAATATCTCGGTGAGAAAGTGATCATGGTGAATGACGACAAACCATTTATCCGCGTGGATGATTCGGGGGTATTTGTGTATGGCACGCCGTTTAATGGGAAGCACCGGCTGGCGACGGATATCTGCGTGCCTCTGAAGGCAGTGTGCCTGTTGTCGCGCGGTGAGACAAACGAGATCTCGCGGGTGTCGCAGAAAGAGGCGTATCCGTCTTTGATCAAGCAGACGTACCGGCCGGAAACGACAGAGCAGCTGGCAAAGACGATGGCACTTCTGGATCGATTGACTTTTTCTGTGGAACTATATACATTGAGTTGTAATATGGACGTGGATGCGGCACGGGTCGCATACGAGGGAATGCATGGGAAATAAGACGTTGAAGTGGCTTTATAAAGTGCCTGGAAAACATAGGGCCTGGGTGGTCCTGCTCTCGATCCTGCACGTCGTGCTAGGTGCTTTTGGCGTACTCTATGCATTACTGTTAAAAGCAATTGTTGACCACGCGGTTGCGGGGGAGAGAACGCTCTTCTTCCGGTGCTGCGTGTTTTTCCTTCTCCTTGAACTAGGACGGATCCTGTTAGTTTCCATTAACCGGCGCTGCACGGAACTGGCCAAAGCGACTCTCGAGAACCGCTTCAAGGCGTACCTTTTTGAGAAGATCCTGTATGGCGATCATGCGCGTGTCACGGCGACGCATTCGGGTGAATGGCTGAACCGTCTGACGAATGACGTGGTCGTGGTGAGCAACGGCTATGTGGACATCCTGCCCGGACTTCTGGGCATGGCGGTGCGGATGCTAAGTGCTTTGATCATGATCCTCTTTATCGACAAATGGATCGCGATTGTCATGATCCCAATCGGACTGGTTCTGTCATTCCTGACGTATCTGATCCGAAAACGCCTGAAGAAGATGCATAAGGCAATCCAGGAGACGGACGGCAAGCTCCGCATTTTTATGCAGGAGAGCATCGAGAGCCTCATGATCATCAAGTCGTTCGGCGCAGAGGAGCGCACGATCTCGGACGGCGAGGCGAAGATGGACGAGCACAAGAAAGCGCGCATGCGGAGAAATACATACTCCGTTCTGGCAAATGTCGGCTACCTTCTCACAATGAATGGAATGTATATTCTGGGCATCTGCTACGGCGGTTACGGGATCCTGGTCGGAACGTTGTCATATGGTTCGCTGATGGCGGTGTCACAGCTGATCACGCAGCTTCAGGGTCCGATCGTGAATATCACGGGGCTGATTCCGAAGGTGTTTACGATGTCGGCGAGTGCGGAGCGCCTAATGGAGATCGAGAAATATGAGGTCGATGGCGCAGGCAAAAGCATCGGCCGGGAGAATGACGGCGGAAAGAGCGACCGCAAAACGAGTGCGGCGCGCAACAGAGCAAAAGCGGCGGAGTTGTATTCTTCGATGGAGTGTCTGGGTATGCGTGACGTGGATTTTACTTACTACGCACCGGCAACGGAAGATGGCGAAATGAGCAAAGAAAACATGATGCAGGTTCTTTCCGGGTTTTCACTGGAAGTCAGGAAAGGCGAGTTCGTCGCTTTTTCGGGCCCCAGCGGCTGCGGTAAATCTACCGTACTGAAACTTCTTATGTGCCTGTATCAGCCGGATCAGGGTGAACTGTATCTGAAGAGCGCGGGCACGGAACGCACGCTGACGGCGGCGGAAAGACCGCTGTTTGCCTATGTGCCGCAGGGTAATTACCTGATGAGCGGGACGGTCCGCGAGATCGTCAGTTTTTCGGATCCAGATGCAGCGGGGGATACGGCAAGAATCCAAAAAGCACTGAAAATCTCGTGCGCCAGTGCTTTTGTAGATGAAAAAGAACTGGGCGTGGATTCTGTGCTGGGCGAGCGGGGTTCTGGTCTTTCAGAGGGACAGATGCAGCGTATCGCTATCGCAAGGGCGGTTTTCTCGGAGCGGCCGGTGCTGCTTCTGGACGAGGCGACGAGCGGCCTGGATGAGGAGACGGAGAAGCAGCTTCTGTCGAATTTGCGGACGATGACAGATAAGACGGTCATTATTGTGACGCACCGGCGTGCGGTCATGGAAGCGTGCGACCGGGTCGTGGAATTTTGATTACTACTATATAGTAGTTAAGAAAGAATAGAGGGAGGGTGTAACATGAGAACAAGAAAATCGATCATCAGTGCTTTTGCAGCATTTGTAATGTTCTTGTCAGTACTGCCGACGGGACTTTTCGGCGGGACAAGCGGGCGCGTCCTGGCGGATGGCGATGAACTTCCGGAGATCCCGAATGTCGCGGTAAGTGCAGAAGGTGTACTTACCTGGGATGCTTTGGAAGGTGCGAAAGGTTATAGCGTGACCGTGAGAACGGAGGAGGGAGCTCGTCAGGGTACTGTAGGTGCAAGTGGTCCGCTGGAAAAAGATTTCGGTGAGATCTTGAGAAAGGAAGGCTTCGGAAGTGGTGAAGCTACGGTGTCAGTATATGCTTACGACTCTTCCGGGCAGATATCAAAGGAAACCAAGAGGACTTTTGAGTATGTTGCACTTGGCGAGAAACTGAGTGAGCCGACGAATCTTCACTGGTCAGGTACGCGGCTGGTCTGGGACCGCGATGCAGATAATCAGGTGCAGTACAAAGTGCGTTTCTCTTTTTCCGATGATGGCGGTCAGACCTGGAAACCGGAGAGCATACGTAATCCTTCCAATGAAAATTACTTTGACCTCGAAGACTACCTTATACCTGGTACCAATCTTTACAAAGCATCTGTAGCTAAGTACAGATATGGATATCCGAACGGTAATAGAGTGTTTGCTGAACAAAAAGAGTTCTCTTACGAGCCGAAAGTCAATGTCACAATGGATGAGTATTCTTTTGTCAAAGCCGACTTTGATGATGAATTTTATGGATATAAAATCAAAGCCAGCCAGAATGGAACGCAATTGTTCGAAGTGTATTACGAGCCGGAAGATTTTTACCTTTATGATGTTCTGGAAAGACAAAAAGTACCTGAGGGAATGATCGATGTTGAGATGACTTTAGTCCGCAATATAGGAGGAAGAGTCTATCCTCTCGCTCCTGCATGGACATGCTCCTACGAGTATGCTAAATGGGATCTTATGCTAGCAGGGCTTTATGGTACGAGTATGAGTACTCTTGAATGGTCGACCCAGGGAAAAATGAAGTATAAACCACAGACTAAGACGGTGGAGTTCTATGATTTTGATCTGTTGGATTCTTGGTTTGTTGACCTTCTTGATTACATTGATGAATTGCCAGAGGATTTTGCGTTCTTCGAATCATCGGGTGATATAACGTTGACGGGAACTGTGAATACTGTAATTCCGGCGACATTCTTCCGCTGTGGCGGGACGATGCATATCGCGGAGAATAGTGTTTTCAATATCACAAATGAGCGGGGTGATGTTCTCTCTGCACATGCGATGGTGGTAGATGGTGGTACTCTGAATCTGAAGAGCTCGGGAGGAAATGCGATCCATACCGAGACATCTCTGTCTTTTGGGCCGTCGGTCAAGTCTGTTGAAGCTGAGGCAGATACGGATTATAGTGCTATCACATGTGAAAACGGAAAGATCACACTCTCGAACCGACTCGGTATCCTGGTTCCGAAGGATGGAAATCTGGGCAGCGATGCAAAAAACGTATATAAAGCGGATAAGAAGACAGTAGCGAACAAAGTGAAAATCGCAAAAGCAACGCCGACTCCGACGAATACGCCGACGAAGAAGCCAACGAATACGCCGACGAAGAAGCCGACAAATACGCCGACGAAGAAACCTACAGCCACGCCTACGGTAAAAGTATCTGCGCCGAGCAACGTGAAGGCGAAAGCTTCGTCGCCAACGACGGTGGACATCAGCTGGACGCCGGCACCAAACACTGACTTCGTCCAGGTCTGGCGCACGCATAAAGCCAATGCCCAACAGAGTGACTATGTCTTGCTTGGCACGTACTATGCTTCCGATGGTAAGTCGATCTCAAAAGCACTTACCCCGAACAAGACGTATTACTACAAGCTGCGTAGTTATAAGAAACTGAGTAACGGAACGAAGATCTATTCTGGTTATAGTACAGTGGTAAGTGCGATGCCCAAGGTCGATGCGCCGACCGGCTTGAAGGTTACTGCGACGACGAAGGATTCGATCAGCCTGAGCTGGAATAAGGTGAATGGGACCAGCATCTTTTACGAAGTCTGGAGGCTCGATGATCCGAATAAGACGCCGGGAGCCTGCTTAGGAAGATACACGACCGCGAGCAAGGTCAGCACAAATCTCAAGTCCGGCTCGACCTATTACTATCGGGTAAGAGCCTACTATTACTATAAGGATGCCGATGGCACGGAGCACCGCATATACAGCGGCTATACCCCGATCGTATCGGCAAACACCAAGTAAAATATGACGGCATGACGCAGGGCGCTTCTTGGCACATCGCTAAGGAGCGCCTTTTTTGTACTGCTCCAAGGGTGGTTTGTGGTGGGGCTGCTGTTGTCCTATGGGTTTTCCTGCAGGTGTTCTATGTGTGTTCTGCTGGTGCCCTGTAAGTGTTCTATGTTTGTTCTATGTAAAGAGGTGGATTATAGAACAGATCATAGAACACCTTTGATAAATGGAATTGTTCTATAAATGTTCTATGTAAACGTGCAAATTATAGAACGAATCATAGAACACATTTGATGAATGAGATTATAACAGTTTGGGAGGCAGAAGAATCTGGCCAAGTGCTCGCGACACTGATATAAAAGCACTTGTAACAGTGTTACACAGTATTATCGGCGGAGAAATAGGTGATTTTGCAGGGAAGAAATGCAGGATCTGACCTCTTGTATGAAGTAATAATAGAATTCGAGGGGCGATTCGTGGTATTATAACTCGAGGAGAAGAGATATCGAAAGCATCGGAGAAGAATTCAAGCATGAGAGACAACGTTGGAAAAGTCATTTTCATTTCTGTCGGAATGATCATCCTGGTCATCCTCGGGATCCTGATCTTCATGACCAAGAAAGAACGTGACGCCCAGGACACAACCTATGAGTCATTCTCGTGGAACACGGGCGTGACGACGGTTGCGACAAATACCAACGGGTTGGATGGCGCAAGCTTTTCGCCTAATGAGTCTCTCGTTATTGATGAAACTGCAGAGACAGATCCGGATACTGCTACTGTACCCACTTCGGCAGAGATTACATTCCCGGCCGTAGAGCTTTGATCAGAAAGTTTCACTTCGAGTTTTCATGTCGTTTTTCAGGAATTTGTTACATTTTTGTGTATTGTTCCCATGCGAGCGTTTAGCATGGTATAATCACGATGTGACACTATATTTTGCAGACATTTAATGTGGAGGCATTTGAGTATGAAAAAACATGGTTTGCGTTTAGACGCCATCGTACTGACTGCAGCGATGGTAATGGGAACGTTCGTTTTCAGCCCGAATAAGAATGTAGTATTGGCGGATGGAGAGATTGATTGCACGACTGAGACAGCAATAAAAGAGGCTGTTGAGAACGCTCAACCTGGAGAAACTGTTAAGATTCGAGTCACATCCGGCATTCCATTACAACAATCGATTGAGGTTGATGATGGAAAGACACTCGTGCTTGAGGTTCTTGGAGCACTTTTTACCATGAGCGATGCAAATATCATTCATTTGGAAGAAGGATCAAATTTGGTCTATTCTGGAGGAACGGTGCAGGTAGGAAATGCCGCAATGGTTTATGGCGAAGGTGATAACGACATTGAAATTTTGGGCGGTGATATTACTACAAAAGGTTGTATTGTTTCTTATTCTGGAAATCTTGTGATTGATGGCAATCCTGTTTTTCACCTTGATTCTGGTGCAACAGGAGTTATAGAGATGAGAGGCGATGGAGATACTCTTTGTCTTAAAGGAGGATCTTTTGACTACAGTCACATTGGTGATATTTCGAGTTCTTCACAGGAAGTATATGGTGTTGTTCATATGCTGAAGAAGGGCTTGATTACCATTGAGGGTGGTGTTTTTACTGGATGTAAGACTAATATGGGGGGCGCACTTGTTCATGCTGACGATGGTGCTATTGTAGTTTCCGGAGCAAATAAATTGACTATCAAAGAGAATTCTGACTATAGTCTAATCGGTGGCGGAGCATTTTATTTAGGCAATGGAGCTTCCCTTGAAGTCAATAGCCCAATTGATGCTAACACGAATACGGCTTCTGCTAATGGCGGATTTGTCTATGTGTCTGAAGGAGCTAGTTGCATCATAAATGATTCCAGCTTAACTTTGAATGGGGCAAATAGTGGAGGTGCAATTTATTCAGAAGGTACGCTTGAGTTATCAAATGTTCAAATTATGAATAATACCGCATCTCTGAATTCTGCAGGAGTTTTTGCTTCTGGTGGAGTTGCTGTAAGTGGAAAAGTCATTATTAAGGACAATAAATGTACAACTACTAGCCAAAGAAGTAATTTATATCTCCCCAATGGAGAAGGAGATACAAAGGCTTTGATTTCAGTTGTTGACGTTTTGACAGAAGCAGAAATCGGGGTGACGGTTGATGACCTTCCAGAAACACAAGATACATCTTCTGTGATTACAAGTGGTTTGAAGGATAGTAATTCTTCTTACCAAGTTTTCTTTAGTGACGTTGAAAAAAATGAAGAAGAGTTAGAGTATGCTGTTAAAGAAGAAAATAATGAGGCTGCAATAGTTTTGATTGGTGAGCCTCAGCATGATTATACTCCGAGTTGGTCACTTACTATTGGTGGAGAAGTAAAACTGATTTGTAAGGTGTTTATTCCTGACGATAGTTTAAACGAAAATACATATGTGACGTTCAATTTTGTAGATAGTAGTTCAGAGAATAAAACTGTGAAATGCAACAGCAATATGATCCCGGATGATGATGGAAAATATACATTTGTTGGACCTTCTGTAAGGATTCCTGAATTAGCAGATGAAATTGTAGTTACACTCCACTTGGACAATGGTACTGAAATACCACTTCAGAGTTCGTATAACAAGAATATTACCGTGGCAGATGTCGCAAAAGCGATAATGGGACCATACATGAACAATGAACGGGAAAAATATGAGTACTTAAAGGCTTTATTGATTTTTGGCGGCTATGCCCAGAGTTATTTTGGTCACAATACTACCAACTTAGCTTATTCAAATGTGCAATATTCTATTAATAATCTTTCACCGATGGAATATGACGAATCCTTCGGAGATCGATCGATTACTAAGCCAGACGGATGTGAGGAGACAAATCTAACTTACTTCGCCTCAACTGTTCTCATGTGGACTAATGTTTCTATTCGTCATTATTTCTTTGTTAATGATGGGAAAATCGAGAATTATGTATTTTATTATGGAGATACAGAATTAACTCCAAAACTGGCTCCTGGAACTCAAAGGTATTACTACGTTGATTTTGGTAGTATTGATGCAACGAATTACCCTACACAATACGAAATGACGGTAAAGCTCAAGAGTACTGGTGCAGAAGTACTTACGGTTAAGTATTCAGTTATGAACTATTTGATGAGAAAAGCAAGTCTTGAAAATGGTGATGCTTTGTATGCTTTGGTAAGGTCTGCGTACAATTTCTACGTTAAGACAAAAGATTTGTCTTCGCAGGCATAATTATCTTAATTGTGACTTGATATCTTCGTGCAAGATGAAGGAGAGTGAATAAAATGAAGAAATATGAATACGAAAAACTGAATATGGAAGTTATCCGATTCGGGAATGAAGATGTGGTTACCAGCAGTGATCCTGAAGAAAACAATGATCAAGGGTTAAAGCAAGAATATGCAGCCCAGTTGGATAGATCTTGAGTAAAGTGTTTAGTAGATTCAAGAACCGCTCCAGTTAAAAACTGGGGCGGTTCTTTTTGTGTGTTGAAATTAAGCTGTTCTTCAAAGAGACTTGTCCTGGAAAAGCTCGAAGCTTGGAAAAGTATGGATTTACCCCGCAGTTCAAAGATTTGACACAACTAACCGGGAGACTTCTTAATTTGTTAACAAATGTGCCATTGTATCTCCATTTTTGTTGTTTAGAATAAAACCATAGAAAAAACAAAGGAGGACAGACCGATGCAGCATTCAATCACAACTCAAGTTAGCGGGTCTAATGAATCCTCCCGTTCCTTGAGTGAAGCTAATACTAAAGTTTCTCTTTAAGATATTGAGTTTGTAAATAAGTCTTTTGAGGACGAAAGGATATACCCCTTAGGTGATGAGCTTAAGGGGTTTTCTTTATGCCGGGGTGGGGATTCCATGAAAGTGTCAATAAATGTGCTTCCGCAAAGACACATTCATGGAATTGTGGGAGTGTTCAGGATGGGTCCGCTTCAAAAGCACTAGCGCCGCAGCGTAAACAAGAAGGCGCTGGCTCAAAAGCTATGAGCGCAGCGCCTTCGGGGGCTGGATTAGGAGTTTAGTTCTTACTCTTCAGGGCCAGGGGCCGGAGGCGGGGATCGCGTTCCGAGGCTGCACCCTGGTCCGGCCCCCTGGCCGAAAGCCTGAGGCTTACTCTTCTTTCAAAATCGCTACCGGATCGAGTTTGGAGATCTTGTGGCTGGAGAGGTAAGCGGCGATGAGGGCGCTTGCGCTGATGATCGCGAAGGTGAGGACATACCAGATCGGGGAGGTGCCGAAGGCAGCCTGCTTCAGACCGAAGAGGGTGAGCAAGAGAGCCATGACTTTGTTGCCGAGGAGGATGTGGATCAGGAAACCGACGAAGATACCGATGAAGATGGTCGGGAGGTGACTGATCATGGTCTGACGGATCAGCTCGGAAGAAGTGTAACCAAGTGCTTTTGAAACACCATAATTATTTCTTTCGCGGATGACCTTGGCGCGGATGAGCAGGATCTCGGCGAGGACGACTACGAAGATGGTCAGGCATACAAACAGGACGCTGACGGCAAAGAATGCGGACGTGGTCGTTTCCAGCATGCTGGAGATCAGATCTTCGGAGAGGGAGAAGGCGCAGTTCGGGTTTTCGCTTTCCCAGAGGCTGGCGATGGCTTCGGTCTGTGTTTTGTCTTTCAGATAGCAGATGCAGGTCTGATACTTGAATTCCGGATCGAAGCGCTTGACGCCTTCGCCGTTTATGAAAGCGATGCGGCCGCCCTGATGGATCTTCTGGTCGATACCGCAGACAGTGAATTCTTGGGTGACCTTGTTGACGGTGACTTCGACCACGTCGCCGACCTTGGCGTCCAGAAGCTGAGCCTGTGGATAGTTGAGTACGATTTCCCGGGAAGTTTGCGGACGATGACCTTCGACCATATCGTTGTATTCCATAATGTCGGGATTGGAGTATACTTCGAGTTCCAGACTTACGGTATGGTCGAGGTGGGAGATCCTTGTGCCTGCGAAAGTGTGGTAGAACTGCACATGATCCAGATAGGGTTCATCTTTGTATTTCTCGTAGATGGCTTCGCTGTCTTCGCATTCGACCCAGAAGTCGCCGGTTTCAAAACCGATCATACGGATGAACGTGTCAGATTCCTGGCCGAAGTTCTGGTAGAGCATGAAGCCCAAGCATGTTGCTGCGGAGAGGCAGGTGATGATGAGCAGGATGAGGAAGCTCTTTTTCTTTTCACCGAGAATGCCTTTGCCGGCCAGATTGACGGAAAGCGGCAGCGAGCTCTTTTCGATAGGAAGATGATTCTTCTTGAAGTTGTGGCTGGAGATACCGCCGCGGATGGCTTCAAGAAGCTTGGTCTTCTTAAAGGAACGGGAAGAAAGAAGTGTTCCGAAGAATACGAGAGCCGGGAGGATGATCATGGTGAGGATGATGGCCGGCACACAGATGCCGGAGAATCCGTGAAGACCCATGAGGCTGCCTTGGATATTGCTGAGAAGACGGCTCAGGAAAATGCCGGCGATCAGGGAGAGTGCGGTAGCGAAAACGCTAAGGAGCGTCTCTTCCAGGACACAGGCCATGCGGAGGCTGCCGGCTTTATAGCCGTTTGCCTGCAGGATGCCGATGTTCTGCATATTCATCTCCAGGAAGTTCTTGATGGAGAAGTTCATGATGATCAGGATCAGGCCGACCAGCAATACAGTAAACATCAGGATGATGGCGGAACTCAAAGTTGTGATCAGGCTGGCACCGGTACGGCAGAGCGTCAGTGTGATATCGAAAGAGGAAATATCATCGCCATACATGGCCTTCAGTTCTTCGGAATAATTATCCAGATCGACACCGTCATTGACTTTGGCATAGACAAGGTTCATCTGCATATAGCTCGGGACTTCCGAAGAAAGACGGGCATAGTCATTGGTGCTGACAAGACAGTAGTACATAGACACGTTGATCGGGTTGCTGAAGAAAACGTTTTCTAAGTAGCCCTTGACGGTGAAACTCTCGTCCTGGCCATTGCTGAACAGATGGATCGTATCCCCGATTTTCGCCTGGCTGGCAAGGTAGTAAGGAAGGACGATCTCGCCGTCTTTCAGATTCATGAATTCTTCCGGATAGGAGTTGATGACCCTTGGTACGGAGCTGTCCGAAAAAAGGAACTGATACGAATCCGCATCTTCTCTGCTGGTGTCGTTGATCGTGTATTTGGTTGACCATGAAACGAGGGGATCTTTGTCGACCATTTTGGTGTCTGGGTGGGACTTGATGATCTCCGCGCCTTTGTCGAAATCTTTGGCACTGGCGAATAAAACGTAATCGGCGTTGTTCCACGTATCGATGACATCATCGACGATCTTGTTATTTGTCAGAAGGAAGGAAAGGCTGGAAAACAGCATGACGCCGGCCAGAAAAATAAGGAAGAAGAGGATGATGGCGTCGCCCTTGTGCTTCTTGATATTGTGTTTTGCAATAAAGTATAAAGGATACATTTTTTACCACCCCATGTTCTGAAGAAATTCGCGGAGAGCCTGATGACGCTTCTGGTCGTTGCCGTTATACTCTCCCAGTTCGATCTCGTCCGTGATGATGCCGTCTCTGAGGTAGAGGATACGGTTTCCTCTTTCGGCGGCGGCAATGGTGTGTGTGACCATGACGATGCTCTGTCCGTTGTGGTTCATTTCAGTAAGCACGTCGAGGACGGCCGTGGTGTTCTGTGAGTTCAGCGCGCCAGTCGGTTCATCCGCGAAAAGCACTTCCGGCTGGTTGATGATCGATCTTACGAGCGCGACACGCTGCTGTTCGCCGCCGGAGAGCTGGTTCGGAAATTTGTTGTAGCTCTTCTCATCGAGACCGACCTGGGCGAGAAGTTCTTTTGCACGGGCGGCAAGCTGTTTTCTGTTTTTGGATTTCAGAAGGCCGCTTACCATGATGTTATCGAGCACGCTCATCGTATCGTTCAGGTAGTTCTGCTGGAAGACGAAGCCGCAGTGGTTTCTTCTGAATACAGCGAGTTTGTCGTTGCTGTATTTGGTGATGTTTTCCGTGCCGTAGCTGATCGTGCCGAGGCTCGGACGGTCCATGCCGGACAGTGCGTAGAGCAGTGTGGACTTGCCGGCACCCGAGTCGCCCATGATGACGGTGAAGTCGCCTTTTCTGATATCCAGATTCAGATTCTTGAGTACGTGCTGCTGGATGCTTTCGTTACTGAATGTCTTGCAGAGGTCTCTTGCCTGGAGGATGGATTCTTTCGTGTTCAAATTCTTCACGTCCTTTCTTTGCGATAGGAAGTTGTGTTCTTTGGTTTTTATTGTGGTTTGCATGTTGGTTCTCCTTGCGTGTTTCTTTGTGTTTCTTTGTGTTTCTTTGTGGGAGGTGGCGGCTTGTGTTTTTGGTTTCCGTCGCACCTTACGATCTTAGGATACCGCTCGAAGGGGAAGAGTGCTTTACATGAATCTTGTGCAATTCTTAACTGTTTCTTACACAGCCTGAGACGGATGCCTTGTGCTGGTCCTCGGGCTACGCCCTGCGGAATCGCACTTCGGCATCCGTCATCAGGCTGTGCGTGGAGAGCGGGTGGGGGGAGCAGAGAAAGCGCGGCTCAATATGGCATTTGGCGATTGCGTGGGGGAGATTGACGTGAGGATGTACACTTCGGCATCCGTCATCAGGTTGTGCTATACTTGAGGAAATGGCACGCGCGGCGCGGGGGATGCAAAGGAGATAGACGAGCATGCATGTGAATTGTCTGCTGATCGACGATGAGGTCGAGTTAACCAAGATGACGAAGGAGTACTTCGAGATGTTTGACGTTTCGTGTGCCTGTGTGGCGACGAGCGAGGCGTGTCTGGAGTATTTGAAAGAGAATACGGCGGATGTGTTCCTTCTGGATATCAATCTTGGAGATGAGAGCGGGTTTGCGCTTTGCAAGACGCTTCGAGAAACATACGACACACCGATCCTCTTTATCAGCGCGCGGCAGAGCGATGACGATGTGCTGGTGGCGCTGAATATCGGCGGGGACGACTACATAAAGAAGCCATATACCCTGAGCGTGCTTTTGGCGAAAGTGAAAGTCCAGCTCAAGCGGCTCGAGAATATCAAGAACAAAACCACGATTAACGAAGAAAAGCCCGGGGCAAGTGCTTTTGGCATAGACGAAGCGACCATGAGCGCAATCGTTGAAGGAAAAAGCATCCCGCTCAAGGCCAAGGAGTTCCAGCTTCTGGCGTGCCTTTATGCGAACAAGAATACGATCGTGACGAAAGAAAGGCTGTTCTCCGAGGTGTGGGGCGATTCGTTCTACACGGACGGAACGTTGAATGTGCATATCAGAAGGCTGCGCGAGAAGATCGAGGCTGACCCCAATGCGCCGAAGTGGATCAAGACGATCTGGGGCACGGGCTATATGCTGGAGATTCCGTCATGAAGATCAGGTGGATAGCGCTTTTTTATGCGATACTGATCCTGGCGGCGGGTGCGTGGCTGTTTCGAAGGATCGATCAGCGTGAAGTGTTTGAGATCGATATGCTGGCGCTGAATACAAAAGCGGCGGAGATTTCAGCCAAGCTTGATGCCGGCGTGGATCCGGAGCTTCTGGAGAGTGAGTACGATTGCGCGATCGTGCTGCTCAGTGATCGTAGTTATGGTTCCGAGAATAATTACTATATCCGCGAGGGCTATTCGGTTTTCGATTACAGAAATGAACGGGAGGTGCTCGGAAAGATCGCGTTTCCGGCGCGGGCGGAGGAGTATGTGTCGAGGGAAAGAAGCGAGAAGCAGCTGCTCATCCTGGTTTTTGCGGCAGCGCTGCTGTTCGGGCTTTTGCTTCTTGCGATCGTGTGGTATTTGTTTGTGCGTCCTTTCCGTGAGTTGAAGAGTTTTGCGGAGCACGTGTCGAAGGGCAATCTGGATGTGCCTTTGAGGATGCAGAAACACAATTACTTCGGCGCTTTTACCGAGTCGTTTGATCGTATGCGCGAGGAGTTGAAGAAGTCTTCGGAGCGTGAGAATCAGGCGAATCGTGCTAAAAAAGAACTGGTGGCGGAGCTTTCGCATGATATTAAGACGCCTGTCGCGACGATCCAGGCGACGTGTGAGGTCATGGAGATGAAGTATAGGGATGAGGATATCCGTGAGAAAGTGTCGGTCATCCGGGCGAAGGCATCGTCGGTGGAGCATCTGATCGATAACATGTTCAAGGCGACGCTCGATGAGCTTGAGGAGTTGAAGGTGGAGACGACGGAGGAGACGTCTTTGATCCTGCGCGACATGCTTTCCGAGTTGCGTTTCTATGGTGAGGTGAAGCTTCTCGGCGAGGTGCCGGAGTGCCTCGTGTACGCGGACAAGCTGCGCCTCGAGCAGGTCATCGATAACATCGCAGGCAATTCGTTTAAGTATGCCGGCACGACGCTGGAAGTTTCGTTCTCGCTTGATGCGGGCGATGGAAAAGGGGAGGCGGCTGAGTCCGGCGCACTGCACGTACTTTTTAAGGATCGGGGACCGGGTGTTCCGGAGGAGGAAATCCCTCTTATTACTTCAAAATTCTATCGTGGCTCGCAGACAACGGGAAAAGACGGCAGCGGCCTGGGTTTGTATCTCGCGTCTGTTTTCATGGACCGCATGGGCGGTGGACTTGAGGTTCGAAACAGAGAAGGCGGCGGTCTTGTTGTCGAGATCGTGCTGAAGAAAGTGTAAACGGCGCGACGGTTTTCGGGATTACATGTAAATGTCGATGTGAAAGTGCTTTTGAATTGGAATAAAGAATCTCTGTACCGCAACTGATAATCTCTTTTCTGCGTGGTATAATGAATTGTCTGAATTTTTTTACAAGGGAGAGAGCACTATGAAGAAACTGATCAGGATTACAGGAACAATTCTATTTGCAGCTGCACTCATGGCAGTTCCTTGGGTAGCAGGATCAAGAACAGTCCGTGCGGACGATGTGGCTATCGATGAGACGAATTTCCCGGATGAGAGTTTCAGAAACTATCTGTTAAGCCAGGATTATGGCAGTGATGGAATACTGACTGAAGCGGAAATAGCAGATGTAAAAGAGATAGATGTTAGAAAGCAATCTATATCCGATTTGAAGGGAATAGAGTATTTTACTGAACTGACTGAACTTCAATGCTATGACAATCAACTGACGAGTCTGGATGTGAGTAAGAATGCAGATCTGGAGATTCTTGATTGCAGCAATACTCAGTTGACTAGCTTGGATGTAAGCAATCATACGAAACTGAAACGACTTGAGTGTTCTAATAATCAACTAACGAAGCTGGATGTGAGCGGATGTACAGCTTTGGAATCCCTTTATTGCGTTAATAATCAACTGACGAGTCTGGATGTGAGCGAGAGTGAAGATTTGCTCTTTAACTTGGAAAGATACGGTATTAAAATTTCAGAAGGATCTAAGTATTACATTTCACAAGGGTTTTCTTGTGATATTTCCACCAAGTTGGTTCCTGAGTATTTGATTGGACCTATTGCCGATGCAGTGGAGATAAATGAGAAGAATTTCCCTGATGCGATTTTCAGAAAATATGTATCGGACAATTATGATTTAGATCATGATGGAGTCTTGAAAAAAGTGGAGATGTGGGATATCACAGAAATCTATGTCAACGAAAAAAAGATTACGGATCTGCGTGGTATCGAATTCTTCACAAGATTAAAGAAAATAGAATGCGAAAAGAATCAATTGACAAGTTTGGATCTGAGTACATGTCAGGCGCTGAAAGAACTTGATTGTTCTGATAACAAACTAACGAACGTAGATGTGAGCAGATGCGTGAAGCTGCTTAGATTTGACTGCTCTAACAATGTACTAACAGAATTGAATGTAAGTAGCGCTCTGGATCTTCTCGAACTTGATTGTAAGGATAATAATATTGCGGTTTTAGACATTTCTTCAAACAAGAATCTGAAGGACTTAGTTGAAAAGAAGGGTGTGGAAAAAGTCGAGGAGAAATACTATCTCACGCTTGGCACTATACCACATGATGATTGGTATTCTATAGAGCTAGTATTGAAATATGATATATCTACTCAGCTGATCCTGACGCCAACCGAGTCTAGCACGCCGACTCCGACACCTACCCCGACAGTTGCGCCTTTAAAACCGGCGAAATCTTCAATTGGTGATTTTGCAGAGCGTCTTTATACGGTAGCGCTTAATCGTGAGTCTGATGCGGATGGTAAGAAGTACTGGGTAGATGAGATCACAAACGGAAACAAGACCGGTGGTGAGTGTGCACACTTCTTCCTGATCGATGCACCTGAGTTCCTGAACCGGAAACTGAGTACAGAAGATTTCGTCGAGACGCTCTATCAGACATTCTTCGGACGTGAATCTGAGCCGGCAGGAAAAGCATACTGGGTCGGCGAATTGAGGAAAGGCACAAAGACCAGAGAAGATGTCATCAGTGGATTTATCGATTCGACGGAGTGGTGCAATATCTGTGCATCCTATGGTGTAAAGTCCGGTGCGCCGACTGCCAAAGCGGAAAAAGCATCCGAGAACGCGACAGATTTTGCGACACGTCTTTATACCTGCTGCCTGAATCGTGATCCGGAAGAGAAGGGATTGGAATACTGGGCATTAGCATTAACTAACCTTGAGCAGACAGGATGCTCCGCTGCGAAGTTCTTCTTCACAGGAGACGAGTTTGTCGGATTGAAGTTGAAGAATGAGGAGTATGTGAGAAGACTGTACACAACTTTCATGGGACGTGATCCGGAAGACAGCGAGATCGCATACTGGGTAGGAGAGATTGTCAAAGGAACACAGACGAAAAAGAGTGTCCTTATTTTCTTCGGACAGTCAGAGGAATTTACGAACATCTGTAAGTCCTACGGCATCGATCGCGGAGAGATCTAATCCGGCGCGATTCGGCTCGCGGGCACGATCTGATATGCAGCGCCTAGCCCTACAGAGAACTCTGGTTTTCTGGAAGACATGCCTGCAGCTCTGGGAATAGATTGAGATGTATGATAAGTCGTGTTTGGCGATTTCGCCAGATACGGCTTGTCTTTTTATGAGGGCAAGTGCTTTTCAAACTGAAATGCAAGAAAAACTGCCTCCAAACGGCCTCGATTATGCGAGAATTCTGATAGCTTGATGATGTTCTATAGGTGTTCTATGTAAAACGTTCCTTTATAGAACAAAACATAGAACATCTGCTTTTTTTTAGCGAAGTTCTATACTTGTTCTATGTTAGACGTGTTTTTATAGAACAAAACATAGAACAAGTGCTTTTGCACATAAAATGAAACAAAATTCATTTTTTATATTGACACGAGTTTGGCGAGTGGTTAAACTGAAACTAGTTTCATTTTGGAGAGGCGCATGTATGCCGAAGGTTACGGAAGAATATATGAATAAGAAGCGGGAGGCGATCGTGGAGGCGGCGTATCGGGTGTGTCTGAGAAAGCCGGTGGAGATGGTCACGATGATGGATGTGATCGAGGAGACGGGGCTTTCGCAGGGCGGAATATACCGCTTTTATAAGGATCTGGACGAGATCTTGTGTGACATGATCTCGAAGATGCGGTCGGACTACAACTTTATTGATGATATTGAGCGGGCGACTGCGGATCCGGAGGCGCGCTTCGAAGATATAGTGCACCATGTGTGCCAGGTGATGGCGAAAGTGATGGAGGCGCATCTTCTAGATATTCAGAAGATCAACTTCGATCTGACTGTGCTCGCGATCAATGAACCGGAGCGCGCGGGAAAGATCATCGGGGGAATCAAGAATAAGCGCGGCAACTTCGAGTATCTGGCGACGGTCATGATGCCGAAACTGGTGAAAGTGTGCAAGAAGCAGAAGTTGAAACCGAAGACGGATCCGAAGGATATTGTCGAGTTTATTTCCGCGGCGTATGTCGGGATCGAGATGAACTGCATTCTCACGGCCTGTTATGGCGGCGCAGCCATGCGCGTCAACAGTAAGCCCCAGCCGCTTTTTGATGTGTTAGCAACTACGATCATTACGTTATTTGGGGGAGAAGCATAATGAAAACACCGGCACCAAGACCAACAGGAGAATACGCTGTCGGCACAAGTACTTTTAGCGTATATGATTTACAGAAGGAGACGTTCCCGGGATATGAGAACGAGATGCGGTGCGTCTCGGCGAGACTGTTTTATCCTGTTCTGAAGGAATCGGTAAAAGGACTGAAGAGGGAGCGGTACATGAGCCCGGAGATTGCCAAAGGACTTCAGAAGGCCTTCAAGGTCCCGCTTAAGTATGAGAAGCTTGAGGCGGCCGGCGAGAACGTGATGGAGTGCTATCGGGATGCACCGAAGATCGAAGGAAAGAAGTTTCCGCTGATCGTGTTTAACCACGGTTATCTGTCGTATCGCGAGGGCAATTCTTTTCTGTGCATCGAACTTGCTTCGCACGGGTACGCGGTGCTCTCCGTGGCGCATTCGCGCGAGGCGCTGGTCATGGAACTTGATGACGGCAGGAAAATCGAGAGTGCGAAGAAACTGGCGAGCACGACGTATAAGCCTTTTCTCCGAGGTGCACTGGCGGCGGTCAAACTCACGAAGATGAAAGGCACGGACGAAGAAAGGGCGGCTGCTTTTGACGTATTTCAGAACAAATACTGCTCGCTGATCAAGAAGCGTGTCGGAGTGTGGGAGAAGGACGTGGATGCCGCAATTTCTTCTGCAAAAGAACTGTACTCCGACCGGATCGACTTCGATATGGGGATCGGTGTGAGTGGACATTCGATGGGCGGCGTGACGGCGTTTGCTTTGAGCCTTCACCGCGATGATGTTGTGTGTGGTGTGAACATGGATGGCGGACTTTTCGGTGATTACGGGACAGAAATGATGGAGAAACCTTTTATGCAGATCAGCACCGAAGCGAATGAGAATATCGTGGCGCGTGCGTATATGTATCACAGCCAGCCGGTCTATAAAGTGCTGATCAAGGGTGTCACACATGCGTGTCTTTCAGATATGAAGCATATGGTTTCGATCAAGATGATCGCCGGAAAGACGCCTGCAGATGTGGCACACGAAAACCACTGCCGCGCACAGCTCGAGTTCTTCGATGCTTTTCTGGCACATAAGAAAACCACGCCGGAGCTTCATAGCAACGACGTGGTTGAAGTGACTGTATTTCCGTGAGACGTAGTCCGCTTTTTAGCCCGCGTACATCATGCCGATGAAGAGATCCTGCTCTGAGACGCCGTTGACAGTGGCCGGCCAAGTCTCGCGATCGAAGCTCACGCGGATGGTCTTATTCGGGTCAAGACCGTCGTCTTCGTGCAATTCGGTGATGTCCATCGTATTCTTTTCGTTGTTGTAGTAATTGATCATGACCGCGGAATCGGATGGGATCGTGTAATTCTCGCCTTCTGTTCCGTCGTCATTCACGAGCTTTCCGGTGATTTCCTGCTTTGTAAGGACGACGCCGCTGCGACGCTCGTAGATCGGTGACTTGACTTTGAAATCGCCGTTTGTACCCATCAACGTGTATTCTTTAACATTTGAGCAGGTTCCAACCAGATCACAACGCCCATGAAAGATCAAGTTGTCCGGGTCGTACGGCACATAGAAATAACCATAGGTTTGGCCTGCCCGCGTGAGCGAGTTGTCGCTGTTGATCTTAAAAAGCGTCTGGCACGAGACGTCGTCTTCCACGCAGGTGGTCAGACACAGGTAGACTCCGTCGTCGGTCTTGAAGAGATATGCATCTTCAAAAGCACCGTAGAAGTCAGTTTCGTAATCGCTGACGATCGTGTTCTCTTTGCCGTTGATCGTGATGGTGAGGTTTTTGAACTCGTAATAAGAATCATTGAGTTCCTGCTTGATCGAGATCGTGTCCGCCTTCTTGTCCCCGTTGAAGTCCCATTGCAAGTTCTTTTCGGCATCGAACCGGAGACAGTAATTTTTCGGGCTTGCGCCGAAGTATTGCATGTCGAAGAACTCAGGATGGGCGATGGCGGAGACTTTCAGGATGGCATAGCCGTCCGTGATGAAGATACCGTCGTAGGTCAGCGCGTAGAACGCATTTCCGGACTTGACTTTCGATACGACGTCGCCAAACTGGCGGGAGACACTCTCGTCTTTCTGGAATATGTCATAGATATGTTGGCTGAGTCCTTCCATATCTTTCACGACGACGTCAAAATCAATCGTTTCGCCGGTCTCGGTGTTGAAGGTCCTGCACATGCTGAATTCGCCGTTATAATCCTGGATCACGAAACTGCAGATCTGATCATCGGCGCGGCAGATCAAGGTATTGGGCTCGATGGCGGAATTGTAGTTTCCGTCGCGCCCGTCTCTGGCGACACTCAGCATGATCGCCAGACTTTGGTTATAGGAATAATCTGCCATAAACGTCCAGTCCTTGAACGCTGCTTTCAGTGACTCTTGCAGCTTCGGATATTTGTCGTCCGTGATGGTGAAACAGGTGATATCTTCGCG
The DNA here is from genome assembly GCA_017545245.1 of Clostridiales bacterium. Lineage (GTDB taxonomy): Bacteria > Bacillota > Clostridia > Saccharofermentanales > Saccharofermentanaceae > Scatonaster. The sequence continues at coordinate 30,964 of JAFWPB010000006.1, forward strand.
GACGGAGTAGACTTGCGGCCAGGCTTCCGAGCTGTTGTTTTTTACACCGTATCCGTGGACATTACGTTCGTACTTGATGCCGAGATTGGTGAGCGTGTCATCGTACTCGACGTCTCCGTCAGCTTTCGGTGCAGAAGTGGTTTCCGAAGGAGCGCTTGAACTTTCAGATGTCGACTCACTCGAAGTGGTGGACTCTGATGCGACGGTCGATTCGGTGGTCGTTTCTTCGGATGAGGCCTGCGTTGATTCGGCTGTGGTCTCTGTTGTCGTCTCGGTAGTGGTTTCCTCAGTTGTGGTTGTTTCTTCCGTTTCTGAAGAGGACTCCTCCGTCGTTGTCTCTTTCGACTCGGTCGTCTCGAAAATCTTGGTGGTTCTTGTGGATTCCTTGCCTCTGTGTGTGCAGGCGGCGGAGGACAGCATGATCGATGCGCAAAGCGCGATCGCAATCTTTTTCTTCATTTTCCCTGTTCCTTTCTTAACTCTTTATTCCCCCTTAAAGAATACCATACTTTTCGTGATATACTGGAGAAAGTTGAGAAGACGGCGCGGAGAAAATGACGAAGGCAAGTGCTTTTGGCGCGGAAAGACAGGAGAGAAATAATGGGAATCGAAGATTTTTTGAGTTCAGGAAATATGAGGCTTGATCAGCAGTTGAAGTTTACAGCGGAGATCGACAAGATGACGGAGGTCTATCGCCGGACGATGCTGATCTCCGGGGTGCGTCACGAAAACGATGCCGAACACTCCTGGCACATTGCCGTGATGGCGTTGCTTTTTAAGGAGTATTGTGTGGAAGAACCGAACGTGGAACGTGCTATCAAGATGCTGGTCGTGCACGATCTGATCGAGATCTACGCGGGCGACACGTTTGCCTACGATGTGGAGGGGAATGCCAGCAAAGAGGCGCGCGAGGCTGCTGCGGCGGACAAACTCTATGCGCAGCTGCCGCCGGAGCAGGGAGCGGAACTTCGGGCTCTATGGGAAGAGTTCGACGCGATGGAGACGGTCGATTCGAAATATGCGGCATGCCTGGATCGGAGTCAGCCGCTTCTGCATAACACGCTGACGGAAGGTCATACCTGGCGTGACGGCGGTGCAGTGCGCTCCCAGGTGGAAGCCCGCGCGAAGATCATCAAGGAGTTCATGCCGGAGCTTTACGCGTGGATCGAGAAGAATCTTGACCGCGCGGTGGAAAAGGGCTGGCTTAAAGAGTAAGTCAGTGATGTCGTGATCAAGTCATTTCCACTTTCTTAGTGAAGTACTTCGGACGAAGCGATAATATTTTTTTTAAAAATGCAACGAATCCTCTTCTGGCATCGTCTATTAGTCGTATGCATAAGAAAAGGCTTTGTGTTTCTGAAGCCGAAGAGAGGAGAGTTTATGTTGCAGAGGTTATTTATTAAGAGAGTATTGGCGGTAAGTGGGGGACTGGCTCTGGCTGGAGTTCTTACACTGACAGCAGGATTTGCGCTCGGACAGGGCGCAGGTGCTTTTGACAGGGAAAGAAATGTAGTACGCGCAGATCAAGGTGATCCCGACGAGGACTTGAATGCCGAGGCGGATTTGGATCTGATATTAAGTTATTACACGCTTTCCGATGATACATGTTTCCTGAATCATTGTGCCAGCTATGGTGACGAGATTCGGATCCCGAAGACGGTGTCTTTGAACGGCAAAACATACAAAGTCGAATTGAAACGAATGACGGGTGAGGACGCGAAACCTTTGTTTGAAGAAAAAAGCAAGGTGTCTTTTGAAGACGGATTCCTTCTGCCGGAAGATTGCAGCAGGTTGTTTGCAAATTGCAGGGTGAAAGAAATCGACTTATCCAATGTTGATTTCAGCCGGGTCAAGGATATGAGTTACATGTTCGACGGTTCACGTATAAAAGAACTGGATCTTAGGGGAAAGGACCTGAGACATGTAACGAATATGAAAAAGTGCTTTTATAAAAGTGCTTTGGAGAAAATCACGCTATCCGGTTTAAATCTGAGCAATGTGACGGATATGAGCTCGATGTGCGATGGGTGTCACTCGCTGTTGCTTTTTGATGCGAAGGGAATGAAGGCTCCTTCCTGTAAAACACTTGTAAATGCTTTTTACGATTGTTGGAAACTCGAGAAGGCAGATTTTGCAGGCTGTGATTTCTCGAGTGTGGCGAACATAGATGGTATGTTTTATTGTAACTATGCTTTAAAAGAACTGGATTTTTCGTCGGTGGTCTGGAATAAGAATGTGGTCTTCTGGGATGCGAATGTGCCTGTGTTCATTGGCTGCAGAAAACTCACAAAAATCGATCTTCATGGGTTTCTGGCTAAGGTGGATATCGAGGATTGGTTCCGTGATACGAATAATCTCCAATACCTGGATATTTCGGGCATAGAGTTAACGGGAGATTCTGCGGAAGATGAAGGCTGTATCTCATCCGGCCATGGAAAACTCCATACTTTGAAAACTCCATACGGAAACAAGTGTAACCTGGATCTGGGCGGTTTATATGTAACGGATTCGGGTGTATTCTGCACGAGAATTCTGGCGAATACGACCAAAAGCATCACGCTCGGTTCCTGGAAAATCACTGAGCAGCCGAAGTCGGTCAAATCGACCAACGATGTGGAAGTGGTATTCAAGGTAAAGACGAATGCTTCAGACAGTACGATCAAGTATCAGTGGCAGGTCAGTAAAAACGGAGGTTCGTCATGGGAGAAGATCATGAATTACGGTGCGAATACTTCGACCCTTACGCTTCCTGTCGGCGTGGCCAAGCATGGTGCACAGTATCGCTGTGTCGTTTCGTATGACTATAGTGGAAAGACAGTTACTTTGACTAGTGAGCCGGCGACGCTGACGCTGTATTCGCCTATGGTAAGTATCCATGATCAGCCAGTCTCACAAACTGCGTATCTCGGAGAGAAAGTGCTTTTTGCTGTGAAGGCGGGCGGCTCGCTCCTTAAGTACCAGTGGCAGTACAGCAGTGACGGAAAAACATGGAAGAATAGTGCGGCGGCAGGCGCGACGTCGGAGTCGATCACAGTAACGGCCGGGAAGTCTAATAGCGGCTTGAAATATCGCTGTGTTGTCACAAGTGGAAAGAACTCGGCTACATCCTCCGTGGCGACATTGACCGTGAAACTTCCGATAACGAAGCAACCGGCATCGAAGACAGTATACTTTGGTGATAAAGTCCAGTTCTCGACAGGAACTTCTGTTTCAGGCGTGACGTATCAGTGGCAATACAGCAGTGATGGGAAAACATGGAAGAACAGTGCGGCAACCGGTGCCAAGACTTCTTCTATTATTGTGTCTTCTGCAAAGAGCAATAACGGAGTAAAATATCGTTGTATGCTGTCATACGGGACAATCAAAACGTATACGTCCGTGGCAACGCTGACGGGAAAAGCGATCATCAGCAAGCAGCCGGCAAGTGTTTCTGCAACGGCCGGGTCGAAAGTGAAATTCACGGTCGTGGCAGGCGGAACGAATCTGTCTTACCAGTGGCAGTATAGTGGAGATGGCAAGACTTGGAGAGACAGCAGTGCAACAGGCGCAAAGACGGCGTCAATTACGGTGGCAGCCGGAAAGAGCAATAATGGTGTGAAATACCGTTGCATCGTGAAAAATGGGAGCGCTTCACAAACATCATCGGTGGCAACGCTGACGGTGAAGAGTTAAAGAAGAGGCGACCTGCGCCGCAAGGTACGCGCGAAGAAATCCCGGCGCGGGGAAAAGCGGACGTGAAGATGTAAAGATCAATAAGGTTGGTTGGTTTTAGAAACAGTTGGCTTGAAAAGAAGGAGAGTTCATGATGAAGAGGTTATTTACTAAGAGAGTATTGGCGGTAAGTGGAGGTTTGGCGCTGGCAGGCGTCCTGGCACTGACAGCAGGATTTAGGCTCGGATTGGGCGAGAGTGCTTTTGGAGCAGAAGGACGTGTAGTACGCGCAGATCAAGGTGATTCCGACGAGGAGATGAATGCGGAGGCGGCATCTTTCAATATCAGTGATTTCGAGTACTCCCTTGAAGGAACTACGTGTGTGCTGGAAAAGTATATCGGATCAGCAGAGGAAATCCGGCTTCCGAAGAAAGTTACGCTTGCAAGCGGGACGTATACAGTCACGTTGGCAACAGGCAAATACTCTTCTCCAAGCAGTTCTGTCTTTATGAAAAGTTCGGTCAAGACTCTTTCTTTTGAAGACGGATTTGTGATGCCTGAAAACTGCAAAGCTTTATTCCTTTTTGCTAAAATTAACGAATACGATTTCTCGAACGTTGACTTTAGTCAAGTGAAAAGTATGAAATACATGTTTTATGCGGCGGGGACAACTTACTTCGATATCGATCTTTCCGGAAAAGACTTAAGTCATGTGGAGGATATGTTCGGATGTTTCGAGAGAAGCAACCTAAGATCAATTTCTTTAGCGGGTACTAACACGAAAAATGTTAAGAACATGGGATATATGTTCTCTGACTGTGACCTCGAGGAGTTCGATGGACGGCAGTTGAATTATGCTTCTTGTGAGGATTTTCATAAAATGTTTTCCGGATGCTATTATCTGACAAGCGTGAATTTCGCCGGATGTAAGTTCCCCAAAGTGATAGATATCGATGGTATGTTTGAGGATGATGAAGTTTTGGAAACTATCAATTTTTCTTCCGTAACTTGGAATCCGGAAACAATTCGATTTTCACAAGTGTACGGTATTTTCAAGGATTGTTATAAACTCAGAAGGATCGATCTGAACGGTTTCCAGGCAAAGACTGACTTGCGTCTCTGGTTTTGTAACAATGAGTCCCTGCAATATCTGGATCTTTCCGGAATCGATGATATCCAGGCGTATGGAATATTTAGTGGTCTGGAGAAATTGCGCTATCAGGGGATGACCAGTCTTACGACTCTTAAGACTCCGCGTACAACACAGGAAGAGGCGAAGCTTCCAGATATTTTTGTAGATGAGTCCGGTAAAGTGTACGAATATGTTCCTGCTAATCTGACACATAGTCTCTCGCTGACTCTCTGGAAATTTGTCAAGCATCCGTCTAATGTCTCTACGACGAATGACGTTCCTGTCGTTCTCGAAGCGAAGACCAATGCTGCGGATGATCAGGTATCGTATCAGTGGAAGGTGAGCACGGACGGCGGTTCGACCTGGGAAAATGTGGACAGCAAATATGGCGGAAAAACTACGAAGATCACGCTTCCTGTCGGCACATACAAACTTGGTTCGAAATATCGTTGCTTCGCGACTTATGGAACGGAAACGTATCAGTCAAACGTTGCATCGCTGACGCTTTATTCGCCTATGGTAAGTATTCAGGCCAATCCTTCCTCCAAGAGCGGATACTACGGAGATAAAGTGCTTTTCTCTGTGAAGGCAAGCGGTGCGCTCCTGAAGTACCAGTGGCAGTACAGTACGGATGGAAGAACGTGGAAGAACAGCTCGGCGGCGGGCGCGAAAACGGACACGCTGGAGATCACATGCGCGAGCAGTAACAATAATCTGCAGTATCGTTGCGTTGTCAGTTCCGGTACGATCAGCGCGAATTCCTCAGCGGCGAAGCTTACTTCAAAAGCACTTATCTTGAACCATCCTGCGTCTCAGACGGCTTCCATCGGAAATAAAGTGACGTTCTCAGTAACGGCAGGCGGTGCGAACCGTACGTATCAGTGGCAGTTTAGTTCGGACGGAAAGACATGGATGAACAGTGGCGCGACCGGTGCAAAGACGGCATCGATCTCCGTGACGGCAGGGAAATCCAACAATGGTTTGAAATACCGTTGCATCGTGAAGAACGGCAGTGCTTCGGAAACCTCTTCCGTGGCGACGCTGACAGTGAAGCTTCAGCTTTCAAAACAGCCCGTTTCCAAGACTGCGTACTACGGAGACAGGGTCCAGTTTACCACGGGAAGTTTAGTCTCGGGTGTCACCTATCAGTGGCAGTATTCTTCTAACGGATCGACCTGGTCGAACAGCACAGGAACAGGTGCGAAGACCGCAACATTGACAATTACTGCCGGATCTGGCAATAACGGATTGAAGTACCGCTGCCTCGTGACATATGGTACGGCTAAAGCGTATACGTCAGTAGCGACTTTGACGTCAAAGGCGATTATTGTCAAGCAGCCGACAAGCATTTCCGCGACGGTTGGTTCCAAGGTGAACTTCGTTGTTTCCTGCGGCGGCACGAATCTGTCTTATCAGTGGCAGTTCAGCTCGGATGGAAAAACATGGAAAGACAGCGGCGCAACAGGTGCGAAGACGGCTTCCGTTTCGGTGACGGTTGGAAAGACCAACAACGGCGTGAAGTACCGCTGCATTGTGAAGAACGGCACAGCTTCCGCAACATCTTCTGTTGCTACACTGACGGTGAAAAGCTGATAAAAATCTGCAAGAAGTATGGAATCGAGCGCGGAACAATCTGATTTGAGGACGCCTCGGAGAGGTTTGTAAGAAGCAAGATAAGGGGTTGTCTCAAAATGTTCTGTTTCATTGAAGCCCTGATTTCGGCCATATATTAGCGAATCAGGTAAATACCTGAAGTCTTTTGGGGTCAGCTACGCGCCAGAGCTTTTCGAGCAGTGGGATAGGGGCGATAAGTCGTAA
>JAFWPB010000049.1 GCA_017545245.1 Clostridiales bacterium
CCTTGCCTCACAAATATATGCTCATCCCACAGAAAACGTGAAGAACCACAAATCGGGTTCTTTTGGAATTCTTTTTTTGAGAAAGTAAGTCGGAAATCGGCAATTTTCATTTTCCGACTTAAAATCACTGAAAAACAGGCCAAAAAAGCAGTCGGAAAACGGTTTTTTTCAATTTCCGACTTACGCGGCGTTAAAATAGTAAGTCGTTTTTTGGGAATATTGGATTTCCGACTTATGCGCTTCTCAAAGGTTGCAAAAAAGCGAGGCGTCTCAATGTGATTTGCATCATTTTGAGACAGCCCCTTTTTATATGGATACACAAAGGATATATCTTTGTGATAACGTAGATGATAAGGTGAAAAAGAATGCATAATCATACCAGGTTATGTCTTTGTTTGGAGGTTTTTATGAAGAAAAGTTGCCTTATTTCTCTGGCTGCGCTGGCGGTGACCCTTCCAATCGGATTTTGTGTAGGAACAAACCATGTGAACGCAGATAATAACGATGATGGTTCTGTTACGATCGATGAGACGAATTTCCCTGATGCGCAGTTCAGGTCATATGTGATTGAGAAAATTGATGAAGATGGAGATGGAGTTTTATCTCAAAAGGAGATTACAGCAACTTCACGTATTGATGTAGCAGGCAAGAATATTTCCTCTTTAAAGGGTATAGAGTACTTTGATCGTCTGGAATGGCTCTGCTGCAATAACAATAGTTTAACAAGTCTCGATCTTAGTCAAAACCCGCGTCTTGATTGGATCGATTGCTCTTCCAACCAACTTGCGAATCTTGAGTTGGGTGAAAATGATGCTCTTTTTCATCTGCATTGTGAGAATAACTTGTTGACGAAACTGGATGTTTCAAAGTGTTCCGAGTTGGATGGTATTATTTGCAGTCTAGAAGATGTTGTAGATCATTTCTATAGAGATTTAATTGATACTTTTTGTTGCTATGATATGGAGGACTACAGTAACATGGGTAGTCCCACAGGTTTCGGTTATGGGCAATTGTATTATGACAAGAATACAAGGATCATCTTCTCTGAAACGCCAGATTTGCCGGATCTTCCTAAGTTTTCCGTAACTATTGATGAAGAGAGTTTCCCAGACAGTTCTTTTCGACAGTTTGTCACCCGATATGACGAAAATGGTGATGGTTCCCTGGACCAGGATGAATTGTACTATATTGATACAATTTGTGTGGACTCACTTTCTATCAAAAGCCTGAAGGGAATCGAATATTTTAACAATCTGAAATACCTTTATTGTAACTATAATGAACTTACGGTATTGGAACTTCAATCGAATGATAATTTGACGGTTTTGAGCTGTATTGAGAACAATCTATCTGTTATATGTTTAGCGAAATCATCACTGACAGACTTACTAGAGGAACCCCCTTTCAGTGATAAAGATGGTTGCCGCCTGAGAATTGGAGATAATAATACAATGTGTTTTTGGTACGAAATAAGTGAATGTGCATTGTTTTACGATGTAGGTGTGCAGTTTGTATATGGCGGTGATTATTCAAGAGGTTATACGAAGGCGTTAGTTGGTTCTTTTATCGAGCGTCTCTACACAATCGCACTTAATCGTCCATCTGAGAAGGAAGGAAAGGACTACTGGGTTGATCAAGTTGAAGGAGCTAAAGCTTCAGGAGGTGCTTGTGCGCGCTTCTTCTTACTTGAAGCGGATGAATTCCTTAATCGTGGAATCAGTGACGAAGATTTTGTTGAGACTTTGTATAAGACGTTCTTTGACCGTGCGTCGGAAGCAGGTGGAAAGGACTACTGGGTAGGCGAGCTGAAGAATGGAACGAAGAGCAGGGAAGATGTCATCAACGGTTTCATCGATTCAACTGAGTGGTGCAATCTCTGTGCTTCCTATGGTGTTCTGTCTGGTGCTCCGAGTGCAAAAGCGGACAAGTCATCAGAAAGTGCGAAGAACTTTGCGACCCGTCTATATACTTGCTGTCTGAAACGTGATCCGGAAGCTGCCGGCCTGAAGTATTGGGGGCTTGCACTTACGAATCTCGAAAAAAGCGGATACGAAGCTGCGAAGTTCTTCTTTACTTCCGATGAGTTCAAGAACATGAAAACCAGTAACGAAGAGTATGTTACAAGATTATACACAACATTCATGGACCGAGAACCAGAGAAAGAAGGTTTTAACTACTGGGTAGGGGAACTGAAGAAGGGAATGAGCCGGGACGAAGTACTCGACTCTTTTGCGCGGAGTCAAGAATTTGTCAACATCTGCGTGGAATATAAGATCAAGCGCGGATCGATTTGAGTCGCACCTCGACAGCGGGACCCGCAGGGCGTTTATAAAGGACAGGATCAGCCGTATCTGGCGGAGTTGCCGCCGGGTGCGGCTTGCTTTTACTATATTGTTAGCGCGAAAAGCACTTTCTCCCGACCTTCACGTCGTGGAAAAGGGACGCTGGATCACTTTTCGGCGATCAGGCGCACGATCTCGTTGTACATCGCGGCGGGGTCGGCTTTCCAGCGCTTGCAGGTGCGCTCGGCCGATTCTCTGGTCGGCGCTGCCCAGTGGAGGGAGAACGTGGTGACGCCGCGCTCGATGAGGCGCAGGTCAACATCCCAAGTGCCCTCGCCATTTGGCGCGTAGTCTGCAAAAACACTTTCGTCGGCTTTGGATTCCTGGCGCCATGCACGTGACGCGTCACTCAGATAGGCGCGGATTCCGGCTGGTACGGATGGAAGAAGCTGATTCAGGATCACCGTTCCCTCAGGCGTGATATCGCATGACAGGATCGGCTTGCCGGAAGCATCCTTCCGGATCTCGTCCTTACGCACGGACTCGGTCATGAGGTGCTTGGCCAGAAGCTCTGTTTTTGCCTGCGAATACAGGAAATAGTCCATGTAGAGCGATTCGATGGCGCAGTCCATGAGCTTTTCCGAAGGAATGCTGTCCACTTTCGACAAAATAAAAAGTATGATGATTTTGGCATTGGGCAGATTCGTGTTGGCCATCTTTGCTCTCCTCATGTGTTTTCGTGTGAAGCCTATTATACGCCAAAAGCACTTGCCTTGTCATTCGGTCAAGTGCTTTTGGAGACGAATGGGAAAGAGAGGAGAAGAGAGGGAAAAACGAGGTATGTGGACATGAATTTAGTCAGAAAAGGGGTTTTGAAACCGCTTTAGATGCCCATTTTCGATGCATCTGCTATTTGTAAATAAAATCTTATTATTATCCAGAAGGTTTGCGGTATCAGGCTTGAAGAATCATGGTATACTAGTTACGGTGATTTTTCACCACAAATTCATAAATAGATTGAGGAGAGCTTTTATGATTAATGTAGATACATCAAATCTGATGTCTTTTATCAATGAGAATGAGATGGAGAAAATGCTGCCACAGGTGGAGCTGGCCCACACGATGCTTCACAAGAAGAGTGGCCCCGGCAGTGATTTCCTGGGTTGGCTGGAACTCCCGAGCAAGTATGATAAGAACGAGTTTATCCGTATCCGTCAGGCAGCGACACGTATCCGCAAGGATTCCGATGTCCTTCTGGTAATCGGTATTGGTGGTTCTTACCTCGGCGCAAGAGCAGCCATCGAACTTCTGTCCCACTCTTTTGCAAATATGGCAAATAAGAAGATCAGAAAGGCACCACAGATCATTTTCTGCGGTAACTCGATCAGCGCAACTTATCTTGCTGACCTGATGGATCTTCTCGAAGGCAAGCGTGTCTCTGTAAACGTAATTTCCAAGTCCGGTACAACTACTGAGCCGGCTATCGCTTTCCGTATCATCCGTGCGTACATGGAAGAAAAGTACGGTAAGGAAGAAGCAAGAAAGAGAATCTACGCGACGACTGATAAGGAGCGTGGAGCTTTGAAGACACTGGCGAAGAACGAAGGTTACGAGACTTTCGTTGTTCCGGATGATGTTGGAGGACGTTTCTCTGTTCTGACTGCAGTTGGTCTTCTTCCGATCGCTGTTGCAGGTATCGACATCCGTCAGATGATGACCGGTGCAAGAGATGCCAGCCGTGACTTCAAGAAGGTTTCCATGGACAACGAGTGCTACAAGTACGCAATCGCAAGAAACTGCCTGCTGCGTCGTGGCTACACAACAGAAGTCATGGTCAACTACGAGCCTTCTTTCCACTACATGACAGAATGGTGGAAGCAGCTCTACGGTGAGTCTGAAGGTAAAGACGGCAAGGGTATTTTCCCGGCTGGCGTAGACAACACAACCGACCTGCACTCCATGGGTCAGTACATCCAGGATGGTAAGAGAATGCTGTTCGAGACAGTCGTACAGATTGACAAGGCCCGTCGTTCTTTCATTATCCCGAACGATAAGGAGAACCTCGATGGCCTGAACTTCCTGGCTGGCATGGACATGAACGATGTTAACCTCAAGGCAATGCAGGGCACAGTTCTTGCTCACGTTGACGGTAAGGTTCCGAACATGATCATCCACGTACCGGAGCTCAACGAATACTGGCTCGGTCAGTTGATCTACTTCTTCGAGAAGGCTTGCGGTATCTCCGGTTACCTCAACGCAGTCAATCCTTTCAACCAGCCTGGTGTTGAAGCTTATAAGAAGAACATGTTTGCTCTTCTCGGAAAGCCTGGCTATGAGAAGGAGAAGAAAGCTCTGGAGAAGCGTCTCAAAGAGCAGCAGTAATGAATTGTTTTGCACGAGCCGTATCTACGGCTTCGGGTGAGACCAGATAGTGCGCCGCGCCGCCGGGTCATTTGATCCGGCCGGCGCACATTATTTTTTTGAAAAAGGAGAACATGTCTTTCATGAGAGATTTTGCGTTGCCGCTAAGTAAGGCAGACCTGATGCGGGTGGAGAGCCCGGCAAGATATGTCGGAGGCGAATATGGCGCCGTCATAAAGGAAGACATGCTCGACGAACTGGAAAAAGAAGGGAAGACATCCTATCTTCGATTTGCCTTCTGTTTTCCGGATATCTATGAGATCGGAATGAGTAATCTGGCACTGCAGATCCTCTACCACGTCCTGAACGAAAGTGATTTTGTCGCATGCGAAAGAGCTTTTTCCCCATGGAAAGACATGGACGCGATCCTTCGTGAAAAGAAGATCCCGCTTTATTCCATGGAGACCAAGACCCCGCTTTCTAAGTTCGACGTGCTGGGTTTTTCACTTGGTTATGAGATGTGCTATACGAATGTCCTGCAGATGCTTGATCTGTCGCAGATTCCGTTACTTGCCAAAGAGCGTGGCGAGAATGATCCGATCATCTGCTGTGGTGGCCCTGTGACTTACAACATCGAGCCGATGGCGGATTTCTTCGATGTTGTCATGATGGGCGAAGGCGAGGAGATGATCCTTGAGCTTTGCGAAAAGATCCGGGATTACAAGCTTTCCAAGGATACCGACCATCCGATCACGCGTGAAGAACTCCTTTATAACTGTGCGCAGATCGAGGGTGTCTACGTTCCTTGTTTTTACGATGTTTCCTATTCAAAAGAAACGGGCACGAGTGTGAAGCCGAACCGTGAGGGGATTCCGGAGACGGTGACAAAGCGGATCATTAAGGACCTGGATACAGTGCTTTATCCGACGAATCCGGTCGTTTCCAATATGCGTGTCGTGCATGACCGTTCGTATCTTGAAGTGTTCCGTGGCTGCATCCGTGGATGCCGTTTCTGCCAGGCGGGTTTTATCTATCGTCCGGTAAGAGAAAAATCCGAAGAGGTTTTGCATGAGCAGGGCTGCTTACTGGAGAGAAATACGGGCTATGACGAGATGGGACTTTTGTCGCTTTCTACGAGTGACTATACCCAGTTCCCGAAACTGGCGACAGATCTTCTGGAGACATTTGAAGGCCGTCATACAAGCCTTTCGCTCCCGTCGCTGCGATTGGATTCTTTCTCGCTTGATCTGATGGAGAAAGTGCAGAGTACAAGAAAGAGTGGTCTGACATTTGCGCCGGAAGCGGGCACACAGCGTCTTCGCGACGTAATCAACAAGAATATCCGTGAGGAGAATATCTTCTCTGCTTTGGAACTGGCTTTTGAAGGTGGATGGAGTACGGTGAAGCTGTACTTCATGCTCGGCCTTCCGACTGAGACGGATGAGGATGTCCTGGGTATTGCCGATCTGGCCAAGCGGATCGAGCAGCTCTACTACGACGTTGGACGCCGTACGGGAAGAAAAATGAGAAAACTCGAGATCACCGTATCGACGTCGCTCTTTATTCCGAAGCCGTTCACGCCGTTCCAGTGGGAGAAACAGGACACGAAAGAAGAACTGATCCGTAAGCAGAGACTTCTGAAAGATAATCTCCGCAGCAGGAATATCCGCTATGCATGGCATGACTTTGATTCTTCGGTCTGGGAAGTGGTCCTGGCACGTGGCGACCGCCGTCTTTCTCCGGTGCTCCTTGAGGGCTATCGGTCCGGGCTGTTCTTTGATGCCTGGGACGACCAGTTCAAACTTCCGACGTGGCTCGAGATCCTTGAGAAACATGGCCTGAAAGTCGAAGACTTTTCCCGTGAATACAGCGAAGAAGAGACGCTCTCCTGGGAACATATCAGCGTGGGCGTGACAAAAAAATTCCTTCTTTCCGAGCGGCATAAAGCCCATGCGGAAACGACGACTCCGTCCTGCCGCGAGAAGTGCTCCGGCTGTGGCGTGACGTGCTTTGGCGTCGGCGAATGCTTCAAGGAAAAGGTGAAGGGAGGCGTGAGCTATGCTGCAGAGTGAACTGGAAAAGAAGATGACGATGCAGCCGCATCAGACCGCGTATGTGCAGAGATGCACATTTGCAAGATCCGGTCCGACGATCTACCTTGGCCATCTGGACCTGATGACGTGTTTTGAGCGTGCTGCCCGGCGTGCAAGGCTTCCGATCCTGTATTCCCAGGGATATAACCCGCGCCCGGAGATGGTATTTGCACTGCCGCTCGGCGTTGGAATCGAAACCTGGAAAGATTATCTCGATGTATCCCTCGACAGTCCTTTTGACGAAGAAGAATTTATCAAGGCCATGAACACCTACCTGCCACAGGGGATCCGGATCCTGAAGTCCAAATCGATCCCGGAACCGAAGGACAGCATCATGTCAATCGTGACGACGGCGTCCTACCGCTTTGAGGCGAAGGGCATCCGTGCTGCGATGGAGAAGGCTTTTTCGATGGAAACGCTCGAAGTTGAGAAAGTGGCAAAAGGCAAAGTCAAGACGACTGATATCCGCCCGCTCCTGATTTCTCTTTCCCAGGCATCGGACGGGAATCCGGATGCAGTTGATTTCTACTGCGGCGCGGGATCGGAGAAGAATGTCCGACCGGACCTGATCCTTGCAAGCCTCATGAAGTATTGTGGAATGGACAAGGACACCGCGGAGAATACCCGCGTTATCCGTACGGGTCTTTTCTCCGGGACGTATCCGCGCATCACGCCGATTGACGAGGTGAAGGTGCAGAAAAAGGTCATTCCGCAAGCGTAACCAGTTCTTTTTCCATGGCAAAAGAACTCCCGCCGTATTTGTGAATTTTAACTAAAAATCACTCAAAACCACTATTTTAAGCGGTTTCGCAAGTGTTTTTTATTGTTTTTTACTTCTGTTTCGTGTAGAATTTTTCTATGCGTGAGGGCGAAAGGGGAACGAAGATGGATTCAACTGAACAGGATTTTGCTGAAAGTCTGCTTCGGATTTTTGATAACGTACTTCTTACGGAAGGCATGGCGCTTTCAAAGGGGTATTTTTCCGATCTTTCTATTGCAGAACTGCATACATTAAATGCCATCGGTCCTTATGAGGCGAGAACCATGACGGAGACCGCCAATATCCTGGGGATCACGATCGGTACGTTGACTGTTGCGATCGACCGCCTGGTGAAGAAGAAGTATGTCGAGCGAAACAGAGATACGAAGGACCGCCGCATCGTCCGCATCTCCCTCACAAGACAGGGAAAACTGGCTTACCGCATGCATTCCAAGTTCCATCGGGTGCTGGTCAAGAGGATCATGGATCCGCTCTCCGAGGAGGAGCAGAAGATCCTGACGAAGACCATCCAGGAGATCGATGGATTTGTGGAAGAGCAGTACAAGAAGTACAGTAACGGTCAGCATTATAAGAAGATCGTTCGTGATGATACGGAGGTGTGAGATGGCCGCTTCGAAGAATAATGAGAATAAGAGCGGGTCACAGGCTTCAAGGGAGAAGGAGCTTTCACCGAACCTGCAGAAAGACGCAATCTTTGATACTCTGACGAGTATGCTTTCCGAGCTTCTGGACATGCCGAAGAAGGACTTCCACCCGGATACGATGCTCTTTGAGGAGTTGCCGTTAGATTCCCTGCAACTGTATGAATTGGTCGTTGATCTTGAGACGAAATATGATCTTCATATTTCCGATGAGGCGATCGAGAAGGTGCAGACCATCGACGATGTAGTCGAGATGATCAGCTTCGCCAAGAGCTAAATCAGTAAACGGGGATATTGTTTTGCAGTACGTTTTTATAGTCAATGCAAATATACATAAAAAGCAGAGAAAAGCTTTTGAAAAGACGATCCTGAGTTTTCCGAAAGATCTTCGTTCGAAAACGATCGTTAAGTTTACGCGTTATGAACATCACGCGGAGAAGCTTGCAATTGCTTTTTCCGAGAGATACGGATCCGAGTGTATCATCTTCGCCTGCGGTGGAGATGGAACGGTCCACGAGATCGCCAATGCACTTGCGTTCCGTAGTTCGCCGATGGGTGTGATTCCGCTGGGTACGTGTAACGATTTTGTGCGTACTCTGTATTCTGCGGAGGCCTGCAAGAACCCGCTTTCTATCTTGAAAAGACTCGAGAGTCCGGAGATCCGTCCGGTCGATATGCTTCGTATCGACAGTTACGATGCGCTTGGAAACCACCTTCCGATCTGGAGCCGTTATAGTCTGAATATCGCTTCGATGGGTCTGGATACACTTGTTCAGGCAAAGGCGAAGCAGATGGTCGCGAAGCATCCGAAGAGCATGTTCTATAGGAAAAATGCCTATTCTCTGGCGGCGGTATCCTGCCTGCTTGCCGGCTGGCGTTACAAGATGGACTATGCGATCGAGCTGGAAAACGGAGAGATTATGGAGAAGAAGAATGTCCGGTATTCTCTGGTCAGTATCTGCAATGGACGCTACTATGGCGGCGGTTTTTGTCCGGCGCCCAATGCCGAGATCGATGATGGAGTCCTTGATGTCTGCCTTGTTGACCACATGACACGTACAAAAGCATTTTCGCAGCTTCTGAAGTATAAGAAGGGACATCACGTCGGCCAGCCCGGCTTTACGATGTACCGCTCCACGAGTGGAATCTTCTCTTCTTTGGATAGTAATTTTCAGCTTCAGGGAAACTACGATGGCGAGGACTTTTTCGGGCATAAGATCCGCTATGAGATCGTCCCGAAGGCAATCCGTATCGCGGTGTACTGAGTTCCGGAAAATGAGACTCCGCGGCGGGCGCGGCTCCAGTGAAAAGATATATATATGAGCAATAAAAACGGGCGGTCTGATTGGCCGTCCGCTGTATTTTACTGAAGATTACTGAAGATTCACGTCTTTTGCTTCCATTTCTTTCATCCACTGGTAGATGGCTTCCGTCATCTTGTGCGCATCGCGGCCGTAATCGTCCGGCATAAAGGGTTTCCCGAAATGGATGGTGATGCGCTTTCTCCTGTGGTTTTTCTTATCCCAGGTCTGTGGTCTCTTCATGTGACGGGACCAGGCCTGATATCCGCCCTCGATGTAGATGGGAAGAAGCGGTACATCCGCTTTGACGGAGAGATATGCCGCGCCATCCTTAAATTCGGCGACCTTACCATCGTGCGTTCTTGTGCCCTCAGGATGAACCAGGATCAGGTTGCCCTTCTCCAGTTCTTTTTTTGCTTTAATAAGGCCACGGACCGGGTTGCCGAAACGGTCAACAGCGATACCACGACCAACGTGCATCATGGCACGGCCGAGTCCGCCGTAGTTGGTCTCCAAGTCGGATGCTGCCAGAGAGCAGAAATACTTTCTGTGCTTTCTCGGCAGGAAACTCATGATCCACATACCATCGGCATAGGTCTGGTGGTTGGAACAAACGACATATGGGTTGTCAGCCGGAATATTCTCCCTTCCGTCTGCACGAAGCTTCACAAGGATCTTTGTCACCCGCATGGAAAAGTGATACCAGAACCAGCCGGAGAAGCCTCTCGGAGTCGGGTACTTCTTATTCAGGTCCTCTGCTGACGTGCTCTGCGCCGCAGATGTGTTTTCTTTCTCAGCCACGTTCTGTATCCCCTTATATAGATCATACTTTAGATATGCTAGACCACATTCGGGGGATTGTCAATCAAAAAGCACTTAGCTCTCTGCCTGGCAGTGACTTTACCGCCATGTGGCGTGTTCTTTTGGGTTTTGGCGGTAACAAAACCTGATTACCGCCAAGCTGTTGAAAACTTGCAGAAAAGGCGGTATTTTCTGACGCTTTTGGGACGATTTCTTTGACATTTACCGCCCGAAAAGCACTTCCCTTCGGATTTGGCGGTAATTGCCCTTGAGATGTCAAAGATTTTACCGCCATATTTTGACTTCCTAAGCGGTTTGGCGGTAATGGTCTCTCTTTAGAGCAGAAGAAGCGCAGATCCAAAGGCGAAATCTCAAATGGTTTTGGCCTGTATTCCAGTTGAAAAAGCACTTGCTCGGATATAGAATGATTAATAAGTATTGATATCGTTCTCTGTGTGAGATTGTGCCGTTGGGTAGGGCATAAAAGCGAGAATGATGTATACGTATTGGGGGTGTTTTCATGAGAAAAAAGAGAGTAATCGCAGGCTTGTTATCTGTTGCTATGGCTATTCCGATGATGAATGTTTTGTTGGCGGGAAAGCGTATAAACGCCTATTCTAGGGGAGATAACACTGTTACATCCTTATCGCAGAATACTCTGCGCAGCTATGATCCGACAGGAGCGACGAATTCCCCAACTCCGGTGACATTGGATGATACGACTACACCTACTCCGTTGCCGGAAGGCTGGGTCGAGATCAATGAGACAAATTTCCCAGACGAAGTTTTTCGAGACTGTGTTGAGAAAGCGTGCGATAAAAATACAGATTATCTGCTCTCTCCTAATGAGATTTCTTCATGTACATATCTGTATGCTGGATCTTGGAGCTCGAAAAAAATACAATCGTGTCAAGGCATTGAATTCTTGACAAATTTGTCGGGTTTTGATTGCACAAATAACCAATTAACTACTCTGGATTTGAGTTCTGTTTCCCAACTGCGCACTCTTAATTGTTCCAACAATCAATTAACGGAACTGGACTTGAGTCAAGTACCCAATTTGAGCACTCTTGATTGTTCCAACAATCAATTAACGGAACTGGACTTGAGTTATGTCCCCAACATAAGTACTCTTAGTTGTTCTAATAATCCACTGACAACGCTTAACGTGAATACACTAACACAACTGACATACCTATATTGCACTGCTAATCAATTGACAGCATTGGATGTAAGTGATCTCACAAAACTATATTCTCTTGATTGTTCCAATAATCAATTGACAACATTGGATGTAAGTGATCTCACAAACCTAGATACTCTTAAATGTTCCAATAATCAACTGACAACGTTGGATGTTAGTAGCTTGTCGTATTTACATACACTCTTCTGTGCTAAGAATGCGATCAACGATTTGATCTTTGGTACAACATCTCATCTTCGTGAGATAAACTGTTCCAATAATCAACTATCTCAGTTGGATATTAGCAACATACCGTTTTTACAAGTACTTAATTGTTCTGATAATAAACTGACAGAACTGAACGCGAACGAACCAACGAACCTAACTAGTTTGATTTGCAATAACAACCTTCTCACTTCACTTGACGTCAGCAAAAATGTAACTTTGCATATTCTTGAGTGTTACGGAAATAATCTCTCATCGTTTGATTTATCCATACATTCTATCTTGATTCATATGGCAGATGATGATCATCCAAATTTTTCATCAGAGTATGTTTGCCATGAGGCAGGAACCTTAATTATTGGTGAGAATGAATATAGCAATGTGTGCTTAAAATACGATTTTGATACGGAGATTATTCCTAATGAGTTTTCTGTTACACCTACACCTACTCCAAGTCCTGTGCCGCCGACACCTACTCCGAGTTCGGATTTTGAGATCAATGAAATCTTTTTTCCTGATGAGAATTTTCGGATATATGTAAAGAGAACATGTGATCATGATGGTGACAACATACTCTCGAAAAGCGAGTTGGATACTGTTCGTTGTATAAATGTTTATGGTAATGTTGAGTCACTTCAAGGAATTCAATTCTTCACTAATCTGGAAGAATTAATGTGTGAAAATAATAAACTTACAGAAATCGATGTCAGCGAACTGCCCAATATAAAAAACCTTATGTGTCGGAATAATCTGTTAACAGAAATTCACCTTGGTCAGCAGACTCAACTTAGGTATCTCGATTGTCAAAATAACAGCATCAGTGAGATTGACATATCTGGATGTCCTTTATTGTGTCGATTAGTGAATGAATCGACTAACTATGGTAATTCTTTATATACAGAGTATAGCAACAATCTGTTTATAGAAGAACTGAATACCTCGATACCATTGCGCTTGGCTTGTGATGCAAGTACAAACATTATTACGAGTCATTTGACGCCAACACCGACGGATACACCAACTCCAGAACCACCTCCGGATACTCCAACTCCGGTTCCGACAACGGATACGCCTACACCTACTCCGCTACCGGAAGGTTGGGTCGAAATCAATGAAACTAATTTCCCGGATGAGAACTTCAGGTTCATGATTTCGAAAACTGCCGACAAGGATAGAGATGGCGTATTGTCTTCTGCGGAGATTTCAAGCACGACTGATTTGTTTCTTGGAATTGCATCGTCAGTATATAACAAACCTATTTCTTCGCTGGAAGGTATTGAGTATTTTACGAGCCTGACCTACCTTGACTGTTCCAATAATCAAATCACTTCTTTGGATGTTAGCCAGCTCACAAAGCTTATTACATTTAATTGTTCCAACAATCCGCTGACGTCATTAAATCTGGGCCAGCTTACATCGCTTATCGCCATTACGTGCGAAAACACTTCTTTGGAAGGTTTAAATCTCAGTCAGCTCTCCAATCTTTCCCGCCTTGAATGTTCCGGGAGTCAGCTGAAAACGCTGGACGTAAGCCAGAATACGAATTTAGTGTCTTTGGACTGTTCGGAAAACCAGCTGTCTTCTCTGAATCTTGGCAGCCTCCAAAGACTTAACAGCATTACTTGTTCCGGCAATCAATTGACAATGTTGGATGTAAGTAAAATACCCGGATTGAGATCCCTGAATTGTGAGAATAATCTTCTTGTCGGATTGGATTTTGGCAGTATAGCTGATTTGCACGACCTGAATTGTGCAAACAATCAGCTTACGAGTCTTGATATCAGTAATGGTCTTTATATCACCCAGATCGATTGCTCCCACAATCAATTGACATTTTTTGATGTAAGCGGATTGCGGAATCTCATTACACTTGATTGCTCCAACAATGCGATATCTGTATTAAATGTTGTTGGCCCGAATGCTATACGCACTCTTATCTGTGACCATAACGATCTTGATGTACTGGACATCAGTAAGAATGTATCGCTTGAGACGCTTGTGTGCTATGCGAACGGGTTCAGTTCTTTTGACTTGTCTGTACATTCCAAACTGATTAAAGTCGTGAAACCGGAATTTTTGAAAGATTCTTCTGAGTATACATGGTATGAAGGTTCAATAGCCATTGAAGAAGAACCAATGTACAATATTAACTTGTGTTTGAAGTGCGATAAAGATACGGAGATCGTTCCTAACGAGTTCTCTGTGACACCAACGCCTTCCCCGAGCCCGGCTCCAACTGTGGATACACCTACACCTATACCTACACCAATCGAGTATGTTGAAATCAATGAGGAGAATTTCCCTGATGAGGGATTCCGGACCTTTGCCCAGTGGAATAATCAGGATAATGATAATGTATTATCCCGGTTTGAGCTGGATCAGGTAACAAGCATAGGCTCATTCCCCACGGTTGTCTATTCACTAAAAGGAATAGAGTATTTCACAAACACGGAAGTTCTGACTTGCAACGGTAGTAAAGTTACCGAATTAGATGTTAGCAGTTTATCGAAACTGAAAAGGCTTTCATGTGAGTATGTGCCGCTTTCAGACCTGAAACTTGGCAATCTTGAGAATCTCCAAATGCTGATTTGTACTGATACTTTTCTTAAAACCATTGATATATCAGATTGCCCATTATTGGTCAGATTAGTCAAAGAAACATCTTGTACAGTAAATGGTCCACACAAGATATATAGTGGCTCGCTATTTGTTGAAGAATTGAATGATACAGTAGATGTCCGTCTGGTATGCGATCTGGATACACAGCTTATTACGGAAAAGGTGCAAAATACACCTACTCCGCTGCCAGGTACATTTGTTGAAATCAATGAGGACAATTTCCCGGACGAGAACTTCCGGAACGAGTTGAAAAGCAATGTAGATGTAAACAAGAATAATGTTCTTTCTAGTTTCGAGATTAGTAATGTTATTGCCCTTACATGCAGAGAATATACTTCGCTGGAAGGCCTTGAGTACTTCACGAATCTTAAGTCCCTAACGTGTACAGGCTGCAATGCGGACTACTTGAATCTTGATGTTTTCGAGAAACTTGAACATGTCATAGGAGATTATTGCACGGTTACGTCGATTGATGTTGGCACGAATCCAAACTTGCTGAGTTTTGAATGGACAAGAGGTTCCCTTAAAAACCTCTATATTTCCGATTGCACAAATCTGAGCTACATCAACTGTTCCGGCAACCAATTGGAACGATTAAGTTTTAGTGAATTGCCGAATCTGACAACCCTGAATTGTTCCGATAATCAACTGTCTGACATCGAATTGGATGAAGTATCGGGTATTACCAGTTTGAATTGTTCCAAGAATCAGTTTAAAGATTTGAATTGGAATCACCTAACGGGTGTTACCAATCTGGACTGTTCAAATAACCAGCTGTTTGAATTGGAATTGGATAAGGTACCGGGTATTACCGTCTTGAATTGTTCGGATAATCAGCTTTCTGAATTGGATGTGCTTGGACTGGCTGGTCTTCAGAAACTCCAGTGCTATGGAAACAGCATTAGCGAACTGGAGATTTCACTTGACTCGGAGATCAGCAGCGTTCTGAAGCCTGCATATAAGAAGGATTCGAATCAGTTCAACTGGTACGAGGGAGAACCGGCCAGTACAGATCTTCTCTTTAAGAGTGATGCCGATACATCGGTCATTTTCTATGATCCTTCGTTTGGAGCCACGCCTACTCCGATTCATGTTAACAGTGGAGCATTCATGGATCCGCGATTTGAATCTTATTTGTTCCAAGAGTTTGATACGGATCAAGATTGGAATCTTTCCTGGAATGAACTCAAAGAGGTCAAAACTTTACAGCTCAATGATGTCCCGATCGACTCTTTGCAGGGAATCGAATATCTTGCCAATCTTGAAGTGCTCGAGAAGACAGATGGCGGATTAACGGAGTTGGATGTTAGTAAAAATACGGAACTGAAATCGCTTAAATGTCAGTCCAATTCCCTGACGTCTTTGACCTTGGGTAACAACGCGAAACTGGAATACCTGGATTGTTCCGGAAACAGCATTGTATCTTTGGATCTGAGTAAGTGTACCAGTCTGAAACAGCTATACTGCTATGACAACGAACTCGCTTCTTTGAATGTGAGCGGGTGCCCGGATCTTTATGTATTGAAAGCACATTTTAACAATTTTATTGATCTGGATATATCATCGAATAGCAGTTTGAGTGCTTTGCGTGACCGTACAAAATGGAATAGAGAAATCCACCAATACAACATGTTCTCTGACACGAATGCCAGTGGTGACGAATGTGCTCTTACCTATGACTTGATCGTATGGCCTTCTGGTTCGGATGTAGGCTATTCTTATAGGCATTACAGTGTGCCGGTTCCGATTGACGAATACAATTTCCCTGATTCAGAGTTTAGAAACTATGTAAGGTATTTCCTCGATTTGAATAAGGATAATGCTCTTACCTGGAATGAACTGGCGCGGGTTGGTTCAATCGATGTCAGTGAGAGTTCGATTGAATCGCTGGAAGGAATATCCTACTTCGTAGTTTTGGATAGACTCGATTGCAGTAATGCCCAGTTACAAAAATTGGATCTCAGTTTCAATGTATTCTTGCGTTATCTGGATTGTAGCGGAAATAAGTTAACTTCTTTGACGTTAGGCGACGGGAGTTCGAGTGGTGTCGCATGTCTTTATCCGCTTGAAACTTTGAATTGCAGCGATAACCTGCTGACGTCCTTGGATTTGAGACAGTGTTACTCTCTCCGTGGCTTGCAATGCCATTATAACGCTCTGACTTCGCTCGATATCTCTTCTTGTGAGTATTTAAACTACATGTATTATAATTTCTTCGGACATGCTTATGATCGTGAAGAGTATTACCGTACCCACGAGAGTGAATACTATTGTTCTGCTTACGATGGAACGAATACGCTTTCCTTTGATTTCCTCGTGAATCTGAAAACGGAGAGCGAAGAGATCCCGGCGATGTTTTCATTCACTCCGGTTGCGATTAACGAGACAACATTCCCGGATGATAACTTTCGTGACAAAGTTACTTCGGAATATGATTTGAATCACGATGGTATTCTTTCCTGGAAAGAGGTTGTACAAGTCGCGCGCATGCGAGTTGAATACATGGAAGAGGTTACCTCTTTGAAAGGCATAGAATACTTCTTGGCTTTAAGAGAGCTCAGGTGCCAGGAGGATCGGATCAGTACGCTTGATGTGAGTAAGAATACTTGGCTTGGAGCATTGCGTTGCTTTGGAAATAACATGACATCTCTTTCCATCTGTGGAGGAGAGCAATGGACAATGATTTTATGTCATTACAATAATCTGACAAACCTGGATATTTCAGATTGTCCTAATCTGCCGTTCTCAGAACAATATCGTTATGATAATAACGAGGATTATGCGTTTTATGGTTACTCTGATGAAGAAAACGTAGACCATGTCTTCACATGTGATTTTAATCTGAAAGTAAAGGTCGATGACGAAGTGATTGTTGTGCATCCTCTCATAACACCAACGGAGACGGAGACGCCGACGCCGACCCAAACGGAAACACCGACTCCAACGGAGACAGAAACGCCAACGCCAACTCAGACGTCAACGCCGACACCGACGAAGAAGGCGACACCGACACCAACAAAGAAGACGACGCCAACCCCGACGAAGAAGGCGACGCCGACACCAACGAAGAAGGCGACGCCAACCCCGACGAAGAAGGCAACGCCGACGCCAACGAAGAAGGCGACGCCGACGCCAACGAAGAAGGCGACGCCGACACCGACGAAGAGGGCGACGCCGACGCCAACGAAGAAGGCAACGCCGACACCGACGAAGAAGGCAACGCCAACCCCGACGAAGAAGGCGACGCCGACGCCAACGAAGAAGGCAACGCCACCCCCGACGAAGAAGGCGACGCCGACGCCAACGAAGAAGGCAACGCCGACGCCAACGAAGAAGGCAACGCCAACCCCGACGAAGAAGGCGACGCCAACCCCGACGAAGAAGGCAACGCCGAAACCGACGAAGAAGGCGACGGCAACACCGACGGTAAAGGTGTCCGCGCCAAGCAATGTGAAGGCGGTAGCGTCATCACCTTCAACAGTCGATATCAGTTGGACTCCTGCACCTAACACCGATTTTGTTCAGGTTTGGAGAACGCATAAAGCAAATGCACAGCAAAGCGACTATGTATTGCTTGGCACGTACTATGCTTCAGACGGAAAGTCGGTATCCAAGTCGCTGACTCCGGGTAAGACGTATTATTACAAATTACGTAGTTACAAGAAACTGAGTAATGGTTCGAAAGTCTACTCCGGTTACAGCACGATTGTGAGTGCTGCTCCGAAGGTGGACAACCCGACCGGATTGAAAGTAACGGCCACAACGAGCAATTCCATCAGCCTAAGCTGGGATAAGGTGAATGGAACTAACATATTCTATGAAGTATGGAGGTTGAGTTCCCCAGAGAATACTCCGGGTGCGCTTCTGGGAATTTATACTGATACGACAAAGACCAGTACAAACCTGGCATCTGGTACTACTTACTACTATCGTGTAAGGGCTTACTATTACTACAAGGATGCGAACGATCAAGAGCATAGAGTCTACAGTGGCTATAGCTCAATCGTTTCAGCCAAGACGAAATAAGGATTGCATTGGTTTTAGTTTTCGTGTCGCTGTAGTATAACCAAGGTGACGTCTCAAGAGCGAAGGTCCGCCAGGCTGCAAAGCCGGGCGGCCTTTCTCTTTATTGCAGAATAGTATTGGATAAGAAATATTTTGATTTTCAAACTTTTTCTTTGGAGAATAGACGCAAGAGCAAGAAAGTGGTATCATCTTTAGGTATGTATGGCAGGTTTTACTGGGAATAGAACAAGGGTTGCCATCACGGAGGATATATGCCGAGTATAGTCGGAAAAGCACTGCACGAAGGTGTGCATTATGACACCATGCGCGATCTGATTCTGGGAGTCCGGGAAAAGTTTGATTCCCGGGATGCTTTTATTTTCAGAAGAAAGCCTAACGAGGCAGAGATTCATAAGACATATCACGATTTCGGAATGGATGTGGAGTACCTGGCAGAGGCGATTCGTCTCCATGGTTTCCAGGGTTCGCATATTGGTGTTGTTGGTGAGAATTCCTATGAATGGATGGTTTCGTATACCGCTATTCTTTCAAGTGGCTCTGTCGGATTACCGCTGGACCGCCTGTTGCCGGAGCATGAGCTCGTGAACCTTCTGGTCCGAGGCAAGGTGGAAGTGCTTTTTTATCATCAGAAGCATCATGAGATGATGCTGAATATTGTTAAGAACCTCAAAGAAAGTGATGTAAAAGTGAAGTACTTCGTATGTATGTGTACGGAGTATATTGCACCAAGTTTGGAATGGCCAAAAGACGACGAACGTTTTGTCGATTTCAAAGATTGGATTTCTGAGGGAAAAGCTTCGGTCGAGAAGGGTTCGAGCATCATTAAAGAGGTACAGATCGATCCGGAACAGACAAGGATCATCCTGTTTACTTCGGGAACGACGGCGATGAGTAAGGGCGTTATGCTTTCGAATAAGAACATTATGACGAATGTGTATGCGATCTCAACGACACTTACGCTGAATCCGGGCGAGAGGACATTCTCGATCCTGCCTTTGCATCACACATTTGAAAATACCTGTGAGTACTTCATGCTGACCCGCGGCTGCTGTATCTGTTTTTCAGACGGACTTCGCTATATCGTTAAGAACCTGAATGAGTGGCATGTAGAGGCTTGCATCTCTGTGCCGCTTCTGTTTGAAAATATACATGGAAAGATTAAGACCGGAATCAAAGAATCTGGAAAAGAGTCGCTGATCTCTGTACTGATCCCTGTCTCGAATTTCCTGAGAAAACTCAAGATCGATCTGAGACGAGTGCTTTTTGCATCGATCATCAAAAAACTGGGTGGACATTTGCGCTTGATCGTCATTGGCGGTGCAGGCATCGCGAAGAATTATATCGAGGATTTCAATAACTGGGGATTTGAATTTCTGATGGGCTATGGCCTGACGGAGACGTCGCCGGTTATTTCCGTTACAACATCCAAGTATAATGTGTACGGAAGTGTCGGCAGACCGCTTACCGGGGTCGAAGTTAAAATTGAAGATGAAAGTACCAAATTTGGGACAGTCGGTGAGATATTATCTAAGAGTGATTGTATCATGCAAGGGTATTATGAGAATCCGGAAGCCACGGCCGAGGTGCTTGAGGAAGATGGATGGTTCCATACCGGTGATATGGGATATCTTGATAAGAAGGGATGTCTGCATATTACGGGACGTGTGAAGTCGATGATCGTTCTGACAAACGGAAAGAAAGCTTTCCCGGAGGAGATGGAGTCGCTTCTGAACAACATCCCCGGTGTCAAGGAAGCATTTGTCTGGGGTGCGAAGGACGATAAGGATGCAGTGGATATCTGTGCGAAGCTTCTGATCGACCGTAAGGTGATCGGTGAGAATCTTCCTATCCCGGATACAACTGCCGGTGATAATGCGGTCAGAGAGTATCTGGCATCCAAGATGAAGGAAGTAAACCATCAGATGCCGTCATATAAAGCAATCCATTACTTTGTCTTCTCAGAGACGGAGATGGTGAAGACGACAACACTGAAGGTGAGACGCCCGCAGGAACAGAAGGCGATTGAAGATACGCTTACTGCGGCGAATACGACGATGAAGGCGGCGAACGGACAGAATCTTGATACCCTCTAAGTCATAAGGAGGTAGATATCATGGCGTTTCATTTGCTTTATGGAGAGCACCCGGGTTCTCTTATCGACGCTTGCCTTGCGCGTATCTGTGAAGAGGCCATTCTCTGGCCAACAAGACGCGGATATATTATTGTCCCGGAGAAAATGAAGGCGGAAGTTGAGCGCCGGTATATCGAGATTTTGAAGGAGAAGAAGGGAGGAGTACCTTCTGACTCTGCTTTCATGATGATCGATATCGTCAGTTTTTCACGTTTTGCCTATCGACTGCTGAGTGAAGTCGGTGGTGCACAGAAGAAACTTCTCAAACCTATTACAAAAACGATCCTGATCCACCGCATCCTGCAGGAATGCAAGGATGAGTTTTCCGTGCTTTCCAGTTTTTCGGAACGCGTCGGATTTGTTTCGGAAGTGGAAGAGGTCCTTGGGGATTTCTATCGATATGCTGTGACCGGGGAGATGCTCATGGAGATGGATCTTACCGGTGAGAGTGATCTGACAAAGAGAAAGATCCATGATTTCGGATTATTGCTGACCAAACTGGATGCGAAGACGCAGGAACTGGGTTTCGCTCCGGAACGTGATTCGATGAAGCGTCTCATCAGTATACTGGAAGCATTTGCGAAGGACGATCCGGTCACGAAAGAGTGGCCGATGAAGCGATTGGCGTTCCTGCGTGAAGCTTCAGTATGGATCATGGGTTTTGGTGAGAATAGAAACCTGACTCCGGAGGAGTTGAACATTGTTACATTGCTTGAAATGGTGGTGTCTAAGGTAACTTTTACCACAATGGCCGAATCTGCGTCCGGAAGCACGGATTCGAAAGATATCTGCCATTTTGGAAACCAGACTGTACGTGCTTTCCGGGAGAAATTTGCATTCACTTCTGTAACGGAAGTTGGTGTTTCGGATTCCCGGAACCAGGCACTGCGTCAGGTGTCTTCTGATTATGCAGAGCGTTCCTGTTCCGAACGTGAGGATCTGGAAGTTCCGTGTGAGATCCGTCTTTTCCATCAGACGAATGATGAATTGGAATATGTGGCGGCCAGGATCAAGGAGATGGTGCGCTTTGAGGGGTACCGGTATCGTGATATCACAGTCGTGCTGTGCGATCAGAAGAAATATGGATCCGCTTTGCATGCTGCTTTCTTCAAGTATGGTCTGGATGTTTTCCTGGATTCGAAGAATCCGTTGATTGGTACGGCCTGGATGCAGTATATGAATGCGGTCATGGAGATGGGCTGCTATAACTGGGAACTGAGTGCGGTGATGGCCTGGCTGAAGTCTGGTTTTGTTACGCTTGATCCGGTAACAGTGCAGAGGTTTGAAAACTTCTGCCTTGCACATGGATTGAAACATAAGAAGAGAATTCTTTCTTGTTCGGAGTATGTGGTGACGGATGCGGATCGGGAACTGGTCAGCAAGGTCCTTCCGGTTCTGGAGAAGATGGATCAGGACTTAAAACCGGTGATTTCGGCAAAAAAGTGTAAGACACGTGCTGTTGCGTTCCACGATATGCTGGCACCTCAGCAGAATATGGTCGAATATTATGTGGATGAATGGACGAAGGCCGGCAACCAGGAAGCAGCAATGGCTTTGGCGGCTTCTTATAATGAGGCGGATGAGGTGCTTAGGACGCTGGCAGAAGAAGTCGGCGATTTTCCTATCTCTTTTGCGAATTTCTGCGAAGCGGTGATCACGACTGTCTCTTCCCGGAACCTTTCGAAGATCCCGTCTTTTGTGGATCAAGTGACGATTTCAGATCCGAAGAATGCATACCGACGTCCGTGCAAGACGATGTTTATCGTTGGCCCGGAAAGAAAGAATTTCCCGTATACTGCACATGCGGAAGGATATCTAAAAAACCGTGAGCGTGAGCTGATTTCAGAAAAACTATCGATGCAGTTTCCTAACAACGCGAAAGACCAGACCTATGCTGACTTTTTCGTGTCCTATGCACTTCTGGATTGCCCGACAGAGAGAATCATATTTACCATGCAAAACTCCGAAGAACCTTCGTCTGTTGTTCTTCTGATGAAAGAGAACTATCCGAAGGTGAAGTATGTCAGTTCGGATACGCTTTCTTTGGATGATCCTCGTGTGCTGGAAAGGGAACGCATGCGCAGTTATCTGCAGGATGTGATCACGGGAAGGATCGAGGTTTCGGAAGAGGAAAAAGAGAAGGCGCTGTTTATCTGGAAGACTGTATACGCCGCTTCTGATCTCTCTCGTGAATTTGATCCTAAACTGACACTTCAGGTTCCGCGTGAGAAGATGGATGCACGATATCCGGATGAATTAAGAATGAGTGTGTCTTCTGTAGAAGGGTATGTAAAGTGCCCATATAACTTCTTCTGTGATAAGATCCTAGGACTTGAGGAAAGAGAAATCATGCGGGTCCTGCCGACAAATATGGGGACGATTGCGCACAGCATTATGGAGATGGCCCTGACGGAATTCCGTGATGCGTATCAGGCAGAGAGTGAGGATACGAAGCGAAAAGAAGTGTTCCGACAGTATGCCGAAAGAGATAAAGAGAAGTGGGTAAGAGACCTGCTTCCTATTGCACAGGAGAAGGAACATTTTGCTTACTGTGATGATCCGGCAATGAAGATGGAAGCAGATAATAAGCTGATCGGTGCTTCTACGCAGACACTTGCCTATATCTTTGATACGATGGATCCGACATTGTATCTTCCAACCCAGTTTGAGTGGGAGTTTGGAAAGGATGAAGGGGCGGCATGTGAGATCGAACTGGAGGATGGTCGTAAGGTTTCCTTCAAGGGTGTGATCGACAGGATCGATGTCAATCCGGAGACGAAAGAATTTAAAATCCTTGATTATAAGACAGGGCCAAAAGAGATTAAATACAATGAATTGTATGCAGGCGAGAATGTTCAGCTTCCGGCGTATATGCATGTATTCCTGAAGTCCCATCCAGAGTACCTTCCTATGTCTGTCGGATATGTGCATGTGCAGAGTCCGAAAGTTTCCAAGAACGCGTTGGGTAAGTCTTTAGATGAGGATACGGTTGCAAATGCAAGAGCGGCGGCGGTCAAGGAAGCTTTTACAGCTTCAAAATACTCGATGGCGTCTTCTCCGGATGAGATGATTCTTGCAGGAAAACATGCAATCGATTCCATCAAGAAGAACTGTGAGAAGATTTTTAGTGGTGAGTTCCCGGCGATGCCTGCCAGAATTGAAAAGAACGCCTATCTGGATTGCAAGAAGTGTAAGTTTTCTTCAGTTTGTAATGGAGAAATAGAGGCACCGAAGTACAGGTTCCTTCCGTCGGTGCCGGAGAAACTCAATACAGAAGGAAAAGCTATGAATAATATGGAAGCGTTCTTTGAAACGCTAAGAGAGGAGGGCAACGTATGAAACTTACAAAAGAACAAGAAAGAATCGTATCTGCCCCTTCTGGAAATATACTTGTCAGTGCGGCGGCGGGATCAGGAAAGACAAGTGTCATGACAGAGCGTATCGTAACACGTATATTGAATCGCGAACTCTCTGTTGACCGTGTACTTGTCATGACATTTACTAACGCTGCAGCTGCAAATATGAGTGCGAAGATCGAGAAGAAACTGAGGGAGTGTCTTGCCCGGGAATCTGATCCGGATACCCGCAAGTATTTAAGTGAACAGATCTCGCAGCTGCCGATGGCATACATCTCGACGATCAATGCATTTTGTAACCGTGTAATCACAAGTTTTTCTGCCCAGGGCATGGATAAGGATGGGCAGCCGCTACTGGAGCCAGGAAGTTCGATCTTGGATGAAACGCATGCGAAGAAACTATTGCGGGATGCTTTTGATGAAGCATTTGCACAGGCATATGCCTTCTGTCAGCAGGTGGATGCTGGTGACGTGTTCCCTCTGGAGTTTGTTCCAAAACTCAGTGAAGAGGCATGGCCGTGTTCCATGGAAAAGAACGAGGTGACCAGTCAGGTGTGGCGGGATTCATTCCTTGCCATGGTGCGGGCTTTTGGAAGTGGCCGGGATGATACGTTGCTGAAGGAAGACATGGAGAAGAAACTCTCTTATCTGCGAAGCCTTCCGGACTATAGAAACTGGATCGTGGCACAGGTGGAGAAGAAACATTCGGAAGCCGGACATTTTTCTGAGAGCCGGACATGTGTGAGGATCCGCGATTCGGTCTTGCAGATGGTCGAAGAAAAACTGGAGAAAGTGAAAGCGCTTCGTAACCGGATCGGTGATCTGACTTTTTTGCAGAACGCGAAGAAAAATCAGGAAAGACAAGAACAGTTCGCCGCGTGGTTTCTGTATGTGATCGAGACTGGAGAAAAACTCCTTGCTGAACCGGACATGACGTGGGATGAACTTGTCTCGCTGGTGAAGAAAACGCCTGATGAAGATTTTCCGTCGGTCCGCTCGACCAAAAACGAAGATGTCAATGACTTCCTTAACAGTCTGAATCCTTTCCTGGAACTGCTCTATGTGTTCAGCGGGAAGGCGAAGTCGGATACCTTTGCGAGTGCAGTGGACAGATACGCCCGTTTTGCATTCGGAAAAACAGAAAAAGAACTGAATGATGAAAGCCTCGAGATGGCTCCTCTCTTTGCCCGTTATTTTGAGATCGTACTGCGGGCAGATGTTCTCTATGCCAGAAAGAAGCGGCAGGAATCGGCACTGGATTTTCAGGATCAGGAGCAGATGGCTATGGCACTTCTGTCTGTGGATGAAGTGGCCGATTACTATCGAGAGCTTTTCCAGGAGATTTATATTGACGAGTATCAGGATAACAGTGGCGTCCAGGATGCGATCGTACAGTGTTTCTCGAAGGATAATGTATTCTTCGTGGGAGACGTCAAGCAGAGTATCTATCGCTTCCGTCATGCTAAGCCGCAGATGTTCCTTGACCGTACAAAGCGGTACCGTGAAGGAAATGAGGGAACGCTTTTTGAGTTGAACAGTAATTTCCGAAGTGTACCGAGTATCCTTCGGGTGGTCAATACGATTTTTCAGGCAATCATGGGAAGCAACTATGCTGATATCGAGTATGATGATTCGCATTGCTTGAATGTGCCGGTCAATGACGATGGCACGGAAATCCTTCCGTACAACGAGACGGGAGGGGCTGGTGTGACGTTGATCCTTGCCGAAGATGACCGCGAGGCATCGGAGGAAGAAGATGAAGTGAGTGTGGAAGCCTCAGAAAAGGCTATCGATGTGGAGGAAGCGAACCAGATCACGAGAGAGACGTTGATCGTGTCGGCGAAGATGCAGGAATTGATGAAACTAGAAGATTTCTCTTTCTCGCAGTGCGTGATCCTGACTACTTCGAATCGGAATGCGATGGCGGCAGCAGAAGTTCTGAACAGCTGCGGTATTCCGGCACAAGGACCGTTTCTTGGCAATGTGCTTCAACATCCGGATCTTCGTGTGATTCTGGATCTGGCACGTATCACGGACAATGCGCTTCAGGATATTCCTCTGGCTTCGGTCATGAAGTCCGGGATCAAGCAGGCCGGATTTACGGATCAGGAGCTTCTGGACATCTATCTGTTTGCAGCGGAATCCGGAAAGAAGAGTCTTCCATTCTGCGAGAAAGTCATTTTCTTTGCAGAACAGTCAGAGACGAAACTGGCATATCGTGTGAGAGCCTTTCTCTCGTTCTTGAATGACCTGCGTACTTTGGCTATGCAGATGTCGGTAACAAAGTGGATGGAACATGTATATTCGATCACGGAGTACCCAGAACGGGTCAGACGGGAGAAGAACGGCAGTGCCCGCTACTATGCATTGATGTCGCTGGTGACCTGGGCGGCGCAGTTTGATCTGGCAAGACATCAGGGCGTGCGTGCCTTTGTGGAGTATATCGAGGAAGTCGATGCACAGAAGGATGCCGTGACGGAAATCGATCTTTCTGAACCTCTGGAGAATGTTGTGCGTTGTATGACGATCCACAAGAGTAAGGGTCTGGAATTCCGGTATGTATTCTTGTGTGGCATCCAGTCGAAAAACAGAGATGAATCCATCTCGCTGATCCTGAGCGGAAATGGCGAGATGGCGGCTAAGAGATATTGCCCGGACCTCGGTTCGGTTTATGAACCTCATGACTATTACGTGCTCAAGAATGAAGAAAAGAGGGAACTAGAAGCAGAGAAGATCCGTCTTCTTTACGTAGCGTTGACACGGGCGGAGAAGAAACTATTTGTGATTGCTTCGGTTAAAAGAAGACAAGATGGTGCCATATCGGAATCGGATCTGGTCGAAGAAGCGTACCCGATCCGAGAAGGAAAGTATCCGGTTTCCTTAATGCGGAATATGAATACTCCGTTCAAAAAGGTGCTGGCCGGATTGGTCAGAGAAGAAGCCAATCCTGTCCGGATCGCACTGAAGAGTCCGGAGGAAGTATATTTTGGAGACCTTGGATTCTCCGAGAAACTGCCGGATCCGGAAAGACGTGACATGGCGCTGATCTCGGATAAGGCAAGCCGGCTGGCTTATAACCCTGACGTGGTCAATGTGGCTGTACGGGATGCCTACGAGATGGCCAGAAAAGAGAAAACGGAAGATACACTGACTGAAGAAGAGAAGGAACGTGTTGAGCTTCTGTCGAAGGATGTGAGTGAATGGGCGGAGTTGTCTTTGCTTCCTGCGAAGACAACAGTAAGTGAGATGAAGCGGTCTTTGGCGGCCCAGGAGGATCCGGATCTCGAGGAAGATGAGGATCTGACATTAAAGACGATGAATATGCGTCTTCATGAAAGTGCTGAAAAGTGGGCCAATGGCGGATATAGTGCTACTCAGCTTGGTACGTTGCTCCATAGTGCATGGCAGTATATCGATTTTTCAGGCCTGTTGGAAAAAGGCGGTACTGTCGACTGGGAGGGCGTTTTGAGATCGCTTTGTGATCACGACATGATCACGGAGGAGCAGATGGGGCATCTGAAACCCTTTATTCCGTGCATGCAGAAATTCCTGGAGAGTGATCTTTGTTCGGCAATGGTGAAGGCTGAAAAAGAAGCGGAGCATGGACCATATCGGGAAATACCATTTGCACTTGCGGTCCCCAATGAGTCGGACGATTTTAAACTTGTGCAGGGAATGATCGACTGCTGGTTCGTCGGGCAAGACGGAGAAGCCGTCCTGATCGATTATAAGTCGGACCGGATACAGGGGACCGAAGAAGAGAAGAAAGAAGTATTGAGAGAGCGGTATCTTTTCCAGCTGGAGATGTACGCGAAAGCTATCTATGCTGCAACGGGAAAAACCGTGAAGAGCAAGATCATCTGGCTGATCCGGGATGGCCTTTCTTTTGAGCTCTGAGTGATTTGAAAAAATCTTTCAGTAACTGACTGCACTCGGCCTCGAGAATGCCGCCGTCGTATTCAACATGATGGTTGTGCTTGAGGTCGAAGAGACGGTTTTGGGAGCAGACTGCGCCTCCTTTTGGGTCATAGGCGCCGAAGTAGACATGGCGGATGTGGGACTGGATGATGGCTCCGGCACACATATAGCATGGTTCGAGCGTAACGTAGAGATCGCAGCCGAAGATGTGCCAGGCAGAGAGTTTTCTGCAGGCTTTGGAAATGCAGGACATCTCGGCATGAAGCGTCGCGTCCTGCCGCGTCTGACGGAGGTTGTGCGCACGGGCGATGATTTTGCCATCTTTTACGATCACACATCCGATGGGAGACTCGCCGAGGTCGTAGGCTTTCTTTGCCTCTTTCAGGGCAGCTTCCATGAAGAATTCGTGCAGGGAAAGATTGTCAATGACTGTATTTTCAGGCATTTCAGGGTCTCCTTCGGAAAATGTCCTAATATGTATAAAATATATAGAACAAAAATTATGCAAAAAACTATTTGCACGAACACAAAACAGTGTATATAATATACTGTGCTTACTTGTGGGATTATACCCTTTTGTAGGCGAGAATGCAAAGGAACGAGAAATAAATGGCAACTCAACAAGGTTTATGTAAGAACTGTGGTTCACTGATCATGGTGGACAGCAAAGACGAAATTTGTGAATGCGTTTTTTGCGACTGTGTATTTCCTACAGCAGAAGCAATCGAGATATTTAACAATCCGGATGGAGTAGAATTTCCTAATCTTCCACAGCCAAAGCGTGAGGCGAAAGCGGTTCGTCACACTGTTACACCGGTGTTCGATAATGCCGTTGAGAAGGCCGTAAAGGTAGATAAGGCAAGTACTGCCAAAGACAAGAAGGTGGAGAAGCTTTTCGAGATCTCTCCGGATGATATCCAGACACCGAAAAAAGTGAAGAGAATCGTTTTTTCCGTAACGGCGATCTGCATTTTACTGATCATCGGTATTTCTCTTCCTGTCGCGATCCTGAGATCTTCCCATTACAAGAAGATCTATAAGCAGATGTCTTCCTGTATTTCAGCTGGTGAGCTGACAGTGAATACAGAAGCGGATGACGGATACACTACCGGTTTTAAGATCACCGGTACAATGAATGACCAGGTTTCGATCGTATCTTCAACAGAGACCGACAAGGCGAAAGTATTTAAGGCTTTCGAATCGTATTGTGCGATTCGTGGTGAAGAATATGGATATGAATCCAGTGATGCTGCTCACTACTACGATGGCGTAGTTTTTACTGTATATGCTCCGAATGGAAGATTTACAATGGAGGGAAGTAAGAACGGGGTCAGTGAAGACCAGGTAGAGTTCTATGTTCCAGAACAAGAGTCGGAAGAGAGTACAGAAAAGTAAGACCAGAGTTAGCAGTGAGGAGTCCCTATAGCCGCTTCGGCGTGCATTTCGTTTTTGGGAGGAAGAACGTTAATGGCAAGTGATTTTTCAACAATTCTACAGAAATTGGAAAACTTGGCAAATGCTAACAACCATAGCATTTCATCTCTTGATGTGATGAATATTATCGAGGAGCAGGATGGCGATCCGGATATGGTCGATAAGCTCTTTGATGAGCTTGAGGCAAAGGGTATCGCGATCGTTGCTGAAACAAGCATCGAGGATGATGCGATCCGTGAATTGAACTTAGATGCCGGCGCAATTGATGGCGCAGGAATGGATGACCCGGTACGTATGTACCTCAAAGAAATCGGTAAGGTTCCGCTTCTTACTGCCGAGCAGGAGCAGGATCTGGCACAGCGTATGCTGGATGGCGATGAAGATGCGAAGGCACAGCTGATCGAAGCAAACCTCCGTCTCGTTGTTTCTATCGCAAAGCGTTATCTTGGCCGTGGTATGCAGTTCCTCGATCTTATCCAGGAAGGAAATCTTGGTTTGATCAAGGCGGTTGACAAGTTTGACCATTCAAAAGGTTTTAAATTCAGTACATATGCTACATGGTGGATCCGTCAGGCAATCACCCGTGCAATCGCTGACCAGGCGAGAACGATCCGTATTCCGGTTCATATGGTGGAGACGATCAACCGTCTGGTACGTGAGCAGCGTGCTTTGATCCAGGAATTGGGCCGTGAACCAACCGTGGAAGAGATCGCAGAGCGCATGAACCTTCCTGTTGAGAAGGTCCGTGAGATCCAGAAGATCTCCCAGGAACCGGTTTCTCTGGAAAAGCCGATCGGTGAAGAAGAGGACAGTCATCTTGGTGATTTTATCCCGGATGACGATGCTATGTCTCCTGCGGATCAGGTAGCCTATACACTTTTGAAAGAACAGCTTCTGGATGCTATGAAGAGCCTGACTGCACGTGAGGAGAAAGTTCTCCGTCTGCGTTTCGGTCTGGACGATGGCCGCCAGAGAACACTCGAAGAAGTAGGCCGTGAGTTCAACGTAACTCGTGAACGTATCCGTCAGATCGAGGCGAAGGCACTTCGTAAACTCCGTCATCCGAGCCGTAGCAAGAAGTTGAAGGATTATATCGACTGATACGCTTCTTGTGCGAAAGGTGGGCACATGAAGAAGGCGACTTTCAAAAAAGGAAACCTCCAAAACGATGGACTGGACTTTGTTCGCCAGCGTAAGTTTATGCGCGAAGCGCTTCTGGAGGTTTGTAATCCACGTGAAGTAATACTTCCCATGATCCAGCACCGGGGCACAGCTTGTGACCCGGTTGTTTCTGTGGGTGATTCTGTGTCCATTGGTGATATGGTCGGCGTTCCTCACGATTCAAGTGGTGTGCCTGTCCATGCAAGTATTTCCGGTGAAGTCAGCAGGATCGATGTGATCCGCCTTCCGAATAAAGTCAGCTGTAAAGCTATTTGGATCAAGAATGACCTTAGGCGTCGTGTCTCAACGAAGATCCACCAGAGGAAAAACATCGATACGCTTTCGTTGGCAGAATTGAAGAAACTCCTTTGGCAGTCCGGCATCTGCGGCATGGGCGGAGAGGGGATCCCTACATTTGCCAAGTGCCTGAAGGCGGAACAGGCCGGTGTAGATACGCTTCTGGTCAATGCTACGCAGAGTGAGCCGTTTCTTGCCTGCGACCTGCATCACATCCGTGTGAATGCGGCAAAAGTACTGCAGGGGGCGATGGCGCTGGGTGGTATCTGCCATGTTAAAAGAGTCGTATTCTGTATAGAAGATCTTTGGACTGACGAGATCGATGCACTGAATAAGGCCGTTGCCGAGTTCCGCCATCGTTATCTGGACCGGAAAATCGAGGTTCAGCTATTTAAAACAAGATTCCCGCAGGGATGTCAGCAGCTGATCATTAAGGCACTTTACGGTGTGGAGCTTCCGATTGGAAAAGACCCTGAAGAAAACGTAAAGGCAGTGCTTTTTAATGCGTCGACATGTTATGCTTTCTGTGACATGATCGAAAAAAACCAGCCGCTGATCTCGCGTGTTGTGACGATTTCAGGTGATACGATCACGGGACATAACGTTCTGGTGCCAATCGGAACAAGTGTTTCAGAGCTTCTCGAGCGTGTTCCGGGTGCGCATACTGCGCAGAGGATCGCCTGGGGTGGTGCGATGACAGGCGTTGCGATCAAGGACCTGCAAGTACCGATCATCAAGACGACAGCGGCCATCACGATCATCCGGAAATTTGAACCTCCGCGTATGAACTGCATTCATTGCGGAGCGTGCGTGAGTGCCTGTCCGGTAGGCCTTTCGCCATATCTTCTGAACCGTCTGATTGAGTTGGGACAGGAAGATGTGACAAGAGACGAATCGGTGGAGCAGTGTATCGCGTGTGGTGCGTGCTCGTATGTCTGTCCGTCAGGTATCGAACTTTCAACGAATATTGCCAAAGCGGCCCATCGGGCCAGAAGGAGGGGCGCAAAGTGAAACGCAAACAGTTAGCCCCTCATATCCATGCAGACCGACCGATCGTGGAGCGCTATGCTTATGTGCTTCTGGCACTTTTGCCGATCCTGATCGGGGCGCTGTTCTACTATGGTATCCGTGTTCTGGTTTTGTCATTTGTTTCGTGCGGTGTTTTCTTCCTGTGCGACTATCTCTCATCCAAAAACATGTATCCGGAAATGCCTTTCCACGTGGATTACAGTTCGCTGGTGAGCGGCTTGATCCTGGCAATGCTTGTTCCGGTGTCCACTTCCGTGTGGGCAATGGCGATTGCCGCCGCTTTTGGATCATTATTGGTCAAGCAGGCGCTCGGCGGAGTCGGACGGAATCTCTTTAATCCGGCTTTGGCGGCTCGGGCTTTCCTGCAGATTGCATTCCCGATGCAGATGGTGGCGCAGGAGCCACCACTGGAAAACTTCTGGGGATTCTCTTCGCTTTTTACAGGAAAAGCAATCGTGAGTAACGGAGCAATCACGCAGGTCAATGTAGATATTCTGGATATCGTTTCCGGACGGGTCATCGGCATGGTCGGAACGACATCGCTGATCCTGATTGCCCTGGGCGCAGTCATTATGATTGAAAGAAAACTCTTTTCCATCTACGCACCGGCAGCCTTCTTTGCCGTTATCCTGATCGGCTACGTTCCTTTTAACTGGGCAGGCGCGGGATTCGAAGAATTCCTGATCTGGATGATACGGGGAGGCATCCTGTTTGTCGGTGTGTTTGCTTTGCAGGACTGCACGACGCTCCCGATGGATAAGTGGGCAAGGTGCCTTTTCGGCGGAGGAGCAGGGCTTTTGACTCTCATACTGTACCGATTCGGAAATGCATCGTATGCGATGATCTATCCGGTCCTTCTAATGAATATCCTGACACCGGTCTTTGATTACTATATCCGCCCGCGGGCGTTCTCAAAGACCAGCTGGTTCCGGGAGGTGGAGAAATGACGCGTTCGTTTTTCAAAGGACTGGCGATCCGTGCTTTGGTCGTTGTGGTGTTGAGTCTGTCGTTTCTTCTTGTCTGCTATTACAAGACGAAGAGCGATTACAACAAGCGCGAGCAGGCGCAGTACCAGGAAGAGTTCGGAAGTCTTCTCATGGCATCGGAATACCGTCTTCTGAATACCAGTATTCTGAAGGATTTCCAGGATATCCGGTATGTGTATAGTGCTTATGATGAGAGCGGCAAGCTTATCGGCTACATTCTCGACGTGGCCATGGATACGTCATACGGTTTTATCCATACGCAGCTGTGCATCAGTGAAAATGGCGAAAACCTCATGGATCTGCGTATCGTTGAGGATAAGGAAGCTGCAATCACACTTACTGAAGAGCAACTGGAGGAATTGAAATCACAGCTTAAGGACGCACGTATTCCGGTTGCCGTAAACCAGCAGCTTGTTCCTGATGTTCCTTATCAGGTTGAATATGACCCGCTTCTGGGTCTTCACGACGGAATCTACTATTCGGAGCTTCCGGAGGTTTCGAAAGACGGATATCTTGATTATGTGGAGATCGAGGTAAGAGGCGGACGTATCGTCCGTGTTGAGTGGGATGCGGTCAATGCAACGACGAAGAAGACCCGTTCACAGGACTCGATCAATGGCGACTATAACATCAGCGGTAATATCTGGGCAGAGCAGGCGTATCGCGTACAGAACCGCCTCGTGCTGGTGCAGGACCCGATGAAACTGGCGATGAAATCGGATGGAACCACGGAGATCATTGACGGCGTGACCATGAAGATTTCTGTCTTTGTCCAGTTGGTAAATGAGAGTATTGCCAATTCCCGTTCTATGCTGACGAAGGATATGTATCTGCGTTCGAAGAACCCGGAAAGCTCGGATCCGAACGAGACTGATCCGGAGACGAAAGAAGATGTGAAAGAAACGACAACGGAGACCGACGGAAATACATCGGAGACTACGTTGTCTTCAGCGGATACACCAACACCGATGCCGACCGTTCCGGCAACACCGACCCCGACAAAAGTTCCGTCACAGATCGGTGTAGTAGGTGGTGAGGACGGCGTTGTCCAGGGAGATACAGGTGATATTCTTTCGGAGAGTGTGGATGGTATTCCACTTTCTGAGATCCGTACATATATCGAAGGACTTCCGGATGCGCAGAATGCCTGTTCGGCAACATTGAGTACGATCAATCAGGCATATAAGTTTATGCGTGAATATTTGAATTGGGTAGGTTGATATGCAGGAGAAAAACTACATCTCAAAAAAGCAGTTTAGGATCGTGGTATCTTTTGCCTTGATCATGCTTTGCACGACGGCTTCACTTTCTGTGTTTGTCAGTTCAATCCTGCAATTTCTCCTTTTCTTCCTGATCAATGCCGTGTCGATCCGCTATGTGAAGAACCACCGTATCTGCTGGGGCATCTTTGCGTTCTCGTCCGCGGTAGTCGGGGAGATCACAAACCTTCTTTCACAGCTTCTGAAGATGAATATTCCGACGCCTGCGATTTTTCTGTTCCCGGCTTCCTCTTTCCTTTTCCTTACGGCGCCGCTTTTCCTGCATATGATGGAAGCGGAGGAAACAGGTACCGATATCGGATATGTGCATGGTTTCTTATTCTATCTTGTGAATGGCGCGTTGATTGCTTCGATCCGGGA
The DNA here is from genome assembly GCA_017545245.1 of Clostridiales bacterium. Lineage (GTDB taxonomy): Bacteria > Bacillota > Clostridia > Saccharofermentanales > Saccharofermentanaceae > Scatonaster. The sequence goes on from JAFWPB010000049.1 coordinate 34,266, forward strand.
GATATTCGGGGCCGATTCGGTATTCGGTATCAAGCTCGGTCTTTTCGGACAATCGGACCTTCAGCTTCTGAATCACTCTTCCGGTGCGGCACTTCTGGTGCTGATCAGCATTCTTGTTCTCGTTCTTCTGAAAAGTAACGAGACGAGAAAAACATGGGTGCTTGATTGGGAGCGTGGTGAGAGAAAGAAGTATCAGGGCCTGTCCTTTTCGAGAGAAAAGAGATTCTTTATCCTCATGCTCTGCCTTCTGATCGTGGATGTGATTGCGGGAGGAATCAGCGCTCTTTATGTCTTTTACGCACCGCTCGAGCTGCGGAATGTGGCGCATATCGTCCTATATGCAACGATCCTGACTTTGGGACTCTTTACACTTGTTGTGAAAGCATTCCATATCGAGCAGGAAATCGACGAGAACCGGTATCTGCCGCTGCTTTCGATCGTGAAGATCGCTTTGCCATTGACGTTCTATTTGCGTCGCCTGAGCGTACAGGGCGGAGAACTGGCGATATCGACGTTTTTGATTTGGTGGATCGCACTCGTCATTGGTGTATGGTTCTCCTTTACGATCGTACTGTTTTATCTGCATGTTCTGGACCGCCGTCTGCTGTTCAGTAAGATACCCCGAAGACTCGAAGGTATTCCGTTTGTTATTCTTCACATCCTGTTGGCGCTTCTGATCATGATGCCGATCCTGGATGTGCTGCAAAATGTCTAAGGAGGCATAAAAATGAAGATCGTGATCACGTGCCTTTTCGGCCTGGAACACTTCTGTGTGGAAGATCTGGAAAATATCGGTTATGACAAGAGCCGCATCGAAGTGTCGGACGGGCAGCTTCTGGTTTCGACGACGCCGGAGACAATGAAAAAGGACTGTGCCCGAATCCTGATGTGGACGAGAAGGGGCGAGCGCGTCCTTCTTTCCATGGGCGAATTCGATGCCGATACATTTGAAAGTTTTTTCGATGGGTTCGAGAAGATCCGCTGGGAAGACTGGATCCCGGAGAATTGGGCATTCCACGTGAACGGTTATTCGCGGGATTCGAAACTTTTCGGTATTCCTGCGTGCCAGAGCCTTGCTAAGAAAGCCATGGTAAAAGCACTGTTGTCGGCGCGTCATCTTCCTGAGGGGGCGCTGATCCGCGAAGACGAGAAACTCGGTATCGTGAAGGTCTCTTTTGGTATCGTGAAAGACCATGTCCGCGTGATGATCGATCTGACCGGAGACGGACTCCATAAACGTGGTTACCGCCCGCTCATGCACGAAGCACCGATCAAGGAGACGCTGGCGTCCGGCATGGTCAGCGCCGCACAGTACCGTTTCTTCGGGGAAGAGGCGCTGGTCGATCCGTTCTGCGGTTCGGGTACGATCGTGATCGAGGCGGCCATGATGGCTTTGAATATCGCACCGGGATTAAAGAGAGAGTTCGCCGCGGAGAAACTCCCGTTTATCGGGAAAACAGTAATCGACGAGGCGAGAAAAGAAGCGCAGGACATGGCAGATCTTTCACCGATGGACGATATCTATTTCTACGGATCCGACATTGATCCGAAAGCCGTCGAAACGGCGAGAAGAAATGCCCAGGCGGCCGGAGTAGCGGACTTTACGCGCTTTAAGGTCGCGGATTTCAAAACGCAAACACCTGAAGAATTAGAAAAATGGACGAAAATGAAGAGGCAGATGATCCTTTGTAATCCACCATATGGCGGACGTCTTCTGACGCCGGAGGAAGCGAAGAATATCTACCGCGGAATCGCGCAGACGTACTTAGATAAGCAAGGATACTGCAAGAAAGGCGTTCGTCTTTCCGTGATCACACCGGATGATTCTTTTGAAAACCAGGTAGTCCGAAAAGCAGATAAAAGACGAAAACTGTATAACGGTTCGATTCGATGCCAATTGACAAATTATTATCGTTTGCCACCGAAGAAAAACTGAAAACAAGTGTCCGCGAATGGTGGACACACAAAATGTCAAATTGATGTCGAAAGCGCTGGAAAAGCCTAAATTCCAGTGCTTTTTCATTAAAAAAGTTTTTCGTACGTTTTTGCGAAAACTACTTGACAAAAATAGACGGTGCAAAAAATCGGGCTTTGCGATATGCGTTTTTTAGAAACCCTTGTCTTTGAGTTATCCACAGACTTTTCCACATTTTCCACAGGTCTTTTTCGCAACCCACATTTGAAAAGTGGAAAACTCTCCGCTAGAAAAACGATGCGTTTGTTTTCAGTTCTTTTCAATATGAAAATCTTGAGAAAGAATAAGCCATAAAGGTGGGAATCTGCTATAATATAATGAATCTATGAAAAGAAGGTTTGACTATGACGGATTTTGAATCTCGTGCGAAGGAAGCAAAGCAGGCATCGTATGCCATGGCGGTACTTCCGACTGAAGTGAAAGACGCGGCACTTCTTGCAATTGCAGAAGCGCTCCAGGAGAACAAAGATGTCATCTTTGCAGAGAATGCTCTCGATGTGAAAGATGCGCAGGAGTCCGACCTTCCCATGCCTCTTCAGAAGAGACTTTTGTTCGATGAGCATAAACTTGCCGATGTGACGAGTGGACTTCGTAGCTTGACCAAGCTTGCTGATCCGGTCGGCCGTGAACTTCTGAAGACCGAGCTTGACGATGATCTGGTCATGACACGTGTGTCCTGCCCGATCGGTGTGCTCGGAATCATCTTTGAATCCCGTCCGGACGCACTGGTACAGATTGCCTCGCTTGCTTTGAAATCCGGTAATGCCTGCTGCCTGAAGGGCGGAAGTGAAGCGATCCGTTCGAACCGCATCCTTTATGAAGTGATTGCGGAGGCTTCCGAGAAAGCCGGTATCCCGAAGGGCTGGATCACGCTGATGGAGACGAGAAACGATGTGGCAGAGATGCTCCGTCTTGATAAGTATATCGATCTGATCATCCCACGCGGCTCGAATTCTTTTGTCCAGTACATCATGCAGCACAGTTCCATCCCGGTCATGGGCCATGCGGACGGTGTCTGCCATCTTTATATTCACGAGAAAGCAGATCAAGAGATGGCGTTGAAGCTTGCTATCGACAGTAAGACCCAGTATGTTGCGGTCTGCAATGCATGCGAGACGATCCTTGTTGACAGTTCGATCGCCGAGGAATTCCTGCCTAAGCTTGCTGCGGCACTGAAAGAGAAGAACGTCGTTCTCCATGGTTGTGAGAAGACGAAAGCGATCCTTCCGAATGTTCTCCCTGTCGAGGAGTGGCACCATGAGTATCTTGATTATGAAGTTTCGATCAAAGTCGTATCCGGTCTGGATGAAGCGATCGATCACATCAATACCAATGGTTCCGGTCATACGGAGTCAATCGTAACGACTGATAAAGATGCGGCGGAAGCCTTCATGAACCGTGTGGATTCCGGCAATACTTTTTGGAACTGCTCGACACGTTTCTCAGATGGCCTGCGCTATGGTTTCGGCGCTGAGGTCGGAATCAGTACGAGTAAACTCCATGCCAGAGGTCCGGTTGGCCTGGAAGGCCTGGTCACTTACAAATACAAGATCGTCGGAAACGGAAATATCGTGGCCGACTATGCTTCAGGCAAGAGAACTTTTACACATAAACACATCAAATAAAGCGAGGGTATGAAAATGGTTATTTCAATTGCATCTGATCACGCAGGATTTCCACTCCGTAAGATCGTAGTGGAGCATCTTACCAAGCAGGGACACACGATCATTGAAGGTGGTGCGACTGCAGCAGATGTTCCGTACAGTTACGTACTGGCCGGACAGAAAGTGGCGAAGGATGTTATCGATGAGAAAGCAGAAAGAGGTATCGTGATCTGTGGAACCGGTATCGGCATCTCGATGGTAGCCAATAAGTTCCCAGGTATCCGCTGCGCACTCTGCACGAACGAATACATGGCCAGAATGTCCCGTCAGCACAACGATGCGAATGTTCTTTCCATGGGCGCCCGCGTAGTTGGAAGCTCTTTGGCTCTGGGTATCGTAGATGCATATATGAATGAGCCTTTCGATGGCGGCCGTCATCAGGTCCGTGTAAATGATATGAAGGAGCAGGAAAAAGAACTGTTCAAGTAAACTGATTTAGACTGATTCAAACGATTCAAAGTGAAAGTGAGGAAAGTATATGTCTGAGCCGAAATTTTTTCTATTTGATCACCCGTTGATCCAACACAAGATCTCGATCCTTCGAGACAAGCAAACTTCTACCAAGGAGTTCCGCGAGCTGGTAAATGAACTGGCGATGCTCATGGCGTACGAAGTAACTCGGGATCTTCCTTTGAAAGAGGTCGATATCGAGACTCCGGTAGCTGCTACCAAGGCAAAAGTACTTGCAGGCAAGAAGATCGCGCTGGTGCCGATCCTTCGTGCAGGTCTGGGCATGGTAGATGGTATGCTTTCCATTATCCCAAACGCAAAAGTTGGTCATATCGGTCTGTATCGTGACCCGAATACTCTGAAGCCGGTCGAGTACTATTGCAAGCTTCCGGACGATATCCAGAACCGCGAAGTCATCCTTCTCGACCCGATGCTGGCAACCGGCGGTTCTGCTTCTGCGGCCATGACCTTCCTCAAGGAGCGTGGTATCAAGAATATCAAGTTCGTCTGCCTGATCTCGGCACCGGATGGAATTGCAAGACTTCAGCAGGATCATCCGGATGTACCGATCTTCTGCGCTGCGAAGGATGAGAGACTGAATGATCACGCATACATTATCCCGGGTCTGGGTGATGCCGGCGATCGTCTTTTCGGTACGAACTGATCGTATTCCCGATTGCGGGATGATCAGCTGATAACATAGGAATATAGTCGAAGTTCAATGGGGAAACAGAGAGGTTTGGTTTTTGAAGCCTTTCTGTTTTCGCAAGAAAGAGTAAGAAAATGAGAGTACTGCTAGCAGCTTCCTGGTGGACGGAATTCTGGGAAGCGTTTAAAGATGAAATCGGAAAAATCAAGTTTTTCGATGTGAGCCACATAGGTGAAGAGATCCGTCACGGCATTTTGCAGTGGCAAGGTTCTTTTACCTTGGGAGGAAGAAAATTCCTGATCACGGATGCGATCATCGTAACATGGATCGCCGTCTTCCTCGGTGGGCTTCTGTTTATCTGGCTGGGTCATAAGAGAGACAAACTCCCGGGAGCAAGACAGTCCTTGATGGAGTCCCTGATCAATCTCATGCTCGGTCTTTGCAAGAACTACGGAATGAATGATGAACAGGCAGAAAAAGTGGTGCCGATGATCGGTACGATAGGTATTTTCCTGATCTCCTGCAACACATTCTCAATTTTTAAACTGCCACCGCCGGCAAAGAACATTGCCTTCCCATTTGCCATGGCTATCTTTGCCATTATATATGTTGCAGTCATGTCGATCCGCTTTGTAGGGATCAAGGGTTTTGCTTCCACATTCCTGGATCCGAAAGCCTTTATGCTGCCATTCAAGATCATTGACTTCTTTATCAAACCGGTATCGTTGGCGCTCCGTCTTTTCGGTAACGTCTTCGGTGCGTTTATCCTCATGGAGTTTGTAAGTATCGTTATCCCGATCTTCCTTCCGGGCGTTTTAAGCCTGTGGTTCGATCTCTTTGACGGTATTCTTCAGGCTATCGTGTTCTGCTACCTCACTACCTCTTACATTGGTGAAGCGATAGAGAGTGCTCACGTCATGAAGGAAAGAAAAGAAGAAAAACTGAAGGCTCAGGCGGAAAAAGAAGCGGCGAATGCCACCGCCGGAGTGGAAGCATAAGAGGTTGGAAATACTACTTGATCGATAAGAATTAGGAGGAAATAAAAATGAATCTGACAAGAGTTTTATTAGATGTTGCAGCGGATCCGAAGGGCCTGATCGGCTTGGGTGCCGGTCTTGCGATCGGTCTCGGTGCTCTGGGTACAACGATCGGTATCGGACTTGCCGCCGGACGTGCGCTCGAAGGTGCAGCTCGTCAGCCGGAAATGTACAGTAAGCTTCAGACATTGCTTCTGATCTCCATCGTATTCCTGGAGTCTATCGCGATCTATTCGTTGGTAGTAAGCTTGCTTTTGATCTTTACATTCTGATCGAATTACGAGGTGTATGATGATGAATTTGCTGTTGATGGCAAACCTTGATAAGATTCCGAGAGCACTTCTGGACGTAGTGGCAGAAGCAGAGAGTGAGAGCTCACTGCTTTCTCCGGACCAGATGGCGCACTATGCGGTGACGGCGCTCGTTACCATCGTGAATCTCCTGGTAGCGTATTTTATTCTGAAACTCGTTCTTTTCAAACCGTTGATCAAAGTGATCAAGAAGCGTCAGGAGGGTATCACGGCGCAGGTCGAGAATGCGGAAAAGCAGGAGAAGGCGGCGAACGAGAAGTTTGAAGAAGCGACCAAGCGCATCGATGCTTCTCACGAAGAAGCCCTGCAGATCATTGCCGACGCAAGATCCCAGGCAGAAAAGCAGTCTCAGACGATCATTGAGACCGCGAAGAAAGAAGCGCAGGAGATCCGTGACCGTGCGGAAGAAGATGCAAAGCGTACCCGTAAGGCTATGCTGGAAGAGATGAAAGACGAAGTGGCCGATCTGGCAGTTTCCATTGCAGGACACGTTCTCGGTTCGGATGGAGATGCGAAGAAGGAAAGCGAGCTTCGTGAAAAAGTAAATGCAGAGCTTCAGTCGACAGAGGTGAAGGCCGGTGAATAATGCAAGTGGTTTTGAAGTAATCCGGATCGTAACGGCTTCGGACGATATGCCACCGGAGAAGGTCGCCCTGATCGCGCGCCGCTTTGCCGAGCATATCCATATATCCGGTTATACGATCCAGCAGGAGACAGATAAGTCCCTGATCGGCGGATATGTGATCTTCGCGCAGGGTACGAAATACGACTACAGTGTAGCCGGTCAGCTGTCCCGAATCGGACGTCACCTGAAAACGGACCGGGATGCCGAGATTGATGTTTCCGAAGGAAAAGATGATGCGGCTTTGATCCACCAGTCCTTGAGTGAGGCACTGGCGGAGTTCAAAGAAAGCCCCGCGATGCTTTTCGAGGATGACGATCTCTGGGAAGGCGATGAAGCGGAGCAGGAAAGAAAACGCGAGAAGATCCTCACCGATTTTGCCAAAGCTTCCGAAGTGGAGCAGGTCGGTAAGGTCATGTCCGTTTCCGATGGTGTCGCAATGGTAAGCGGCCTCGAGAATTGTGTATCCAGTGAGCTGATCATGTTCTCGGAGACTTCCTACGGTATTGCGATGAATCTGGAAAGTGATAAAGTCGGCGTAGTGCTTCTCGGTGAATGCCGGGATGTTGTAGAAGGCGTCATGTGCCACCGTACCGGACGTGCTGTTTCGGTTCCGGTCGGCCGTGGACTTCTGGGAAGAGTAGTGGATCCTCTGGGAAATCCGATCGATGGAAAAGGCATTATCCGTTCGACAGAATCCCGTCCTATCGAGTATCCTGCACCGAGTATCGTCGAGCGTTCACCGATCGACGAGCCGCTGCAGACAGGTATTACCGCGATCGATGCCATGACCCCGATCGGCCGTGGCCAGCGTGAGCTCATTATCGGCGACCGTCAGACAGGAAAGACGGCGATTGCAATCGATACGATCATCAACCAACGCGGTAAAAATGTTCTTTGTATCTATGTGGCCATCGGTCAGAAGATGGCGAATATCGTTTCCGTGGCAAAAGCACTGGAGCAGTACAATGCGTTGGAGTATACAGTGATCGTAGCGGCCAGTGCATCTCAGCCTGCATCGTTGCAGTATATTGCTCCATATGCCGGTTGTGCGATTGCGGAAGAGTTTATGTATAACGATCACGAAGATGTCCTGATTGTCTATGATGACCTTTCAAAGCATGCGCAGGCATACCGTGCGATCTCACTTCTCCTTCGTCGTCCGCCAGGACGTGAAGCATATCCGGGCGATGTTTTTTATTTGCATTCCCGACTCCTCGAGCGTTCCGCGAAGCTTTCCGAAGCACTCGGCGGAGGTTCTTTGACCGCATTACCGATCATAGAGACCTTGAGCGGCGATATTTCCGCATATATTCCGACAAATGTCATCTCGATCACAGATGGACAGATCTATCTGGAATCCGAGTTGTTCTTCGCGGGACAGCGGCCTGCAATCAATGCCGGTCTTTCCGTTTCACGTGTAGGCGGTGCGGCGCAGACCAAGGCCATGAAGAAAGTGGCAGGACCGCTTCGTATCAGTCTTGCGCAGGCCCGTGAAATGGCTGCTTTCGCCCAGTTCGGTTCGGATCTGGATGAGAACACACAGAAGCAGTTGAAGCGTGGTGTCATCCTGAATGAGATCCTGAAGCAGGAACAGTATGCTTCACTCCAGATGGATGAGCAGGTCGTGATGCTGTATCTGGCAACGAACGAAAAACTGACCTTTCTGGATAAAGAGGACGCGAAGGAGTATGTTAACGAGTTCCTCCAGAGAATGACGGTCTTGCATCCGGAAATCATGAAGAGGATCACGGAGACGCGCGTGCTGGACGACGATACGAAGAAAGAGATCGATGAGATCGAAGAAGAATATCACACATTGTTTGTGGCTGAACATAAGCAGTACCAGTCACGAGAGTCGTAATTGAAGTATGGAAAGTCTGAACGAGATCAAGAAGCGCATAAAGAGTGTCAATGACATTTCCCAGCTGACGCGGGCAATGCAGCTTGTCAGCGCCGCAAAAATGCGTAAATCCAAGGTTCAGCATGAGATGGTCAAGCCTTTCTTTACGATTTGTGCCGAGAGCATGATGGAAGTGTACAGAAATGCCGGTGAAGACATCGATAATCCGTATTTGCACGTGCATGAGAAGAAGGCGGGCGAGACGTGGAAGATAGCTTACTTCATCCTGACCGGTGATCAGGGTCTGGCAGGTGCATATAACAACAATATCGTGAAGATCACGGAAGAGCATATCCAGTCGAAGATTTTGGAGAATGCAAAGAAGAATATCCGTACGGAATATAAGCTTTATGTATTCGGACAGATGGGCAGTGACAAACTGGCCCGTGACGGGTATCTTGTTGACCCGGAGTTCTCTTTTCCGATTTCGGAACCGACGTACTATCAGGCAAGAAATGTGGCGAATATCATCCGGGCGAAATACCTTGGCGGCGAATTTGATCTGGTCTATCTGATCTATACAAAGATGGAATCGGCGATCAGTATGAAACCGGTCATTGCCCGTGTCGTACCGATCGATTCCAAGTCATTTGAGAGTATTCTCCCGGCTGGAATGGAAGATGCCGGTATTGCGAAAGAAGGAGATGGAAATCTCGATTACCATCCGAATGCCAGCGCGGTATTTTCCTTCTTGATCGATACCTATCTGAACTCCGTACTGTATGGCGCGATGGTAGAAGCTTTTGCCTGCGAACAGACCGCAAGAATGACTGCAATGGACAATGCGAACAGCAATGCCGATGAGATGATGAAGAAACTTACGATGCAGAGCAACCGTGCACGTCAGGCTCGTATCACAAATGAGCTGAACGAGATCGTGAACGGTGCGAATCAGGTGGAATAGAGGTTAACGTTTATGGCTATTGGAAAGATCACACAGATAATCGGACCGGTTATAGATTGTGGATTCAATGAGCACGAAGTGCCCTTGATCAAGACGGAGATCAAGATCAAGGCAGAAGACAGGACCGTGTCATGCGAAGTGATGCAGCAGCGAGGCGGCGGCATCGTGCGTTGCGTTTCTTTTGAAGCGACAGAAGGACTTGCGCGCGGCATGGAAGTCGAATCTACCGGTGTTCCGGTCATGGTACCGGTCGGCGAGAAGAATACCGGCCGTCTTTTCAATGCACTTGGCCAGGCGATCGATAATCTGGGTGAAGTCGGTGAAGATACAAAGTGGCCGATCCACAGAAATGCGCCTTCTTTTGTCGAACAGTATCCGGCAGAAGAAGCACTGGAAACGGGTATTAAAGTCATCGACCTCCTCGTTCCTTTTTCCAAAGGCGGCAAGATCGGTCTTTTCGGTGGTGCCGGTGTTGGTAAGACAGTTTTGATCCTTGAACTGATACGTAATATCGCTCAGGAGCATGGTGGATATTCTGTTTTCACCGGTGTTGGTGAGCGTTCCCGTGAAGGTAACGATCTCTGGAATGAGATGAAAGCTTCCGGCGTTCTTGATAAGACCGTCATGGTATTCGGCCAGATGAATGAGACATCCGGTGCAAGAATGCGTGCACCTCTTACCGGTCTGACCATGGCAGAATATTTCCGTGATGAGATGAAGCGTGATGTGCTTTTCTTCGTGGATAATATCTATCGTTTTGTACAGGCCGGTTCGGAAGTATCAGCACTTCTCGGACGTATTCCATCTGCAGTTGGTTATCAGCCGACTCTGGCAAACGAAGTCGGTGAACTGCAGGAGCGTATTGCTTCCACAAAGAATGGTTCCATTACGTCGATCCAGGCAGTATATGTTCCGGCTGACGACTTGACTGACCCGGCTCCGGCAACTACATTCGGACACCTCGATGCCAACATCGTTCTTTCCCGTTCAGTAGTAGAGCTGGGTATTTATCCGGCTGTCGATCCTCTGGAATCTTCTTCCCGTATCCTGACTGAAAACGTTGTCGGAAAGACACATTACCATGTTGCGAGAATGGTGCAGGAGATGCTTCAGCGGTACAAAGAACTGCAGGATATCATTGCGATTCTTGGTATTGAGGAACTTGGTGAGAAGGACCGCCAGATCGTAAACCGCGCAAGAAAAGTACAGAAATATCTCTCCCAGCCGTTCTTTGTTACGGCTGACTCTACAGGATTTGCTCCACGCTATGTTCCGGTGGAGAAGACTGTCCAGGCATTCGGTGAGATCATCTCCGGTTCGCTCGATCACATTCCGGAGCAGCACTTCTTCATGAAGGGCGACATCGATGATGTAATCGCATCTTATAAGAACGAGGCATAAAAAGATGGCCGATGATGTGCAAAAGAAAAAGATGATGCTGGAGGTCGTGACGCCTTACGAAGTATTCTTCGAAGGGCAGATCGAGAAGGTCGTCCTGCCGGCGCAGGATGGCCAGCTTGGCGTTATGCCCGGCCATTCTCCACTCGTCGTTGCTATCACTCCCGGTATCGCTTCTTTTGAAGTAGATGGAGAGACGAAAGATTTCGTCATGTCGGAAGGATTTGCTGAGATTGCACATTACGTTGTGGTCGTTGTATGCAATGCCGCAGAGTGGCCGGAACAGATCGATGAGAATCGTGCCCGCTCGGCACTTGAAAGAGCAGAGCAGAAATTCAACAAGTCTTCTACTACCGAAGAACAACGTCTTTATGCACGCCATGCAATGCGCCGTGCAAAGGCAAGATTGAAACTTGTGTCCGAACACAAGAAAGATAAAAACCATCGTTTTATGGAGTAAAATGAGCCGAAACGGGTTTCGAACTATTTTCGAAACAGGTTTCGATGATGTTTCGTAAAAATTTAAGAAAATTCTTTGATATTTTAATTTGCCTATTTACATCTCCAAAAATTCTGTGATACACTCCAAGTGAGTTTGTACCACAATTCAAAATTCGGGGGAAATTCGACGAAGGGATATTCTAGGTTTCGTGTATGAGGAAATGTAGGATAGGTTCGCATTTCGGACCGTTTTTTTATGCTCTGACGATGTTCCTAAGCGTCTTGATCGTGCTAGGTACATCGCTTTTTTTTACTAACCAAAATGAAGAAAAAGCTGTTGTAGAAGAGAAAGCTTTTTCGGAGTATGCAGAACAGAAAGCTCAGGCTCAGACCCTGCAAGGGAATGGCGAGTTTATGCTTCCTGCTGATGGCGGTAATACCGTACTTCTGCATAAGTTCACTTCAAGCAGTGATCCGATTTGTGATGACTGTGGATTCATTCGTTCAATAGACGCTATCGCTCTAGCCTCTCCGGTTATCGACAGAAAACTCGATACCGAGGTGACTTTTGCTGCGTCGACTGGTGCGACATGTAAGATCACGTGGTCTCCGGCAGATACAACTGCAAAAGGATCGACGGCTTATACAGCAACGTTGGTTTTCACACCGAAGGCCGGATTCCATTTTGACGAGAGAACGAAAGTGACCCTTGAAGGAAATTCCATGTCAGTCACACGTCTTTCAGACGGATCGCTCCGTATAAGTAAGTCTTTTGCGAAAACGGCGGCTCCGACAAAAACACCGACGCCCAAGCCGGGTACAACACAGGCACCGACAGCGAAGCCGAGTATCTCAAGTGTACCGACAACAAAACCGACAACTAGACCGAATGTAACAAGTACACCTAAGCCAAGTATGCCTGTAACTGTTACGGCAACACCGAAGCCGGGTAAGCCTGTAACTGTAACGCCAACACCCGTCGTTCCAGGTCCTGGTATGCCGACACCAACCGTGAATCCGGATCTTCCGACACCGATTCCGTCTCCGGTTCGTTTCCCGTCTCCGACAAAGGTTCCGACGTTGACACCATTGCCGACGCTGTCTTCCACACCGTCGCCAACTCCGACGCCGTTACCGACAGCTACATCTACACCGGCACCAACTTCGACTGCTGTTCCGACTGCGACATCTGCTCCTAAGCCGCAGGTTACTTCTACACCTGCACCGGGATTGACAGCAACTCCTGTTCCGACGGTACCAGGCAGCCAGACTGTTCCGACAACAGCTCCTGAGACTACAAAAGTTCCATCTGGAATTCCAACGGCCACACCTACACCGGAGCCGCTGCCATTTGAAGATTTTGTAGAAAGACTTTACGTCGTCGCTTTGGATCGTCCGTCTGAAAAGGCAGGAAAAGATTTCTGGATCGAGAAAGTTGTGAACGGTGAATACAATGGTGCGGAATGTGCAAGATTCTTCTTGCTGCAGGCTCCTGAATTCATGAACCGGAATCTGGATGACTCCCAGTTTGTCGAAGTACTGTATCGTACTTTCTTCGACCGTGAATCGGAACCGGAAGGAAAAGCATACTGGCTGGGCCGCCTGGCTTCAGATACGCCACGTGAAACGATCGTGAACGAATTCATTGAGTCTACAGAATGGTGCAATATCTGTGCAAGATACGGTGTGCGTTCCGGTGCACTTTATCACAAAGCTGAATTTGCTTCTTATAACGCAGTTATGTTCGCAACACGTCTTTATACATGCTGCCTTGACAGAGAACCGGAGAAAGAGGGACTCGAGTACTGGGCATTGGCTCTGACGAATCTGGAGCAGACCGGATACGATGCCGCATATCTCTTCTTCACCAGTAAAGAATTCGTAGACATGAAGGTTACGGATATAGAATATATTGTCCGTCTCTATCAGACTTTCATGGACAGAGATGCTGATTCTGAAGGTATGCAGTACTGGCTTGGCCAGCTGGCTTCCGGCGTCAGACGAGAACAAATCGTGGAAGGCTTTGCTTGTTCCGAAGAATTTACCAACATCTGCATGGCATATGGTATCGAACGTGGAGAGGTCGTTAGATCAGAATGAGAAGTAATCAGATGCAAATAAGATCAAGAGATGTTATTGTCTTCCTGACGTTGCTCCTTGCGATAAGCTTGGTCCTGATCAAGCCTTTCGCTGGAAAAGCAACGCGTGCGGACGCGCATCTGGAAGCGACGATAAAACATAGCGTAGAGCTGTATAGCGATCTTGGTCTCGAGTACCGTGTGAAACTGAATTCAAATGTTTCATTCTCGAATATCTATCTTCACCTGGAACGTCAGAAGTTCAGCGGATCGGGCAGCGCCTACACATGGGAGAGCGTCGATCTGAAGGACTATTCCGTGCAGAGCGGAGAATATGTTTTCCATTACTACGGTTTGAATGCTGCTGAAATGCCAAATCTTGTGCGTGTCACTGTGTATGCACAAAACGGAAGTATGACGTATTTTTCCGACACGGAAGAAACGTCTATCCGTGATTACTGTCAGAATCTTCTGAAGACATATTCACGAGGCAGTACGCAGAAGGAAAAAGCACTTTCTACTCTGCTGGTCGATATGCTGAACTATGGTGCCGCTTCCCAGAAGTATTTCAAATGTAATGTGAATGATCTGGCGAATGCCAAACTAGATTCGTATCAG
>JAFWPB010000050.1 GCA_017545245.1 Clostridiales bacterium
GTTTTTGTCTAGCAACTAAACTCTAGGATAGTATGCTCCTTTTTCAATTACTTATTCCCACGATTTCCGTGAAGAACCTGATTTTACAGTATTTCCCACGCTTTTTTGTATTTGTACTGTAATGGGTTTTCATTACAGTATAGCGAGATAAAAAACGCGATTTATACTTTAATGGATTTTGCATAGCAGTGCGTGCCTTATCCTTTGGCAAAAGCACTGGGCCCTAGTTTGTCCAGCCTTCTGTGCTCGAAAAGCACTTGCCTGCAGCTTGCGCTGCCAGCCCTGCTTGAAAGCATTAGCGAAGACATCTGCTTTGAGACAGCGTCTTTGTTATTCTTCTTTTGCTTAATCGGCTGCATATCCTTCCGGAAGTGAGACTTTTCCCGTTTCCGGATTCATATAGCAGATCGAGCCATCCGGCGCACGGGTACCTACATTGTACAGCGCCGTAATCATGCGATAATCTGTCTGTATCTCATCCCGCTTGATCTCGTTTCCGTCAGCATCGTATGTAACCTTATAGGCCACAGCCACTTTGTGGTTGTGAGCACTACGTTTCTTCTCTACCGTACCCACCGGAAGAGTAGGATCGGCAACATATTCGACACGCGTCGGCGGCTCATCTACAAGATATTCGTCCGCACCGAAGAATCGGATCTTCTGTCCATCCGGAAGAAGCCGTCCGAAAATCTCGACTGTAACCCAACGGTCTCCGTAGTATGCATGGATCGCAATCGGATAATCCGTATTATTTGTAAACTTGAAGTTCGGATACTCCCAGGAAACCGTGGCATCCGTACCTGGATCAACGTAATCACTCGGCCAGGAATGCGCCACTCTCTCATCTACCTGAAGGTCTGCTTCCATAACACTCTGATAAAGCATGGTATTTGCCTGACAGATACCACCGCCCAACTGCATCTCACTCGCACCATTTGTAATACCCGGCGCAACCTGATAGCCCTTGGCTTCTGTTCTCTCTCCGACAAATCCGTTAAAGCTGAACTGCTCTCCCGGCTGGAGCATAAGACCATCGATCGTCTTGCAGACCAGCCAGATATTTGTGTTTCTGTTCTCTTTGTCTGTTGTCTTAGAACTGTTCGAGGAAACCTTTCCCAGTTTAGCACGAAGTGAAGCAGCCGATGTTTGAGGTTTCACTTCGGTCACATTCACCTGAATCACAGTCTTATAAGTATCCTTGGCGAACGAGTCATTAACATCCGATATCGCCTTTTCAACATCAACTGACTGCCCACTCTTTGACTCTTCAATAACAAAAGACAGGGTTTCCAAATCAAAGCGGGTAGCTCTTGCTTCTACCGGATTATAGTTGAAGCTATCCAATGCTTCGTGTGCCAAAGAACTAACGTTGTCATATCCGAGAGTAAATGCCGAGGAATACTCCTTCGGAGTTTTCTGCAATGCAGTGATCTTCTCGTAACGTTCAAGAGAACCTTCGACGCCTTCCAGATTGCTTGTTTTCGCGTAATTGAAAGCCTCGGCCAAGACTTCATCAATGTTGGAGGAGAGTGTCATTCCTTCAGTATTCATCTTGACAAGTTCATCACCGATCTGGAACTGGACATCAACATATTCGTCCACGGTCTTCTCTCTGGTTTCTGTGAACATATCTTTTGCTTCGGATAATGTCTTACCGGAAACATCGACGCCATCGATCACGATTCCCGTGTAAAACTTGTCACTGTTTACCGCTTCAGCCAGTTCTTCTTCCGTGTACTTGATCTTCACGCCATTGGCATCTGTCACGGTATACTTCTTGGCAAAGAAACGATCAACCTCTGCTTTATAAAACTGTGTATAGAGTACGGTTGCCGTCAGGCAAAGCACCAAAAAGACTGTCAGGACCGAAAGAAACTTGGTCGACGTCTTGGTTTTTTTCCGTTTTATCTTTTTCTTCAGGTTTTTTGTTGTCCGTATTGCTACATTCTTTGTGGTTTTTTTCCCGCGAGTCGCAGCACTTTTTTTCATTGATCGTCAGCCCTTTTTAAACCTTAATATATTCTCCTCTAGCAATGATACGATGAAACTCTTTGACAATCAACATAAAATCACAGAATTAAACAAATTCTAAACAATTTTCTTTGAAAACTAAAACAGGGGCATCTCTTCGTCATTTGACTTGCGAGACACCCCCCGTATTTAATGCTTAAGTTTGATGATTATTTCATCTTGATCATGGAAGACTCCCAGCAATCAGGCTTCTCTACACCAAGCAGATCAGCAATGGTCGCAGCAATGTTTGCAAGACCATAGGAATCGGAATCTACCACTTCGTATTTGTCCTTATTTTCTGTGTTGTCATAGAAAATGCACGGTACAGGATTGAGCGTATGGCTTGTCTTTGCCTTGATACGACCATCCTTATCGGCCTTCGGAGAACCATCCTTAGCCAGTTCATACATTTCCTCGGCATTACCGTGGTCAGCTGTGATGATAGCCATACCGCCGACAGCATCGATAGCCGGGAGGATTCTCTTCAGCGCGATATCTACGGACTCAACACCGATTACAGCAGACTCAAATACGCCTGTGTGACCAACCATGTCGCCGTTCGGGAAGTTAACACGCATGAAAGGATACTTATTCTCGGAGATGAGCTCAACAAGCTTGTCTGTGATCTCTGCAGACTTCATCCAAGGACGCTGCTCGAAAGGAACGATATCAGACGGGATCTCGATGTACTCTTCGAGATCATCGTTGAACTTACTGGATCTGTTACCGTTGAAGAAGTATGTAACGTGACCGTACTTCTGTGTCTCGGAGATTGCCAGCTGAGCAATGCCCTTGTTTGCGAGGAGCTCGCCGAGTGTGTTACGGATAACCGGCGGAGAAACGAGGAACTTCTTCGGGATGTGAAGGTCGCCGTCGTACTCGAGCATACCGGCATAGTTTACGTTCGGAACACGAACGCGGTCGAACTTGTCAAAGTCAGCGCCGCTCTCAAATGCTACTGTCAGCTCCTGAGCACGGTCACCACGGAAGTTGTAGAGGATTACGCTGTCGCCGTCTTCGATCGTGCCAACCGGAGCGCCGTTCTCAGCAATAACGAATGCCGGAAGATCCTGGTCGATTACGTTCGGGATCTCAGAACGGAATGTCTCGATTGCTTCTTTTGCTGTAGCGAACTGTCTGCCCTCACCGAGAACATGTGTCTTCCAGCCTGCTTCAACCATGCCCCAGTTCGCGCCGTAACGGTCCATAGTAATGACCATACGTCCGCCGCCGCTTGCGATTCTGTAATCGTGTGTAGCATCGGAAAGCTCAGCAAGTTTTGCCTCGAGCTGATCAACGTACTGCAGAGCAGATGTCTCACCAACATCACGTCCGTCAAGGAGAATGTGGATACGAACCTTCTCTACGCCCTCTTCCTTTGCTTCGTCGAGCATAGCGAGAAGATGGTCGATATGAGAGTGAACGTTACCATCGGAAAGAAGTCCGATGAAATGCATTGTGCCGCCCTTCTTTGCGTCTGCTACGAGGGACTGCCATACTTCGCTCTGATACATGCTCTTGCTTGCGAGTGACTCGGAAACAAGCTTCGCGCCCTGGCTGTAAACCTGACCAGCGCCGATTGCGTTGTGTCCAACCTCGGAGTTACCCATGTCTCCGTCAGAAGGAAGACCTACTGCCGTACCGTGTGCCTTGAGCTTCTGCATCGGATATTTCTTCATGCAGTTGTCCAGGATCGGCTTCTTTGCGCCTGTGACAGCATTACCTGTCTCGATTTCTTTGATGCCTACGCCATCCATGATGATCAGAACGATCGGGCCTTTGTAAGATGTACTCATACTCATTCTCCTTTTCTATAAAAAGGGCACAATCTTTTACTCAAGACTTGTGCCCAAGATTTCTTATTCACTCGTCAGTCTATTACGCTTCAGAATCTCCAGAAGGCTCTGTATCTGCCGGGGCCTCACCTGTTGGCGGCGGAGCCTCACTCTCTGATGGAGCCGGAGTTTCACTCTCGGTCGGAGCCGGGGTTTCACTCTCGGTCGGAGCCGGAGTCTCGCTCTCGGTCGGAGCCGGAGTCTCGCTCTCGGTTGGAGCCGGAGTTTCGCTCTCGGTCGGAGCTGGAGTTTCGCTCTCGGTCGGAGCCGGAGTCTCGCTCTCGGTCGGAGCCGGAGTCTCGCTCTCGGTCGGAGCAGGAGTCTCACTCTCCGTTGGAGCCGGAGTCTCAGACTGTGTCGGCGGTGGAGTTTCACTCTCTGTCGGAGTCTGCGTCTCAGACTGTGTCGGTGGCGGTGTTTCGCTGTCCGACGGAACAACTGTTACATTCGGATCCGGAGTCGGCGTTGGTGGAACATATCCATCCGGAGCAGAAACCGCACCGGTAGCAGGATCCATCTTGAAGATCGTACCATCTGCAGCACGAGTACCAACTCTTACAGAAGACTTGATCATACGGTAATTCGAGTGGAAAGCTTCTTCTCTCTTGATTTCATTACCATCCTTATCATACCAGATCTTGTAACCGGAAGCGTCAATCGCCGGATGCGAGCTTCTGTCATGGGAGGTTTCACCTACTGCCATGGAAGAATCTGCAATATACTCCACTCCGTTAGGAGCTGTACGGCTGTTCTCTACACCGATGAACTTGATGGTCTGTCCATCCGGAAGCGGTCTGCCGTAGAATTCAACAGTTACCCAGCAATCACCATAGTAAGCGTGAATAGCAAGAGGATAATCCGAAGTATTGGTGAACTGGAAGTTTGCGCCGCCCCATGTAACAGTAGCGTCTGTTCCAACATCAACATAATCACTCGGCCAGGAGTGAGGATTACGCTCATCTACCTGGAGATCAGACTTCACTACGCAATGGAAGATCATGGTATTTGCCTGACAGATACCACCGCCAAGTTCTTTTCGTGTACGGCCATCATAGATACCGCCAGCTTCCTTGAAGCCCTTCTCTGCGGTTCTCTCGCCGATGAAGTTGTTAAAGTTGAAAGATTCGCCTGGCTGGAGTACCAGTCCATCGATCTTCTGGCAGATCAGGTTAATGTTAACATTTCTGTTGTAATCGTCTTTTGTCTTGGAGCTTGAAGACGTGATCTTTCCGAGGTATCCACGCAGGTATTCTGCAGATTCCTTCGGCTCGATCTTGGTAACTTCAACCGGGATCACGACTTTATAATCTGCACTGGCAAGAGCAGCTTTAACATCTTCGATCGCCTTGTCGACATTTACCGAGCAGCCTTCCTGGGAATCCGAAATGATGAAAGTCAGGGTTTCAAGATCAAAACCTGTTGCTTTAGCTTCGACTGATTCTTTATTGAAAGAATCGAGTGCATTGTGTGCCAATGTTTCAACAGTTTCTGTACCGATCGTATAGGAAGATGTAAATGCTTTCGGTGTCTTCTGGAGTTGAACCATCATCTCATATCTGTCCTTCAGACCTTCATCGCCTTCAAGGTTACTGGTACGGGCACATTTGTACGCTTCGTCAATGATCTCATCGATATTGGATGTCAATGTCAGGCCTTCTGTTTTCATCGGAACCATCTGGTTCTCAACCTGAAACTGGATGTCGACCATATCATCGATCGTCTTTCCACGTGTTTCAGCAAACATGGCCTTGACTTCTTCCATAGACTTACCGCCGACATTCTGTCCATCGATCGTGATGCCGTTATAGAATGTGTCCAGATTTACCTCTGCAGCCAGTTCTTCAGAAGTAAACTCATGTGAAACTCCAGCTGCATCGATGACAGTAATCTTTTTTGCAAAGAAACGGTCAACTTCGTTCTTAAAAACTTTCGTATACAGAATCGTTCCGGTAAGACCAAGAACCAATAAAACAGTGACTGCGGCAATTATGCCGGTGGTGATTTTCTTTTTCCTTCTTTTTGCAGCATTCTTCTTCATGCTAACTACGCCTCTTCCCTACGTTCAGCTAATATAATATACCAATAAAAAGACTACTATATATCGACAGGTCTTTCAAGAGAATTTTATGTCAAATTACCGTACAAAATGAAGCTTCTGTTTCCATGCTTTTTTGTTGTTTCGGCTGATTTTTTTCCATCTTTGCCTTATAATATATTGATGTATAATTGTGTTTATTGTCAGAAGCCAGCGCCACGAGCGAGAATATAGGAGTGTACATGCGTTTTTCACATCGTTTTTCCCCCGCCCACGCTTTCAAGATCATTTACTTTTTTGTAGTTATCCTGCTGGTTAACCTTTCTTACGTGTGGACATTTTATCTTTTAAGTGCGACACACATCACTCCGATTTCTGCCGAAAACTTCAAGGCTTATGTTGCCTTGATCCCGGCAATCAGCATCTCGTCGCTTATTCTTTGTGATACATTCCACCTTTCCCGTTTCTTCCGAAAGAAGCCGGGAACGATCCTTTCCCAGACAGTATGGTTCGTCATCGTACAGACCATGGTCACGACTACCGCGAAGGATATGCTTTTGCAGCGTGCCTTCCCCCGAAGCGTACTTATTTTCAGCATCATCATCATGTTTGCCATGCTTTCCCTGTGGTCCGGCTTGTGTCTGCATCTGAGCCATAAGTTCTACGAGAAGAACCGTCTGGTCATCATCGGTGGTTCCCTGACTTCCGCAAGACTCATCCGTGACAAGATCATGCCTCTCCTCCACCATTACGACCTGGAGTTGACGGATACATTGATCTATTCGGACCGTATCGGCATCCGCAACGCGATCATGGACCAGTCGGAAGTATTTATCTGCCCGGACGTTCCGGACGAGACCAAATCCGAGATCATTCTCCAGTGCGCCCGCAAGAACACGGTGGCCTACATGGTACCGCAGTACTACGAGATAGCGCTTTTCCAGTCCAGGATCATCAATTTCGACGACCTTATGGTATTTCTGGTCGACAGAATGTCTTTGAAGTTTGAACAGCGTATCTTGAAGCGCGTACTGGACATTATTCTTTCGCTTCTGGCTTTGATCATCACGTCTCCTTTCCTGCTTATCTCTGCGATCCTGATCAAGTGCACTTCCAAGGGCAAGGTCATTTACCGTCAGGAACGTCTGACAATCGATAAGAAATCCTACTTCATTTACAAACTCCGCACCATGTACAGTGATGCCGAGAAGAAGACAGGTCCGGTCATTTCCGGTGCCAACGACCCACGTGTTACGCCTATCGGCAAGTTCCTGCGCCGTTCCAAGCTTGACGAGGTACCGCAGTTCATCAACGTTCTGAAAGGCGAGATGAGCGTAGTTGGCCCGCGTTCCGAGCGTCCTGACTTCGTCCAGAAATTTGAATCCGAGATTCCGGCTTATGACCAGCGTTTTGCGGTAAAAGCAGGTATCACAGGACTTGCTCAGGTTGTCGGAAGCTACGATACGACACCGCAGGATAAGCTCCGTTACGACCTTCTGTATATCAAGAATTATTCTGTTCTGGAAGATTTCAAAATCATCCTGCACACTTTCCGGGTCATCTTTACTCCGAAGCTGTACAAGCGTTCTTTCCACGAAAATATGGAACAGTTTGCCCCTTCCGCTACCCGTGACGAAATTCGCGCGAGCAGAAAAAAGCGTAAGGAGCAGGCATCGGAAAAATCCTCTTCGGATGATACTTTCTCGATCTGATAAATCCTATCGTTTTCTGGTTCAGCCTTCGATCAGCTGCACCAGTCTCTTGATGATTCCATTCCACTCATAATTGCTGAGGCAGTAGAACTTGCCGTTCTTTCCCATCGTCGCGATTTCTTTTTTTCTGTCCGGATCGGTCAGATAATCCATGCAAACCGTGAATTCATCGTAGTCCTGGTAGAAAAGGCCTCCATTCGAAAGAAGAACATGGTCGCGCAGCGTCATGCAGTTGCCATTTACCAGTACAGGTCTTCTCAGCGAAAAGGACTCGAGTACGGCAATGGAGAGGCTCTCCATTGGAGAAGGCAGCACCATGAACATCGCTCCGGCAATAGCGGCATACTTATCTTCATCCGAAACAAAGCCCAGTGAGATCACATGATGGACCGGTTTCATTTCCATTGCCACCTTGCCGATCAGAACGAGCGTCACCGGCGCTTTATACATCAGTCTCCGCTCCTTGTTGTAGTCTTTCCAGAAAGCGATCAGATCCTTGCATCCTTTTTCCACATCGACACGTCCCGCATATACCACATACTCATCCGGGAGATGATAACGCTCCTTAAACGCCTCCATGTCGATGTTTTCCGGAACAGACACACCACAGCCGCCAATTGCGCAAGGAATATCTTTCACATCAAAAAGCTCATCCACCAGTTTCTTTTCTCCGGACGAGTTATAGAACAAGCCTTTGATACCGTTAAAGATCGAACGGTAGCAAGGAATGCGGATATACGGTTCATCGTGTGCGGTGGGGATCAATATTGATTTTTCCTTTACTTCGGCGATACCGCAGACAGTCGGATAATAGAGGTACGTCATAAAAAGGAATACATCGTATTCGTCCTTATCTTTCTTGATCTGCTCGACAAGTTTCGGGCAATACGGGCCCTGTTTCCGGAGCCATCTTTGCTGGAAAGCTTCATCGATCTCCGTTTCTTCACGTTCAAGCAGTTCGACCATTCTGGTACGGACATAGTGGAATTCTTCTCCGTCACGCTCTTCATCGCAGGCAAAGCGAAGCACTCGGACACCATTGATCCGCTCTTCCCCTTCCGGATATTCATTCTTCCAGGAAACATAATCCTTCGCGCAGGTCGTCAACACCGTCACATCGTAGTATTCTGTCAGCCTCTCAGCGTATTCTTTCGCCTCGAGTTCAGCACCACCATTGACTTCGTTTCCATATCTTTGCACCACAACGGCAATCTTTTTCACGCATCTGCCTCCTTATCCCCAAGAAGCGGAGA
This sequence comes from Clostridiales bacterium, assembly GCA_017545245.1. Lineage (GTDB taxonomy): Bacteria > Bacillota > Clostridia > Saccharofermentanales > Saccharofermentanaceae > Scatonaster. The sequence goes on from JAFWPB010000050.1 coordinate 8,849, forward strand.
GAGTACCTCCCATATCCGTTCCTTCACTTTCTCTTCGTCAAAGCGCCCGAGCTCCTGCTTCATGCGCGCTTTTTCTTGCTCACGCCAATCCTCGTTTCTGACCATCTCCGCAAGGACCGCCGCCGCTTTTGCCGGATCTTTTTCGGAAAGAAGCACACCAGCATTTCCCATCGTTTCCCCGATTGCCGCAAAATCACATGCCAGCACCGGGACCCCGAAGAAGAACGCTTCCACGATTGGAACACAGAATCCCTCATGCTCGCTCATGATCACAAATGCTTTTGCGCTCTGGTAAAAAGCCAGGATCTCCGCAAAAGATGTATGTCCGGTCAGAATCACCTGTTCAGAGAGGCCAAGTGCTTCTACGTATTTTTTCACTCTTTCGGCATAATACTCTGTTCCTGATGAAGACCCTGCCAAAATCAAGCGCGCTGTCGGGTCATAGTGCTTCACGTACTCAGAAAAGACCGAGACGATATCTTCCTGACACTTGTTTGGCGCGAGACGTCCTACAAAAAGGATATTCGTCCTTCCATCGTTCAATTCCGCCATGCGCTGTTTATCCGGCGCAGTCCGATAATCGGAAAACGGGACCAGGATTGGAATTACAGAAGGCTTGGGAAAACCCATCTCCTCCAGTTCCCGGGCGTTGAAAGAGGATACGGTAACCGCTGCATCCACACACGACGCCATCCTGGCAAGCTGTCTTCTTCCTTGTTCCGCTGATTCGGCCAGCTTCGAGTTATATCTTCTGAAGAAAGAAGCAGGAGTAATGTTATGGTAAATGATCACTTTCTTGTTCGGAAGATCAGAGAACCAGTCATTCATCTCTTCTCCCACCGAAAGATGGAACAGGACCAGATCCTCCGGAGCCAGTTCCCGCTTCGCCTTCTCGAATTTCTTTACGTCATTGGTTCCCCGAAGATGATTATATCTGGCTCCGATTTTGTTCGTCACACCCTTTTCAGAAAGCAGGGAAGCGATCGCCAGACACTCATTACTGACGGCGTCCCCATCCGAAATCGTGGAAAGAAATTGCCAAACCTTCCTCATCACGGAACCTCACCGTTTACGCCTGAAAAGCTTTCAGTTTAGTGATCATCTCGGAAAGGATCTTCTCCGAACCGAATCGTTCGATTACTTTTTTCTGGTTTTCACGCATCTCTTCGATCATCTTCGGATCAGAAAGAAGTGCATGCATGATGCTTGCCACCTTAGCCGGATCTTTGTCGGTAAAGCAGATTCCGCCATCACCCATAGTATCCGGGACTGCGCAGGCATCATAAGCCATGACCGGCACATCAAACACCATAGCTTCGACGACCGGCACACAGAATCCTTCGTGCTCGCTCATGCAGAGGAAAAGGTCGGCGCTACTGTAATAGGCCAGAATATCCGCAAAAGGGCAGTGCGCACGGAAGTGTACATCCGGGATCTCCTGATCACGGCAGAAATTATGGAGTTTATTTACATATGGTTTCATGTCATCGTTGCCGACCAGGATAAGACGGCTCTTCGCATTGAGCTTCTTATATTCGGCAAAAGCGGCGATGATATCTTCAAACTTCTTGTTTGGTACCATTCGTCCGACAAACAGGATATTGGTATATCCATCTTTCAACTGCTCGATCAAAGCACGGTTCGGTTCCTGCTTATAATCGGAAAATGAAATCAGAAGCGGAACTACCGATACGTTTTTATATCCGAGGCTGACCAGTTCATCTGCATTGTACTGGGATACGCCCCATGCAGCATCGAAGAACTTTGCACCGCTCTGCAACTGCTGGCGGGCATTGATCGAGGTCTTCGATTCACGGCTGTCGTAAGGTTCGAAGAAATGCGCTGGTGTGACGTTATGGTAGATCATGATCTTCTTGCACGGAAAAGCCTTGAATTTCTTCCAGAGGTTTTCTGGTACAAACCAGGCAAAGTGGAACAGAAGAAGATCGTCCTTCTTCACTTTTTTCTCGAATTCATCAAAGTGGATCGCACCTTCCTGATACGTCTTCGGATTGCACTTTACGACCAGATTGTCGATGCCGTTTTTCTTGAGATAATCGCTGATTGCCCGGACTTCATTTCCAATCGCATCGCCCTTCTTCCAGGTGTCGACATACTGATAGATCATGCTTTTTCCTCCGTTTCCGGGTTTGCCTGCGTTTTCTTTTCAGAGTCTGCCAGTTTTCCTTCTAACTCCTCAATACGGGTCTGAAGACGGATCATCTGCTTCTGCACTTCTTTCAGATCTTTTTTCGCCTTCTCTGCAGCAACACGCTCACTGCGGTTGACCTTGGCAAGCAGGATCAGCATTTCACGGCTGGCCCGTACCATGTCTTCGTTATAGGCGATCTGCGGATACAGATATCTTCTGGACGGCCAGCACACGACCTTAAGAAAAGCCGTCTTCAATTTCCGGCGTAGAGCGCTCGTCGGCGGATTGTGCGTCGTCGCAATAATATTTTCGATCTGGATGGCATGGGCCAGATAATCGCTGACCTTTTCCAGGCTCTTGTCGCTGGTACAATCGTACTCGCCCATCCCCTCTCCGGTCTGCACGCCCAGTTCTTCCAGGATCGCCGCTGCATTGCCGCTGAAATTATCTGTCTCTTCAAAGATCTTCTTGTAGTCGATCTCACTTGGTTTTGTCTCCTGAGCGATCTTTTCCAGGCGCTCCTGCCAGACCGCGTTCTTTATAAATGGTTTCCCCTCTGCCATTATTCCCTCCTGCAAATCGGTGCCGCGCACCTTTCCGTTCAAGTATCAGAGAAGGTCCGTACGACCTTGTCTTCTCAATTCTTCAACCAGTTTCTTGACGTCCTGGCAATTGTCACGGTTAATGACCATGATTGCGTCATCCGTATCTACGATAACAAGATTGGAAACACCGACTGTGGTGATCATGCGTTTGCCGCTCTTGGAAAAGATAATGCAATTGTCGGTATCGATACCTACATGCGGTCCGCGGATCACGTTCTCTTCCTCGGTGTGACGGAATACTTCCGCCAGTTTGTCCCAAGATCCGACATCGTTCCAGCCAAACTCGGCCGGAATCACGCAGACATCCTTTGTTTTCTCCATGATGCCGTAATCGACGGAGATGGATTCAAGAGTCGGGTAGATCGTATTGATCGCATTCTGTTCATTTTCAGTATTCAGATCGTCCTCAATCGAGGCGAATGTCTGATACATGTCCGGAAGGAATGCCCGGAACGCATCCAGGATCACACTGGTTCGCCAGATGAACATACCGCTGTTCCACAGATAACGGCGGGACTGGATGTACTCCTGCGCACGGGCCTTATCCGGCTTTTCTACAAAACGCTCAAGCTGGAAGACTTCTTTTCTGTCGCCCTCACGCTCGCCAAAGCGGATATATCCGTAACCGGTCGCTGGTTCTGTCGGCCAAAGACCGATCGTAACGATCTTATTCGTCTCTTCTGCCGTAGCATAGGCAAGAGAAAGGATCCTCTCATATTCTGTAACATCAGAAATGTGATGATCAGCTGGAAGCACCGACATCAAAGTATCGCCATACATCTTGTGGATACGCATCGCCGCGTAAAGGATGCATGGTGCGGTATTCTTTCCGACAGGCTCGATCAGGATCTTTGTTTTGTCAAAAGAACCCGGGAGCATGTCCTTCATCAGGGCCGCCTGTTCCTGGTTTGTTACGATAAAGGTATCATTGACCGGCACCACTTTCTCGAAGTGATGGATGGTCTCATTGATCATCGGTTCTGAACTTGTAAGAGAAACCAGTTGTTTCGGGTAAGACATACGGGAAATCGGCCAAAATCTGGTGCCCCCGCCCCCAGCCATGATTACGGCAACTTTTTTCATGTTGTATCCTCCCAGATTCAATCATTTGCAAATCAAATTATTATATCATGCAACGCCTGCATTTGTCGATATTTTCAGGTCGTTTCAGGCTCTGAAACCAGTGGTTTTATGGCCTCCCAGAAAGTCTCCTCCACCTTCTCTGTCTCAAACCTTTCCAGTGCCTTCTTGATCCGCGCCTTGTTTTCTTCCTGCCAGGCCTTGTCCTTCAGCATCTCATGAAGCAAAGAAGCTGCACGCGCAGGTTCTTTTTGCGCAGAAAGAAGGATCCCTGCATCGCCCATCGTTTCCCCGATCGCGCCATAATCGCAGGCCAGTACGGGAAGGTCGAAAAGATAGGCCTCCACGACCGGCACGCAGAACCCCTCGTGCTCACTCATGATGACAAAAGCACTGGCCGTTTTGTAGTAGGCAAGGATCTCAGCAAATGAAATATGGCCAGTAAAAATGACCTGATCGGAGATTCCGAGTTTTGCGGTGAAGCTCTCGAGCCTTTCCTGATACTTCTCCAGTCCGCCGCACGAGCCGGCCAGGATCAGCCGGGCATCCGGATCAAAGTTTTTCACATATTCCGCAAAGACGGAAATGATGTCTTCCTGCTTCTTGTTCGGCGCAATACGTCCGACAAAAAGGATATTGGTCCGTCCATCCGACATTTCTTCCACTTTCTTCTCATCCGGAGTCTTCCTGTAATCCTCGAAAGGAAGAAGGATCGGCACGACAGAAGCTTTGGGAAAGCCCATTTCCTCCATCTCGCGCGCGTTATATTCTGAATCAGCAATCGAAAGATCGACTCTCGAGGCCATTCTCTTCGCCTGAAGGCGCCCTTCCTCGGTAACTTTTACATGGATATCGCTATACCCCTGAAAAAACTCGGCGGGAGTAATATTATGGTAGATGACGGCTTTCTTGTTTGGAAGATCCGAGAACCAGTCATTCATCGCATCGCCTGTCGACAGGTGGTAAATGATCACGTCCTCCGGAGAAATCTGTTTTTTTGCTTCTTCAAAAGCAACGGCGTACGGGTCCATCTTGGGGTGGATCGTCGTGGCGCCGATTTTGTTTTCCACACCTTTTCTGGTCAGAAAGCGGGAAATCGCCAGGCAATCGTTGCCGATGGCGTCTCCGAAGAAAAAAGTAGGTAGAAACTGCCAGACTTTTCTCAATTCTATTTCTCCTCCCTGCCTGCGGTGCTGGTATCACAGCGTCTCTCATTTCAAAACGCTTCGGATAGTGATATTATAGCACTTATGGAAAATGAATGTCACCGCGCCTCTTTCGGCGCAGACGGAGGTTTCGGCAATTTGAACAGATTGATCGTATGCGACATAGATAACACGCTTCTTCCCGCAGGAGGAAGTATCTCCAAGACCACTTTACAGGCCTTGGCAGATCTGGATCCGGATACCGGTTTTTCCATTGCCACCGGCCGTTCTTATCATGTGGTCAGGAAATTTGTCGCCGATTTTCATCTCACGCTTCCCGTCATCACCAGTAACGGCGCCCAGCTCTACGATTATGAAAACGAGAGATCGGTCTTTGAACACCTGATTCCAATTAATTCATCCCGCCGCCTGATCGCTCGTCTTCTCCGCGACGGCTTTGATTTCGTGGCATATTCCGACATCGGCATTTACCACCGGCCGGAGAGTGAGCACCTGGCCTTTTTCCATAACTACAACCACTCCGTTCCAGAAGCACTTCGTGCAAACATGATCCCGCTTCAAGAAGAGGATCTAAGCGGGTTTTCCTGGAACATCACCAAGATCCTGGTATACTTCCCGACCCCTGAGCTGATCTCCGACCTCCGCAAATGGAAGAGTCTGGAAGTCACTTCTTCCATGCCGCACGTCATCGACATTATGGCGAGTGGTGCGACCAAGGGCGCCGCTGTTGTTGCCCTCTCCGAGCACCTTCACATCCCGCTTTCGCAAGTCTACTGTTTCGGGGACAACGAAAACGACGTAAGCATGTTCACCTGCGGTGCAGTCGGTATCGCAATGGGCAACGCCACTGACGAAGTCAAGTCAAAAGCTTCTTTTGTTACGAAGAGCTGCGTTGAAGATGGTGTTGCCTGGGCAATAAAAAAGAACCTGTTCCAGTGATTTCAGGAACAGGCTTTTCAATCTTTATTTCTCATTCCGGCTGAGTTTCTCGATGGCATCGACCACTGCTTCATTGAACCGGTTCTGGTCTTCGATGATCGGCGTCATGACCGGCCGCATCATCCTGCGGTAGAAACGTCGCACATTCACACTCAGCTTTCCAAGTACTTTTCGGTTGGAAGAAAGCGGATGATTATACTCGATACGCGAACACTCACGAAGGCGTCGAAGGATCTCTTCTCTCTCCGCATTCCGCTGTCCGTCGTCCTCCTCTTTCTTTTCTTCTTTCTGTCCGAATGTATTAGGATGTCCGAGGAGTTTTTCGGCCACCGCGTCGACAGACTCGGCATTTGCGTCTGTGCCCTCGATTTCTGCCAGGATCTGCCCCGTTTTTCTCAGTGTTTCACTCATGGCTTCGTCAACTCCCTTACTACTTTCTCCCACGTGATATCCATATCCAGAAGGTGCTGCTTTCCTTTGGCGCCAAGTTCTTTGGCCAAAGAACTGGATCTTGCCACTTCATCGATCGCATCGGCGATATCCTCCGGTGTCGTCTCACAGATCCGGCCGTTTTCCCGATCCGTAATGAATTCCAGCGGGCCTCCGCTGTCCTTACAGGTAATGACCGGTCTTTCCGACGCCATCGCTTCCAGCGTGATATATCCGTAATCCTCATCTTTCGGAATGAAAAGCACTGCCCTTGCGTGTGCGTACAGCTTGATCTTTTCTTCCTGCGGTACATAGTCCAGGAAGCGGACACGGTCCTGCAGATGGTTATCTCTTACACACTTCTGGATCTCCTCAAGAAGGCTCTGGCTTTCCGCATGTCCAACCAGATACAGCTTGATGTCGCTCTTTGTTTCCGCCAGCGCCTCGACAGCCAGTCTCTGCCGCTTGGTATCATTGATGCGGCTCGGCATCAGGATATAGTCCTCGTACTCATCGGAATAGAAACTCTCCATATCCGGGCAGGGATGGTAAAGCGTCTGGGAAGAAATCCCATTATACTTCTTCATGCGGTCCACCACGTTGTTTGAGATCGTATAGATCCGCTTGGCTTCCGGAAGATATTTCTCATCCGCTTTTTTCACGACATCGCGGTAAAAACGTCCTTCTTCATTATCCTTGAGCGGACTGTATTTTGTGTTGAAGAGATCATAAGCCGCGCGATGCTGGTGCAGCGCCCAGATGATCTTATTCTCATGAGGCATGAAATATGCAGGAAACTTCAGTCCGATGCAAAGATCCACATCGCCTCCCCAGGAACGGTTCACATCCATCAGTCTGGAAGCAACGATATGATCTTCGAGAAGCGAAGACGGCTGGTCCATGAAAGGCATCGTAACGATCTCGGCTTCGTGGCCCGCAGAAAGAAGGGCCTGCTTCAGGTTCGCCGCAAGAAATTCCGCGCCGCCGGTAATAAAAGGGATCTGGACTGTCGTGATGGCAATCTTCATGTCAGCGGGGCCGCTCCTTTTCGGCGATAATCCTCAAGGACATCTTTCAATGTCTGTTCGATCCGGTACTCCGGAGTGAATCCTGTATGTTCGTGGATCTTACTGTTATCACTGTACAATCTCGGGAAGCTGCTGTTTTCCTTCTGGGAAGGAGGAAGCACAACACATGCCGAAGCCTTCTCGCTTAACCCGATCAGTGTGGAAACGATGTCATGGATATAGTACGCATTTCCGGAACCCACGTTATAAATCTCCCCCGTGTGTCCTTTCTCCATCAGGAGACGATAGGCGCGGACGGTATCTCTGACATCCGCAAAATCTCTCCACGAGTCGAGGGAGCGGATCTCAACTGTATCGGAAACGCCTTCTTCCAGATTTACGATACGCTGACAGTAATCTGTCACAACAAATCCCGTCTTCTGACCCGGTCCGATATGGTTGAACGATCTTGTCATGATAATGTCCAGACCATATTTCTTTCCTAGAATGCGCACCAGTGATTCCTGTGCACTCTTGGATACATCGTACGGGCTCTCGGCCAGCTGTGGTGCATCTTCTGAAATCGCGCCCGCAGGGATATTTCTCATATCATACTGGTTCGCCGAACCAATCAGGATGAGCCGTGTCTTCGGAGAAAACTTTCTCAGAGCATCGATCAGGTTTACAGCGATATCCACATTGATGTGCATCGTCTTGATCGGGTCATCCCAGGAAACGCCCGGCGAAGCCTGTCCGGCCAGATTGAAAATCACGTCCGGCTTTTTCTCTTCCACGATCTTGTTGACCTGTTCCGGATCCAGCATATCCGCAGAGATTACGTCATCACCATTCGAGACGATATCTACTCCCCAGACTTCATAGCCACAAGAAAGCAGTTCTCTCTTCAGATACTGTCCCGCAAATCCACAGATTCCGATGATCCCGATGTTCTTCATACATCGTCCTCCTCATCGCCTTCAATCGTCCAGTCATGGTCGACCTGGATCACGCCGACGTTCTTATGGTCAGAAACCACTTCAAATTCACAGTAATTGCGGTAGAAGTCCATCGGAACTTCCTTATCGTCAATGATTGAAACAGAGAAGATATATCTTCCCGGAGCAAGATTCATGTTATGTACGTTAAATGTCACCCGACCGACGGAAGACGGAAGCATGGTCGGCGACTCGTCACGTCTCTGGTTGGTTCCGTAGACGATATAGTTATCCGAGCTGACAAAAGCCATACCAAAAATGTATTCTTTGCCTTCCTTATTGATCTTGTAATGGATCTCCATTGAGCAAGGCTTTCCCTGCATAAAGACGGAAGTCATCTTTCCTTCATGGTCACGCATTACCACATCCGTAATTACGGCGTGACCAAGACCAAAACGGTTATGTCCGTAGTCGACATCCTCTTCACCTGCATTTTCATCCAGGAAAGCAGCCGGAACAAAATCGGCCTTACCTTCGGCAATACGGAGTTTCGCGTCTTTGCGGCGTTCTTCCATCTCTTTGGCCAGTGCCGCCTGACGTTCTTTGTCCAGGAAATTCCGATAGTCTTTAACGACCTTCTTGATATCACCCTCGGATGCACACTTTCCTTCCGAGATCCAGATGCCCTTATCGCAGAAACTCTCGATCGTATTGATATCGTGGGATACGATCACGATCGTCATGCCATCACGCTTCAGCTGTCTCAGTTTCTTGAAGCACTTTTCCTGGAAATTCGCGTCACCTACGGCCATGATCTCATCGATCAGGAGGATATCCGCATCCACGTTGATCGCAACGGAGAATGCAAGACGCATATACATACCGGAAGAATAGGTCCTTACAGGGTTATCGATATAGTCGCCAAGTTCCGAGAACTTGATGATGTCCTGAAGACGGGCATCGATCTCCTTCTTCGTCAAGCCGAAAATTGCGGCATTTGTGTAGATATTCTCACGTCCGGAAAGGTCCGGATGGAAACCGGCACCCAGCTCGATCAGACAGGACACACGTCCATCGATCGTGATCTGTCCTTCGTTTGGTGACATGATACGCGACAGGAGTTTCAGGAATGTACTCTTGCCGCAGCCGTTCACGCCCAGAAGACCGACTGCTTCGCCCTGACGGACGGAAAGGTTCACACCGCGGAGGACCCATCTTTCCTCATAGCGGTTTCTCTTCCAGAAAAGAACTTTCTCCTTGAGGCTGTATCCCTTGTCTCTGTATACACGGTATTTCTTATGGATACCGGTCGCCTCGATAACGACCTTTCTCTCTGGTTTTTCTTTATATAGATCATTTGCGTGCAAACTATGTTCACTCATATCACAGTTCCTCCGCAAAACGCCGCTTGAGTTTTCCAAAGACAACAAAGCCCAGTATCGTAAACAATACACCCATTCCCGCGGCAGTGGTGAGTGTAGTAAGCTTCGGGCGCTGTCCGTAATACATGATATCTCTGTACGCCATAATGATCGAAGTCATCGGATTGATGTAGAAGATCTTCAGGATCGTGGTATGTCCCTCGAGCATATCCATGTCGTACATGACCGGTGTCAGGAACTGCCAGGCCATTGTCACGATGCTGAGGATATACTCCAGGTCCCGGAAATACACGGTCAGCGCGGACGTGATCATGGCTATTCCAAGCGCCAGGAAATACTCGATCACCATAATGATCGGGAGGTACAATATTGCGACAGGGTTCAATCCCCTTCCCGCAAAGATCGTAACTGCAAATACGACGATATACGTAAGCAGCATGTTTACAAAAGCACTGGTCACGTACGATACCGGGAGCACTTCTCTCGGGAAATAGATCTTCGTGACCATCGTCGATTGGGAAACAACACACCCCGCGCCACCTGAGATACTGGTCGCAAAGAAGATCCACGGAATCAGTGCAACGAACAGGAACAGATAATACTGTTCTTTGTCACTTCTCATGATCGTGGAAAAAACGAGTGTATATACCAGGAGCTGCAGAAGCGGATTGATGAACGTCCACAGGAATCCCAGAACAGAAGCCTTGTACTTGCCTTTGAGATCCCTCTTCACGAATCCGACGATCATCTGCCGATAATTGTACAGTTCTTTAAAAATGCCCAAAAATAGTCATCCCTTCAAAAAGAGAAAGCAACCTGCAAACGTCAAAACGCCTGCTGTTGCCTGTTCTCTGTCTAATATTATTCCTTGGAAACCAATTCGAAATCGTTCTTAACCATGCGCTCTACGAGCTCGGAGAAAGAGATTTCGCGCTTCCAGCCAAGTTTCTCTTCTGCCTTCTTCGGGTCACCCAGCAAGAACTCGACCTCTGCCGGACGGAAGAACTTCGGATTTACTTTTACCAGTACTTTTCCTGTAGCTTCGTCAATACCCTTCTCATCTACGCCTTCGCCTTCCCAGCGGAGCTTGATATCCAGATGGGAGAAAGCCAGCTCAGCGAATTCGCGGACGGTTCTGGTCTCGCCGGTTGCTACAACATAATCGTCCGGCTGCTCAGACTGGAGCATCAGCCACATGGCACGTACATAATCCTTGGAGTGGCCCCAGTCACGCTTTGCGGAAAGGTTACCGAGCTCCAGCACGTCCTGCTTGCCCAGCTTGATTCTTGCTGCAGCATCCGTGATCTTTCTTGTAACAAACTCCTTGCCGCGGCGCTCAGATTCATGATTGAAAAGGATACCCGAGCAGGTAAAGAGTCCATAGCTCTCACGATAGTTCTTCGTGATCCAGTGACCATACAGCTTCGCTACGCCGTACGGGCTTCTCGGATAAAAAGGTGTATCTTCATTTTGAGGGATGGCCTGCACCTTACCGAACATCTCAGAGGTGGAAGCCTGATAGAAACGTGCATCCGGTTTTACGATCTTGATGGCTTCCAGGATATTCGTTACGCCGATCGCGTCGATATCGGAAGTCGCCAGAGGCTGTTCCCAGGATGTGGTAACGAAGCTCTGTGCTGCCAGATTGTAAACCTCATCTGCCTGAGAGATCCGCATTGCCGTAATGAGCGATACCGGGTCTGTCATATCTGCATAGATAAAATGGATTTTGTCCTTGATATGTGCGACGTTGCCGTAGTCTACGACACTCTTTCTGCGCATGATACCATATACTTCATAATTCTTCTCGAGTAAAAGCTCAGCAAGATACGAGCCGTCCTGGCCTGTAATACCTGTAATAAGTGCATGTTTCATGAGTTTTCTAGCCCCTCAGTCAAAAGAAATGATTATCGATTTATTGTATCACATCATAAATCGCCTGACCATACGCAACGGTCGTGCGATTCCATGAAAACTTCTTGACCTGGAGCTCCATTTTCTCGTGCATTTCACTGCTGTTATAGTTGCCGTCAAGGATCTCGATCATCTTTTCGGCAAAAGCACCTGCGTCGTGCGGGTCAGAGAGCCATCCTGCGTCGCCTACCACTTCCGGAAGCGAGGAGGTATCCGATGCAATGACCATCGTTCCGCAAGCCATGGCTTCGAGAACCGGAAGTCCGAAACCTTCATAGAGCGACGGGAAAGCGAAAAGATTCGCGCAACGGTACAGATCGATCTTGTCGGATTCAGACAGATAGCCTGTCCTGATGATGTCATCGACATATTTCGAACCTTCGATTTTCTGGATGATTGGTTCATAATTCCAGCCCAAGCCTCCGCCGATCACAAGCTTCAAGTTTGGGTACTTCTCTTTCACGATCTCAAAAGCATCGATCAGGAGTCCAACATTCTTTCTCGGTTCCAGTGTACCCAGATAAAGAATGTAACCGTCCCGTACATTCCACTTTTTGGCAATACGCTCATGCGCATTTTCAGCCTGTTTTGCATCTTTAAACGGAGAATAGTTTTTGCGGTTTACGCCACAATAGGCAACATGGATCTTCTCTTCCGGAACGTTTAAGACATCCATGATCTCTCTTTTGGAGAATTCACTGATCGTCATGATTTTTTCTGCTTTTTTGCATGACTCAGGAAGGTGCTTGGTCAAGAGACGCTTGTTCTTCTTGTCCATCGTCTCCGGATAACGGGCGCACACCATATCATAGACCGTGATGATCGTTTTCCCCTTCAATCCCAAAGGAACAAGGTAATTGAAGAAAACGGTCAAGTCATTTTCAGTATGAAGGATCTTCTCGTACGGAATAATAGAGCCCAGCTTGCCAAGGCGGATATATGCGCCAAGAGGCATAAGCAGGCTCTGTTTAAAAGGCATATCTGCGACGGGCTTATCTGCGTGCTGACGCACGAAATCTAACCCGCCGTTTCTCTTCAGGAAATCAAATACGTGAATTTCTACACTTGCATATCCACCTTTTTCCAGGTTCGGACCCAACCGTCTTGCCACTTCTCTGGCATAAGTCCCGATACCCGTCAGCTTGGAAGCCGCCAAAGGCTGGAGATTAAATGCAATTTTTCTCATGTTATATCAGTAACGCGCGTTCCTCACTTGATCGACACGTGCATCGATTTGGCAATAATGAAGAAACGGCGGTTCTCCACCTTGATCTTAAAGATATGGTATCCCTGACCAATATGGTATCTTTCATTCATCTGGTAGAACTCCTCCTGCGGAGCCAGACCGATAAAGTCGCCACCTTCATAGGTAAAGCGCATCGGGCAGGAAACCATAAAAGGCTGCATAAATACAATTTCCAATGTTGGTTCGGCAAATTCATCCGGCTTACCTACAAGAACGACCTGCTCACAATCTGCAGACTGGATCTCGAAGTACATCCAAAGAACATCAGATAGACATTCTTTAATGGAATTGAATTTAATTAAACATTCATTGGCAGTCATCCACATGCCCCCTTTTTACTTGGTAATCAGAGTATACACGCATCCTCGCGACATTTAAACCCCAAAAACCTAGTCAAAATCGACAATTTTGTGGATAAATCGTACTATTTTTCAAACTTTTTCCTTATTTTGTTCGCAAAATTTTCACTTTTCTTCTCAGATACGAATACTAAATAACCATTTTTCTCGTAGATCCGGACCCCTCCGAAGATAGCGATCATCTTATTTTTATACCAATCTTTCCGCTTGGTCACAAGGAGCATGTGACCGCCTATTTTCAGGCGGTTGAAGCCCTTTTCGATAAAGAGTTTTGCTACCTTGAAATCCGTGTGATAAGGCGGGTTACTGAGTATATAATCGAAGTCTTTTCCCGGTACTGCACTCACGTCCGAACCACAAACAACCGTAACTCCTAAAATATTATTTCTTGCCAGGTTCTTTTTGCTGGTTTCCACCGCCAAAGGATCGATATCGGTCATGACCACATTTTCGCCACCGACCTGTTTTGCTGCCCAGATTCCGACCAGACCTGCACCGCAGCCCAGATCCAGGACCCGGTCATTCTCTTTCAGCTCCACATGTTCGAGCATAGCAAGCGTACCTGCATCCGGTCCTTTGGGTGAAAAGAGGGAAGGCTCTGTTCCGATACAGAGCTCTTCCCCATTAACTTTCCAAATATATTCCATCGTATCCGTCTCTCTATCAGAGCTTTGCTTTCACATAACCGGAAACGAGTTCTTTCGTCTCGGCAAGTCTTGCTTTCGATTCTTCCTTCGTTGTCGCATAGATACCGAAATAGATCTTCAACTTCGGCTCTGTGCCGGACGGACGAGCGCATGCCCAGTCAAGGCCCTTGTCGCCGCCAAGTTCATAAAGCAGGACATTGGAGACCGGAAGATCGATCGGCTCAACTTCGATTCCAGCATCAGTGAATACATAGCGCTTGGATGTCTGATAGTCGCGTACTGCTACGATCGGCACGCCACCGAGGAGCTTCTGGGCTTCTTCCTTATTAGCAGTACCTTCCAGTTCTGCACGCAGGGACTTCATGGCACCGGAGATCTTCTCAACGCCTTCTTTTCCTTCGAGTGTGAAAGAAACCGCTTCTTCAAATCCATACCCAAAGCGCTTGTAAATGCTTTCCAGACGATCCAGGAGAGATTCGCCTCTCTCTTTGCTCTGGGCCTGCATGCCGGCGATCAGCATAACTGCAACGACAGCATCCTTATCACGGACATTGACTCCGGAAAGGTATCCGTAGCTCTCTTCGAAACCGAACTGGAAATGCTTGTTGCCGAATTCATCATCGATCTTGATACGTTCACCGATAAACTTGAAGCCTGTCAGTACTTCCTGAAGCTCAACGCCATAGTATTTGCAGATTGCACCGGCAAGTTTACTGGAAACGATCGTTGTTACGGCAAAAGGATTGGCCTCGAGCGTTCCGGCCGACTTCTTCGAGTCAAGAATGTAGTCCAGAAGCATCAGTCCGATCTGGTTTCCGGTAAATGGAACGTAGACTTCCTGCCCATCCTGTACAGAACGAACAGCTACGCCTACACGGTCACTGTCCGGATCCGTTCCGACTACCATCTCGGCACCAACCTTCTTCGCCAGTTCAATAGCCATGGAAAGCGCTGCCGGGTTCTCCGGGTTCGGCGTTTCTACTGTCGGGAAGTTTCCATCCGGCAGTTCCTGCTCCGGAACAACGTGTACATTTTCAAATCCGACCTTCTTCAGGATGCGGCGGACCGGCTTGTTTCCGGAACCGTGAAGAGGGGTGTAAACGATCGACATATCTTTCTGGTTCAGGATCGCCTGACGGTCGATCACGAGCGTATCGAGCATGTTGGTGTAATCCTCATCCACCTCAGCGCCCCAGTAAGTCAGAAGTCCTTTTGCCTTCGCATCATCAAGAGAATCCGGCTTGATCTCACGAATATCTTCGATTCCTTCGATGTATCCCAGGATCTTCGAAGCCGCCTCCGGCGGTACCTGACCGCCATCTTCGCCATATACCTTGTATCCGTTGTACTTGGACGGGTTGTGGCTGGCTGTGATCATGACGCCGGCGAATGCTTTGTGATAACGTACCGAGTAGGAAAGCATCGGTACCGGACGAAGTTCGTCAGAAAGATATACACGGATACCCAGCGAGGTCAGCGTTCTTGCAGTGATCTCAGCAAACTCCGGAGAGCAGCGACGGGAATCGAAAGAAATCGAAACACCACGCTTCATGGCCTCCTCACCTTCACTCTGGATATACTTACCTAAACCCGCAGATGCTTTTGCCACGGTATAGAGATTCATACGGTTTGTACCGGCACCAAGAATTCCTCTCAGACCACCTGTACCAAATTCCAGGTCGCGATAGAAACGCTCTTCGATCTCCTTGGCATCATCCTTGATGACCAGAAGTTCCTGACGGGTCTCCTCGTTAAAATACGGGTCCTGACTCCACAATTGATATAATTCCTGCACGTTCATAGCCTAAACCTCCTCGCTTTTCTTGCTATCTTGCGTTGCTGCTTCTACTTTTTCCGTATCAGTTCCTTCCGCCTTTGCTTCCACAATGTTCTTGTTTTTCTTCAGCATGACGAAGGAAAGGAGAACAAATGCCATCAGGCCGATTCCGCTGGCCAGAAATCCCGGCTTCCATCCAGGGGGAGTGAAGCGGAGCTCGATCGTGTGGGAGCCTGCGGAAAGCGGAATGCTGACAAATGCATCCTGATAAGAAACGATTTCTGTCTTCTGACCATCGACTGTCGCGCTCCAGCCCTTTTCGAACGGAATCGATGTAAAGAGCATCTTGTCCGTGTCAGAAGTGGTCTTGACGACGACATGGCCGTTCTTGACCGAGACGTCGTCGAGTCCTTGTCGGAGCGCAGTCGTCTGCTTGGAGATGTTTTCTGTATTGCAGTAAGCAAAGATCGGTGCGAAGGAAGCATAAATGTCTTGCGTCGTCCGGATCTCCACCTTGATTTCTCTGCCCTGCTGGAATGCGCCCAGGTTGACGATCTGGCTGTAATAGGATGCAGAATCCTGTCCGCATACAAGTTCATCGTCCACATAGACTTCGGAAACGCACTGCAGGAAGAGATACGGAATAACCATATAAAGCGGCTTGTCCGATTCGATCTTGATCTTCGTTCGAAGTACCATCGGGCTCTTTGTGTTGTTTCTGAGATAATACTGAAGTGCACTCGACTTCGTATTCTTCGTCTCGTAATTCAGTTCGTTTTCAACATAATCGCCTGCCGTGATATCTTCACTTGGCTGAATGTCTGTCTTCTCGCCGTTCTTGACTTCCCACTCTGCATTGAATGTATCGTAGAGGTCGGAAGCGTCCACACCGGAAAGAGACGTGATCCACTTTTCCTGGAATTCGAAGTAGTCTTTCTTCTGGTCGTCTTTTTCCAGCTGATATCCGTCAAAAGAATATGCATCGGCCGAGGCGAGAAACGCGATCGGCATCGCTTCTTTATTTTCGTAGAGGTAATAGTTTCCGACATTGAACTTGTACGGCATATCTTTCAGGTCGTGATCGGTCGAAATGATATAACGTACGCCCAGCAGGGTGTCTGTCGGGAATATGCTGAACTGGTGCTCGATGCAGAAATAGTTGTAATTCATCTCATAGCCCAGCTGCTTGAGAAAGTGGTTGTTGCGCTTGTTCGACATGGAAGCAAAAATGCTGATGCCGTGCTTATTTGTATAGAACGCCAGAGTATTTCCGCGGATGAAGGTATGCCACGGGGAATGGATCTCGGAACGGTACCAGCCGGAAGCGTCTTCCTGTTTTGCGAGCGTCTGCAGATCATCGATCATGTCAACATATTCATCGGCATCTTTTCTTCCACTAAATACCGACGGCATATAGCAACGCGGATTCATGACAACAATTTCAACCAGGATGACCGCAACGAGAAGCAGTGTTCCAATACGCTTGAGATTGGCAATCTCCTCCGGCCATGTCTTCAGCGTCTTTCCGTAGAACAATACGCAGATCAGGAAAGAGAGCGCCAATGTGGCAAAGAACGTGCTGTCCTCTTTTCCCATCTGCCCGAAACTCTGGGAGATGGAGGCAATGCCGACGATGATGCCCCAGGAGAGGAAGAAATACTTTCTTTCCACCCCATTGATGTGCAGATACGAGTAAAAAGCAACCAGTACCATAACGAAAGAAAGCAGATAGGAATAACGGTATCCGAACCAGTTTGGTGTATCGAAAAGATGCCATGCCAGATTCAGAAGCGGGAAATGGAATGACAACACGGCAAATCCAAAGGCCAGTGCTACGCCGAACTTGAGTTTCTTGTTGATCTGCTTATTGAAGAAAAAGAGGATGCAGAGGAACAGAACTGCCAGGCCGCCGAAAATGTACGGCAGGTTCTTGGACAGGTCTCCGACTCCCGTTTCGAGGAACTGGTCAAAAAGGGAGATGAGTTTAAAGTTCGGGTTCATGGTCATGGATGCCGACTTCGTCAGGTCGCCGTTTCCGAGCGTATCCAGCGCCGCCGGAATCAGGATGCACGCACTCATCATACCCGCTACAACGGCAGACAGTATGAAAGAGCCGACTTTCTTGGCACCGTCATTTCCCTTCTCTTTGGCAAAAGCACCCTTGTACCACATGTAAGAGAGCAGATAGAGGAAGGAAAAGATACCGATCATGTAGGCCATGTAATAGCCGGATACAAACAGGATAAAGAGTACCAGCGTCAGCTTCGGCCAGGTTCTTCTATCTTCCACGAACTTCTCCGTCAGAAGGATAAGAAGCGGAAGGATGGCGAATCCGTCCAGCCACATGATGTTGAACATGAAGATGATCGCGAAAGAACAAAGCGGATACATCAGTCCGAAGAGAACGCTCATCCAGTCTTTCGATTTGAATTTTCTGTCTAAAAGCCATGTCATGAAAGCGCCGGCAAAGGCGAGCTTTACACTGATCAGGATCGTGATGGATTCCTGAAGGCGGGTTGCCGGGAACAGGAAAACCAGGAAACTGAGCGGGCTTGAAAGGTAATAGGCAAAGACACCCAACGTGTTCTGTCCCAGGCCCAGGCTCTGGGAATAAAGGAGCGACTGTCCGCTCTTAAGTGCATTTTTATAACCGATCAGATAAGGGCCATACTGTGCGCCGAGGTCGGAAGTCAGGATATTTCTGGGTCCGAACGGAGTGATCTGGTTGATCGCAAACACGGCAAACATGGCAATAAGTGTCGCAAAGAAAGCAACCAGAGGTCGAAGATCGATATTCCTCTTTCTGGACGATTCCAAGGATGTTTTCTCAATCATTTCAAATCTCCTGTCACTTTTTCATTCTTTGCGCCTGATGTGTGCTTCTTTCTCAAAACGAGCGCAACTACGGCGCCGGATAATAATCCCACGACACTGATTATAACACCAATTGAGCCTCCTGGGAGGGAGAATTCCATCGCAATCTGATGTGTGCCTTCCGGAACGACGAAACTGACGAAAGCATCCTGATAGGAAAGCACATCCACTTTCTTTCCATCTACGGTCACGCGCCAGTTCTTTTCAAAAGGAATAGTCGTGATCACGAGGCTTTCTTTCTCTGTTTCTGCAGAAAAAGAAACGCGGCCGTCTTTTACTTCAGTTACCGTGACGCCTTGCTTCAGAAGGTTCATCTGCTCCGAAAGCACTGCGCGGTCAACATATGCAAGTCGGGGTGACAGGCACGCGAAAAGGTCTTCGTTGGAACGGATCTCAATCTGCACATCCATTCCTGCTTCAAAAGTTCCAAGGTCAATGATCACCGAGTAATTGGAGGAAGCCTCCTCTTCAAAGACCTTCTGTCCGTTGCAGTAGACCGAATAAGGGAAACAACGCATCAGGAAAGGAACCGACAGATACAGGGGTGAGTTCTTCTCCACTTTCACATTCGTGCGGAAGACCATCGGTGCTTTCTCGTTCGTGCGGATATAGTACTGGATACTCTCTGAATCCGATTTTTCGTTTTCCAGATTCATTGCGTCTTTATACTCAATTTCATCCAGTTCCAGATATTCAGAATCACATGGCGCCGGTTCGACGTTAATGAGTTCCCATTCCGGTTCGAATGTTGTGTACAGATCCTCCGCCGCTTTTCCCGTAAGAGATGTCAGCCATTTCTCCTGGAAAGCAAAGTAGTCTTTCGTGATATCATCTTTTTCCAGCTGATAGAAATCAAAAAGGTCTGCTTCTGTTTCGGCTATAAAAGCAATGCTTGCCGCGTCTGGATTCTGATACAACGCGTAGTGTTCTGCCGATGCGACCTTCTCCATCGAAGTCTCGTCAGTATCGGTGGACAGAATGTAGCGGATGCCGAGAACCGAATCCGCAGGCAGGATCGGGAATGTG
The DNA here is from genome assembly GCA_017545245.1 of Clostridiales bacterium. Classification (GTDB taxonomy): domain Bacteria; phylum Bacillota; class Clostridia; order Saccharofermentanales; family Saccharofermentanaceae; genus Scatonaster. The sequence goes on from JAFWPB010000050.1 coordinate 28,387, forward strand.
TGCTCGGCACTGAAATAGTTGTAATTGACACGGTAACCAAGCTGCTTGAGGAAGCGTTGCTGTTTTTTATTTGACATGGATGAAAAACTGCTGATGCCGTTCGCGTCGATATACGGCGCAAGGCTCAAGGAATCGATGTTTTTCCCCAGGCCGTCTTCCTGTTCCACTCTTGCCCAGGAAGTCCGGTCGATTGCATCGGAAAGGCCTTGAATCTCCTCGACCTGTGTGACAAAATCCTGATTCTTCTGCGCGTTACTGAAAAGATTGCCGACGGTCGTCTTCGGGTTAAGGAAGGCGATTTCTGCTACAAGGATCAGTACCAGAAGCGGAGTCTCGATCTGCTTGAGATTGCCAATGGCATCCGGCCACTTCTCTTTCGTACTGCCCCACAGGAAAAGAAGGATCGCAGCCGAGAAGGCAATCGTCTGATAGTAAAGGGAATTCTCCTGCGCGGAAAACCTCTCGATCAGGACCAGGAGCAGGAACACGATCCCCGCAGTCCACGCAAAATCCCTGTTCGCCAGTGCTTTTCGATGCAAATACGAATAAAAAGCTATTAGGATCATGCCGAAAGTCAGTATGTAGGAATAGCGGTGCATGTACCAGTTCGGTTCATCAAAAAGCTGCCAAGCGATATCCAGCGGGGGAAGCATGAATGACAGAACGCCGAGTCCAAGAGCAATCCCGCACCATCTCTTGAGTCGGGAGGAGATTTCTTTGTTTTTGAAGAAGAGGATCACAAGGAACAGCGTCGCCAGATCCGCATAGATGAATGGAGGGTTGTCGGCGATGTCGGTAAGTCTTGTGAGGAAAAGCTGCGGCAGGAAGCTGATCAGCGAGAAGTTCGGAATGACCGAAGGCGTAGTCGCGGCAGAGTGATCGGCGTTATAGATCGTATCCAGTCCTGCCGGAATCAGCATTGCGGCACAGACCATCGCAGCAAACACAGCCGCAAGAACGAAAAGGCCGAGTACTTTTGCTCCGGAAGGATCCCGGTCTTTCGAGAAGAATCCTTCGTAATCGAGAAGCGCGATCAGATAGAAGAAGGAAAAAACGCCCACCATGTAGGCCATGTAATAGCCGGATACAAAAAGAATGGTCAGGACGATAAAGACTTTCCACCATTGGCGGGTGTCTTTTCGGAACTGTTCGATCACCAGGATTACCAGTGGCAGCAGTGCGAAGCCGTCCAGCCACATGAAATTCATCATGAATACCAAGGCAAATGAGCAAAGTGCGTAGATCGATCCGAAAAGAATGCTCATCTTTGTCTTGTCTTGAAAGCGCTTGTCCAAAAGCCAGGTCATAAAGGCGCCGGCTAAGGAAAGCTTCAATGTAATGATCACGACGATAGCGTCAGAAATATGCGATACCGGGAAAAGTAGCGCAACCAGATTAATCGGGCTGGAGAGATAGTAGGCGAAGATTCCCAGATAGTTCTTTCCCATTCCGATCTGGAAAGAATAGGTCAGGCTTCTTCCGTGCAATATGCTGTTCCGAAGCGAAACCAGAAATGGCGCATACTGTGCGCTCAGATCCGAAATCAGTACACTCTTTCCACTTGTTCCGCTGAAGGGGGAGATTCCTGAGAAAAAGAAGATCATGAAAAGGAATGCCATCGTGGCAAAAAACGAGATCAATGGGCGGGTATTCCATTTTCTTTCTCTACTCGTCTCGATCGCGTCTCTTTCAATCATACACAGTGACTCCTTGTCCTTCTCACTTCTTACAGCATAATATCACAAATGCCCTATGTTTCCAAAGAATTCACGTTTTTCTGCATACGAAAGATCGCGGAATGTAGTATACTTAATATTACTAAGAAAAAATTTCCTGCCCGGTGCAGATGAGGTGTTTCATGCTGATCAGTCTTTTGGTTCCATGTTATAACGAAGAAGAGGCTCTTCCGTTCTTATACGAGGCTCTTGGCAAAGTATTGGGTGAATGCCCCCAGTACGAATTCGAGCTGATTTTTGTAAATGACGGGAGCCGGGATAAAACATTATCTCTTCTGAAAGATCTGGCTTCAAAAGATTCGCGTGTCCACTATATTTCCTTTTCCCGTAACTTTGGAAAAGAAGCCGCCATGTATGCCGGTCTCTCTGCTGCCAAGGGTGAATGGGTCGGATTATTGGATGCCGATATGCAGGATCCGCCGTCTTTACTCCCTCAGATGTTCGAGATGCTCGAAAAGGACGAGTGCGACATCGTCGCGACACGCCGTGTATCCCGAAAAGGGGAACCGCCGATTCGAAGCTGGTTTGCACGCCGTTTCTATCACCTGATCAATCGTTTTACTGACGTTGAGATCGTTGATGGCGCCAGAGATTTCCGCGTAATGCGTCGTCCGGTCGTTGATGCGATCCTTTCTCTGGGTGAACGTCAGCGATTCAGCAAAGGTATTTTCGCCTGGGTAGGGTTCCGCACCAAGTGGCTCGAATTTGAAAATGTCGAGCGTATCGCCGGAGAAACAAAGTGGTCCTTCTGGAAACTCTTCCGCTATGCGATCGAGGGTATCGTTTCCTTTACCACTGCACCTCTCCGTATCGCGACCTTCACAGGTTTTTTCCTTTCCTTCGCCGCTTTTGCGTATTTGGTTTACTACTTCATCCACGCAATCATCTACCGAATCTGGGATAAGGTAGCCGGTTATCCGTCCTTGCTCTCATTCATGCTCTTCATCGGCGGTATGGTCCTCATGGCTCTCGGCGTCATTGGAGAATATCTCGCCAAGACGTATATTGAAGTAAAACGCCGTCCACTGTATGTCATCGCAGAAGATAACAAAAAAGAAGAGGGCGAGAAGAAATAATTGAATTGCAAAATGAAGAATCCTCCGTTGCTGGTCCTCGGCTAAAGCCTGCGGAATCGCACCGGAGGATTTTCTTTTTTGCAATAGACGGTTTACCTCGCCCTCTTCTTATTGTTTTTCCGTTCAGACTGTACACTTAGTTTTATCGAAATAAAAATGCCCCTGGCGTAGGGGCATTTATTACTCGATAAAAGCTGAAAATTACTTCTGTACTGTAACTTTCTTCATCTTCTGTTCCTGAAGCGGTCTGTCGCCGCGATCTGTCGGAGTAGAAGCGATCTCATCTACAACTTCGATACCTTCGATGATTCTTCCGAAAGCAGCGTAGTTACCGTCGAGGAACGGGCCGTCTTCGTGCATGATGAAGAACTGGGATCCGGCAGAGTTCGGGTCTCCGGCGCGAGCCATGGAGAGTACGCCGCGCTCATGGGACAGGTTGTTCTCTACACCGTTTGCGCGGAACTCGCCCTTGATATGATGGCCCGGGCCACCCATTCCTGTACCTGTCGGATCACCGCCCTGGATCATGAATCCAGAGATAACACGGTGGAAGATAAGTCCGTCATAAAAACCTTTCTCAGCAAGGTCGATAAAATTCTGTACACTGATCGGCGCAACATCCGGATACAGTTCCAGCTTCATGATGCCGCCGTTTTCCATCTCAATGGTTACGATTGGATTTGCCATATTCAAATCTCCTTTTTGTTTAGTTTCTATCATCCTGTCGTTCCGACATGGATCACTCATTTGATAGTACGGGAAAATCACGGGTTTGGCAAGAAAGGATCATTCTCGTAGAACACTTTCTCCAAGGTCAGTCCTTTTGCCGGCATCGTCTTCCCGGCTTCTTTTCGCGCGCCTTCCCCGGTAAGAAGTGTCTCGATTTCTTTCTTCGTCATCTTCCCCTGTCCAACATAAACAAGGCTTCCGGCCATGATCCTTACCATGTTGTAGAGGAATGACTCGCCTACCACAGTAATCTCGATCAGATCCTTGTCCTGCACATTTCTCTCCACTCGCACTTCCTTCATCGTACGGATCGGACTGATGTCCGGCCCGCCCTGAGCACGGAAGGCCGAGAAATCATGTGTCCCGACAAAAGCCTGGGCTGCGTCGTGCATTGATTCCACATCCAGTTTTCCCGGTACAAAAGCTTCTGTGCGGCGATCGATGGCGGATGGCACATGCGCATTCCTTACGCGGTAGCAGTATCTTTTTCCTTTTGCATCAAATCGTGCATGAAAAGTATCCGGGACCACCCGTGCCGCCAGGACGACCAGGTCATCTTCCATGACTGCATTCAGCGCAAGCGGGATCTTGTCCTCCGGGATGGAAAAAGGAACGTCGACATGCGATACATGCGCACGTGCATGCACCCCGGAATCGGTCCTGCTGCACCCATAAATACGACAAAAGCGCCCGTACACTTTTTCCACTGCTTCTTCCAGTGTCTGTTGTACGGAGCGCCCGTTATTCTGTCTTTGGAACCCGACAAAGTCTGTCCCGTCATATTCGGTCAGCAAAGCGATACGAATATCCGTATTCTCCTTTGTCTTCCCGCTGTCTGTCATCGTTTTCAGCCCTGAAGATTCTTATCCAGGCAGGACTTACCCATCATGGCAGCACCGACAATACCTGCGTCGTTGCCCATTTCTGCCAGACGGATCTCTGTCTTCTTCACGCCAGGTCCGAAGAACGGCTTGTTCATGGTCTTCTCACGAAGCGGAAGAAGGAGCGGATCACCTTCGTTGCAAACACCACCACCGATTACGAGAATCTCCGGCATGAACGCATTGATCACGTTAGCCAGACCATCGGATAGATACTCAATATAGGTGTCTACTACCGCAGCTGCTACCTCATCACCCATACGCATTGCTTCGAACGCGATCTTGGCATTCAGGTTTCCATCGTTCGCCGCAATCACATCATTCAACTTGGATGTCGGGTTCGCTTCTGCCGCTTCACCTGTCATTCTGGCAAGTGCAGATGCTGAGCAGTAAGCCTCAAAGCATCCCTTACGTCCGCAGGAGCACTGCTGTCCACCGGTAACCAGTACTGTATGGCCGAATTCCGAACCAGCCTGATTGAAGCCGGAGAAGATAGTATTGTTGATGATCACACCACAGCCGATTCCCGTACCGATCGTGATCGCTACCGAATCCGCCGCATCTTTTGCCGCACCGGAAACACTCTCCGCCATAGCTGCGCAGTTCGCGTCGTTATCGATATATACCGGAAGATCGATCACGGAACGGATGATCTTTCTCATCGGTGCATTCTCAAATGGCAGATTCTTCGCATAAACCAGCGTACCTGCCGCATTGTCCGGAGTTCCCGGAGAGCCGATACCGATTGCAGACACATCCGATTCAGTGATACCTGCTTCTTCGATTGCCTGCTTCGCCACCTTGCCCATATCCGTAATAATGTCTTCCATCGCACGATCTGCGTTGGTTTTGATGCTGACCTTGTTGATCAGTTCACCCTTGTCAGACACCACACCGGCTTTAATATTTGTTCCACCTAAATCAATTCCAACAAAATACGCCATTCCAAAACTCTCCTCATCTTTTGAAATCCACTTATTTCAGGGTTAGTCACACCCGAACATTTTACTTTATTTTCCACAATAAATCTACAAGAATCGGCAGAAATGCCGTAGCTGTCAATAAAACCATCCACAGATAATCCGCCTTCGTCATGCGAAGAGGATGCAGCTTGGTCTTTCCCACGCCTCCTCGGTAGCATCTTGCGTCCATCGCCGTCGCCAGTTCTTCTGCCCTTTTAAAAGCACTTACGAACAGCGGCACCAGAACGGTCACGTATCCTTTTGCACGTTGGAACACGTTACCTGTATCGTATTCCGCGCCTCGTGATGATTGTGCTTTCATGATCTTGTCCGTCTCTTCAACCAGCGTCGGTATAAACCGAAGAGCGATCGAGATCGTCATCGCCATCTCATTTACCGGAACATGAATCACTTTCAGCGGGGCCCCAAGAGATTCCAACGCATCTGCCAGTTTCAACGGCGTTGTTGTCAGCGAAAGAAGAAGCCCGGTGACCAGGATCAGAAGGAATAACCGGAACGAAAGCATGATCGCCCGCCTCAATCCTTCGTCTGTGATCTTCAGGATACCCCATGACCACAATTCTTCTCCTGTCCGGATCGTAAACAGGTTCAGCACGAAAATAAAAAGCATGATGAACACGATGGGCCGCACGGATTTCAGCACTTCCATGACCGGGATCCTCGAAAGGAATGTGAGATACAGGATTACCGCAAAGGCCGTGATCATGGCAATCGCCGTATCCGCCATAAAGAACGTGACCATGTACACAATGAACAGGAACACCTTCACTCTCGGATCCAGTCTGTGAATCACTGAATCAGCCTGATAATACCGGCCAATTGAGACATCTTTTATCATGAGGAGCTCACCTCCTCACTTCCGTTCACAAGAGAAATTGCCGCACGCTTTACGTCAAACTCGAACTCGTCCGCATACGGGAATTCTTCCTTCAGTTTGAGCATGGTGTTCATCAGAAGAGGACGTTCCAGACGCATTCTGACAAAGTCTGTCTTATCTGAAAAAAGCTCTCGCGGTGTTCCGAAGAATGCCTGTTCGCCCTTTTTCAAAACCAGGATCCTGTCTGCGATCATGGCCGCCTTATCCATATCATGGGAAACCAGGACGATTGATTTGCCCTTTTCCTTCAGAGTCTGAATATATCCGAAGATTTCTCTCTGACCGACCGGATCCAGTCCGGCAGCAGGTTCATCCAGGATCAGCACATCCGGATTCATGGCCAGCACGCCGGCAAAAGCAACGCGTCTCTTCTGTCCTCCGGACAATTCAAACGGTGATCTTTTCAGCACATCTTCCGAAAGGCCGACAAGTGGCAGCGATTCCATCAGCAATTCCTTGCATCTTTCTTCACTGTATCCCATCTTTTTCGGTCCGAACATGATGTCTTTTTCGACCGTATCTTCAAAAAGCTGGTGTTCCGGATACTGGAAAAGAAGTCCGACATGTTTTCTGATCTTCTTGATCTCCGAATTCTTCGCTGTCGATATCATCGTGCCGGTACTCTCATCGAGAACCTCGACCTGTCCTTCGAGCGGACGCAGAATACCGTTCAGGTGCGAGATCAACGTTGTCTTTCCGGAACCGCTGTGTCCGATTACGGCCAGGATCTCACCCTTTCTCAGATCAAAACCGATGTCCGAGATCGCCTTCTGCTCTTTTTTATCGTAGCTGTGCGACAATCCGGTTACCTTCAGAACAATCTGTTCCGACAATGGTGTTTTTTCAGAAAGACTGCTCTTCTTCAAATCACTTTTCTTGTTTCGGAGGATCTTCCCGATTTCTTCGATTGCCTTTTCTTCCGATGTAAAAGCACTTTTCTCCACTTTTACGTCGCAAAGTGCGGCGACTTCCCATAGAAGTTCCGCCCATTTAGGAAGTTCCAGTCCCAGTTCCGTAATCAGTTCTACCTGGGAGAACACTTCCTGCGGCGTATCAAAAATCCGCATCTTGCCGTGCTCGAGAACAAGCACTCTGTCTGCAAGAAAAGCTTCGTGCATATCATGAGTAATATGAATGACGGTGATATTTTTATCCGCCCGCATTCTTGCAACTAGCTGCAGGAACTCATCTCTCGCCTTCGGATCCAGCATGGATGTACTCTCATCCAGGATCAGGATCTGCGGTTGCATGGCAAGTACACCTGCAATCGCCAGTTTCTGTTTCTGACCGCCGGAAAGCGACGATGGCTGCTTATCTGCCTTTTCAAGAAGTCCTACATAACCAAGTGCTTTTTGCACACGCTGAGCAAGCTCAGGCAAAGGTACAGACAGGTTTTCCGGTCCAAAAGCAACGTCCTCTTCCACAGTCGTACCCACAATCTGATTATCCGGGTTCTGGAATACCATGCCGCAGTGGGAACGGATCGTCCAGAAATTATCGTCATCTTGCGCTGAAAGGTTAAACACTTTCAGTTTTCCTTCATCCGGGTACTCAAGAAGATTGATCAGCTTGGCCAATGTGGATTTCCCCGAACCATTCCGTCCGAGTACCGCCACATATTCACCGCGCTTGATGGAAAAAGAAACATGATCGACGGCCAATACGTCACTACCCGTATTGGTTGTATAGGAAAAGATCAAGTCTTCGCCAACAACAGCTTGACTATAATCGCCCAGTTCCTTAATATCGTCTGCCATGTTTCTCTTTCCTCATCAGTAAGAAATAAGAAAGTGACGGACAGCACCCGCCATCCGTCACCTGCTCAAAATCAAGTTTTTGTGGATAGCTTACTCAGCGAATGTGAGAAGAGCCATCTCAGAAGCATCGCCGCGACGAGCGCCGAGCTTCACGATCTTTGTATAACCACCCTTGTGGTTTACCATGCTTGGTGCGATCTCATCGTAAAGGATGTTTACCGGATCAACTACCTTGCCCTCTGCATCGTGGCTCTTTCTGAGCCAGTAAGCAGCGTTCTTACGAGCAGCCAAACGGGAAGGAGCATCTACCTGAACTGTCTTCTTGGAGATCTCACGATCAACAACATCGTACTTCTTACCATTCTTGGAAGTCTTCGATGTCAGAACCTTCATGCCCTTCGCATCCAGTTTCGCAGCGGAAACCGTTACTTCCTTTGTTGTGTAATTGTCCTTCTCGCGGATTGCATCAGCGATCAACTTGTCGATGATCTTGCTGACTTCCTTGGCACGTGCAAGTGTTGTTACAACATGCTTTCTATTCTCAGAAAGTGCCTTTCCGTCTTCTTTAACCGGGCAAACAACAAGTGAAGTTGCCAGATTTCTCAAAATTGCGATACGCTGATCGCTAACTCTTCCTAATTTTCTATAACCTGCCATGGTTTCCTACCTCCTGTATATTTACAATATCCTAGCTGACCCTCGAGCCGCTATTTAGTCCTCGACATCTGCGAGAGACAATTCCATATCCTCAAGCTTGGAGATGACTTCTTCAAGACTCTTCTTACCGAGGTTACGGACTTTCATCATTTCATCTTCAGACTTCGCAACAAGATCACCGATGGTGTTGATTCCTGCACGCTTCAAGCAGTTGTATGTACGAACTGAGAAATCAAGATCCTCAATTACGATATCGTGTGTGGAATTCTTGCTGGTGCTGTCATCCGAATCACGGAAGCTCGGACCATTTGTTACTTCTGTAAGAGAAGTGAACAGTCCAAGATGATCGCACAGGATCGATGCTGCAGAAGAAAGTGCCTCATCAACTTTGATCGTTGCATCTGTCCAAACTTCCAAAGTGAGACTATCAAAGTCTGTACGCTCACCAACACGTGTATTCGCGATCGTGTAGTTGGCCTTCTTTACCGGAGTAAAGATAGAATCGATTGCAATCACGCCAATGGTCTGTGTAGCCGGCTTGTTCTGGTCGGCTGTTGCATAACCACGACCCTTGTTGATCGTCAGCTCAATGAAGAGACGGCCTGCGCCATTCATTGTAGCAATAACATGATCCGGGTTCATGATCTCAACTTCTTCATCATGCACGATATCGCCTGCAGTAACCACACCGGTCTTGCCTTCGTCCATGCTGATGTAGACAGTCTTCGGCGTATCAACGTGAAGCTTAGCACGGATACCCTTAACGTTCAGGATGATCTCCGTCATATCTTCTACTACGCCAGGAATCGTTGAGAATTCGTGATACACGCCTTCTACGCGGATGGACGTTACCGCCGCACCAGACAAAGAAGAAAGCAGTACACGACGCAGAGAGTTACCAAGAGTCGTACCGTAGCCACGCTCGAGAGGAGCAACTACAAACTTACCATACGAACTATCTTCGTTTACTTCTACGCACTCAATTGTCGGCTTCATAATTTCAATCATATTTATCCTCCTACGCGCTTATGCCCGCGCACGGTGATCATTACTTCGAGTACAACTCAACGATCAATGTCTCCTTAACCTCGAGGTCAACATCCTCACGAGCCGGTTCTCTTACGATAGAACCTGTCAAAGTCTCTTCATTGAATGCCAACCAAGCCGGTACCGGACGAGAATTGGAAAGTGTCTCGAACTTCGGGGACTTTCTGGACGTTTCCTTAACAGCGATCTCATCGCCAGCCTTCAATGTCATGGAAGGAATGTTAGCCTTCTTGCCATTGAGGAGGAAATGACCATGTGTCACCAACTGACGAGCTTCTGCACGAGAAGAAGCCAGACCAAGACGATATACTACATTGTCGAAACGGAGTTCGAGGAGCTCAAGGAGCTTCTCACCGGTCTTACCCTGCTTACGCTCAGCGCGTGCATAAGTAAGTCTGAACTGTTTCTCCAAAACGCCGTAGAAACGCTTTGTCTTCTGCTTCTCACGAAGCTGCAAACCATATTCTGAAATCTTTTTTCTGCCCTGACCATGCTGACCCGGTGCGGCACTCTTCTTTGCAAGAGCACACTTAGCGGAATAGCATCTCTGACCCTTGAGGAAGAGCTTGTCACCTTCTCTGCGGCAGAGTCGGCAGGATCCTTCTGTATATCTAGCCATTCTCTATACCTCCGAACTCAGACTCTTCTTCTCTTAGGCGGTCTGCAACCATTGTGCGGAACCGGAGTAACGTCTTTGATCATGGTTACTTCAAGTCCTGCTGTCTGTAAAGCGCGGATTGCGGATTCACGACCCGGTCCAGGTCCCTTTACATAAACTTCTACTGTACGCATACCGTGATCAGCAGCCTTCTTACCAGCATCCTCAGATGCCATCTGAGCTGCGAACGGTGTACCCTTACGGGAACCCTTCATGCCCATCTCACCGGCAGATGCCCAGGAGATTGCATTACCCTGCATATCAGTAATCGTAACGATTGTGTTGTTAAATGTAGCGTGAATATGAGCCTGTCCACGGTCAATATTCTTACGCTCTCTCTTCTTCGGTCTTACGGCCGTCTTCTTTACTGCTTTTGCCATAGGTCCGCCTCCTTACTTCTTCTTACCAGCGATCGTACGCTTCGGTCCCTTACGGGTACGAGCGTTCGTCTTTGTGCGCTGGCCACGAACAGGAAGACCCATTCTATGACGGCGGCCACGATAACAACCGATTTCTGTCAGTCTCTTAATGTTCAGGGAAACCTCTCTTCTAAGATCACCCTCTACGTTGTAATTGTTCTCGATCTGATCACGAATCTTCGCAACTTCATCCTCAGAAAGATCCTTGACACGTGTGTCAGGATTGATCTGTGAATCAGCGAGGATACGGGCAGAACTTGTCTTACCAATGCCATAAATGTACGTAAGAGCAATCTCTACTCTTTTGTCATTCGGCAAATCTACACCGGCAATACGAGCCATTCTGTGTACCTCCATGAATGTAACATTTAAAAAAGTTCTTCGTATATATATGACATGCTGATGCTAAGATCCTCGCGAAAACGAGGCAGCCGCCTTGGCATAACTGGTGCATGTAATATCCTTTACAAATAAAGATGCGGCTCCCTTCGGACCGGGTTATGTCCGAAAGTAACAGCATCAACCCTGTCTTTGCTTGTGCTTAGGGTCAGAGCAGATAATCATGACACGTCCATTGCGGCGGATTACCTTGCACTTCTCGCACATGGGCTTTACCGATGGTCTAACTTTCATATGACGAAACCTCCCTACTTAAAACAATGCAAAACTGACGTGCGCTATAGACGCACGCTAAAATATTATATCAAAAACTATTCGCGATGCAAGTAGTTTTTTGATTTTCTTGGTAATTTTCCGAATTATTTTGCTCTCCAGGTAATTCTGCCTCTGGAAAGGTCATATGGAGACAACTCCATTGTTACCTTATCGCCAGGAAGAATCTTAATGTAGTTCTGTCTGAGCTTACCGGAAATGTGTGCCAAAACGATATGGCCGTTCTCCAGTCTGACTTTGAATGTCGCGTTCGGAAGCGCGTCATCAACAATACCCTCAACCTCAATTACATCTTCTTTAGACATTCTTTTCCTCCGTTCGTGTTATGATCTCAGGACCATTCTCCGTAATAATAATAGTGTTTTCATAATGTGCTGCGAGTGATCTGTCTCTCGTTATGATCGTCCACTCATCCGGGAGAACGGCAATATCACGTTTTCCCTGCGAGATCATCGGCTCGATGCAAAAGGCCATTCCCTTTACAATTCTCGGGCCGTGACCGAATCTTCCGTAATTGGGCACATCAGGATCTTCATGCAGCTGGTAACCGATACCATGTCCGGTCAACTCGCGGATTACTCCATAACCAAAGCTTTCTGCATAGGTCTGCACTGCAGACGAAATGTCTCCGATCCTGTTCTCGATCGTTGCCTTCTCAAAACCTTTCCAGAAGCACTCTTCTGTCACTTTTATCAGTTTTGCTGCTTCTTCGGAAATCTCTCCGACAGCAAAAGTTCTCGCCGCATCTGCATGTAATCCGTTTAAAGAACAGCAAACATCACATGTTACAATGTCGCCTTCCTTAAGGATCACATCCGATCTAGGAATGCCATGGACGATCACTTCATTTCTTGAAATGCAGATCTGTCCTGGAAACGGCGGATCACCATAGTGATAAGAGGAAGAGATTGCACCATGCTCATCAAAGACCTTCTTAGCAATTTCATCCAATTCCAGCGTTGAGATGCCTGGTACAACATTTTTCTCCAACGTAAGCAAAGTCTTTTCCACGACCTTGCCGGCTTCTCTCATCTTATTAAAATCTGCTTCTGATTTGATTTGAATCATATTCTTCCTCAACCGATCATTTTGAATCCCAGTTTTTCCAGTGCCAAACTTGCCTGTTCGAACGCGGTTTTCGGATCCTTAGAGTTGTCTGCTGTAATAACGATGCCCTTCTCATTGTAGAAATCGATCAACGGCTTTGTGTTTTTCTCGTAAGTGATCAATCTCTGCTCAACTGTCTCCGGCTTGTCATCATCACGCTGTACAACTTCTTTTCCACAAACATCGCAAACGCCTTCGACCTTGGTTGGACGGGAAACTACATTGTAGCTCTCTCCGCAGGAAGTACAAACTCTTCTGTTAACGACACGTCCCATGATGACTTCATTTGGAACATCAACACGGATCACGGCGTCGATTGCAGAATCATTAGCTGCGAGCATCTCGTCAAGTTTCTCAGCCTGAGCAATCGTTCTCGGGAATCCATCCAGAAGATAACCGTTCTTGCAGTCATCCTGCTTCAGTCTGTCCTCAACCATAGAGATCGTGATCTCATCTGGAACGAGTTGACCTGCATCAATATATTTCTTCGCTTCTTGTCCCAGCGGTGTCTGTTCCTTGATATTCGCACGGAAGATATCACCGGTAGAAATATGTGTGATGCCATAGGAATCACGAAGAACTGTAGCCATTGTTCCTTTGCCAGATCCCGGTGCACCTAAAATAATAAGTTTCATATGTTAACCCCTCTCATTGTAAAAGCACGAAAACCCCGCGTGAAAAACACGCGAGGTTAAATCGTTACTTTTCATGATTGCATGTGCTCGTGCATGTATTCACCTGCATAACAACATACCTATTTTACACGAATTAATCAAGGAAGCCCTTGTAATTGTGTGTAACCATCTGCGACTCGATCTGCTGTACCAAGTCATTCGCAACACCTGTCATGATGAGAACAGATGTACCTGCAAACCATACACCTTCCATGCCGGTAAGTTTACCAAGCAATGTAGGTACCAGAACAACTATGCAAAGGAAGCATGCATCGCACCAGTTAAGTCGGTTTGCCACTTTCGCGATAAACTCAGACGTCGGACGACCTGGACGAACACCAGGAATAAATCCACCATTCTTCTGCAGGTTCTGCGAAATCTCAATCGGATTGAACTGAATCATCGAATAGAAGAATACAAATGCAAAGATGCAGAAGAAGTATACAACATAGTAGAAAGGATTCGAACCGAAGTTACGGAACCAATCAACAATTACATTGTTGCTGTTCGGGAAGAAGATCGCCACGATCGTAGAAGGCAGTGACAAGAAAGACATGGTGAAGATAACCGGCATAACGCTGGACTGGTTAACCTTCAAAGGAATGTAGGTATTCTGTCCACCGTATACTTTTCTACCAACAACTTTCTTACTGTACTGAACCGGAATTCTTCTTTCTGCATTCTGAACGTAGATACAGAAGATGATCGTCGCAAGGGACAACAGAGATACGAGCACGAATGCTGTGATACCAACTGTGTTACCAAGGATTTCGTTCTTGAATTTACCGGAGATGTTCAGTGCATCGTAATACAGTGTAGAAATCATCTGCGGGATTCTTGTGATGATACCAGCGAAGATGATAAGAGATACACCGTTTCCGATACCCTTCTCGTTGATACGCTCACCGAGGAATACAACAAAGCATGTACCTGCTGTAAACGTAGCAATGATCAAGATAGCGGCCAACCACTTCGGAATGAAGCCTGTCATAGCCGAACGTGTTGCGTATGTAAAGAAAGAAGCCTGAAGCAGAGCAAGACCAACAGTCATGTAACGGGTGATCTTCTGTAACTTCTTCTGTCCCTCTTCTCCCTCTTTGGCAAGATTCTCCAAAGCAGGAATAGCAACAGTAAGCAACTGGATAATAATGGAGGAGTTGATGTATGGGGTAATTCCCATTGCAAAGATGGTTGCTGCGAACAGACCACCACCTGAGATGATATCCATCAATCCACCAATCTGACCCCAGTTCTGTACGATCGAGGAAAACTCTGTACGGTTAATACCCGGGCAAGGAATCAAACCTCCGATCATATAGAGCGCAAGAATAAAGAGAGTAAACATCAGCTTCTTGCGCAGATCCGGCAGACGGAATGCATTCACTAAGGTGTCAAAAATACCCTTCATGTTATACCTCCAGTGCCGAGCCACCAGCCTTTTCGATTTTCTCTTTTGCAGAAGCAGAGAACTTCTTAGCCTTGACTGTAAGCTTCTTGGTCAACTCACCGTTACCAAGTACCTTAATGCCATCGTTGACCTTACCGATTGTGATGATACCAGCATCAGCCAGGATCGTAGCATCGATCTCAGCACCGTTATCGAACTTCTCAAGATCAGATACATTGATTTCAACATACTCGCAAGCAAAACGCTTGTGGTTGAAACCACGCTTCGGCAGACGTCTGTAAAGAGGCATCTGACCACCCTCGAAACCAGGACGTACACCGCCGCCAGAACGAGCGTTCTGACCCTTGTGTCCACGGCCGGCAGTCTTTCCGTTTCCGGATCCGGCACCACGGCCCTTACGATATGCTTTCTCGTTTCCGCAGGAAGACATTTCATTAAGTTTCATGTTTCCAATACCTCCATTACACTTCTTCGCATGTAACAAGATGTGCTACAGTACGAACCATGCCGCGAATTGCCGGTGTATCTGTCTTTTCTACAGACTGACCGATCTTCTTCAGACCGAGAGCAGCGACAGTAGCAGCCTGGTTTTTCTTAGATTTGTTGGTGCTCTTCACCAATGTAATCTTTAAGTTAGCCATGTAAAGCACACCTCCATTACAGAATTTCTTCGGTAGACTTGCCACGCAGACGTGCTACTTCTTCAAGAGAACGCATGCTCTTCAAGCCTTCCATTGTTGCATTCACAACGTTGTTCGGGTTGTTTGTGCCAAGAGACTTTGTACGGATATCCTTGATACCGCAAAGCTCACATACCGCACGAACAGGACCACCAGCGATGATACCTGTACCACTTGCAGCCGGCTTCATAACGATCTTACCAGCACCGAATACACCAAATGCTTCGTGCGGGATCGTGGAACCGTCGAGCGGAACAGAGATCATATTCTTCTTGGCATCTTCAATACCCTTGCGGATAGCATCCGGGATTTCAGCAGCCTTACCCAGGCCCTTACCAACATGACCATTCTCATCACCTACGATTACGAGAGCTGCGAAACGGAAATTTCTACCACCCTTAACCGTTTTGGAAACACGTCCGATGTGGATGACTTTCTCTTTTAATTCGGTTGAAGTTGAATTTGGATCAAAACCCATCTTTTGTTCCCTCCTAATTAGAATACCAGGCCGGCTTCACGAGCGGCCTCAGCCAATGCTTCGATACGACCATGGAAAATGTATCCGCCTCTGTCAAAGACAACTTCCTTGATGTCCTTAGCCAAAGCGCGCTCTGCAATCAGCTTACCAACTGCTGCAGCACCTTCCTTGTTGCTTCCGTTAGCAATAGAAGCTTTCACTTCTTTTTCTAATGTGGAGGCACTTACCAATGTGTTGCCCGCTACATCATCGATGATCTGGGCATAGATGTTTGTGTTACTTCTGAAAACGCACAGACGTGGACGTGCAGGGGTTCCGCTGATCTTTTTTCTTACACGGACATGCTTTCTACGGCGAATAGCGTTCTTGTCAATTTTATTAATCATGCTTTTTCACCCCTCACTTACTTCTTAGCGCCAGTCTTACCTTCCTTGATGCGGACATATTCACCAACATATCTGATACCCTTGCCCTTATACGCATCCGGAAGTCTGTACGAACGGATCTTAGCGGCTGTTTCGCCAACTAACTGCTTATCTGCACCCTTAACAATGATCTGGTTCTGTGCCGGAACATCAATTGTGATTCCTTCCGGTTCTTCCATCTCGATCGGGTGGGAGTAACCAAGGTTGAAAACAACCTTCTTACCCTGCTTCTGTGCCTTATAACCAACACCCTGGATCTCGAGTTCCTTCTTGAAACCTTCGGAACAACCGATGACCATATTGTTGATCAAAGAACGTGTCAAACCATGAAGAGCCTTAACCTGCTTTTCATCGTTCGGTCTCTTAACTGTGATCACATTATCATTGATCTCAACGATAATGGACGGATGCACATTAAGAGTGAGTGTTGCATCCTTGCCTTTTACAGTGATGGTCTGACCATCCTGCTTTACTTCGAGCCCTGCCGGGATCGTGATCGGCATATTGCCAATTCTAGACATAACAATCTACCTCCTGCTCTTTAGATTGCGGAACCTTATGGTTCCTTTTCAGAGTTTTATATGGTTTTAATTACCAAACGTAAGCCATAACCTCGCCGCCCATGCCGAGCTTGCGAGCCTTCTTATCAGTCATAACGCCCTTAGATGTGGAGATGATAGCGATACCAAGACCACCAAGAACCTTCGGGAGGTTCTCCTTATCTGCATAAACGCGGAGACCCGGCTTGGAAATTCTCTGGATACCGGAAATAACGTGCTTCTTAGCAGCGTACTTCAGAGTGATCTTGATCATTCCCTGCTTGTCGTCATCCATCGTTTCGAAAGAAGCGATATAACCTTCATCTACTAAAATCTGTGCGATAGCCTTCTTCAAATTGGAAGCAGGAACCATTACTGTCGGATGACCAGCTGTACCTGCATTACGGATTCTTGTCAGCATATCTGCAATTGCATCTGTAATCTGCATAAATCTTTCCTCCTTGTATTGCTATCGGTTACCAGCTTGCCTTACGTACGCCCGGGATCTGGCCCTTGTATGCCAGGTCACGGAAGCACAGACGGCAGATGCCATACTTGCGAATATAAGCATGTGGTCTTCCGCAGAGCTTGCAACGGTTGTGCTGCTGCACCTTGAACTTAGGTGTGCGCTGAGCTTTGAGTTTCATTGAAGTCTTAGCCATTTTACTTATATCCTCCTATTACTTACGGAACGGCATGCCGAGAAGAGTAAGAAGAGATCTTGCTTCTTCGTCTGTCTTAGCCGTTGTAACGACGATGATATCCATACCACGAACCTTATCAACCTTATCAAAGTCGATTTCAGGGAACATCAGCTGCTCCTTGATGCCCATAGCGTAGTTACCATGTCCATCAAAAGAGTTAGGATTTACGCCACGGAAGTCACGTACACGTGGGAGAGAGATGCTGATCAACTTATCGAGGAAGTTGTACATGTTCTCACCACGGAGAGTAACCTTGCAACCAATCTTCATGCCCTCTCTCAATTTGAAAGCAGCAACGGACTTGGAAGCAACTGTAGCAACCGGCTTCTGGCCGCAAACGATGCCCATGTCACGCATAGCGTTCTCAAGAGCCTTCGGGTTATCCTTGACTTCGCCGACACCCATGTTGAGAACGATCTTCTCAAGCTTCGGGATCTGCATGCAAGACTTATACTTGAATTCTTCCTGCAAAGCAGGTGCAACTTCTTTTACATACTTGTCCTTTAATCTAGACATAAATTACTCCTCCTTTGCCTTCTTGATCTGGTCAATATCCGCACCGCACTTCTTGCAAACACGGAACTTTGCACCGTCTTCTGCAACTCTGCGGCCGACTCTTGTAGCCTTACCACACTTAGGGCAGATCAGCATAACGTTGGAAGCATCGATGGAACCTTCCTTCTCGATGATGCCAGCCGGCTTGTTCTGGCCCTGAGCCTTCTGGTGCTTCTTAACCATGTTTACGCCAGAAACGAAAACACGTCCGGACTTGGGTTCAGTCTTGATGACCTGACCCTGAGCACCCATATCCTTACCAGCGATAACAACGACTTTGTCGTCCTTCTTTACATGAATCTTACTAGCCATTTGTCATCCTCCTTACAGAACTTCCGGAGCCAGAGAAAGGATCTTCATATAATCCTTATCACGGAGCTCTCTTGCGATAGGCCCAAAGATACGGGTTCCACGCGGGTTCTTGTCTTCCTTAATGATAACGGCAGCATTCTCATCGAACTTGATGTATGATCCGTCAGCTCTTCTTACACCTTTCTTTGTGCGAACAACTACTGCGCGAACAACATCGCCCTTCTTTACCACACCACCAGGAGTAGCAGTCTTAACAGAGCAGACGATAACATCACCGATATTCGCGTACTTACGCCAAGAACCACCAAGCACCTTGATGCAAGCAAGTTCTTTTGCGCCAGTATTATCCGCAGATCTTAATCTGGATTCTACTTGAATCATCTTGATTTCCTCCTTTACGTAATTCCCTTACGTATTACTTCGCCTTCTCAATAATCTCGACCAGTCTCCAACGCTTATCTTTCGAAAGCGGGCGGGTCTCCATTACCTTTACCTTGTCGCCGATGCCGCACTTGTTCTCTTCGTCATGCGCCTTCAGCTTGTATGTTCTCTTCATGATCTTGCCGTACAGCGGATGCTTTACATGCTCAACCACGGATACAACGATTGTCTTGTCCATCTTATCGCTTGAAACGATACCGACACGAGTTTTTCTGAGGTTACGATCGCTCATTTGCTTATCTCCCTTCATTAATTAGCCTTAAGCTCTTGTTCACGGAGAATCGTGTTTACGCGAGCGATGTCACGCTTTACAGCGCCAAGACGCTGAGGATTCTCGAGTTGGTTAGTAGCATGCTGGAAACGAAGTTTGAAGAGTTCATCCTTCAATGCAACCAGCTCCTGCTGAAGTTCTTCTGTGGACTTCGAACGCAATTCTTTAGCCGTCATTTTCAGATACCTCCTCTTCCTTCTTGATGAACTTTGTCTTGCAAGGGAGCTTATGTCCGGCAAGACGCATTGCCTCACGGGCAACTTCTTCTGTTACGCCTGCGATCTCGAAAAGAACACGACCCGGCTTAACAACTGCTACCCAGTACTCCGGAGAACCCTTACCAGAACCCATTCGGGTTTCAGCTGGCTTCTTTGTTACCGGCTTATCCGGGAAGATCTTGATCCAAACCTTACCGCCTCTCTTAACGTAACGGTTGATAGCGATACGGGCAGCTTCGATCTGGTTTGATGTGATCCAGCATGGCTCTGTAGCGTACATACCGTAATCACCGTAAGCAACAAAGTTACCTCTGGAGGCCTTACCGGTCAAACGGCCGCGCTGCTGCTTTCTGTGCTTTACTCTCTTAGGAAGTAACATTACGCTTCGCCTCCTTCCACAACTTTAGCCGGCTTCTTAGCCGCGAGGACTTCGCCTCTGTAGATCCATACCTTCACGCCGATACGACCATACTGTGTGTCTGCCTCAGCAAAACCATAGTCGATGTCAGCACGGAGTGTCTGGAGCGGAATAGTACCTTCGTGATATGTCTCAGATCTAGCGATTTCAGCACCGCCGAGACGACCGGAGCAGGATGTCTTGATACCCTTTGCACCACTCTTGATCGTTCTGGACATAGCCATCTTCATGGCACGACGGAAAGATACACGTCTTTCAAGCTGCTGAGCGATGCTCTCTGCAACGAGCTGAGCGTTAGCATCAACATTCTTGATTTCACGAACATCTACGAAGAAATTCTTCTTGAACTTCTTCTGGAGCTTCTTCTTGAACTCCTCAATGCCTGCGCCCTGACGACCAATGATGATACCAGGCTTAGCTGCATTGATGATGATGGATGTCTTGTCAGCGCCCTTACGCTCGATCTCGATTGTAGAGATACCAGCTACGAAGCACTCTTTCTTTACAAAATCACGGATTTGCTTGTCCTCAACGAGGAAATCGCTGAATGTCTTCTTGTCGGCATACCAACGTGTGTCCCACTCTTTGATGACACCTACGCGCAAACCATGGGGATTAACCTTCTGGCCCATTTTGTTTCCTCCTTATACTCTTTCCTTGAGAACAACTGTAACGTGACTTGTTCTCTTGTTGATACGTGACGCCGAACCTCTAGCTCTCGGAATGAAGCGCTTCAGGATCGGGCCCTGATCAGCGTATGCGTCTGCAACATAAAGGCTTCCCTTGGAAAGACCATTGTTGTTAACAGCATTTGCCTCAGCGGACTTCACTGCCTTCTTGAGAATCGGTGAAGCGGCCTTCGGAGTATAGTCCAGAATTGCGTATGCTTCATCGAGGTCCTTACCCTTGATCAGGTCTGCAACGACCTTTACCTTACGAGGTGTAATACGAACATACTTAGCAATCGCCTTACCCTGATCTTTGCCTACACCGAGAAGCTTTCTCTGCTTCTTGGTCAGGATCGGGTTCTTCGAGCTCTTCTTCTGCTGCTTGCCGTAAGCTTCGAGGATCTCATCGCGATTAGCTTCGATATAGTCTTTTGTTAATTTAACTTTTTCCACTATTGTTTCCTCCCTTCAAAGCTTACGATCACTTACCACCGGACGACTTTTCACCAGCATGTCCACGATATGTTCTTGTCGGAGCAAATTCACCGAGCTTGTGGCCGATCATTTCCTCTGTAACATATACCGGAACATGTCTTCTGCCGTCATAAACAGCGATCGTGTGTCCTACCATCTCCGGATAGATCGTGGAAGCGCGAGACCAAGTCTGTACAACCTTCTTCTCATTCGCTGCGTTCATCGCATTGATCTTCTTCATCAGGGCATCCTGTACGAAATAACCCTTTTTGGTTGATCTACTCATTTTGGTTCCTCCCTTCGCTTACTTTCTACCCTTAACAATGTACTTGTTAGACTGCTTCTTCTTGTTTCTTGTCTTCTTACCAAGAGTCGGAACACCCCAAGGTGTAACAGGACCCGGAAGACCGATCGGGGATTTACCCTCACCACCACCATGTGGGTGATCGCACGGGTTCATAACCACACCACGGACTGCAGGACGTACGCCCATGTGACGATGACGACCAGCTTTACCGATAGAAACGTTCTCATGCTCGTTGTTTCCGATAACACCGATTGTTGCACGGCACTTAATGGAAACCATACGAACCTCACCGGACGGGAGACGAACCTGAGCGAACTCGCCCTCTTTCGCCATCAGCTGAGCACTTGCACCAGCTGTACGAACCATCTGTGCACCCTTGCCTGGCTTCAGTTCGATGTTGTGGATCAATGTACCAACCGGGATGTTTACGATCGGGAGGCAATTACCTGGAACGATATCAGCCTCAGCGCCGGAAACAACCTTGTCGCCTACCTTCAAGCCCTGTGGAGCCAGGATGTAGGACTTCGCACCATCAGCATACTGGATCAGTGCGATGAATGCTGTACGATTCGGATCGTACTCGATAGCAACTACTGTTGCCGGAATTGCGTCCTTTGTTCTCTTCCAGTCAATGACACGGATCTTACGGCGGTTACCGCCACCGATGTGGCGAACGGTGATGCGACCATAAGAGTTACGTCCGCCTGACTTGCTGCGAGCAACGAGCAGACTCTTCTCGGGTTCTTTCTTCGTAAGAGAAGAAAAATCCGCAACAGTCATGTTTCGTCTTGCAGGAGAAGTTGGATTAAAAGTCTTTACTGCCATTCTCTCTTCACTCCTTTACCATCAGGCCTATTACTGGCCGATTCCAAATTCTTCGATTGCTGTCTTATACTTCTTAGCAGTCTTGGTAGCCTTGCCACCCTTGCCGAGATAAGACGTTTCCTGAGCTTCCATGTCGATCGTAACAACGGCCTTCTTCCAGGAAGGTGTTGTTCCTTCAACATAGCGCTGTCTCTTTACTTTACCTTCAACCTTAAGTGTGTTTACAGAAACAACCTTAACGTTGAAAAGCTTTTCCACTGCGTTGCGGATATCTGTCTTAGTAGCTGTCTTTGCTACCTCGAAAGTATACTTACCATATGCGGCATCATAAGAGCTCTTCTCTGTGATTACCGGCTTGATGATGATGTCCTGTGGTGCCTTGCTCATACGTACACCTCCATAATCTTCTCTGCCGCTTCCTTCGTCATAATGAAGGAATCATACTTCAAAATGTCGAATACGTTGATCGTATTAACGAAAGCAGTCTTTACTGTTGGAAGATTTCTAGCGGACTTCTCAACATTCTCATTCTTACCATCGAGTACTACGAGAGCAGAATCAGCAACCTTGATTGCCTTCATGAAATCAACCATATTCTTAGTCTTCATCGTATCGAAGTTCAGACCTTCTACAACAACGATCTTTGTGTCAGCCATCTTTGTGGAGAAAGCAGACTTCATTGCCAGACGACGGATCTTCTTCGGTACAGTGTAGCTGTAAGATCTCGGCTTAGGCCCAAAGATGATGCCGCCACCAACATACTGTGCAGAACGTGTAGAACCATGACGAGCACGGCCTGTACCCTTCTGACGATACGGACGCTTACCGCCGCCTCTGACTTCGCTTCTTGTCTTTGTGGAATGAGTACCCTGACGACGATTCGCAAGCATGTTGAGAACAACAACGCGCATTGCAGACTTGTTCGGCTCAATACCGAAGATCTCGTCAGAAAGATCCATAGATCCTACAACGGCTCCACTAAGATTTACAATATCAATTTTAGCCATTTCTTAGTTCCTCCTTGTCCTCAAATTACTTAGCCTTTACAGACGACGTAATCGTTACGATGCCGCCCTTAGGACCCGGAACCGCGCCCTTGAGAACGAGGATTCCTCTTTCGCCGTCAACGCTGACGACCGTCAAATTCTGAACTGTGCAGTTCACAGCACCCATGTGACCAGGCATCTTCTTGCCAGGGAGAACACGAGCCGGTGTAGAGTTAGCACCCATGGAACCAACACGTCTGTGGTACATGGAACCGTGTCCATCCGGACCACCCTTCTGACCATGACGCTTAATGTTACCCTGGTAACCTTTACCCTTGGATACACCACTTACATCTACATGATCACCAACGTTGAGCATGTCAGAGACCTTGATCTCCTGTCCGAGTGTGTAATCCTCTTCTGTCTTAAACTCGCGGATAGTACGCTTTACGCTGACCTCAGCCTTTGCGAACTGTCCCTTGTCCGGCTTGTTTACAAGTTTCTCGCGAATGTCGCCTGTTGCAACTTTCACAGCCTTGTAGCCGTCGTTTTCTACCGTTTTATTCTGAATAACAAACATTGGGTTGCATTCAATAACGGTTGCCGGAATTGCCAAACCGCTCTCGTCAAAGAGCTGTGTCATGCCGGCTTTTTTGCCAAGTACGAACTTTGTCATTTTGTTTTCCTCCTATTTAGGTTATTGGTTCGCGATCGTGTCCGCGAACATGACCTCCGCATATCCTACCGCTTGACGTTCAGTAAGACGCGGAAAAAGCCTTTAAGCCTTGAGCTCAATGCTCACGCCTGCAGGCATGTCAAGCTTCATCAATGCATCAACAGTCTTCTGGTTCGGCGCATAGATGTCGATGAGACGCTTATGCGTACGAAGTTCAAACTGCTCACGGGAATCCTTATACTTGTGCGGGGAACGCAGGATCGTGGTGATCTCTTTTTCTGTCGGGAGCGGGATTGGGCCGGAGAAGCTTGCGCCTGTTCTGGTAACCGTCTCAACAATACGTGCTGCGCTCTGGTCAAGGAGCTCGTGATCATAAGCCTTAAGCTTAATTCTGATCTTTTGGTTTGTTGCCATGTTTGATTCCTCCAAATCTTTTGCTGTTATTTTTCTTCACCCTGTCTAGCGTTTCTTCTGAGCCCATCATAAAACCCAGGAGACCAGTTACCGCATGCTACGGCACTTTGGGCCTGGGCATGTGTTCTACAGAACACACGCTGTGACTTCAGGTTTCTCGCCGGAGATCTTCGCCTCCGACTGCTCCGCCTAAGTTACCCGCCATCTGGAGCACAGCCCGCTCCATTGTCGGCAATCTCAAGCATCTACGCTACGCGCACAAAGTCGCGCACGAAAGAGTATACAACAGAAAGTATAGCAATGCAAGTATTATTTTCAAAAAATGTTAAAATCGCCCAAACAGGCAAAAAACCGTCGTCGAAACGGGTCCGACGACGGTTTTTTAATCAAACAAATCGCTTGATGGGTTAGATTACTTAATCTCAACCTCAGCGCCAGCTTCCTGAAGCTTAGCAGCAGCTGCATCAGCCTCTTCCTTGGAAACGTTCTCTTTGATAGCCTTCGGAGCACCATCAACGAGCTCCTTAGCTTCCTTAAGACCAAGACCTGTGATCTCACGAACAACCTTGATAACTGCGATCTTCTGAGCACCAGCACTCTTGAGGTTTACTGTGAACTCTGTCTGAGCAGCAGCAGCGTCAGCAGCGCCAGCACCAGCAGCCGGAGCAGCAACTGCTACAGCAGCAGCGGATACGCCAAATTCATCTTCGATACCCTTCTCGAGCTCGAAAAGTTCCATAACGGAAAGTGTCTTGATTTCTTCGAGAAGCTTTGTAATTTTTTCACTAGCCATTTTTATTTCCTCCATTAATTGTTTATCGCCACGTTGGGCGTAACTAGTAATTTGCTGAATGTATTACTCAGCAGATGTTTCTGTTGCTTCTGCAGCAACGGCAACCGGCTCTGCTTCTGCTGGAGCGGATTCTTCCGCCGGAGCAGCTGCTTCTTCAGCCGGAGCAGCTTCCTCTGCCTTAGCTTCAGGAGCTACGCCACCCTCGGACTCGAGCTTTTCAGCAACGGCCTTTGTGAGCATAGCAAGCTTGGTAAATGGGAAGAGCAATGCATAGACGATCTGGCTGAGCAGTACATCCTTGGACGGAACAGCTGCGAGAGCCTCGACTTCTGCAATAGTTGCCACTTTGCCTTCGATAATGCCGCCCTTGATGTTCAGCTTCTCGAAATCATCAGCAAACTTCTTTACTACCTTGGCAGGTGCGATGAGATCTTCTGTAGAATAAGCAACTGCTGTAGGTCCCTTGAACATTTCGTCCAGACCTTCGATGCCCAATTCCTTGAAGACCAGATTTAATGTCGTGTTCTTTACTACCTTGTAGTTCACTGCATTCTTACGAAGTTCGTTACGGAAAGCGGTGTCCTGCTCAACAGTCAGACCACGAGCGTCAACGAAAACAAAGGACTGTGCGTTCTTGTAGCTCTCAACGAGTTCTGCAACAACTTTCTTCTTTGCTTCCAAAATCTTTTCACTTGGCA
This sequence comes from Clostridiales bacterium, assembly GCA_017545245.1. Lineage (GTDB taxonomy): Bacteria > Bacillota > Clostridia > Saccharofermentanales > Saccharofermentanaceae > Scatonaster. The sequence goes on from JAFWPB010000050.1 coordinate 53,950, forward strand.
TGATGTCTTTACCTCCTTATATTGATACTAAAATACCCCACGCGGTTGAAGCGAGGGGTATCTGTGATCAATATGATACGGATGATTCCTCACCTCGGCGGGACGACATGACTCGTTTGCGATTGCTCTCCCGCTGTCTTTAGCTGTGGATATTTTATTAAGTTGTGATGAAGAACCTTGTATCCTTCGCCCGATTATTAAAGCTTGGAAGCATTTACACGGATACCAGGACCCATGGTCGAGCAGATGGAAACGTTCTTCAGATACTGACCTTTAGCGGCAGAAGGCTTAGCCTTGATGATAGCATCCATGATGGTCTTGAAGTTCTCTTCGAGCTTCTCCTGACCAAAGGAAACCTTGCCGATTGGGCAGTGGATGATGTTTGTCTTATCGAGACGGTATTCGATCTTACCGGCTTTGATATCTGTAACAGCCTTTGCTACATCCATTGTAACTGTGCCAGCCTTCGGTGTTGGCATCAAGCCCTTAGGACCCAAAACCTTACCAAGACGACCGAGCTTAGGCATCATGTCCGGTGTTGCGATAAGTGCATCGAAATCGAACCAGTTCTCATTTGCGATCTTGTCGATATACTCTTCTGCACCAACATACTCTGCGCCAGCTGCCTGAGCTTCATCAGCCTTCGGGCCCTTAGCAATAACGAGTACGCGCTTGGAACGACCTGTACCATGCGGGAGAACTACCGCACCACGAACCTGCTGGTCAGCGTGACGGGAGTCTACACCGAGACGTACGTGAAGTTCAACCATCTCATCAAATTTTGCTTTACCTGTTTCTACAACCAAGCGAACTGCTTCAGAAGGATCGTAAGAAACAGATCTGTCTACGAGCTTAGCGAGCTCTTGATATCTCTTTCCTCTTTTCATAGTAACTCTCCTTCAAATCAGTCCTCAGTAACAACGATACCCATGCTTCTGGCAGTACCAGCTACCATACGTGCACAAGCGTCAATGTCTGCGGCATTTGTATCAACGATTTTGATCTCAGCGATCTTCTTGCACTCCGAGAAAGAAATCTTTGCTACCTTGTCCTTGTTCGGCTTACCCGAAGCCTTCTCAATGTTGCAAGCTTTCTTAAGCAGTACCGGTACCGGCGGAGTCTTTGTAATGAAAGAATAAGAA
>JAFWPB010000051.1 GCA_017545245.1 Clostridiales bacterium
AACTATTTTTTCACGCTTGTCCGCTATCTTTCCTTGCCTCACAAATATATGCTCATCCCACAGAAAACGTGAAGAACCGCTATTGTAAGTCGTTTTTTGCAATTTCGACATTCGCGACTTATCTGCCCCATCATACCGCTCGAAAAGCACTAGCGCCGCAGCCGACCCCTAAAAGACTTCGGTATTTACCTGATTCTCTAATATATGACCGAAATCAGGGCTTCAATGAATCGGAACATTTTGAGACAACACCTTATCTTGAATAGATTCCCGTTAGTACTTCTTTCGCGAAGCTTTCTTTCATCGGAAGTCCTTCTGTTGCAATCGCAATATCGGCCGCACGCTGGTTGTCATAGGGCACGGAGAGGATCGTAAAGCGGATCGGTGAGATCTTCTCAGAATCCAGATCGCCCTCGATCAGCAGGCCATGCGCTCGCGGCACGCCGATGCTGTTTCCGACACTTCCCGTATTGATAGCGTAGCCTTCGTGCATGGCACGCACATAAGGGCGGTGGCTGTCGGCGCAGATTAGGCTGTCAAATTGCGTCTTCTTATCTATGGAGCAAAAGCTCTGGGCAAACTTCTCATCCCCGTCATAGCCCTGCAGGAGCTGGTCGGTCGGCCGGCCGTGGACGAGACGGAATCGAAGGCCGCTGATCAGGATCTCGCTTTCATAGGGAAGCGAGTAAAGCCAGTTGAGGCGCTCCTCACCCAGCTGGCGTCCGAAATAGACATTCTCTTTATCAAATGGATGCTGATTGGGATCGTCCCGCTTGGAATAGCACTCGTAGACAAAGTCATCCCAGTTTCCTTTCAAACAAAGGTCACAGTGCTCCCGCACCCAGTCACACGTCTCAATATTCTCAGGTCCTTTTCCCACGGCATCGCCTAAAAACCAGACCAGATCCGGCTTGATCGATGCGATTTCCTCCTCCATCGCCTTTGTTGCAACGAAGTTTCCATGTAAATCTCCAAGAAAAACGATTTTACTCATAAAGCCCTCCAATATGGGATTTGTAACAGTGTTTATGATACCATACTCATCCGGATACCGATACTGAAAAAGGAGCTGCCCGTAAGGACAGCTCCTCATGTTATCTTATTTCGAAGCATCCGTACGAATTCTTATATGATCTTGGTTCCACAGAATCCGCAGCATCCGTCCGGTCCGATCGCGGTCGTTGCCTGACAAGCTGGGCAGGTCACCTGCTGGCCGACGGCCATTCCCTGACCCATCGCCTGACCCATGCCCATACCGTTCATGCCCGGCTGCTGCATTGGCTGCTGCATCGGCTGCTGGCCATACTGCTGACCGTACTGCTGCGGCATGCCCTGCTGGCCGAACTGCTGCATTCCCTGCTGCATGCCCATTCCGGCGTTCATGCCAGGCTGACCATACTGTGGCTGCATCGGCTGCTGACCGTACTGCTGTGGCATACCCTGCTGACCAAACTGCTGCATGCCCTGTTGCATACCCATTCCGGCGTTCATGCCAGGCTGCTGGCCATACTGCTGCATCGGCATACCCTGCTGCGGCATTCCGTAGCCCTGCTGCATCGGCATACCGGCCATAGCTCCCACCATGCCAATACCCATACCGGCAGCGCCAAGACCATTCTGCTGAGCCGCTGCCATTGCCTGCTGCTGAGCCTGCTGCAATGCCATAGCCACGCTATTGGGATCATTAGGGTTAAACGGCATATTGCCGGCAGAAGCCGGAGCCGCACCACGCATCATGTCGATCGCGGCCTTGATCTCGTTACCCATATTCATGCACTCGTAGTACTTATCGATGTTGTTATTATGCAGGCCGATACCGGAGTGGGATACGGTCCATCCGCCGTTTCCGCCCATCACGCCCATCGGCTGCTCACCGGTCTTGATGTAACCATTCGACAGAGAGAATGTCATCTCGTCAAAATACTGGTGGCTGACACGAATCGTGCAGTGGAAATCGTAGGAGTATTCATAACGCGGAGGATTGTAGCTTACAGACTTTCCTGTGCTGTCCGTACGACGGATCTCATTTCTGCTCTCCTTTACGTCCAGGTCGCATCCCAAAGCCTGGGAATAATCCAGAACGTCCGGATTGGCAGCATGGATATCGCTTGCACTGGTTACCATGAATTTTCTGGCATTCTCATCGATGATAAGCTTTGTATTGCGGCCGATCGTCTTTGTAGCATTGAAAGCAGCGACCGCTGACTTGTTCTGTTCACGATACTGAAGCTGTGCATCAATATCTGCCTTCGTGCTGTGACGGCGCTCGCTGAACCAAGGAGAAAGCTTCGATGCGCATTCCTTACACATGTTCGCATCCTCAAGTTTTTTGTTGCCCAAAAGTCCGATCTTGTTTCCGCAGAAATCGCAGAATTTCTTATCAAAAAGTCCCATACAAAACCTCCCAAACTAAAATTTGTATCAACAATACTTTACCATTTTTGCGGTCTCTCTTCAAGGAAAAAGAGCGCCGCGGAAGTGCTTTTGCATGCGTCTAATTCTGCTTCAAAAGCACTTGTTCCACGGCGTATTTTTCTTGTTCGGGTTGATCCTAATGCCGGAATGACTCCGGCTTTGTATCCTTCAGAGCGTCAAACTCCGCCTGTATGGTGGGATTGCCTTTTTGTCATTCTTCTGTCTTTGTTTCTTCGGAAGAAGGCTCTGCTTCCTTTGCCACCGGACTGGGTTTCGGGAATTCCAGCGTGATCTTCGTTCCTTCGCCGAGCTCGCTCTCGAGGCTGACTTCAGCATTATGGAACTGGGCGCCGTGCTTTACGATAGACAGTCCAAGACCTGTACCACCGATTTCTTTCGAGTGGCTCTTGTCCACACGGTAAAAGCGCTCGAACACGCGTTTCTGATGGGCTTTTGGGATGCCGATACCAGTGTCCGATACGGAAAGGATCACCTTATCGTCAGTAGAGTGAACGTCAACTTCGACTTTTCCACCCGGACGGTTATACTTGATCGCATTGTCGCAGAGGTTATAGACCATCTCGGAAAGGAGCTGGTATACACCGGACACTTCCATATGCTCTCCCTTCATCTCCAGTTTGATGTTGGTCTTGGAGGCCGTCGGTTTAAGACTGTCCAGAACTTCCGCGGAAAGCTCGTACAGATCGACGTTCTCGCGTTCCGGTCCGATACCTTCCTCGTCCAGCTTCGACAGCTTGATGATGTCTTCGATCAGCATCATGAGACGCTGGGATTCTTTGTAGATATCAGAAGAAAACTCCTGCACTTTTTCGGGTGGAACGACACCCTTGGACATAAGCTCAGCAAATCCGGAGATGGACGTCAGCGGGGTCTTCAGCTCATGCGAAACATTGGCCGAGAACTCACGGCGGAGTGCTTCACGCTGGGAGACTTCCTCCTGGATCAACAGTTTCTGCTCACGGATCTTCGAGATCAGTGGCGAAAGCTCCGGATAAGTATTTGATTCCGGATGATCGATGTCGAGTTCATTGATCGGACGTACGATCTGCTTCGCAACACGGAACGACAGTACAACGGAGATCATGATGACCAGAACCAGTACCCACAATACCGGACTTACCGCATAGAGTGCATAACGCACGGCACTGAGCGGACGACTGAGACGCAGGATCGTTCCGTCTTCGCATCTTCTGGCATAATACATGGTCTGCACGCCACTCGTCTCGGACTTACGGATGCTCTGCGCTTCCCCGTCTTCGATGGCGGACTTAACCTCCGAGCAATCCTTCTGGTTCGTTGTCGGAACCGGTGTAGCATTATCGTAGATAATACTGCCTGCCTTATCGATCCACGTGATACGGTTCTCGTCACCTAATTTCGAGAGGTACTCCTGCCCGCCGATCATGAGTCCTTTTTCTGCATAAACGGCTTCCTGCTGGAGCGCTTTATAGGTTTCATCCATCGTCTGCTTATATTGAAGCCCGAAGAAAAGCAATCCGCAAACAAGCAGAACAGACAGGCCGACTAGAAATGTGTTCCGAAAGATTGTCTTGATCATAGACTATTCCTCCACAAAACGATATCCGACTCCTCGCACGGTCTGGATATATGCCCCCGCGTCTCCGAGTTTAGCCCGGAGTGTACGGATATGTACGTCCAGCGTACGGTTTTCTCTTTCTGCACCGAGTCCCCAGATCTTGTCGAGAAGTACTTCTCTCGTCATGACCAGACCACGGTTTTCGATCAGAAGACAAAGCAACGTAAATTCCTTGTATGTCAGAGCGATCTCTTCATCGCCCACCTTCACTTCGTGTTTATCCTGGCAGATGTACAGTTCTTTCCAACGGTACTCCGATGCTTTTGGCGCGGAAGAACGGCGGCGCAGCACCGCACGGACACGAGCGACCAGTTCCATCATGCCGAAAGGTTTGGAAATATAATCGTCTGCACCGGCATCGAGGCCTTCGACACGGTCATATTCCGTGTTCTTCGCAGTTAAGATGATCACAGGAAGTTCCGCCGTCGAAAGATTATTTCTAAGGCGCTTCAAAATCGCGATCCCGCCTTCGCCAGGAAGCATGATGTCCAGAAGAACCAGTTCCGGCTCACTCTTCCGCATCGCTTCCCAGAATCTCTCCGGGGTCTCAAATCCTTCCGCCTGAAATCCCTGACTCTCCAGTGCATAGATTACCAGTTTGCGGATACTTTCATCGTCTTCAAGCATGTAGATCACGATTCTCACCTCATTTTCATCTTAACAAAGAAATATTACGAATAACAATACTTCACCCTACAAATCCGTATCGTTTAACGTGCATTTAACATAAACCTGGTCAAGGATTTAACACAGGAATTATATAGTATCGTTGGAGGAGTAAAATTATGGGAATTTCTGAAGTAGTAGGTCTATTATCCGGTATCGCTCTATTCTTATTCGGCATGACCCTCATGGGTGATGGCCTGAAACGTGTCTCCGGCAACAAGCTGGAGCCGATCCTTTTCAAACTGGCAGGAACCCCTCTTCGAGGCATCCTTCTCGGCACATTCGTTACTGCCGTCATCCAGTCCTCATCTGCAACATCCGTCATGGTCGTCGGTTTCGTTAACTCCGGCATGATGAAGATGAAGCAGGCTATCCGCGTTATTCTCGGCGCCATTCTTGGCACCAGCATCACGGGCTGGATCATCTGCTTAAGCTACATTGACAGCGGCTCCGGACTGACAAGCATCTTCTCCACCGCTACATTGACTGGCGTCATCGCCGTCGTCGGTATTTTCTTCCGCATGTTCTGCAAGAAAAAGATCCATCACCACATCGGTGACATCATGATGGGATTCGCCGTCCTGATGTTCGGTATGAGCAACATGAGTTCCGCTGTTTCGAACCTCGGCAACCAGCCGTGGTTCACTTCCCTTCTGACTTCCATGACCCACCCGATCATGGGTATCCTCATCGGACTTATTTTCTCGGCGCTCCTGCAGTCTGCATCCGCTGCCGTAGGTATCCTGCAGGCCCTCTCCCTGACCGGCGCGATCACACTCGGTTCCGGACTTCCACTTCTCATGGGCATCTCGATCGGTGCTTCGGTTCCGGTCCTTCTGTCCGCTCTGGGCGCAAATGCAAATGGTAAGAAAACGGCTGTCAGTTACCTGATTGCTTCTTTCATGGGTGTTATGGTCTGCTCGTCGATCTTCTATATCTGCGATGCGATCTTCCATTTCGAATTCCTGGCAAACACTGTCAATCCAATCACTCTCGCACTCGTAAATACGATCCTTCGTTTCTCGATCCTTCTGGTACTCGCACCTTTCGTTGATGTACTTGAAGCCGTGGCCAACATGATCGTACCGACTACGAATGAGCCGAATGACCCAGCCCTCAAGCTTGAGGAGCGCTTCCTGACACACCCGGCACTGGCAATCGAACAAAGTAAAGCCACGATCTGTGACATGGCCCGTGATGCCGAGAAATCTATTGAGGCCGCCTCTGGTCTCATCTCCAACTTCAGTGAAGATGGATTTAACCACGTAGAAGAACTTGAAGATGCCGGCGACCGGTACGAGGACGCACTCGGTTCCTACCTCGCCAAGTTGACCGGACGAGAGCTTTCGGAAGAGCAGAACCGTGAAGTATCGAAGTTCCTGCACACACTCTCGGATTTCGAGCGTATCTCTGACCACGCCGTGACTATCGCCAAGAGCGCCATGGAGATCCACGACAAGAATCTGGCGTTTACTGATGATGCGAAGCGCGAACTGTCGATCCTTATTTCTGCGGTCCGCGACAATCTGCATAACACCGTCAAGGCGTTCGTTAACGAGGATATCGCTCTGGCACAGCGCGTAGAGCCACTCGAGGAAGTCATCGATACGCTCTGCGACGAGATGAAGCTCCGCCACGTCGACCGCGTGCAGCTGGGACAGTGCACGATCGAGCACGGCTTCGTGTTCAACGATCTTATCACCTGCCTCGAGCGTGTCTCCGACCAGTGCTCCAACATCGCCGTTGCACTCATCGAGCTCAACACGGGTTCTTTTGACACACATATGTATCTCGGAAGAATAAAAGAGAAGCGCTCGCCTGATTTCGAGCGCTACATCCAGGATTATACTGCTAAGTACTCTTTTGACTGATTGGTGAAAAGAACTACACCGGATGTGTTTACCAATGAATGTCCGAGAAATCTAAGATAAAGCTATATGCTGTGGGGTAGCGTATCCCCTATCAAAACGTACTAGACGAGTTTCAACTCGTCTTTTTATTTTCCTGATCAACAATCCGTTTATACTCTGGCGCACGCGTAATAATCAATCGTTCTGCCAAGCAATTCCATAATTCTCAGTTCATCTATGGCATCTTGAAGCGCATTATGTTTCTCGCAGTAATAGTGTTCTCCAGATAGCATCCGAAGCATTGGTTCAACTCCGTAGCCGCGTTTAAGTTTTCCGGTGCTACAACATTCAAGATGATTTGGAATAACGGGATTATGCTGTCTGTACGCCGCAATCCGCATAATATCGAACCACTGGTATCCTGAAAGTTCGCAGAGATGACCTTTATCGAAAGAAGCGTTATATGCAAACAACGAATCAACCGAGTTTTGTCTTAACCATATATCAATAGCCCGAATCGCATCTTCTCTACTACAAATGACATTCATTTCTTTGGGATCAAGCAACAGTTCAGATGAAAACATTCCCCCCATTGTATATTCAGGGTTCAAAATGAAGTACCTGGTATCAAGTATCTTGTATGAAAAAGAATCGGCTATCACAATACCGATAGACATAACCCGATTCTCCCAGTTCGTTTCAGTATCAATAACTGCGATTTTCTTCATTCTGTGTTTAAACTTCCTTATTTCATCAGACGCTAAGTCTTTTCAATATGAACCTTATATCCTACTGACGTTTGTATTCTTTCCAGGCACAGAAATTGTCTCGAATAGCAAAACTATTCTACCATAAGAACCCGGAGATTGTTCTTTCGATATCATTCGGCACAATAATCACACACATTGGCGTGAATCGTGATATAATGTGTGTACAATGTGTGTGTACACTTTGAAAGGATGAGTTTTATGGTTCCTACAAGAGTTTTTAAAAACGGAAATAGCCAGGCTTTGCGTATCCCGCAGGAGATGCGCACGGATACGCAGGATTATTACATTACGAAAGTCGGCAAGGTCTTTATCGCCTACCCTGCGGATGACCCCTGGGCGGCAACAAGAATGGCCATCGGTGCTTTTGACGAGGAATTCATGAAGGACCGGGAACAGCCTTCCTGGGATGAGGTAACTTCAAGGGAGGAACTGTGATGTACCTTCTCGACACAAATATCTGTATCTCCTTGATGCGAAATCAGTATCCGAAAATGACAGATAAGATCCTCTCCATGGATCCATCTCTTCTGATGATCTCGTCAATTACAGTATTTGAACTGGAGTATGGTGCAGCAAAGAGTCAGCAGAAAGAACGAACACAGGCTCAGCTGGCTATGTTTTTGTCGGCCTTTACGATCCTTCCTTTTGATGCCGGAGATGCGATTGCTGCCGGAAGGATCCGAGGAGAACTGGCAAAGAAAGGCACTCCAATCGGGCCGTATGATCTTCAGATTGCCGCGCAGGGGCTCTCTCGAAAGTTAACTGTTGTGACGCACAATATCGATGAGTTCTCACGCGTCCAGGACCTTCAGGTCGAGGACTGGGTATCGTAGATCCGGCTCTGGGTTTCTAAGAGGCAAAGAAAAACTGGTCATTACCCTTTCTCTATTCCTCTACCGGCTTTGGTGTAAAGTGCTCTTTAATAAACTCCTCGGAGTTGGCGGGAGTGATTTCTTGTTTGTTTCCCATAGCATCGTAGTAGGTGATGGTTTTTTCCTTCACTTTCTGGCGGATGATTGCGATATAGTCGTCTTTTCCGCCGAGGGCGAGTTTATTGTTATAGAAGACACCGTCTTTGATGATGGCAATAGCAGAATCCGTGATCGTGTATTTCAGATACAAAAGGTCGATCGCAGATTTCATTTCGGAGAGCTGCTGTCTCTCGCTCTTAATGACCACATTCTTGAAGTCCATCGGTTTTTTCTCGATGATGGCCGAGCACATAAGCATGTCCGTATTGATACTCGGGTTGCTGTAACCAAACCAGAGTTCCAGTCCGGTCTTCGATACAATGTACGCATTCGTTTCGAAGTGGTCAGTTATGTGATTGAAAAATCCGCGGATCTCCGAGACATCGCCCATATCCGGGTAACAGAGGAGTTGGTAAAAACCACGCGTTTCGTAACATTCGTTGATCACCTGTCTCATCCTGTCAATATCAGGATTCTTCTCAGCCTTACCTTTATAAAGCAATGTGATCCTGTAGTCCTTCTTCTTATCGACTTTCTTGAAACGGCGCGTCTGTTTTCTATCCATGCGGTAGACCAGAATTCCTGCGGCAAAGAAAAGAACGGCAACAATTCCCATGATCACGAACGGCAGGATCGCTTTCTCTTCCCCTTTCTGACAGAAGAATAAGAAAACAGAAAAGAATGCCAGTGCTGAACCTATTGCAATCAGGCACGCACAAAATGTGGTCCAGGATCCTCTGGAATTTACGTTGTTTTTCATGTGATGTCTCTCCTTCAAGAAGGTGCAGTGTTTCTGGTTGCACCAATCTTTTTGATTATAACATTTGGATTTACTTCTGAAGTATAGAAAAAGCGGCCAGTCTCTTCATAGAGTCTGGCCGCTGATATCACTTAAAACGTGCCGTTTGCTTTTTCGATCTTTCTCAGGAAGAGATAGTGTTTTCTGTATTCCCTTTTCTTTTCCGAGTTCCTGCTGTCGATCTCCTTGATCTTCGAGGCAATAGTTGTATCGATCTCATTATCGATCTCCGCCATATGTGCTTCGATCTTCTTGATTCTGTTTAGTTTCGGTATGGTAATCGGGGCAAGGATCAGCGCTAAAAGACCGATTATTCCGAGTGTAATGAGCAGGACAATGAGGAAACCCCTTACGTCGCCATTGACTAAGAGACCCAGCTCCGGCAGCAGGTCAAGAACAAAAATCATGACGGCACCGAAGATGAAAGATTTGATGACATCCTTCGGATGTTGCTCACCACCTCTCGTTTTGACATAGTTCTGCTCCACATCGTAAGAAAGGTTCTTCAAGTCCCGGGCAAGTGCTTTTCTCTTATTTACAACTTCCTGATTCTCCTTATCGCAGTCAGCCATTGCCTGCGCCTTGGCAAGCAGTGCCTGTAACTCGGTGAAGTACTCCCGGTCTTGCAGATCGGCAGCCATGATCACGTCCTCACAGTCAGTAACGCTGTAGTGAATGTTCTTAAAAGCGTCGGCCTTCTCAAGATCTTTGAAGTGGCTGATGTGAGAGATAGCGAAGATCTTGCCACGGAGCGCCATGAAGTTATGCGGCTCTTTAGAGAGCATGAACGAGAACGCGTCTTTGGCGCTGGAGAATTCTCCTTTTTCGAGGGCATCATAGCCTTTCTTGAGCACATCGTCCTCACGGAAATATTCGTAGTCGAAGTTCACACCGCAAAAAGGACATTCGTACATATTCAGCTCGAAATTTGTCTTGAGCTGACCGCCACAAGTCGGGCAGGTATGTGCTTTTACGTTTCTGTTATTCAGAATAGCTTCTGTCATGGTAAACTCCTTCTGGCTTTTCCGCCTTTAAGAATTATATAACAGACCTCTTTGCAAAATACAGACTTCGGACTTCAAAATAGGATATCTCAATTAGGTTTCCGGATCGGTTCAGGATGCTTCGCTGCCCGCAGTTTCCTGCTGTGAGGCGAGTGCTTCTTCCCATGAAGTCTTCTCCGGCCAGTTCTTTGTGTCGAGAGCTTCTCTTATGCACGTAATGTAGAATTCTGCTTTCTTCTGGCATTCAGGTGTGAGTTTCTTGCCCTCTAGAAGTGCGGTCATAAGAAGAGATCGATCTGCTACCGGTCTGTTCATGGCTTCAAAAGAAACGAAATAGGCTTTGTTTAAGTCGTAAAGATCGTGTTCGTAATCTCCGTCGGCGTATCCGATGTAGTAGAAGTTTTCCGGGTCGTAGGTTTTCCAGTTCTCTTCGCAGAAGACCGGAGCTTCGAAGTTCTCGTAGTAGCTCTTGAGTCGGAGATCGGTGGCTTCGAAAATCGCGTTAATAAGGTTGTGCTCGATCTTATCGACCATCTTACTGTTTTTGCAGTCGAGCATAATGCTCAGGATGTAGCCTTCGTCTACAGGGTAACAGGAAAGATTATCGTAGAGCGGCCAGTTGACCAGATCAATCTCAAATCCGCAGTAGGAGCCATAGTTAAACTGGTCAAAATACCCCTCCGGGAAATGCGCCAGTGCTTTTTCCACATGATCCAGGCCTTCGCTGAGCAGATCGAGATCCACGTCATTCTGTTCACCACATGTGAGATAGGATGGGATAGACTCCTTCAGGTAAATATACACGCCATACTTGTTTCCGAGTTCGGTGGCGCGGTCATAGAGATCCTGCAGTGTTTTGTTGCCGCTTGTGCTGGTCAGCGCAGACTGCTTGTGGGCGGCGGAGTTATCCTTTGCCAGAGATACCAGACGTGCATCAAGTTCTGCGCCTTGAGGAAGAGGCTGCGGAAGTTTCTTCGGGTAGTCGTGTACGAGGTACTCGTAGGAATTGACCTTTTCGCTGTCGAAATCGTAGTCGACCAGGAGGGCGGTCGGAACACTGTGGTCGATTTGTTCCGGTCTGGTAAGTCCTGATGTCAGGTATGGCTTGCCGTCAAGGAGAATGACCGTCATACTTTCATAATAGGCGGGCTGATTCGTCTGATCGACTTCGTTCATGACTTTGTCTGTAAATGCCCACTGCTCGTCACCTGCGTCGAGCAGTTCTCTCAGTTCCTGATGCTCGAGGTCGAGCTGGTTAAAGTAAAGATCGATCTGCTTCAGGATCCGACAGAAGATTTTATCCTGTTTCCAGTCCTTTTCTTTCCCGTTCTTGTATTCGTAAAGGTCGATCAGAACGTCCTCAAACCGGTCGATATGTTCCGGTCTGTCGTAGTTAAAATCGGACGTGCCTCCGTAAGTCAGGTAGTTGAAGGATGTCAGTACGCTTACGATCTTTTCGTCGGAGTAACCGGCTTTTTGCAGCACTTCAATGAATTTCTTTGATGAGTCTGCGCTGAAGAAAAGCTCGTCGAGTGCTTCTGAGCCGAAGATCCATTCGTATCCGATGAGAAAGTCGGTCATGCCATAGTATGCATCCGGTTGTTTCGAAAAGTACTTGGCCGTGTACAGTTCGGCTCCACCTTCTGTAATGAAGTCTGTATGGCAGGCAACAAAGTAGCTTTGCCACTCATCTTTATACTCCTCCGGATATCGGATCTTCTTGCCGTCGTAAATGGGCGATTCCGGCTGTTTTCCGTCAACGAAGGCGTCAAGAAAATGTGTCAGTTCATGGTGGATCGTTGTGTAGAGGGCTTCGTTTTCGTAGAATTCGCCATCACCATAAATAAGGACCAAGTCGCCCAGTTCATTGAATTCGCCTGCATTACCACTTAGTATTCTGTCTTCGATCTTGAGATCTCTTAGTTTTTCCAGAAAGAATTCTTCGTCTTCTTTGTCTAAATGGTCGGCCACGACCGGGAACATATCCAGTGCATAAGCTTTGTAGTGGCCCAGCTTTGGATTGTTGACAACGATATCCGCGTAGCGGAGAAAAAGGTCGTATTCCTCCCTGAGATTCTCTTCCTTGACACCAAGTTCAGCTGCAAGTTCCCGCGCCGCTTTCTCAGTCGGATCCATCGGGATCGGAGTCGGAGTTGGGGTAGATGTGGGCGTTGCCGTCGGTTTTTCAGAAGCAACGGTCGTGCTGATACTGGTCCCGGTTGTCTGGTTTTCTTCTTTCTTTGTCTCCTTGTTCCGGCAGCCGCTCACAGCAAACGCCGAAACTGTCAGTGCGCCTGCCATCAGCGCACTGCAAATCTTCTTCATTCCATGCATTTTTCCAATACCTCTTTGTTTTTATCAATCCGATTATACGGGATGAAAAAATACGCAAGTGACAGTATAGAAATAATCAGGAAATCTGAACATTGGATGTGAGAAGAATCCTTATGCGAAGTCCGGGTGGTCGCCGCGGGAGTCAACAACGGTATAGCCGATCTTCTTCATGCGGGCACGGAGGCAGGCATTGCATTCGGCCGCTTCTTCACCGGTGCAGATCTTACCGTCATAAAGCAGGTATTTGTCGCGGACGTTCGACGGGGAAAGATTCGGCATGATGACGTTCGCTCCGGCGAGGATTCCTTTTTCGCGTCCAAAAGCATCGGCGGTGCCGAGTGCCGTGGTTGCCGGAAGAAGGACCTTCGGGAACAGAAGCCGGAGGATGGCAAGAAGCAATATCGTCTCCTCTGCAGATCCGCTCGGCTGGTCTTTAAATGGCGTATCTTTGTGCGCGATAAAAGGACCGATGCCGATCATGTGTGGCTGAAGTTCCTGCATAAATTGAATGTCTTCGTAAATGTGGGCCACTGTCTGCCCCGGAGTGCCGAGCATGATGCCGCAGCCAACCTGGTATCCGATCTTTTTGAGATCCCGGAGGCACTGCTTTCTGTGGGCCCCGGAAAGGTTCTTCGGGTGGAGCATCGCATAGTGTTCTTCGTTGGCTGTCTCGTGGCGCAGAAGATATCTGTCCGCGCCGGCCTCGAAGTAGCGCTGGTAGCTTTCGTAGGATTTTTCGCCGATGGAGAGCGTCACGGCACAGTCCGGATGCGCCTCCTTGATTGCGCGTACGATCGCGCAGATCCGGTCGTCGTTATAGTACGGATCTTCACCGCCCTGAAGCACGAAAGTCTTGAAACCCAGCTCCGCGCCTTTTTCACAGCAGGAAAGGATCTCTTCCTCGGATAAACGGTACCGGCTCGCATTCTTGTTGCTGCAACGGATCCCGCAGTAGTAACAGTCGTTTTTGCAGTAGTTGGTAAACTCGATGAGTCCACGGAGGTAGACGCTTTTGCCAAAGATCTTCTGCGAGACCTCCTGCGCTTTTTCACACAGAAACTTCCGCTCATCCTCTGTCGATTCTTTCAGGATATAGGTCAGGAGGTCCAGCGAGATCTCATGCTTGTCCCGCATTTCCAGAATCTTGTTTTCAAAAGCACTTGCCACTTCTGCACCTCGTTATCCATTGACGTTGTGCAATATTATAACTCATCCTTCGGAAAAATAGAAAACAAATCTATTGTCCGTTTCCACAATAACGATTTCATTGGAATCCGGGTAAAGGGTGTAGTGGTACACTTTCTTTCCGATCAGATCCTTATCCGGAGCACTGCTTCTGGTCACCGTTCCGATCAGCCCGCCAAGGTCTTCTTCCGTAATCTCGGTTTTGTCCCTATTCGAAATGCCGTATTTTGAACGGATCTTCTCATCTGCATTCGCAGGGAAATACACCCGGCCGTCTTCACCACTGATGGAAATGCCGTATAACGCTTCTGGAACCGTTAATTTTACATCCGTTGTCATGACTTCTGTTTCCTCTTCCGTAGCATCCACTGTCACAATTTCCGATTCTTCCACCATGACTTCCGAAGCATGCGCGATCACAGTTGCCTTGTTCTCGACCGGCTCTTCCTGGTTTTTGCCGAAATATACATACGTCAATATTCCGCCTGCTATGGCAAAAGCACTTGCCACTAAACCGACGACGAGTTTCCACTTAAGATCCCCACGCGGCTTCACTGCGCGCACCGGCGCCACTTTCGCTTTAGTCGTCGGTGCAGGGGTCGTCTTCGCTTCTGCTTTGGTCGCCGCTGCCGCATCGGTCTTCGTCGCCACCGCGCCTTCCGCCGTCTCCTTCAGCACAGTCCCCGCCCCGGCGCCGCCCGCTTTCGCCTGCTCTGCCGCAGCAGCCTTATGTGCCGCCACCGCGTCTTCCGCTTCCAATATAAAATCCGGCTTGATGTTCCCCATCAGGTCGAGCATATTCTTTCCATTCATAGAAATGCCTCCTTCTCTAAAGTGGAATGCAGGTCCTTCCGCATCCTTGTCAGGATCGTACGGACATTTCCTTCCTTCAGGCCGAGATTTTCTGCAATCTCCGCCGTTTTCTCCAGGTAGAAGTACCGCCGCACAAAAACCACACGCTTCTGTTTTGGCTGCTTTTCGAGAAAACTGTTGATCACGTCCATCAGCGATTCTTCCATAAGCGGCGCATCGGTCGCCATGGGGGATGCGATACACTGTTCCATCTCTTCCGTAAATTCCGAGACGTAACCCTCACGCTTCAGACGATGGTCACTGACACACCGGTTGATCGAAAACGAACGCACGATCCGGGTCAGAAACGCCTGGAGATACGTGCGCGGCTCGTGCGGCGGAATTCTCTTCCACGCTTCCCAATACGTGTCATTCTCGCATTCCTCCGCCGTCAGCATGTTCCCCACGATCCGGAACGAGACACTCCGAAGCCGGCTTCCATACTTCTCCGCCGACAGCCGGATCGCTTCCTCATCCCGCTCAAAAAACAGATCTACGATGTTGTTATCGTCAACCAACAGATTTCCCTCCTGAATACTAAGGCCTTTACTATGCTTATCAACATTTTACCAATTATGCTACACTATTCCGATAAAACAACCATATTTATTTCTTGTCTGATAGGTTTTATAATAGAGTAACTGACTTTGAATATAGGAGATTAGGAATTGAATAAATTCAGAAAAGCAATCAGCCATCGATGGGGCGCCTATTCCATGGCAGCCGTGACAGGTGTCGTCGCATACCTGATCCTGTCCAACCTGCCGGTCGTTCTCTCCTGGCTTTCCCGTGTAGTACAGCTCATGTCGCCGATCATCATCGGTGTCATTATCGCATATCTGATCGACCTCATCGTCGTATTTTTCGAGAACAAAGTATTTAAGAAGATCCAGAAACCGAAGCTCCGTTACATCCTTTCGGTCGTCGTTTCGATCTTTCTGGTGCTGGTCCTGATCGGCCTGTTCTTCTGGCTCGTCCTGCCGGAGATCATACAGAGCATCACGCACTTTATCTCCAACGCACAGAACTATTCGACACTTCTAGACGAAAACCTCGCCAAACTCGACAAATTCGCTGCTGAATATGATATCCAGCTCAATGCCACAAAGTGGACAACGAATATCCACAACTGGACCGATACCACGATCGCCGATTTCACCACGAACCTTTCGCGCGCCATGGACACTGTCCTCAGCGTCGGTGCAATGCTGGTCAACGTCTTCGTGGGCATCATCCTCGCTATCTACTTCCTCGCCGGCAAGAAGAAACTCTACTCCGGCATCCGCCGTTTCCGTCACGCTCTCCTGACAGATGAGCAGTATGAGAAACACACGGAATTCCTGAAGCGAAGCAGCGCAATCTTTGCAAAATACATCAGCTATACGATCCTTGAAGCCATCGGTGTCGGCATCGTCAACGCCATTTTCATGCTGATCGTAGGCCTTCCGAACGTGACGCTCATTTCCGTCATTGTCGGTGTGACAAATATCCTTCCGACATTCGGTCCGATCATTGGCGGTGCTGTCGGCGCATTTGTCCTCCTGCTCGAAGACCCGATGTACGCACTGGTATTCATCATCTTCACCCTGATCCTGCAGACGATCGACGGTTACATCGTCAAGCCGCACCTTTTCGGCGACTCCCTCGGCATGCCGTCCTTTGTCTCCCTGATTTCGATCATCATCGGTGGCAAGCTCTTCGGCCCAATCGGAATCCTCATCTCGATTCCTTTTGCCGCTGTCATCTCCATTCTCTACCGCGAGAGTTTCATCCCCTGGCTCGAACACAGAAAGAATGTCCGCGCCCGGCTTATCTCCAAGAAAAGCGACGACTGAGCTGCTTCTCACGTTACAGCGATACAGCGATACAGTGAAAAATCCTGAAAACACGGCGCACTTTGCGTCGTGTTTTTTTAGTCTTTGTTATTGGTAATATTCCTGGTAATAAAGATCCAGTCTGGAAATCAACGAATCCGTGATCTGATCGACAGAGCGGTTCTGCGAATAATAGGTATCGATCTCATCCAGGATCATCGAATAGATGCTCCAGTTGACCGTATTCAACGTGTCCGCACAATCCAGCATCTCTTTGTAGTCTTCCACAGTCTTCGGATCCAGTGCCGCGTGGCCTTGGAAGTATTCCTTGATGAGATCATTCTTGATCTTCTTGCGATCTACCGCACCCGCACAGATCTCGTCCAGAATGTCCTGTCTGACAGGAATCATGTTGTTTACCGCCACCAGGCGCTGCACGTCTTCCGAAAACATCTGACGGATGATCTCCCAGCAGATATCCGGATGCTTGCTGTTCGAAGATATCGCCACCAGATCACTCGGATTGACCAGGTTCACGTCGCCGTCGACAGATGGATATCCGATAAAGGAATAGCGCTGCTTGTACCGCGTCTCATTCTCCGCCATGTCCAGAATGTCCCAGATACTGTATGGAGACACCATGTATGTCCCTTCCTGGAACTCATCAAAGTTAGTATAACTGTGATCCGTGACACCTCTCTCGACCGCGATGGACACAAGATTTCTCATATCCTGCTTCTTCTTTTCCGGATCCTTTTCATACTGCTTCCAAAGCACTGGAAAATTGTACATGATCGCCTGGCTTATGATTTCTCCCGGTTCCTGGGCATAAGGCAGAACATTCTTCTTGTCGCACAGTTCCATAAACTTGGAAAGACTTATATCCTCATTCGATTTCATATCCTCGTATTTCGTCAGGTAGCCCTGAAGCGTGTACCCCGAAAACAGCTGGTAGCATGCATCGTTCCGCTGGATGATCTCCCTGATGGCAGGAGAAAACTGTTCGAAAGCCAGTTCTTTTTCCGACTGAAAATACGGAAGCAGATCCACGACCATGTTGCTTTTTCCGAAGTAGTCATAGTCAAAAGAATTGCCATAGAAAATATCCGGAGCGTGACCTTCGTTGAAATACTTGATCAGATTCAGATTCTGGGTCATCGCGTCTTTTGCGGATGTCCACCCGAACTGTTCTGAATAATCTTCGTATACCACATGGTATTTTTTGTTTGTTGAGTTGAAATTATAGATTGCCCACTGAAGAGCAATGCCTCCTCTTCCATAGCCACCGATCACGATCTTTTCATAGCCGGAATAATCGATCGATGCGTCGTACGAGAAGAAGAGGATCTCGTACGTTCCGTCCTTATACGGGTATTCGATCGCAAAACGAAGATCGTCAATCGCAATATACTCTGCTCCATCCGATGCGCGTCGGGGAGGACGAACGTTGATCTCGGAGAAATCAGCCATCTTTCTGACATCATTATTCGTAAGACTGAAGGAGTATTCACCACTCTCGTCAAAGAAGTATCCGTCCGAAAAGCACTGCATCTCTCCGAGACCATTCTCGTTCGTCATGTGTCGCAAGGTTCCACTTCCAAAGTCCACTTCGTAGAAAGATCTCTGATACTCTTCCTCCAGATGGCAGGCATAGAACTTCTCTCCTTGCTGAAAGAAAGGAGATTCGTGAATCGCAAGCGAAACTTTGCCTGTATCCACGGTACCGGTCTTTGCGCCATTTTTGTCAACTTTGGCTATCGTGTTCTGCCCAATCAGGACAAGTCCTTGTTCCACAGAATATAGATCTGTGACTAAAAATCCCGGCTCGACAACACGCAGTTCGTTGCCGGTTTTACGGTCAATATAAACCACGTATGTCGTTAGTTTTTCGGTATCCTTCCCCGAAGCAAGATCTTCATTCGCATAACCGATAAACACGTATGCGTCTTCTGTCATGACTTCAGGGATCTGTAGTCCGTATAGTTCCAGTGTGTGCGAGATCTCGCCCTTCTGGTCCACTGTGTAAATATCCGTGACCGCATCTTCGCCTGCTGCTTTTTCGTTCGTCTTTACGTAACCTGTGGCCACATAATAGTTCTCGGCATCAGAAAGAACTTTGGTCTCAATCACTTCATACCCTTCTTTTTCGGGCACGCTGAAACTCACACATTTGTAACCATAATGGCCATTATCTTCGCTACGGCTCGCGACCACCTTGCTACTCTTGCAGGACGCAAGGCAAGGAAGGAGGATCGCTATTCCGGTAATACACACAAATACTTTTCGGAACATACAGTTAGGAACCACCTATTTAAAATCTGTTATTGGATCATGAAACCCACATTATTGAATCCACCAGTCTACAGTACAACCATAACCCAGGGATTTGTAACTGCTGTTGGTCTTCAGGCAATACTCACCTGTCTTACCACCATCTGTAAAAGCAACTTTTCCACTACCATTCTTGATGGTCTTCCAGATTACTTCATCCTTTGTCAGATGCTTTCCTGTGAAACCGTTGATGCCGAAAGAGATGTACTCTCCAGCGCTATAACGGTTGGAACCGCTCTTTCTATACAGTCTGAAGTAAAGCTTGGCATTTGAAGAAGGAGCAGCATTCTGCGGAATGTAGTCAAACTTAAATGACTTCAATTCAACAGAATATCTGTAATGCCATTTCTTACCATTCAGCTTCTGTGTCTGCGAAGAATACTTGTAACTTCCTGCTGACACATAGAATGTAGAAGTCTGTGCAGCATTTGTCACACTAGCCATGCTGAACAGAGTGCAGAATGTTGCAATACCCACGATTAATCTTTTAAACTTTCTCATCTAAAAATCCTCCTGATTTTCCTTGTTCCCTAAATAATCAGCCAGGATCTTTAGTCCGATCTTGTTAATTGATCCACCACTCCGTGGTGCAGCCATACCCCAATAATGTATAGCTACTGTTGGTCTTTAAGCAGTAAGTACCGTTTAAGCCACCATTCGTGAACATAACCTGACCGTTGGATCTCTTGATCGTTTTCCAAAGGCTCTCGCTCTTTGTCGAAGCAGAGAAATTGCTTAATGGAAAAGAAATACAGTTGCTTGCGCTAAAGCGTTCGATAACACCATCTCCGATGCTATGCAGATATCCCATATACAGTCTGAAGTGTATTTTTGCCTGATATCCCGGCGATGCATTCTGCGGAATATACTCGAATTTGAATGACTTCAGTCTGACAGAATACGTGTAGTGCTGTTTTCTGCCATCAAGGGTGATCGTCTGCGAAGAAAAACTCGAAGCACCCCTTCCTACTGTGAAGCTGGTTGACGCCGCATTGGACACACTTGCCATACTAAATAATGTGCACATTGTGACGATTCCAGCAATGAAACGTTTGATTCTTTTCATTTTAGAACCTCCTGATGTTTTATTAGATAAACTAGTTTTTAGTTTATCAAACCATTATTGAATGTACTTGATTTGCATACCATTGTCAACAAAATCTTTTAATATTCGTTTCTCGCGAGCTATTTTTTAATATGAATTTCTTTTATATAAAAATTTTAACGTTATCAAAATCAAATTAAAATTTCATATTTTACGGTCTCTGGCAGAAGTTTGTATTTCACGATCTCTTCAGGAGCATTTTTACTATTCCAACGTTCTTTTCAAAACAGCAATAAGTCGCAAATCCGGATTTGGCGGTTTGCGACTTATAATTCTGAGACCACATAAGTCGTGAAATGGGAAAAGCCTGTTCGCGACTTACTTTTTTGCCTGTTTTACAGTGCTTTTAAGTCGGAAAATGAAAAATGCCGATTTCCGACTTACTTTCTCAAAAAAAGAATTGCTAAATGCCTCTAATAATAAGTCGTGTTTGCCGATTTGGCGATTTCCGACTTATCTGCCCTGCCTTCCTGCTCGAAAAGCACTGGACCGAAACTTGCCTTGTTTGCCGTACTCGAAAAGCACTGGACCGAAACTTGCCTTGTTTGCCGTACTCAAAAAGCACTGGCGCCGCAGCCTTCCCGCACGCACTCACTCGATATCAAAATCGACGTTTCCGTTGCTGGCCGTGCCATCCGTTTCGACAATGACATACAGTTTTCCCTCCGGAAGATCAGCAAGCTCCGAGCTGACCTCTTCGCCTTCTTTCATCTCAAAAAGCACTTGCTTAGTGTCATTTACGTCGTAGTAAACCTTGATGCTGCCCTTTTCGAGCTTTCCGCTGTATACAAGCTTTCCATAGTCGTCATCATCAATATCGAACTTGAACACCTTCGTGCCTTTGAAACGGTAGAAAGACATGTACCCGGACCCGGAAGTGTTCGAACTCACCAGCCCGACTGCACTGAAACTTGAGGTATATTTCCCACAGCCCACAAGTCCAAGGCTCAAAACACTGATCAGAACCAGTAAAACCGAAATCTTCCTGCGCATACGAATCATCCTTTCCAGAATCAAAACTCATGTTGTTTTCATCCTGAATTGTATCATCTGCCACGCCCGCTTCACAGTGACCAGAGTCATGCACTGCACATGACTGCAATCACATTTTCCAGGTCCGAAGCACTTTCCCGCTTCGGCCGCATGCCCCTTCTGATGCCTTACTCAATGCTCTTCAGGGATTCGGTCATGTCGATCCTTCTGATCTTCCCGCGCATCATCAGGTCAACGAAAAGAGAAAACAGCGCGACCAGAAGCAGCGCGTAAAGGTAGCTCTGCGGAAGGATCACAACCTTATACGCCACGATATCCATCTTGATCTGCGCGATAACATAGCGGTGCAGAAGGATACCAAGCGGGATGCCGAAAACATATCCGAGAATACACAGAATGAAGTTCTCTCGGAACACGTAGCTTCCTGTCTCGCCACGATTGAAGCCGAGGACCTTAAGCGTCGCGATCTCACGGGTACGTTCTGCGATATTGATGTTGTTGAGATTGAAAAGCACGATAAACGCAAGCATCGCCGCGCACACGATGATGAGGGCCACGACATAATCCATCTTCTCCATCGTCTCGGAGAAGTTCTTGCGCCCCTCGTCCATAATGTTCCACGACTGGATCTTCTCGTCGTTTCCGAGCGCGGAGCCGTACTCGTATGACTTGCCCTCCGGAATCTTCACCAGTGCACTGTCCGGCGTAAATTCTTCTCCAAAAGCACTTTCGTATGTGCTTTTGTTCATGATGGCGTAGTGGAACGTGTAATTGTCGAAAATGTAGCCGACCATGCAGGTGATCGTCTGCCCTTCTTCCCCGTACTCAAGCGTGATTGCATCACCGACTTTGAGCTTATTGCTTTCAGCCAGTTTCATGCTGATGCCGATCTCACCGTTTCCAGGAAGAGAGTATTGTTCTTTTCCTTGATGCGGATTCACAAAGTTCGTAAAAGAAGGATCCTCTGCCACATAAAGATCGACGCTGCGGATCGCCGTCTTACTCGTATGCTTCGTATGCAAGGTGCGGATCAGTGCTTTTTCCGAAGTCACATCGGCCTTCTTATCCGCTGCTTCCAGAATGTCATTTATCTCTTCCTCGGTCACCCCGTCGGAAAAACTCACGGACACATCGTATGTCATGATCTCGTCGTACTGGAAGTTGATGAGATTATTGATCGAGTCCTTGAGGCCGAAGCCCGTGATAAGAAGCGCCGTGCAGCCGGCGATACCGATGATCATCATCCACATTCTTTTCTTAAAACGGAAGACATTTCTTGCCGAAACTTTGTGCAGGAAAGAAAGACGTTTCCAGAGCGGCGTAATGTACTCGAGGAAAATGCGCTTGCCGGACGGCGGTGCTTTGGGGCGGACCAGCTCGGCCGGAGCTTCCATGAACTCACGGAAACACGTGATGATCGTCACACCGACGGAACAGAAGATCGAGACGAACAGGGAGATCAGGAAAAGCGAGAGCTCCGTCTTGAATGTGATCGGCGCGAAGCCGTACATGACGTCATATACTTTCCAGATGATGAACGGGAACACTTTCGTGCCGGCGTAAAAGCCTCCGACTGCACCGATCACGGATGCCGATCCGGAGTAGATCACATACTTCAGGATGATCGAGCCTTTCGTATATCCGACCGCGCGCATTGTACCAATCTCGCCGCGTTCGTCGGACACCATACGCTGCATCGTCGTTGAGCAGACCAGCGCTGCCAGTGCGAAGAAAAACAGCGGAAATACCCGCGACACACCATCGACGATCTTCGAGTCATTCTGGAAACTGACGTATCCCACATTTGTATCACGCTTTAGAATATACGACTCCGGGGTAGGAAGCATATCTTCCGCGCTGGTTATGCCGCCTGGGATCGGCGCTCCTGATTCACCATCCGGCATAGCACCTGGCTGAAGTCCTTCGAGGGCCAATTCCGGGGCACCGTCCGCGCCCCCGATGCCAGCCAGACCGGCCATATTGAGTGCGGCAAATTGCGCTTCAATTTCCGATTTCAGTTTCTCGTAGCGGTCGTTCACCACTTCATCCACGTGTGGTTTCAGTACCTCTTCAAAAGCCTCTGCGTTCTCTTCGTATTCGTCCGCAAAGCCGTCCAGGTCGGAATCGAGTTTGACGAAGATTTCCATATATGCGTCGTATTCAAGACCACCCTTCAAAACATACGCGAAGTATGCGACAGAACCACTTCCTATCTCGGACGTGCCTTTTTGAAAGTTCATATAGTACGGCGAGCGGACCCGCCCGACGATCTTATATTCCCGGAAAGCAAAGCCATCCCGCTCATCCACACAAAGTGTATCTCCTATAAAGTCCGACGGGCAGGCATATGCATCCACGACCACCTCGTCCGGGGCTTCCGGCAGTCTTCCTTCGATCAGATCGAGCCGGTTGACGTATTCCGTTATACTGTGAAAACGGACGACATCGACCGCTTCGTCCTTCTCCGCATTTCCGCTTTTCCACCGCTGGATAAGTCCATCGTAAAACACCGCACCCTCGCAAGCGCGCACGCCGGAAACGCCGCCGATCTTCTTCACATCGGTATCGTCAAATCCAAGTGTGGAAAGAATACGATAGTCATAGAGGGCCTGATCGCGGATATATTTATTTCCGGTTTCCGTAAACGAAGGCATCGTGCTCTTTAAGCCCGCGAAAAAACCTACGCCCAGCGCAATGATCGTCAGGATCGCAAGGTACCGCATCAGGCTTCCTTTGATGCATCGGAAAACGATCTTCCAGTAGCTGCGCTTCATGTTACCATTCGATCTCCTCTACGGATTTCGGTTCCGGATTCACCACGTTGCTCTCCACTTTTCCGTTCTTGATGCGGATGACACGGTTGGCCATCGCGGCGATCGTAGAGTTGTGCGTGATGATCACGACAGTCATATTCCGTTCGACACAGAGCCGCGCCAATAATCTCAGGATCGACTTACCGGTTTGATAGTCGAGTGCGCCCGTCGGCTCGTCGCAAAGCAGGAGCTTCGGGTTCTTGGCGACCGCGCGGGCAATCGCAACACGCTGCTGCTCACCGCCTGAAAGCTGCGCAGGAAAGTTCTTTTTCCTATCTGAAAGGCCTACGTCTTCGAGGATCGCATCTGGATCCATCGGATCCTTGACCAGCTGCGACGCCATCTCCACATTCTCAATAGCAGTAAGATTCGGGATCAGGTTATAAAACTGGAAAACAAAGCCCACATCGACACGACGGTACATGGCCAGTTCTTTTTCCCGAAGAGCGGAAATCTCGCGCCCGTCGAGCCGCACGATACCGCTTGTCAGCGTATCCATGCCACCCAGGATATTCAGGAGCGTCGTCTTTCCTGCGCCGGACTGGCCCAGGATCACACAGAGCTCGCCTTTTTCGATGGAAAAATCCGTTCCATCCAGCGCGTGCACTTCGACATCTCCGGTCTTGTATGTTTTTCTTACATCTTGAAATTCAATATATGCCATAACCTGCTCTCCTCACGGAGATTATACGATATCAGGCGTGCAGATTCAATTACAGACCCGCTTTGTCACAGTGTTACATTTCTCCATCTATCCCCTGAAACTTCAGCGTGATAACGAGTTTTCCATCTTCGTACTCTGCGTTGATCGTACCGCCGTTCTGCTCCATTAGCTCACGTGCGATAGAAAGCCCCAGACCTGTCGCGTGAGACTGGTCGCTGACTGTGTAAT
The DNA here is from genome assembly GCA_017545245.1 of Clostridiales bacterium. GTDB lineage: Bacteria > Bacillota > Clostridia > Saccharofermentanales > Saccharofermentanaceae > Scatonaster. The sequence goes on from JAFWPB010000051.1 coordinate 24,413, forward strand.
ACCTGTCGAAAAGCTTCGCCACCGAAACCGAGGACAGATCCGGTGCCTGGTTTTGGAACACGATCTCGCCATCCTTGGATAGAGACACCTGAAGATCACTCTTTGCATACTTGACTGCATTGTTGATTACGTTCTCCAGTATCCTGTCCGCCGATTTTTTGTTGCACGAGACGAGGACTTCTTCCTCAGGCATCGTGATCTCGGGCTCGATCCCCTTCCCGCTCAACGCCTGATAGAAAGACAAAAGACAATCCTCAAGTGCTTTTCGGATATCGATATTCTCCGGCGCCGTATAAAAAAGCATATACTCTTCCTTGTCGGAAACAGAGGAATACTTAAAAAGCTCCTCCGTCAAGTCCGTCAGGACTTCTGTGCGGTTCTTGATCCGGCTCAGGTATTCCTGCCGCTTCGCTTCATCTTTCTCCTCGTCAAGAAGATCCAGGTACGAGTTGATCGCCGTCAGCGGAGTGCGAAGATCGTGGGAGATCCCGGTGACCGCCTTGCTGATCCTTTTGTTGCCGTCTTCAAAGCGGAGCTTCTCTTTGCGAAGAGTCGAAAACTCCGAATTTAAGATCTCCGCTGCCTTTCTGGCATGCTTGTCCGACGTGGTAAGGGATATGGGAACATTCGTCTCGCCCTTCGCCTGATCCTTGATGTCCCGCGTAAGCTCATCAAAGCCTTTCCGTAAAAGAAGGTTCCGGATAAAGAGAATGATGACTGCGGCCGAGAGCAGGATGACGGCGATAACTAGATAGAGCATATCTACATTATATCTGTTTTCCGGAATAAAAGAACTCCTGCAATGGGTGTCAATATGAGCCATGCGAAACCTGTGATCGTGTTTCGGAGGGCCATGCCACTCTCTACAAACACATACGGATTCAAGGAAAACGTATTGTATTCGACAAACAGGGAAAGCGGCGAGCATTTGATATATGTGATCCCTGCCCGTGCCTTGAGCGGCAGATCGTCCAATGTTTTCGCCGGCCTGGTTGATGATCCGTTTGCACGGATGTAGTACTGCATGTAATCTTTGTCATCGAACGAGACGACAGATATGAGATACTCCTCGTATCGGTGTTCGTCAAGCAACATCTCTACATCATTCACCTGCCAGTAATCCATCAGCGCATCAGTGTCATATCCCACGATAGGAGCAAGAAGAAATACCAGGAAGAGAACGATCGTTGCAATCACCGCAACCACTGTTTTTTTCAAAACAAACAGAATGCATGTGATCAGAGAAGTGAATGACAATTCCAGAAGAAACATGACCGCAAGCATGATCAGAATATACGGCCACCAGATGACCGGATGAAGTCCGCACGCCAATACATAGACCACTGTCGATATAAGAAAAGATAACGTGATCAAAGTCGTGCTGATAAGATTGAGAAGGAAAACTGAGAAAAAGATCGTTTCTTTCCGGTGCCCGGAGACGGTGATATTACGGAGCGTGCCGTTATCGAAGTATTTTCCTGCAAAGACGGATATAAAGATCGAGCTTAAAAACAAGATGATCAAGCCACTCTCGATGATATAGTTTCCGATCCCTCGTATTTCAAAAGCACTGTCCCCGTTATTATTCATGTACTCTGCCTGTACATCCTCGATGAGACGGCCGCTTCTGAACAAACCGGTATCATGTGTCTGGATCAAAGCCATGAAAATACTGAGCATTACCGCCAGGCCGATAAATATATAGATCTTCCGGCTCTTGAACATCCGGTAGAGATCTGCGCGTAGCAGTTTGATCATATCAGTCGAACTCCTTTCTGTTTATTACGAAACATCCAATCACGAAGAACAAGATGATCATCGACAAAGCAGGGATCAAACTGTTTTCAAATGCATTTGCCACTGCTTCTGGTACGTTTTCAATGTTGATATATTCATATGGATCTATCTTTTTCAGAAATTTCATCACATCCAGAATAAGCGTATCCTTATACTTTTCCATTTCGATCCGGTTTCTTAGAAGTCCCGTCGCGAGCGTCATTGCGCAGATGGTCCCAAAAGAGAAAATGATCGAAAGAACATCATGGGTATATCCAAGACTGATAATGGCTACGATGATCGAGAAGAAGAGCATCCAGAGAAGGTATATCCCCGAAAGCTTCAGGATCGTTTCCGAATCCGCAAATTTGCCCTGGTTTTCGACTGCACAAACAGCGAATACCAGTATCAGATGGATTGCATAGAGCAGCACCGAAAACAGATAATTCACTATGACTTTTGAGCAGAAGATACTGCTTCTTTTTACGCCGATAACGATCTTATTTCGGAGGATCCCGACCTTCTTTTCCAGGATCGTGAGTTTGACGGAAACCGCCGCGCAGACAAATCCAGTGAGCATGCCAAACATCATTAATGCTTCAAGGCAGATTATCTCGGGCGGGTTCGGATCCATATAATAGACATTATCCGATATCAGGAATACCGTTCCAAGGACCGACATGACGATCTGTGCCAGAATCAGAAACCAGGTCAGCTTGCTCTTTTTCATTCTCAGAAGATCTACTTTGATTTGTTCAAGCATCTTCGGCTCCTTTCTTATCGGAAATAAGGTTCATGAAATAACTCTCGAGAGTCTCTTCCTGCTGGGTGATATTCAGCACTTCTATTCCGCTCTCAGCGAGTTCGACGACCAGCGCAGATGCTTTTAGATTATCAGAATAGATGTTGATTGACTGGTCTTTTCCGACATCGTATTCGAGACCTTTGTTGTCCAGGCAGGTAACCGTTTTCTTCACATCATCGACCTTGATAACTGTCGATTTACGAAGTGATTTTTCGAGGTCTTCTTTCGACACTTCCCGGATGATCTTGCCATTATCGATAAACCCGTAATTGTCCGCCACACGCGACAGTTCGTCCAGAAGATGGCTCGAAATCAGGATCGTGGTTCCCTGGTTTTTGTTTATTCCGAGAAGCATCTCGCGGATCTCGATGATACCCTGCGGGTCCAGACCATTGATCGGCTCATCAAGGATCAGGATATCCGGATTTCCGCACAGCGCGATAGCTATTCCGAGGCGCTGTTTCATGCCCAGCGAGAATTTACCTGCACGCTTTTTCCCTGTCTGATCCAGTCCGACCAGTTTCAGAAGCTCATCGATCCGATCGTAGGAAGAAAGACCCAGGTTCAGAAACTGGACTTTCAGATTATCGTATGCGGTGAGATCGTTATAGAGCGCCACACTTTCGATCAAAGCACCGGTCCTTCTTCGGATATTCTGTATATCCGAATCACTGTTTTCGATACCGCAGATCGAATAGGATCCCGAAGTCGGTTTCTGCAGTCCCGTGATGACTCGCATGATCGTCGTTTTGCCGGCTCCATTCTTACCGATCAAGCCGTAAATGGCACCTTTCGGAATGTGAAGAGAGACGTTCTTCAAGACGTCCGCCTTGCCATAAGATTTACAAAGGTCCTGTGTTGTGAGTATGTATTCCATAGATCTTACCTCCATGTTTTTAGCATACAACGTATCCTCGGTTACGTGTAGTTAAGAAATGGATAAGATTCTTCGGGAAAAGCACTTACGCGTCTTGCGCGATCTTAAAACCAATGCCCCAGACAGCTTCAATATAGTCCTTGCCACCGACATCTTTCAGTTTTTTTCTAAGGTTGCTCATATGCACTTTCAGGGAGCTTTCAACCAAGTCCGGCGTGTCTTCTACTGCACGCGACAGAAGCTCTGTTTTCGAAATGACATTGCCTGCGTCAGTCATAAGGATCTTCAATATCGCATACTCGGTCCGGGTAAGATGTACCGGCTGGTCATTGATCTTCACAACATGCTTGGTAATATCAAGTGAGATATCCGAAGCCGTAAGGATCTCTTCATTCGCGGCTTTCTGCTTGCTGGTACGAAGGTGTGCTGCGACACGCACCTTGAGTTCCCGGATGTCAAAAGGCTTGGTGATATAATCCACGCATCCTCCGGAGAGAAGCTCGATCTTATTTTCGATGGCCGCCTTGGCACTTACAGCGATGACGGGGATATCTTTCGGAATCAAAGGAAGAAGTTCTTCGCCGGTCAGGCCGGGAAGCATGAGATCCATCAGGATGATATCGGGCGCAGTCCTAAGAAGGAGGCGTCCCTCTGTTCCGCTTGAAGCGGCTTCAACAGAGTAGCCCTCTTTCGAAAGCTCCTGCGTCAGGATACTTCTTATGTCCTCATCATCTTCAATTACAAGTATACGTGCCATGTGAAAAGTATATAGCACTCTCCCTGAACGTTTCAAGCGGTGTGGTAGAATAATGGCTGAGACCAAGTTCTTTTGCGGAGGAAAAACCATGACGATTGAAAATGTAGGATATATTGATGAAACGATTGGAACAATACTGGATAAAGAGTTCGAGCAATATGCCGAGAAAAACGGCGTCAACTGCAATTACGAAGAGTTCTTATTCCTTGCCAAAGAAGGCGACGAAGTCCTTGGTGTGATCACTGGAAAGGCCTACTACAAAGAGGTCCACGTCCAGGACCTGATCGTTATTGAGAAATACAGAAAACAGCATATCGGCATGAAGCTTCTTGCAAAAGTGGAAGAATATGCCAGAGAGAAAAATGTAGAGCAGATCAATCTCACCACCTATGCTTTTCAGGCACCGGAATTCTATAAGAAATACGGGTTCCAGGTCGAGTTCATAAGAGAGAATAAGGGAGAACCGAAACTCAACAAGATTTTCCTCGTGAAGTACTTGTGAGCTTACTTTTGTATATGGTATCCACCGTCTGCAAATAACATGGCCCCTGTCACATAGTCAGACATGTCCGACAGAAGGAAAAGAACTACAGAGGCTATATCTTCGGGCTTTCCGAGCCTTCCGTTCGGAATGAGGGCTTCGGACTGGGCCTTCACCTCCGGTATGTCAAAAGACGCCGCTGTCATGCCGGTATAGATAAATCCGGGAGCCACGCTGTTCACTTGAATATTATGCGGTGCAAGGTCCAGTGCCATCACTGAAGTCATGGAAGCCACCGCTCCTTTTGACGCGGCATAGTCAGCCATATTATTCTTGAAGATCGTCGATCTGATACAGCTGATATTCACGATCTTACCGCGCTTATTCTTGATCATCGCCGGAGCTGCTGCCTTGGATACGATAAAAGTACCGGTAGTGTTAACGGACAGGACACGGTTCCATTCTTCTGTGGTCAATTCGTAGAATGGTTTGTTGTTTCCGAAGATTCCGGCAGCATTTACCAGTCCGTCGATATGCCCATATGTCTTCCCGACTTCTTCTACGCACGTTCTTATTCTTTCCTCGTCAAGAACATTGGCCTTATAGTGCTTGTAGGAATCATGTCCGATCGAACTGTCCTGAATATCGATACCGATGACATATGCCTTTTTCTCAAGCAGCTTCTCACAACAGCTCTTCCCCATACCGGAACCTGCCCCGGTTACGATGTATACTTTGTTTTCAAAATCCACTTCGAATCCTCCCTGTTCCCGATAACTCCATACTGTTAAAATCTATCCTCATCGAGACGATCCCAGCTTGATATACAGGCGTTTCACTTGATAGGGACATTATACCATAGATAAGATAAAGCCCTTGATTCCAAGGGCCTTCCATCACTTTTTTCGTAGTATACAATCCCATAAACCCTATGCCAGTGATATAGCGAGAAGAACGATGCCCAGAAGAATTACGATAATCAGTACCATCACCAATGTAATCATTTTTCGGGATTCTTTGTCTATCCGATGTTGACTCAGATACGCTTCGTGTGCCTTTTTACTGATCATGGAGAGTTTATTACACCAGAAATGATCCGTATAAGGCGGCATCAGCCAGATATCTCCGCAGCGGTTGCACTTATACTGGTAAAACGGCGTTTTTCTCATGTCATATGTCTTATCAAGGAGAGTGTATACACCGTCTTTTACGATCCGTTCTTTGAAAGCATCATAGTCATTCTTTGTAAGAACATCTACCTGATTACTGCCGATTTCTTCACAGATGCACGGGATACGGGAAGAATAGATTTTTCCGTCCTCGATCTTATAGTTCGGATCTCCGTTCTCATCAAATTCTATGCCCAATCCATAGCCGTTCCAGTACTTCTCCTGCTCATCCAAAAAGCAGACCACGAGCTTCTTTTCTTCCGGGGAAAAAGCACGCACTTTTCGGCCATAAAACTTAAGGTATTCGACAATTTCTTCCACCGTTAAAGGGACCCCGTCCTCCCACGTGATCCTGTTTCTATTTATGAATACGAGCCGGTCGGGATCGGAATGCATGATTACTTTCCGTCCATTAAACTCCTCTTCAATATCGTACAGTGCCATTTTTCTTGTCCAACCTCAATCACTAATCGATAAAAGTGCACCCGATTCCGAGAAAGAAGTCCTTTATTTTTGTCTTCTCGTCATCGCTTAGATCTTCTCCCCAAACAAATGCTGTACGGTCATGACTGACAGAAACACCTACAAACTTATCCAGTGGATATTCCAGATCCTCTTCACAACTGAATATGCAAGTAATCTCACCATACTCGATTCTTTTAGATGAAACCTCATCCGGATCTTCTTTACACTTCTTTCTCCAACCGGAGAATACATTAGTAAACCAATCTATGATTTCCTTTTCCGGAAGATCATCAAACTTGTTTCGGAATTCCTCACCTAACTTTCCCGTACACAAAGCGTGACGGATCTCCAAACCAGGCATATCGATTTTTTCAGTAGTCTTAACTATATGCAGATTAAATCCGTTTTTATCCGGCATTTCTCCGTCATGGAAAAGTCCATAGACAACCTGCTTCAGATGCCACGGACCTTCCCACCACTCAAAACAGTACTGCCCATAATCGCCCGGATCCCAGTTGTTTCCCGTTATCTCATTGAGCTGCTCACAGATCTCATCCGGCAGATCATCGTAGTAATCGCTTGCCTTATTGACCAAAGCTTCTGCCTTTTTGAGCAATTCCTTATCGTTTTTAATTTCATCCCAGTTCTTCATATGCTTAATCCTCTGTATTGGTCAGTCATAGTCATAATGCAATCAAAATTATTTGTCGATATGTGTTCATTATATCAGGACAGAGGAGTATCGAAAACGCTGTCAAAGACAAAATTGCGCACCTATCCCGCCGAATTAGATAGTTCAGATCTACATCGGGCAGAAACTACGGGTGATATTCTTCCAGGATCTCCAGAATGTCTTTCTCATATACATTCCCGTTCAGCACATCACCATTTTCAGAAAACGAGATGGAGCGTATATCTGAGGGATCATCCTCATACGGATCCACCATGTTTTCATCTAAATACTCTTTCAGGTACTTCAGTGCATTGCCGCTCGGGAAGATCACATTTCCCGACCCGACCGGAATCCCAAGATCATCAAATCCAGCAAGTATCTCTCTTGTTCTCACGTTATACGGATTGTTGTCTTCCCGGCTCACCAGCCATGCGGGAGAAAGCTTCACCAGAATTCCGGCTTCGACGACGCACTCCGCGAAGTATCTGACTGGTTCCAGCGGTATCGTCTCCTGGTGAAAAGCATCGACCGAAAGCAGGATTTCATTGACCCCACTCTCATAAAGATCCTGGACGACCTTGCTGATTTTTTCCTTGTCCTTCGAGAAGAATCCATTTGTGATCAGCTGGCGCCGCGAAATTCCCATCTCCTTTGCCGTTCGGTGAATCGCACAGACCACTTCCGGATAAAGAAGCGGTTCTCCGCCGAAAGTCATGAGCGATTGGATAGTGAAATTCTGACAGATCTTCCTGACTGCATCTACTGCCACATTCAGGTCGATGTGACCTTTACAGTTGATGTGATCACCCTCCGAGCAGTGTTTGCACCGGCCGGTGCAGGCCATCGTGACGGTGAATTCGATTCGATCTGTGTTTCTGAAGTATTCGTGTGACATAAAAATAGAACCTCCTTTCACGAACACAAAAAACTAAACCCCGGCTTTGCCACGGTTCGATTTGTCATTCATGATGAGATTCTAAGGTTCTTATCATTATTAACCCCGCCATAAGGCGTCACGGAAGCAGAACGCGAATAACTAATTACTCTGCTACGGTGTTATATTACCACACGGATTCACCTTGCCGCAATAGTCCGGATCTCATCTATGTATTCATGGAGGATTCCTTTCTTTACGATCAGGAATATACCTGTTCCCAAAAGGATCAGGGCAACGATACTGACAAGGACCGGGCTTTGATACCTGGAGAAAAGATGGACAAATTTAAATCCGTCTTCTCCCTGATCGTAATGTCCGTTCATGTAAAGTACCGGGATGACCACCCATACGATCATTGACGCGGTGTTTACCAGGCAGAAAAGAAACGAGAACAATCTGTAGAAAGTATTCTTGCTTTCTTTTCTGAATAACAATGCATACACATACGCGATGAAAAGCGGCAGCAGTGCTCCGTTGGCTTCCCGCCACATCGCCATAAACGGGGTATAGTAACCACCCTCGAAAGACATGTGCGCGTTCGATAAAGAGATATTGAACTCCGTGATCCTGGAACCTGCGAGAATCGCAACGATCGTATGTCCACCTTCATGCAGAATGACATATAGCAGCAAGGCGCAAAAAGCGGCAGGAATCACGCGGAGAATCTTCTTGATCCTTCGTTCCATAGTACAGCCTCATTTATTGGGAATCGTTATTTAGAAGTATTGATCTTTATGTCGTGATCGATCTTCCACTGCCCGTCTTCGCCGGAGAAGACAAATCCGTCAAAAGAACCGTCATCCTCAATCTTTATCTCAATATTCGGGTCCAACTCCAGACAGGCATCTCTGAAAGAATATGCATCAGCATAGTATTCGCTGGTGATCGTATACGTTCCTTTTTCCGGAAGATCAAATTCCATCTCCCAGCTTCCGCTGCTTCCGGAAACCCAGGCCGCCGCTTTTCCGCTCGGAGCCAGGATTTTTACGATGGTGAGAAAACTATATTTCTCAGAGGGATCTCCCATCGTAAGCTGCATTTTGCATTTCGTGGAATCCCCATTTTTAAACTCGACACCGGAATGTACGACTTCCGGAGTACCGTTAACCATCGTAACTTTATCCGTATAGGAAAGATTCATCTTGTCCAAAGGCTTTTCCCCTTTGAATCCAAGATATCCAAACAACACCGTCAGCGCCAATACTGCTACGACGCCCGCTGCAAACAATACACTTTTTACTGTCTTATTCATCTTCTTTCGCAATCTCCTTTTGAATCATGGAAAGTGCATCGTTCATTTTGTCCGTCTGCTTCTTTTCAATGAAGTACACGATCATGGAGCTGACAAGGTAGCCGATTCCAAAACACAGAACAACGATTGTCAGATTCGTCTTAAGATTCCCTTTGACTTCACCGAAGTTCATGATGCCGGTCACCGCGATGGCCAGTAAAAACGGCATAGAGATCAGTTTTTTGATCCAGAAAGGCATGCGTGCCCAGTTCTTGTTTCCATCCAGGAAGAGAAAGACCGTACTTACAATATCTATGCATAAGAACATCCATGTCACTATAAAGATATTCTTCGGCGCAACATTTCCGCCAATCAGATACGAGCAAAACGCTAAAATAACAATGCACAATGAGTACGCCCAGACTACTCTGGAAGAGGCTTTTCGAAAAGAAGAAATCATTCTGTCCATCATCTTGCCTCCTTCATACCAAGAGCCTTCTTCAGGTCACCGACGTAGTTCTTCGAAACGATGAGATATTCATTGTTTTTCAGTTCGATCCTCACGCGTCTGCCTTCTTCCGGTCTCATGTTTTTGATCATCCTCAAATTTACTACTGTTGACTTGGAGATCCGCACAAAATAGTTCGCTTTGTATGCGTCTTCGATTTCATATAACGTACTCTTTATCTTGATGACTTCCTGTTCGAGATATGCAAATACTCTTCCTTCGATCGCCTCAAAATACAGGATCCTGACGACAGGTACCTGACAGACATCGCCGTTTTCCTTCTCACCGATGATCGTATTCGTCGCACTACGCAATCCCGCAATCAAATCGTCGACTTCTCTGTCACGGGTTCTGCAACGGATCTCCACTTCGGTTTCTTTTACGTCACATTTTTCTTTCACAAACAGTTTCATGTTTATCTCCTGAAACAGATACTATATTTCTCTTTGCGAGACTTCAATCAAAATCGGATAAGAGGGACATTTTGGCACACAAGAAGGACATCGCCTTCCTTTCTATTCAACTAAAAGAACATTTCTATGTTTTCGATATAGTCTTTGCAGTTTGCTTTTCCGTTCATCTTTACAACAAACTTGATCATCTCTTCTTCATCAAAGACCTCAGCCGCACAGATGGAAACAAATACGAACTTCTTAAACATAGTATCAAAGAATCCTTCTTTGCGGAGCCTCACGACCGCTTCCACTATGCATTTATACACGAAATCTCGATCATATGCTCCGCTATAGCCATTAAGATAATCTGCTGCATCTTTGAAGTATTCAGATGATTCCGTTATCGGATACCACTCATATTCGCAGAAACGGTAATACCAAGGATCATCTGCCGGGTTCTCCAGGTTTTTCGAGTGATTTTCTTCTGTGTTTACATACACACCAAAGGAGCACTCACCGTTAGGAGTGTTATTATTGTTTGCTTCCAAGGAAAGAATATAAATATCTTCCTTTGCGTATTCTTCCGCTGCAAAAGCACTTACCGCTTTAATTCCTGCAATGATGTATCCGGTAAGCTTCTCTTTATTCGGATTCTTGAGGTCTTTCGCTCTCAGGTTCAAGATCTTCATCAGTTCTTTCTTTCTCTCCTGAAGCTCCTCCGCCTCAATTGTTCGCAAAGCACGTTTTTGATATTTAATCGTTTCGCTGAGATCCCATGTGTCGCCTTCAGCGTAAACGTGTTTGAGATATGGATATAACTCATCATCACGGATAAGAGGCGTTAACATATGACTACCGCTGCTGCAAGATGCCGCGGAGACAGTCTCGAAAAAGAGTTTCTCCAGATATTCCGGCTCATCAGAAAACAGTTCTTTTTCCTTCTTCAGCCAATAACACATCATTTCCGGCTGCTGATGCATAGCCGTGACCAGTGCCGGATTCTCATAAGGCACCGGGCGTTCGTTGATATTTTGGATGAGATTCTTCTCAATCTTAAGTCCGAGAGATAACAACCATTCTGCCATCTCCGGTGTCTCAACATTATTCAGGGCATTACCTGAGAACCAGTCTGAAGTTGACTCATAAAATATGTCTGCTCCCTGTTCTGCCAGATATTTAGCCAGTTCCATGCGATTATACAGAACTGCCTGCATAAACAGATTCGTGCCGCTGCTTTTATCACGAAGCTTGATTATTATGGGAGTTTCCGCAATCTTTTTCTGGATTTCCTCATCAGATACTGCTTCATTGGCAATCATGTTCAGCCGGATGTCCATGATGAGCTTCACATACTCTTTTTCTAATTCTTCCATGCTTTTGTTATCCATTTTTCTATCCTCAACGTGCTCTAACGCTTTCCCAGATACACTTGCTTAACCGTTCCGGTTCGATCGGCAGATCAAAGTTCTGCATGATCTCATCAATGATCTGAAAAACTTCTTCCTTCTCTTCAACAGCAGCCTTTAACATAGGCAATAAGAAAAGCTTCTCTTTGGAAGACAGATTGTCTGAAAACTCTCTATACCGATCAAGCGGGATTTTCCTGGTAAAATACTCAGGTCCGGTACACCCTAGTTGTTCACCGTTTAAGTAATACACAGTATCACCAGGATGAAACTCGACCTCATACACATTCCCATTCAAATCAAGCCTGATAGCATTAGGACACTCAACATATCCGTCGTATTCATCGAACACTCCATCGTAAAACTGCGTCAGCTGATCTATGTACTCCTTGTCTATAGGACTGGAAGAAAGGATTTCACTCAAAGAAATATCTTCCTCCTCATCGATTCCTTCCGGGAAATTGCTCATCACAAACCAGTGTATAAAACTGGTATTCGACAGCAATCGAATGTGGTCTACTGTTTTCCGTGATTCCATATCCATCCTCCTGACAGATGCATTTAAACATGCTTACCTGTTTAATGCTCATTATCCTATCCCCTGCCAAATCGAATCAACTCCGCGCTTTCACTCTAGTTATACTGCTGATCTTTTAAGTTTCTCAATAAACTCGTCCATCGTGTTAGCGATTATTCCATTCGGATTCTGTTCATATACCGTGAAGTATCCATATTCACAATCCATCCATTCGACTTTCCCGGTCTCGTTATTGAAGAGGATCAAGATACTTCCGATTTTCGTATACAAATTTCCGATAAGGAATCTCTGACCAAAATCATTTCCTCCCATCCATTCTTTATACGCACCAACCACTCTGGCAACAGCAGTTTCCTGTGACTTGATAACATCCAGCTTCATCTCGATTTCACCTTTGATATGGTTAAACGAAAACCAGGTATCAAACTTCTTATTGCCGGTCGGCTCGATGAAATCTGCCTCTTTGAATTTGATTTCTCCACGGATGATCCGCTCATTTGCTCTGGAATAAAAACTCTTTAATCCTTCGTGGAGCTGGAAACCCAATTCTGCTTCTATTTCTCCAAAATCAAACTGCGCACTTCCTGCTTTTGTATCCAAAAACTCAACCAGATTCATATAGTTTCACTCCTTTTTATGAGTTTATTTGCATCTAATCGTCGATACTTTACCGTCTTCTGTAGTAATGCTGAAAGCATCTTTCCCGATCTTTTTGAACATATGCATATATGCATAGTTCCAGTTAAACTTTGCGCGTTTCTTGGTCTTCTCATCTATCAGGTATTGCACTGACAGATCGAAGTCTGGAAAAGGCTTTCTATACAGGAATATGATGTCATATATAACAAATTCCGTCTTGCCACCATCCTGTTCAACTACTATCGGCTTTTTATCAGCATGGCGGTCTCTTAAGAACTCAACAAATTCAACATAATCCGGTTGCTTCTCTTCTTTTCCCCATTCAATCATGGCATTAATATCAACTTCAAATCTCATAATACTGCCTCCTGATCATGCGAAAATCTCGGCATAGAACTTGCCGTTCTCATCAAATCCAAAAGCCATGATCCCTTCATTGCTGTATGCATACAAATATAATTCCTTGTTTGGAGTAATCACCTCCGTAATCACACCCAGATATGTTATCTTCTTTCTCTTAAATGCATTCTTTGCAAGTTTGGGAACCTTGCCTCCGATAGCAGATACTGTACCATCAAGTTTCTTAGGATCAGCAGATTCAAAAATGAGCGGAAATTCGTGGAGCCATCGACGCTTACGGATCAGTTTGCTCGAAACATCGTATAACTTCGCACCCTTACGGATCTCAACAATACAAGGATTTATAGTCGCGCATTCTCCCGTGTAGATCTGCCAGCAGATAATATCCGGATCTGCATATCCGTGATTATACAGTTCCATCATGAAGTGTCCGCCATAAGAATCTGCTTCCGGTATCTCGTCCGGAAGATAAGTCGGATAGCCGCCGATCTTATCCTGATTCTTGATGGGTGTATCACTTGCTTCGCCAACCTTTAGAAAGCAAGCGGATAGGTCTGCAGAAGTCTCGACAGGCTGTTCTTCTACCGGTTCTTCTCCGGAAAGAATGTGCTCATCTTCATCAAATGGCTTGCCGGTACATATTACCTTCAGGAATTGTTCGAAATTGTCGCAGAGCTCATGCGCATTCTCTTCCATGCACTCACGCGCTGCCTTAGGATCCTCATAATCCTCGCTTTCGTACAGATCTTCGTGATAGATCGAATACACAACATCTTCTTTTGTATCCAGGAAAACCTTATATCCTCTGAAATCACCTATGAGGATAAAGCCCGCTTTTGCCCATGCTGAAGTATTGTCGTTGATCTCATGGAAACTCGTTATAAACGCTTCTACACTTGAAACATCGTAACTGATCCAGTCAAGCTCAACTGTTATCTCCTCTTCTTCGGAATCTACATATGTATTCTTTTTCCTGTCGTAAGAGATACCAAAAGAATTCGCAAAAGTTTCACCACAAAAACAGATATATACTTTTGCAGCAGGAATCTGATACGTACGCAGGAACTCCTTGAACGAAGCAGGAAATTTGAGTTTAAGTTCTTTTCCTATAGCGGTAACATCTTTTGCCAACAAACCAGATTTGGCAAAAACTTGAGGGAAGATATCTTTCTCTCTCTTTTGAAGTTCATCTAGTAGCGCCTTGATCTGTGACATTCTGCCCTCCCTTTTCCCTATCTGCCAATGCAATCAAAAATAATTGTAGATATAGGTACATTATATGGTTCTTCACGGAAATCGTGGGAATAAGTAATTGAAAAAGGAGCATAACTATCCTAGAGTTTAGTTGCTAGACAAAAACGAAAGGATAAAGAATATGCTCCTCGACCATAATAATACTAAGATTCAGATTACTTGCCAACA
>JAFWPB010000052.1 GCA_017545245.1 Clostridiales bacterium
AACTATTTTTTCACGCTTGTCCGCTATCTTTCCTTGCCTCACAAATATATGCTCATCCCACAGAAAACGTGAAGAACCACAAATCGCGCCATTTTGGAATTCTTTTTTTGAGAAAGTAAGTCGGAAATCGGCAATTTTCATTTTCCGACTTAAAATCACTGAAAAACAGGCCAAAAAAGCAGTCGGAAAACGGTTTTTTTCAAATTCCGACTTACGCGGCGTTAAAATAGTAAGTCGTTTTTTGGGAATATTGGATTTCCGACTTAAAAGCAGTCGGAAAGCGGTATTTCCCATTTCCCGACTTACGAGGAAGCCCTTCAGCGCGTGAGCAGATCGTGACCCAAAAAGTCCACAGAAAAGGAAATAACAGCTATAATGTAGTAAGTATATACACAAGATACAATGTGTGAAATATCCTGTTTCATGGTTTTTTTCGACAAGAGCGGTTGATTGGGAGTATTTTATGGTAAACGGATTAGATGAATTGATCAGTTCGGCAGATGGTATTCATTTTATTGAGACAAAACCGGAAGACTTAGAGAAGCTCATGGATCTGTATGGCAGGAAAATTCCGGACATCCTTTATGACTATCTGAAGAAACATATGCCTGCAGATAACGTAAAGCTGCAGGCAGGCAAGGCTTTCGTTTACTACGGAATCGAACGGATAATCGAAGAAAATACCAATACTGTTCCGGGAAGATTTCTATTCCCTATGGGACTATACACGTTTGCTTCTTGTCAGAATGGCGACTGCATCTGTTTTGACGTGAATGATCCGTCGTTTCCGGTATATGTGTGTTCGAAGCTTTTGTTAAAAGGCGGAAATGAGATTTCAATCTATAACGGTAAGGATACCCGGATCCTTTCTTATGAATACAAAAACGTTCTTCATGTATCACAATGCCTAGGCAGTTCTTTTGAAGAATTCGTAACGAATATGATCAAATGGAAAAAAGAAGGCGAACTAAAAAAACAGATCAACAATGCATATAGCAACAAACAATATGAACAGGCTGTGGAAGCATTTGAGGCAAATCCTGATGTTGAACTGGCTTATCTTTTGGAAAATATAGTTATTGCATCGTATAACAATCTCAAAAAGTATGATCGGGCATTGGCAGTACTGGATCAGTTCAAACATCGTTTCGAAAACAGAAAACGGATCTGGTATTACTTCGCAACGTATGCCTATGTCGGAAAAGAAGATTGTGAGAAGGCAGAAGAATGCATAAAAGCCGGAATCGATGAGTGCAACCGGGAAAAGAAAGCGAAGATCCTGAAAGGTTATCAGTATAAAAAAGAACTTGGTGATTTCATATACTTTCAATGGGCGTGTCAACGGATCCGGGCATTGCGTTTGCTGAAAGACAAAATCTCTTCCGATTCCAAATTGCCTGAGATCATTGAAGCATTCAGGGAAATGTGCGGGATGAAGTTCGAATATGAGGATGAGGCTCTGATTCTGTTTGAGGCTTCTGCCGGTAAGGAAGGTACATATACGATTCATCTTGTGAGACAGACAGAGGATGTTCCTGACGAAGAGTATTATCAATTGATCGTAGATATCGAATATGCGGCAAGCGATGTGGATGCGCAACTAAGTGCCGTTACGGAAACATTCCTAAGCCTGGATGGGGATTTCTTCGAAAAGGTAGAATCTTCTCGATCCTATGCTCTTCTGATAGATACAAAACCGGTCAGGATCAACATTGAGGAAAGTGACATTGAGAAATGCTTAGCCGAGAAAGACATTAAACGGAGAAACAACAATTTGCCCGACTCGTCTAACTCAATCAATGCGAATCTTACGATCAACAGAAAACACGTTTCCAACGAAGAAGAGCTCATGGCGTTACTCCATGATGATATCGTTGAAATGGAAATCGGCGATCTTTGCCTGCACATAGAATACTCGGAAGACGGCCATGCGTTTATCGGTTGGATCGACACGTATAACGACGAATTCTATTACTTTGATAATGGAAGCGGAAATACCGAGAGTGTTGAGCTGATTGTCAACGTCTGTCCACAGGAACGCATGATGTGCTACGATCCAAACGTGTTAAAAGAGATCGTTCTCTATTTCTGCGAGGCAGGCTTACGTAACCCTAAGTACAACTGGATCAAAGATGCTTTGGAATGATCGTGTAACTTGACGCGGGAGTTTACAACAAACGCTTGTATATATCCAGCATACTTTCGATCTGATACTGAAGCAGCCACGCCGCATTGTTATACTGCGGCTCGTTTTTGATGACGCGAAGAAGTCGCGGATAGTATTGCTCTGTCTCTTTGATCATGCGGTAGATCCGGTCTCTGCTCAACCCCCACGACATCGTCGTAATGTTATTGCATCTGTCGATGCACTTGATCAGTGAAGCGCGAGGATCTTTAGCGATCGCATCGTAATACTTCTTCATGACCTTGTCCCGTTCCTCATCTGTTGTTTTGGAATGAGTAAGAAGTCTCACCAGCTCGCGTACATCATCGTCGACAGGAAGATCCTCATATGTTTTACCACAATCTTCTACGACATCATGGAGAAGACACGTCGCGATCACATCATCCTCGGCAATGTTCATGGCAAGCAAATGACAGGCCATATTCAGAGGATGGTAGATATATGGCACATCGGATCTCTTTCTCTTCTGGGATTTGTGCGCCTCCACTGCGAAATCCAATGCCTTAAGCGCGTTTTTCAGTTTAAGATTCTTGGCCGTGGTCTTCACATATGTTTTCATATGTTCCCAGTTATAGATCGTTTCTTTGCTCTTGAAGAGATTCTGCTTGTCTTCCACCAGAGAAGACACCGACACTTCAAATAATGCTGCAAGCTTGATAAGCTTGTCCGTGTCAGGTTTGTACTCATCGCGTTCCCAGGAGGAGACAGCCTGAAAAGTAACCCCAAGCTGATCCGCGACCTGTTCTTGTGTAAGCTTCCGGCCTTCTCTTAATGCTCTGATGTTGCTTCCGATACTCATTGTACTCTCCTAATCAATAAATCCGCTGTTGTACACGCTCGTCGCTCCATACTGTTCCAAGTCTTCTCGAAGTATGCCCTGAAAGCTTTCCATCAGACCCTGATCCCAGCAATCATCTGTCAGGCCAAGATCTTCCGGAACAATGGTGTACTTCATCCCATTCAGAATAAAAGATGTCTCTGTCATTTTTGCCGGCCATCCGGGTCTTTTATCCCATGCCGGTTTTACCTTCAAAAGATCTTCTTTCCACTTGCTGACGAGAAACTCGATCGTCTTCTCATTGAGGATTCGCATTGCTGCTTCGAATGTCAGTTCCTCTATGTCGTCCATTACGCAAGTACTGCCAGTTTTGTATGGGGAATCATCAGGTTCGTCGGAATCGTAACCTATAAGACGATCATTGATCAAATTCTTCTTGTCCCACTCCCACTTACCATCTTTGAACAAGTAGCTGCTTACGCCGTTCTCCTTCTTACCAAGTTTTACGCCTCGAATCAAATAATACTTGATCTCTGTTGTTTTCATGTGATCACCTCCATCACCTACAGGATAGAGGATCCTACATAATTATTTTAGCGAGTACGGGTAGAAGATTCAACAAAATATTCAAGTTCAACTTGAGTCCGGAAGTTAGACACTGTTATGGGTTCCATCTGAATGCTCAGCCAGTTCAATTGCGATGACGACTGCCAGCGTAAGTGGATCATCATATTCATCACTACACTCGATCTCAATATCCCGTTGCATATTGTCCAGTGCTCTTTGAACTGTATTCATATTCCTATCCGACGTACCGGCTAATCCAATCTGGGCAACTATGTTACTGCCGTCGCGCACACAGTAATTGTGATGGTGAATATCTCCCTCCGTGCTCCAGTCCAGCCCCTTAAACTTACAGTACGGATCAGGATTGATCTTAAACGGATACTTGAAAGACATTTCAATCTCTTTTGTGTCTGTTTGTATACGGTACTTATTTCGAAAAGAAATCACTTGTTTGATATCCGCATACTTCTTCCCGGAAGTATCGCGAAGCGCATAGTTGTATCCCACTTTACCCTGGTTCAAAAGGATATATCGGTCATTCCCCTGTTCATCCTTTATCGCGATGTCAAAGGTTCCAAGCATATATGATCTGGCAGCATAGTATTTCATGGTGTGTTATTTCCTTTCAAATGCCTGTTCGTTCACAAGACTGTACACGTAAGTATCTTTCCAAATCGGATCACCGTTTTCGTCCTTCCAGAAGAACACATTCTTCCTGAAATGCGCTTCTCTGGTGAACCCTAATCTTTCTAAGAGTTTCCAGGTTCCAAGCTCTTCTCATTCGCGTGCGCATAATAGATAGCTTTGGGAGAATACGACAACACTTTATCCCAGTCTGCCTTAAGCTTCTCATTATCCTCATAGGCAGCCAGATACTCATACGGCTCAAGATCACCCACAATACAGATACCCTCATCCAGACTAAGGGAAATGCTGTCCTCACTGTGGCTTGGTGTATAAAACAACTCTCCATCGATGCCCAGTTCTTTGAAAAAAGAACGGCTCTCATCTTCCGAAATTACGATGGCCGATGCATCATCGATCGGCGCATATCCGAGCCGTGGCTCTCGTGCAAATATCTCATCGGAATAATGCACGGATCCAATCTGAGAATCTGCGAGAATAAGCTTTACTCCCTGTTCCATCAGTTCGCTTACCAATCCGATGTGATCCGGGTGATAATGCGTGGCAATGACATAGTGAATATCGTTTACCGTCAATCCGTTGGCTTTGAGGATTTTGTAAAACAACATCAACGTGCCGGCATAATCTGTATCGACCAGCACATTCGCTTTCTCTCCCCGCACAAGATATGTATTGGTATTTCCGTATCTAAGTTTTGTGACCATACTCCACCTCAGAGGTTATTATATCATTTCTTTCAGGAGCTCTGAGTATGCAAAAAGCACTCTGCACCGGTCAAGATGCAGAGCGCCTCGTACCAACCTTTATCTCCCAATTCAATGGGCTTTCTCATATCGAATGACAGGGTGGTCAAAATCGATATTTTTCACTTCTGAGTCTGTCAGGAAAAAGCACTCGATTCCTTCATATGTTGTTACAGTTTTTGTTCCATCAGCCAGGATGAAAGGTTCTTCGATTATCATACCTTTAAAACCTATATATCTCGTCTCGGAAGCGCCATCTGAAAAATGGACGGTAATCGTGACCACAACGTCTTTCAGTATCGAGTCGAAATATGCGACATAATCTTCCGTGTGGTCCACAGGGGCATACTGCACCTGGATGCTGCCATCCGGCATTTCCTCTTTGCTTATGACCTCAGGTTGCAGATCCTTATACATCTTTTCCAGATCCGGCCTATCGATAATTTCCTTAATCAGATCAAATCTGAAATCTTTCTTATCCGCAAAAGGGTATGTGATCGTATACCCGTCATAAAACCTCACCTCCGGATACCTACGTGGATTATCAGCCGGCACAACTACAAAATCGTCATAATACGGTTTGATTTCGTTTCCCTGGAACAAATCGCTTTTTATCCCGGTATGTTCCACCAAGCAAAATGAATTAAAGAATGAGTAATCTACACTTTGAACATCATCGCCCAGAACATCAAAGTTGAACGCAAACTGAAAAAAGTACGGGTAAGAAGAGTACCCAGACTCTCCCAGAAGGTCTTCCGGATAAGTCAATTGTAGTGGTTTCCCATCCTCCATTTCCTGTGCGTTGACCGTTATCGTAAATAGCTTCGTATTTCCTTTGTGGAAGCCAAATCTGTTTTTCATACCGAAAAGAAGAATTACGGCCGCTGCCGCAACCGCCACCGCTGCAAAAGCAACTGCCCGGATCAACTTCTTCTTGCTTTTTCCTTTTTCATTCCCGAAAGGCTTCACCACGACCGGATAATCCGGAAGATTCGCTAGAGTTTCTCGTGCTTTCGACTGGACGATATCTGGAATGACAATATCTGCTTGAAACATATTTTGTTTATTCATCTTAACACCTCTTCCTTTTTAACGGAAATCACCATAGTACTTCGCAAGGATCTCTCTTCCTCGCTGAAGCCGGGTGGTCACAGTGCTTTTGCTTAATCCTGCCAATTCTGCAATCTCACTTGTTTTAAGATCGTACACATAGTAAAGAGTCATAACGAGACGATACTTCTCATCAAGTTTGCCCAGTGCCTCTTTCAGCTCGAAAGTGTATTCATCCACAAAAGCCGGTTCTTCCCACTCGGAAAGATCCGCGTACCTTTTCCGATCATTCAAAATCGCGTAGCTATTATTGATCAGTATCCGTATCAGCCAGGTTCTGAAATACTTTTCTTCGCGAAGTGTCGAGATCTTTTCCCAGCAATTCAAGATCGACTCCTGTATAGCATCGGCAACATCGTCATCGTTCATGAGAATAGAAAGGCTGACTTTATACATTTGAGCCATATTCATCTGGATCAGGTCAGTAAAAGCTTCCTTATTCCTGCTTTTCGCCAGATGTACAAGTTGTTCCATATCCGAATTCTGCATCAACACCTCCGAAGGGAATAGTCGATTTGGATCCAAGTTTTTTACTCCCTACACTCATTAGATAAGGTTTAAGGCATTTTGGTCTCATTATACTAAAAAAACATCTTACAGATTATGCAACGCTTCACACAAAAATGCCTCCCTGCAATCTTTACAGAGAGGCATATGGGTTTTTCTTCTATACTTTTTAACGATTTCCTAAATGTGCATCGTTCAAGTTTCAGCTATTGCGATCAGGAGCAGAACTACTGCAAGAATAATAGCAACTGTATAACTGCGTCTTTTATACGTCTCCTCTCCCCAGAGATCGATAAGCTTTTCCTGAAGCCAAAGTTTGAATAACATAAATACCCTCCATAATGCTGTCCCCCGTTTTTCATTGTCCAATAATGTTATTTATGGAGAAAGTATAGCATATATGCTTTGGGCTCTAAAATGCTATTTTTGCAGAAATAGAAGAAGTTATCGATGATCCCTCAGGAATACAACGACCATCAGTATATAACACACTGTCTTCGGCAGCATCAGCATTCCAAGAATCGGCACCATTCCGGCACCAACGGCAACCGGGATATAAAACGCAAAGGACAGCAGTATGTAAAGCCACATGCGTGAAAAAATCCTATCCTTTTTTCTGTTGCGGAAAAAGAGATAACAGATGATCGCTCCAAGTATGACAAACGGAATATTTCTGATAATGCCCCAGGTCAGATCGCTGCTGTTTTGCAACCATCCATTCTGTGGGAACAGACACAGGATTATCCTGATCACTGCCAGCCCCCATATTGCAACTGTCAGGTTCCGATCTTTTTTCTCCTTAAAATGTCCGAGCCAGACATAATAAAGCAGCAGATAGAATATGGTCATCGTGACCGAAGTGATCAGTTTTCCGACGCCAAGCCAGACAGTCATATCCGCATCCAGGAAGTAATTCAAAACTCTTGGCACAAGGTGAAACGCATCACCGCATCCTAACAGAAGTGCGGCAATACCCATATACTTCTCCTTCCTGTTAGTCGCACGTTTCAGGATTATGCATCCGCTTATAATCACGAACAACAGATACAGAATATCAAATGTCGATTCTCCATACTTCATGCAGCAATCATCCTTTCAAAGCATTCAGCTCCGCTTCTACCTCTTTTCTCTTTTCGAAAAGCACGCAGCCGCCTTTATGATCGTCAATCAGCAAATCTTCTTCGATGATCCTCGTGAACAGTTTTGATTTCAAGGCATCTTGTAAAGATGTATCCCTGACATTCACATCCGAATATGGCGAAAAAGGACACGGCTCGGCACCGCCATGTGAGTTGATATGGAAAAAGCCTCGGCCTGCGGCAATACATCCACCGGAGCTCTTTTCGTCTCCCGGGAAGGATACGAATACCATCTCCTGATATGCTGCTCTGATCCTGCTCACTTCTTCTAGAAGATGTTTTCTCTGTTCATCCGACAAAGCAAGCTCTGTGCTTTCCTCCGTTACCGGAACATATTCCACATAGATCACGAGCTTACAGCCTCTCGTGGAAAGAGAATTCAGGAAATCATCCGAGGTGACCTCATTCAGGTTCTCTGAAGTTACAGTCACGGATGCACCGAAAATCAAGTCCTTTTCGCAAAGACCATCCATGACAGTGATGAGCTTATCGTACACGCCAGCTCCGCGTCTGGAATCCGTCTTTTCCTTATCGCCTTCGATACTGATCACCGGGATCAGATTTCTCTTCTGATCAAAGAGCTGCATGTATTTCTCGCCGATAAAAGTGCCGTTTGTAAAGACCGGAAAAAGGATGCCTGGTTTCTTGGCCGCTTCCTGCATTACATCCCATCGAAGCAGCGGCTCGCCGCCTGCAAGAAGGATAAAGCTGATCCCGAGGTCCTGTGCCTCATCGAAGATCCTTTTCCATTCCTCACCGGATAATTGATCCACAGGCTGAGTATCTGTTGTGGCTGCATTACATCTTGAGTAGCATCCGGCGCAGTGAAGATTACAGCTTGAAGTAATGCTGGCGATAAGAAACGGTGGAATGTGTTCTCCCTTTTTCTCTGCTGCCGCTCTTTTCTTTGAAGCCTTTTTGCTTGCTGCTGCAAACTTAAGCATGTATGCGCTCTCCCGCGGATTTTTCACGGTTGCCCGGAGCGCATCGGTAACGACGCGCTCCACTCCCGCGGTCATATAGCTCTGAATATCAAATTCACGGTCCATAAGAACTCGCTCCTTACTTGTACTGCTTTACAAACTCAACTGCGTCGGCAATATCGCTTTCATTCGGTCTGCCTTTGTGAATGCCTTTAAATTCACCCTTGTCTTCGACTATACAGCCTTAACATAGTTACCCTTATCCGTCTTGACCACCTCGATCTGTGTAGCGATATTCTCTTCAAGAATCTTAACATGGCTTATAATTCCGATAACTCCGCTATTCTTTCTTACACACTCCAGGATCTCCATAGCATCGTTGATTGAAGTCTCATCAAGCGTTCCGAATCCTTCATCAATGAACAGGGAATCGATCTTCATGCCTGCCTTTTGAGCAATCGTGGACATA
The DNA here is from genome assembly GCA_017545245.1 of Clostridiales bacterium. Taxonomy (GTDB): domain Bacteria; phylum Bacillota; class Clostridia; order Saccharofermentanales; family Saccharofermentanaceae; genus Scatonaster. The sequence continues at coordinate 9,067 of JAFWPB010000052.1, forward strand.
CCGATGGAAAGAGAAAGTGAGACAAGGAATTTCTCTCCGCCGGAAAGCATTCTGACACTTCTTCCATCCTTGTCATCAGGACTTCTCCGATCGTACACTCTCAGTTCCAATCCCTTCTTGTTGCCCGAACCCTTTTCGTCCGTCCTGAACAGCTGATAACGTCCGCCGTGAACTTTGGAAAGCATTCTGTTCGCTTCTCCTATAACCTGGTCAAACATGATCGCCAGGACATAACGCTGAAGGCCGATTCCTGTATCTCCACGAAGCTTCCTTGCAAAGGACAGATCATCCTCAGCAAGTTGGATATTATCCAGGTACTCTTTCTCAAGAGAAGATAGTAGTTTTTCCTTATTCTCCAAGTCCTTGAGTTCGACTTTAAATGAAGCACTTTTCGTATGGTAAGCTTTCTCTGTCTGCTCAATTTCGGTCTGTCGTTCAGGAAACCGGGAGGCATCAGGTTCGACCTTTCCCTTAAGAAGTGTCTTCTTCTCGTCAAGGGATTTTTTGTTATCCTTACATTGCTGATCGTAAGATGCAATTTCCTTCGTCAAGTCTGTGAGAGCCTGAGAATCCATCATCTTCTCCTTGATCTCGTCTATAGTCGAATACCCTTTCTCTTTCATCTCAGTCTCAAGAGCAATCTTCTTTCCGCTAAGCTCCTTCTCTGCTTTCTTCACCTCATCTTTTGCTGTGTCGATTTTCGTCTTCTGTTCCTCAAATCTGCTCTGCGTTTTTTGAGCGGCTGCTTCATATTCCTTGCACTTATCATCATATTTCTTGTTGTCGAGTTCCAGTGCCGCGATTGCTTTATTAAGAGCAGCCAAGTCTTCTATGTCTTTCAAAAGAGCATTCTTATTATTCTCATACGTAGTGTTGGCCTGAGAATATGCCTTATCTGCTTCAGTAAATTCTTCTTTCAGTTTTTTTGCATTAGCCTCTTCCGCTTGACGCTGTTTTTCCGCGGTGTCCCATGCTTTTTTTGCTTTCTCGGCAACGTCGTTCTGGGCCTCCATCTCCTCTTTGCTGATGCTGTCATCCGCTTTTTTTGCAAGATCAGGGTGTTGCATGCTGCCGCATACTGGACACGGCTTTCCGTCTTCGAGTTTCGAAGCGATATCACCATAAATACCGCTGAAATATCTATCACGATACTCCTTAGCCTTCGCGTCTTCCTGGTCAAAAACTTCTTTCATATTCTCGGCTGCTTTCAGAGCCTTCGTGTTTTTCTCCAATGCTTCCTCTGCAGCCTTCTTCGCCTTATTAGACTCATTGCGCAATTTACCTGCAGTCGATTTCAATTCATCCGCCTGCTCATATGCCGGTTTTATTGCCTGAAGTTCGCCTATCCTCGTCGTGTTTTTCTGAACAGGGGAATCCTTCATATATTCTTCAAAAGCTTTCCTTGCTTTCTCTGCTTCATCTTTCAAATCCGGCAATTGTTTTTCCAATCCCGCGAGATCATTTTTGCGCTTCGCCAGTTCTTTTCCCGCAGTCTCATATTCGTTGATGACGATCCTAAAAGGTTCGACGTTGGTCGCCGATTCTTTTGCACTTCTCTTTTCTTTGTAAGAAGATTCCTGCTCGTTGAGTTCCTTCATGTTTTTCTCAAACTTATGAAGTTCACTGAAATCTATAAACAATTTCTTATCCTCTTCAAGCTGCTTTTTCTTTTCCTCTGCATTGAACTTTTCAAACTCATCGTTCAAGTTTTTTTGGTCGCTCTTGAGCACGTCGATATAATCCCTGAGATCAGAAACCGTTTTCACAGCTGCGATGCGTTCCTCACCTATAATGTCAGTCTTTATCAACACTTCTGAAAGAGAGTTTTCAACTCTGTTCATTTTCTTTTTTATCACATCGGCTCTCTCAGAAGCTTTCTTATACAGGAAATCAGTATATTTTTCCCACTGATCGGCTTTGAAGAGCTTTTTCAGGATCGTCTCCTTCTCGCCAGAATCCGCAACGATGAACTTCTCGAACTGTCCTTGTGGAAGCAGTACTACCTGGCGGAACTGGTCCTTCGAAAGCCCGATTATCTCTTCCGCCTTTTTGTTCAGGTCGTCCTTTTTCGGATTCTCGAAAAGCTCTTTAGCTTCACCATCGGGAAGTAACAGTTTGGCAGACAATTCCTCAGAAAGATTGATTCTCTTCTGGACAAGTTTACGCGTAAAGTTATACTTCTTTCCGTTTTCTTCAAATGTAAAAGAAACCACAGTATCTGTATCGGATCCAACCTGTCTGCATCTCCATTCGGTAAGACTGTTCCTTCCGACACCGCCTTTGGTGACGTTCTCATCTCCGCTGCTTCCGCCGTATAATGCGAATGTCATGGCATCGAAGATCGTTGTCTTACCGCTGCCGGTCTTACCCTTGATAAGGAAGAGTCCATCCTTACCAAGTTCTTCAAAATCTATGATCTGTTTCTCTACGTAAGGGCCAAAAGCCTGCATCTCAAGTAATAAAGGCTTCATGCGTTCTCCTCCTCAACTTTGGCAACAGCTTCCCGGAACAGTTCGACCTTGTGATCATCCGGCTCTTCATCCATCTGGTCAAGACAGAAGTGTCTGAAAATCTCCATTGGATCGCTCTCCATCTTCTCAAACTCTTCCATTGTCAGTGAGATCGTAGTTTCTTCTCCCTCGTAACTCTTTCCCGATACTTCAAGGAGGTTCGGATAGATGTTACGAAGTTCGTTGATCACGGCAGCTCCGACATAGCAGTCAGTAATATTGAGCCTTACATATCCGTCACGTTCTTCAGCAGTACAATCGGGTTTCTTTATCTCTTCAAGCGTTCCTTCAAAAGTCCTTCTTGTATGAAGGAGCGGCAGCGAGACATGCTTTATATCCATTGTGTCGGTATCGACTATAGTGACACCCTTGTCCTGTTTTTCTTCCTTGCCAAAAGAATAGGGCATCGGAGTGCCGCAATATCGGATACGATCGGATACATTCTGCGGTTTATGGATATGTCCCAATGCCACATAATCGAACCCATCAAAGACAGATGCACCCACCTGTGTCGCAGTTCCTATCTCTGCCGCCCTGTCACTTGTGGAAGTCTCCGAATCAGTTATGAACGCATGCGAGAGCACGATGTGCTTCTTTCCGTCCGCAAAATGTTCCTTAAGTTCAGTTGTAACTACCCTGTAAGCATCTTCGAGAGTTGCTATCTCATCGACCTTCTCCGGAAAGATGGTCTTCACCTTCTCCTTGGTAAACCAGGGCAGCAGGAAGATCTGGACATCATCCAGCTCATATACGGAAGGCTTACGTTCTATCGCTCCCGCAACATACAATCCTGAGTTCTCATGAAGTTTGTTTAAATTGGAGAGCCTGTCGGCGCTGTCATGGTTTCCCGCGATCTCATAGACTCGGACTCCCATGTCGACACAGATCTTGGTGATTGCGTAATCATACAGATTCAAAGCCTCCACGGAAACGACCGATCTGTCGTAGACGTCTCCCGAAATCAAGAGGGCATCAATTTCCTCCGCTTCGATTATCTTGCAGATCTCATCAATGAAAAACTTCTGATCATCCCAAAGACTCAGATTATTGTCCGAAGCCCCGAGATGCCAGTCGGATGTGTGAAGAAATTTCATGAGCACCGCCTCCCATAATTACTCAACTTATATTCATCTTATCAGATATTCTGTCTTATGAAGACGTTTAATTCCGGAAGGACTCTCTGCGCCTCTTTTCTTCCCATCTGGTAGGCTTTCTCGAGTTTATCCGGATCCTTTTCCGTTTTTCCAACGCCAACCTCTTCAGGCGGGCGGATAACGAAGAAATCGCCCCTTTTTTCTTTTTCTTCAATCTCTTTTATCTGACGGTTATAGACTTCGTGACGATTCGCCATTTTCTCCGCAACCGCAGGATATTTTCGAAGTGCGAAGGTTATAAGCGAAGATGTCTTGTGTTTTACATACCCTGCCGGCTGCGTAAGAACTATAACATTTCGGGTATACCCTAAGCTCTCCATAAAGGCATATGGAATCGAATCCGAGATGCCTCCGTCCAGGTAGAGATTCCCATCGATCTCAACAGGCTTAGACACAACAGGCATTGAAGCGGACGCCCTCATCCACAGCATGTCAGCATCGCCGCCATCAACACAGTTATGGTATGTACACTTACCTGTTTTCACCTCTGTAGCACCAACATAGAAATCCATCGGATCATTCTTAAAAGTCTCCCGATCAAAAGGATCCAGTGTGTCCGGAAGCTCGCGGTAGCAGAAATCCGCGCCATACAGGTCGCCTGTTTTTATAAGCGACCGGATGCTGCAATATCTTGGATCTTTGCAGAATCTCTTGTTATATCTGATCGGCCTTCCAATCTGTCTGGATTTGTAATTACATCCGAAAACCGCACCCGCTGAGATTCCGACTGCTGCTTCAAAACTTATGTCGTTTTCCATGAAGACATCTATGACACCGCAAGTAAACATACCGCGCATAGCGCCGCCTTCCAAAACTAATCCTATCCTGTTAACCAATGCTTTTACCTAACTCTCTTATCAAGGCAGGCCGCCTCTTTATTACGATAGATCGTACATTCATTATATATAAAAACAGGGGGATGGCATAGAAATTACTGGGCGGATTTGTTAGAATAACGGAAAAGCACCGTAGCCAAAAGCGCGTATTTTCAGGGGTGTTAAAGCCCTTGTGATCCGAAGTTACAGAAAAAGTAAAAGGGGCGTCTCTAAAGTGATGCAAATCACATTGAGACGCCTTTTTTTGTAACTTTTGAGAAGTGCATAAGTCGGAGATCCGAATTTGGCCGTTTGCGACTTACATTTCCGAGAGTGTTAGCGCGAAAAGCACTTTTCCTCGATCTGCGCTAACGCCAGAAGAGCCATGTTAGCGCAATTTAGGAAAATCCCGCGTAAGTCGGGAAATGGGAAATACCGCTTTCCGACTGCTTTTAAGTCGGAAATCC
>JAFWPB010000053.1 GCA_017545245.1 Clostridiales bacterium
AATTGGCAATTTTCATTTTCCGACTTAAAATCACTGAAAAACAGGCAAAAAAAGCAGTCGGAAAACGGTTTTTTCCAATTTCCGACTTACGCGGCGTTAAAATAGTAAGTCTTTTTTTGGGAATATTGGATTTCCGACTTAAAAGCAGTCGGAAAGCGGTATTTCCCATTTCCCGACTTACGCGGGATTCTTCTAAATTGCGCTAACATGGCTCTTCTGGCGTTAGCGCGAATCGGGGGAAAGTGCTTTTCGCGCTAACAATATGAGTCATTTAAGTCGAAATTCTCAAAGGTTGCCAAAAAAAGAGGCGCTCTAAATGTGATCCATATCACTTTTGAGACCGCCTCTTTATGAAGCCTTATAAAACCAATTCAATCAGTCTGCGTACAGAACACCATCAAAGAGTTCGTAATCGCTCATGCTGTTATACTTGATCGTGAAATCGTAATCATCGTATTGATTCGACTTATCACGCCAGCAGGCCATGTAGAACATCTCGTCTTTCGAAGCATCCTCGTTGCAGGTAGCAAGAAGTGCCATCTCATGATCTGCGTCGATACCGATCATGCGGACGGTAGTACCGGCCGGGATCTTGATCGTATCACCGGAGAACGGACCCTCGTCGCTGTATTTGCTGAGAGTCATATCGTACTTGGTCACACCAAGACCTTCTTTCATATAGAAACCATCTGTTGGCTTGATCATTCCTTCGTTACCGACGATAGAAGACTGGATGATCATGTAGCCTGTACCAAGAATGTCGCATCTTGTGTTAGAACAGAAGTTGGAAGGATCGAACGGGAAGTCGTCGAAATCCAGAGTTTCACCGACATACTCGAACTTCTCGCCATTTAAGTGAAAGCAGAGCTGTCTGTCGACCGGATCTTCCATATAAGCCGTGACGTAAAGATAGAAGCCGCCGTCTGTAAAGCACATGCAGTACAAATCGTAGCCGTCATCCGCTGAATCTGCAGGAGAAATCTCCATCTCCGTAACCGTATTGTTGTAGGTGAAGGTGAGTTTGTTGCCATTTTCTACCATGGATACGCGGTCGGTCTCGTGGTCTTCGTTGAAGTCCCAGATGATCGTGTTCAGTTCGTCGGCCATCAAGGAATAGTACTTGGTCGTCGCGCCAAAATAACTCATGTCAATGCAGTCGTTTCTGTTTGCGATCGAAACCGTGCAACTGTAGTTGTATGTGTAATTATCGCTGTCCTTCACGTCGAAAAAGAAGCGGATCGCATTTGAATAGAGAATAAAATTCACATCTTTGCCGTCCTCTATATCCTTCATGAGGTTGTTGAGGCCTTGATTGTAACGCTCGTTCGCTTGTTTGCTATAATCGCTATCGTTCACCGACAGGAGATAATTCTTGATCTCTCCAGCGAAAAGCTTTCTGTTCGTCACGATATCATCCAGAGAGAGCTGCCTTCCATCTTCGGCCATATAGCTCAGGTATGTATGGGAATAGGAGCCGTCCTCCAGCCAGTCAACAATACGGAACGACAGGATCTGGCTGTCGCTTCGGCTGATGAAGATCTTGCTCCAGTATTCGCACAAGCCATCGTCATAAATGCTCTCATCATCGTATTTCTTCGCATCCTCATAGAACGTCGAGCTTCTCGTATCGTACTTATAGTCGAGCATATTGGCTCTTCCATCGTAGATCGAATCCATGGTATTCATGAGCTGATCGTACTTGGCGCGATCCTCTTCGTTGAAATCATAGTATTCGAAATCTTCCTTTACGTAAGCCATTTTGTTATATGCATTCTCGCAAAGCACTCCTCTTGCGCGCTGGTAGATCTCGCGGGTGGCTCTAAGGTTCTGAAGATCATGTCTCACTTCAAAAAGCGGCAGATCCTCAGGCGCGGAAGTTGTTTCTGTTGGTTCGGTCTCGCTTGTCTCGCTCTCCGTTGCTTTTGTCTCGGACTCAGACTCACTTGCGGAAGTTTCCGATTCCTTTGTTGTCTCACTTTCAGTTGTTTCTGAAGCTTCAGAAGTCTCGGAAGCCGAAGTCTCAGAAGTTTCCGTTGTCTCCGATGCTTTAGTTGTTTCGCTTTCCGTAGCCGTTGTGGTTTCTTCCGACTCAGTCGTACTTTCCGAAGTTTCCGATTCCGTAGTTTCGGATTCCTTTGTGGTCGTCGCTTTTGTAGTATCCGGCGTCCACTCGGTTCTAGTCTCATTGCTCTTGGATGTACAACCCGTCATGCTTAGAACTACAGCAAGAGAAAGGATTGCTGCAACACTTTTTTTCATAATTCCCCTCCTAAAGTCATTATATAAATGAACATGAGTAGAATAGCATAGTGGTCTTTAATAGTAAATGTAGAGGCTTTCGGTATTGTGACTAAAAAATCATTAAAACATGACTTTCTTAGTTTATACTCAAGATGCAATTGCAATGACAGCATAGGAATGAAGGAGAAAGACTATGAAGAAACTGAATCGGCTTCTTGGCGCAGCCTTGGCGGCGTCGATGCTGCTTTCAATGACAGCTTGTAAGAAAAACAAAAACACACCCACAACCACGACAACTCAGGCAACTACGACAACACAGGCAACGACGGAAACGACCGAAGCTACGACATCCGAGACAAAAGACAATACCAGCGACGCTTCGGAAACTTCCAATTCTACTGATCCAAAAGAAACGGCATCATCTTCGGATAACAATGACCAGTTGACACTCAACAACCTCAAGGCCGGCGTCCCGGCAGAAGGCTGCAAGATCAACTTCAAAGAGGAAGAGAAGCGCTACCATTACAACATGGACCTGACTCTCGATACTGAGAAAAACACGATCGGCGGCCACGTAGAGTTCACGTTCTATAACGACACCGACCAAGACTGGGACAAACTCTGTCTGCGCGATTATCCAAGCCTTTTTAAGGATGCAAAGACAGCCGGCATGGACGGCGCTATTGTAACTAATGGCGGTATCACGAAAATCGAGAACATCACTGATGGAAGAAAGAATGCCACACTCGATATGCAGCGCGATGAAGATGTATCTGTTGTATGGCTTCAACTGGCAGATAAACTCGCGCCAGGGGAGAAGATGACTCTTTCTTACGACTTTGAAGCCAAGATCCCGACAGTCGCAGACCGCTTTGGAGTTGATAATGGCGTATATAACGTCACAAACTTTTATCCAATCCTCGCTGAATACACCAAGGACGGCTGGTCCCACGAGAAATACTATAACTGCGGTGAGTGCTTCTACTCCGAGATCTCGGACTACGACGTAAAGATCACCTTGCCTTCGGACATGGTGCTTCTGACGACTGGAGTTGAAAACGGCGAAGAGATCCAAAGTGACAAGAAGACCCAGAACATTCATGCCGAGTGCGTACGAGACTTCGTTTTCAGTACAAGCAAAGATTTCAAACTCGTCGAAGGCGATTATAATGACACACACATCCGCGTCGCCTATCTTGAAGAAGATTTCCCGAAAGAGAACAAGCAGCTTGCCGATGAATGCCTCCGAGGCGCAGTTGACTCATTAAGGATCTTCGGAAGTGCTTTTGGAGAATACCCATATAAAGACCTCGAAGTTATCGTTGCACCGATTGCAGCAGGTGGAATGGAGTACCCGAACCTGATCATCATCACGAAAAATGTATACGAAGATATGGTACGAGATGCGGATTACTTTAAATCTTATTGTGAACACACGGCTGACGAAATCGTCTCCCACGAGATCGGCCATCAGTGGTTTATGGGCATCATCGGCAGCAACTCCGGCATGCAGCCGTGGCTTGACGAGTCCTTCGCATCTTTTACGGAATATGTCTATTCTGAAGGGCTTGGTAAAACAAAATATTTCGAACCGATCATGGTCGTGGACGACATGTCGGACGATGACTCATCAGATAACAATAATTCCTTTTACGTTGATAGACAAAATTACAATGAGACGCTCATCAAAAACTTTGAGAAGAATGGACTTCTCCCAATCAATCGTTCCTATTATTCCTATCCTGACGAGATGACTTACATATTCTCGGTCTACGATACTGGTAAGACTTGCCTTACTAACATTGCAAAAGAACTTGGCAATGAGAGTTTCTACGGCATCATCCGTGAGTACATCCAGAGAAACGCCTTCACCAATGCTGATCAGATGGATTTCTTCAATGTCCTCTATGAACTCGCCGGCACGGACAACGAAAATCTGAACAAGATCATGAGCGCTTACTTTGACGAGAACGGCCAGCCAAGCAAAGCAGCGTAATTCAAAAAACCAAAAACCACGAAAAAAGAAGTCTGGAGATGAAAGTTCGTTTCCAGACTTTTCTTTTTTACCAAACACAAACAAATGTTCCATTTTGTTTCAATCTATGCTATATTGTTAGTAACACAGAAAAGATTACGCACAGAGAGGGGCATCGTTGTCATGAAAAAGGACTCAGAAAGCAAGGTATATGTTGCAATTGATCTGAAGTCCTTTTATGCCAGTGTGGAGTGTGTAGAAAGAGGTCTCGATCCTCTAAACACAAACCTGGTTGTAGCCGATCCGAGCCGGACAGAGAAGACGATCTGCCTGGCAGTGTCCCCCTCATTAAAGAGTTACGGCATCGCCGGAAGAGCGAGACTTTTTGAAGTGGTCCAGCGTGTCAAAGAGGTCAACAACGAACGGAAGTGGAAGGTTCAAGGGAGCGAACTGAGAGGGAAGAGCTATATCTATTCCGAACTCTGTTCCGATCCGTATCTGGCTGTGGACTATGTGATCGCGCCCCCGCAGATGGCGCATTACATGAAAGTCAGCACTGAGATCTATGCCATATACCTCAAGTATGTTGCTCCAGAGGACATTTTTGCATATTCGGTAGATGAAGTCTTTATTGATGCGACCTCCTATCTATCCACTTATAACGTCAACGCGCATGATTTCGCACGGATGCTGATTCAGGACGTGTTGTCCACTACTGGAATCACTGCCACAGCGGGCATTGGTCCCAATATGTATCTTTGCAAAGTGGCGATGGACATCGAGGCAAAGCATATCCCGTCAGATAAAGACGGTGTGCGTATCGCGGAACTGGACGAAGAATCCTATAAGAAGAAACTTTGGGCTCATACACCAATCACGGACTTCTGGCGTGTCGGGCGCGGCGTGGCTGCACGGCTTGAGAAAATCGGTGTGACCACAATGGGAGATGTTGCCCGCTTGTCTCTTGACCGAAAGACCATCCAGTGGCTGTATCAGAGTCTTGGAAAGAACGCGGAGCTTCTGGTAGATCACGCCTGGGGCATCGAGCCAACAACGCTCGCAGACGTGAAAGCCTATCGTCCGAAGAATAACAGTATCTCCACCGGCCAGGTCCTGCAGGCTCCGACGAATTATGAGACGACGAAACTCATTGTGTGGGAGATGGCGGACGTGTTGTCTCTTGATCTTGTGGCAAAAGGACTGGTGACGGATCAGATTGTCCTTACCATCGGTTATGACAAGGAGAGTCTTGCTGATGGCCGATATAAAGGAGCGGTCAAGACGGATTACTATGGCAGGCAAGTACCGAAGCATGCCCATGGTACGCAGAATCTGGAAAAGCATACGGCATCCACTAAGATTATTACCAATGCCACGATGGAACTCTTTGAGAGGATCATGGACAGAGATCTTCTTTCCAGAAGAATTGGAATTGCGGCCTGTAACGTCATTCGTGAATCCGAGATTCCCGAGACAGAAAACTATCACCAGATGAGTCTCTTTGATCTCATGGACTCAAAGGCAGAAAAACCGGAGAATGCAGCAGAGGAGAAGAAAGACCAGGAAAAACTGGAGAAAGAAAAAGCTCTTCAGCAGGCTATGCTGAAGATCAAGAACAAATACGGAAAGAACGCAGTAGTGAAGGTGAAAAATCTAAATGAAGGCGCTACAGCCATGGAACGAAATAAGCAGATCGGTGGACACAAGGCATGAAGAATTACGATGACATAATCCATCTGAAAAGACCACAGTACGAAGACCTTCCACCGATGCCAGTGTGGAATCGCGCCGCCCAGTTTTCTCCCTTTGCCGCACTTGTTGGCTATGACGACGCCGTATTAGAGACAGCCCGTCTCACAGACCGCCGTCGGGAAATGTCCGACGAAGAAGTTCAGGATCTTAATGCAAAGCTGAGTACTCTATCCGAGATGATGAGTAAACGCCCTCAGGTACGCGTTGAATACTTTATTCCAGACCCGCGCAAAGAAGGAGGACGGTATGAAGAGAGGAACGGATCCCTCCGCACCATCGACAGCTATAACGGAACACTCATCTTTATAGATGGAGAGAAAATACCACTGACCGATACCTACAGCATTTCGATTTTGGATCGGGCATGAGAAAATGATATTCTGTATTGTTTTAATTTCAATACAGAAATGTATTACGATTATTTGCATCACTTGTTGATTTACGTCTATCAAGTTCGGAGATTTTACTCAGTTGTTGATTAGTCATTTTAGTTTTGCTGTGAGCAAAGCTGCTCCCCTCGCGACAGAATCTACTCCTGTTATAGAAAAATATACAGGAGGTGACTTTTATGTCGCAAAATTCAAGAAAAAACAGATTTTTCCAAGGAAAGGAGCATGTACCCGATTCAACATGCAGGGGTATCGGAGTTCCGAGAGATGACTTTGCCTCAACGTGTCATGTGTCTGGAGTACTTAGTACGCTGGAGCAGGTTCGAGAGACCGTGATTAGAGAGACGTTTGGAAAGGACGTTAATCCTGAGGAGTATACACTTATGGATTGCCTTAAGGAGTATAAGAAACGGGCTAACGAGAGAAAAAGGTTTGCGCGGGATGAGCTTCTTCTGTTCAAGAACGCTATCGAGGTATGGGAGGCTGAGAAAGAAAACGTGGATAAGTTGATTCTTGAGAAACGTCGTTTCCGTAAGGCCCTAGAGCGATATGCAGACGAGATGCATGGAGAAGTGCTTTTTAATCTGGACTATTCGTATTACAGAATAGACAGTTTTATTGATGCAGCGTTGATCCTGCCAAACGCAGTGCTCTTGTTGAACCTGCGTGTTCCAAACCACGATTCTGCAGTGGATCAGGACGGGAATCTTTGTTGGTTTGATCCATACAGCTCAAAACTTGTGAAGGAGAACATCCGGATTGAGCTTTTTAAGCAGGAACTGATGGTTAGAATGATGCTGTCGAGTGCTGGCCTTGAAAGCTTCAGAGTGTTGACTTCCTTGATTGTGGGTGGAGATGAGTATCTGTTTGTGAATCATAATACTGATGATGTGAATAGCGGAAGGTTGGGTTCGTTGGAAAAGAGTCTCACTCTGGAGCATTCAACTTGTTTTACGAAAGATGAACAGAGCATCGTTACGAAGAAACTTTGGGAAGAGAAGTCGAATTTTGATGGCAGTGATTTAAGCTATGAATCCGATCTTCTCGATGCATTCCGGAAATTGCAGGCTAAGGTATGATCGGACCGAAACACACAATAGATAAAAGGAGAACAGTATGAAATATATTTGCGAGCATTGTGGAAAAGATATTGGCAAGAACGTCGGTGGAAGTTTGGGATTAAGCCGTTTGAGAGAAGAAGGACATTACTGTTTCAGGCTTTGTACCAAATGTGCTAAGGAACTCATCGCCTATGTTGACGCTTATATTCAACCTTGTATTCAGAATCACAAGGTTGAAAGACCACACAGAATCATCAACGAAGAAGTGCTTATTAAGCAAGCTTCAAGGCAAGATGTGAGAGATTTCCTGGTTGAGTATGGCATCGATGAAGAAATGGCATTCTCGATTTCGGAGCAGGTGAGAAAGGGGCATTTTTCTTCTAGGGTCAATCCTAGTATTGTTCCAAAAGTAATACTGGACACACTGGTCACGGCAGACGTACCAGAGTGGTTCTTTGAGGGGTGTAAGAAGATTATGTATCTCTCGGACCGAAAGAATTACAATCCTCCGTGCCTTGTTGATGATTTAGATTCAGAGGAGGACTGTGTCGAGGTTTTACAGTGCATCAACTTAGAGATAATTGAGTGCGAATAGTTTACATAGTGTATCTTGATGTAGTGGCCATGTAATGTCATATCAGTGATGTAATATCGTTATATGTCTACTTTAGGCATTGTAAAGATATAATGCTTGCTACTAAATATAGATCTGGGTCAGAAACTCTGACCCAGATCTATTACATTAAGGAAAACTTTTCTATTATCGTAATTATCGTTATAAACGCCGGATTTGAGATGAAACCATTCAAATTCATTGATATTACAGCCTTCGTTGTGTATTAGCAAAATGTTCACAAAAAAAACAGATGGTATCAATACGTTATCTTTACTATTAAGTTAGGAATATAGATATTATCTTTTTCTTTCAACAAGAATATGTTAAGTAGTTGTTTTTGAAGGAAGCTTTTATTTCATTCCTGTTTAAAAGGGAGGGGAATGTGTGAGAAATACATTTGAATTGTGTAAATCGATTTTTGATGAAGCTTTATTTGAATTGTGGAGAATAAAAGATAGTAAAAAACACTGGCCTCTTGATTGTCGAGATAATTGCGGAGCCTTATTCCCATGGTTTGATTTCGATTGTAGGACATATTATAATGAGCTGATGCTTTTGAAGTTTTATCAGTACAAGTATATTCTTCGGATAATAAAAGCATTATTGGAGAATTATAATGTTCAATTTGAATGGATTCTTGACGACAGTCAGTTAAGCAAAGACAATTACGATAAGAATCCAATTTGTTTTGTTGTTTGCCACAATGATAGAAAAATAGGGTATTCATTAGGAACATTTAGCGACTATGTTACCAACAAAATGTGTGATCATTATAATCTTAATGAAATTGAAACTATAATTCTTTATGACAAAAGGATTTGTCAAGATAGATTTACTAATAATACAAGAGAAATGTATTTGAAAGATTTCTTTGAAATGTATTTTTCTGAAAAAGAATACTTTGATTTCCAACAGCTTTGCGATGACTTTTCGAATAAAGCTAGAGAAATAATAGCTTTCAGAACAATATACACACTTTCGCCAATGAATTCATATCGCATAAAAGATGAAATTAGTTATACTATTAATCAAATCTCGTTGGAAAAAGCAAACATAGATGACGATGAAAAATCGTGTATTAAGGAACGTTTTATCAAAGATAAACGTTATGAGATTCTTTTGGGCAAGAAGGATTTTGCAAAGAGTTTTATAACAGCAGAGTGGTTGTTTCATTCGTTGGAAGGAACATCTAATTATGATTATACTTCTATAGTTATTGGATATTTCAAGTCTTTGGAACAATTGTTAAGAGAGTTGATGCTTTTGTCGAAAAATCGATATACGAAGGAAAAAACGCATTATACTATGAATCTTAATAATATAAAGAAGAAGGAGTATGAGAGAAAATTCTCAAAACAAGATATTTTAAAAAATCATGGTAAATATGAACTAATACCGCTTACAGATAATCGTGAAGAATTCATGGATACATCGCTTGCAAATCTTTGCGCTTTCTTTATTCGTTTTCCTGATCTGTTTATGTTAAGTAATAAAGCTATGGATTATTTAAACAAAGAATTCAATTCTATTCGAACTAAAGATCGAAATAAATATATTCATAAGATTAATCTAAGTAATTGGGAATATGTAACGAATATACGAAATGATATGCTTAATCTATTCTGCATAGTAATTGGTTCCTACAAGTTTATCGAGAATGATTATAATCACATAAGATATATAAACGATGACAGCTTCGCTTTGTTGTATGAAAAAATAGAATACTACGCACGAGATAATCCGTACTTTAAAATAACAATTAACGGGAAAACGAAGTGTGTTTTGTTTGATATATGGTCACATTTTACCGAATTAAACGGAAATAGCGAGGATCTTAAAGACGAAGTGCGGTTTGTTATTGTTCAAGATTTTGGAGATGAACCACCAACATATCCTGATAGGTATTTGAAAGATAAAGTGGTTTTATCAATAACACGCAACAGTATTCCTGAAGCAATACTCTGGAAAGACTGGGTAACAAGAGAATGGACTAACATAATAAAATGAGCATGTGGTGATTTACCACATGCTCCAATGGTTCAATCTCTTTCTGTGGGAAGTTTTGGATTGTTATCGTCATTAGAATGATTCTTGATGACCTTGGCAATAGTCAAGCTAACTTCACCTAAGAAATCTAACCAAAATGCGAGGTCGGGTTTCTTCTCCATGAGTATTTCCTCCTTTAGAAGAGTAGGTACAAATACGTACCTCAAATATGACCTCGTATCTGTTTACATATTATCATCTCGGATAAAAAATGTGTGAAATGATTGTGAATAGAGTAGAGCAAATCTGAAAATTCCTACGATCATGTGCTTAGGAATTGTTTAGTAAGCATTATCACATCACGGAGGATTTCTATATTGTGTTCAACGTCAGGTGTTTCCAGTGAGTGGTTGCAGTCTTTGTATACGTGGATGTCCAAGTGATTCTCTGCTGCGGTGTTCAACAGGTTCGGGATGTCAGACCATGGGTCGGCGGTGCCGATAAAGGTGAGGGTATTTTCTGGATTTAGGCGAGAAGTGCCTAGTTTATCTTTATCAGAGAATACGATATCAAGAGTTTCTTGAAGAGGTGTGTACCAGATCTGGCGGGCATTTAGGTTGTGCTCGGAGATGTATCTTGCTGCGACGATGGTGCCGATGCTCTTTCCTACGAAGAGAAGTTCGGAGTAAGAGGAGAAGTCGATGGATTCGAGCTGGGCTGTGGCTTGCTCATAGCACTGAATAGCCGTTTTAAGGATCAGTTCACGGTTGCCTTTTATCTTCTTGGGGAGATTGGAGAACTCGATGTGGAGCAGTTCGTATCCTGCGGATGCGAGGAGTTTTCCAGCGTAATAAAGAAGAGGGCGGTCTTTCGTGTAGCCCATCCCTGGGATAATAATGGCAAGCTTTTTAGTGTTCATGGTATCTTAGATCCTTCGTGATTTATTGTTTCCGAATTCTGCGGATTACTGACGTTTCATGCTTTCTTCCAAATAATCGGCGATGTCTTCTCGGACGTAGGGGATGTCGTCACAGTAGATGCTGGCGACTTTAATTATTTCAGAGTTCGGTGCGGCTTTCTCGATGTCAGAGATGCTGCTACCGTACCCGAAACTGCCTTGAGTGGCGACGACGTAGATCGTTTTGCCGGCTAGGTCGCTCTGTTCGAGGAATGTAGCGACAGGCATGGGAATGGTGCCCCACCAAAGCGGAAAAACAAGGACGATGCTGTCATAGCTTGATGTATCGATTGGAAGAATAGCAGGCCGAGCTTTAGAAGAAAGTTCTCGGCGGGCTACAGAAGTGGTCGAAGCATAGCTTGATGGATACTTCTGATTCGTTAGTGTGATTGCGACTTTGTCACCACCGATAGCGTCAGTGATCATGTCAGCAAGAAGCTGGTTGCTTCCCATCAATTCACCATCGGCCTTAAGAAGAGAGGCACCGGAAACGGCATCAACATCCGAGTCGAAATCTGAGTTACCCAGACGCGTGAAGTAAACAGTCAAGGTCTTTCCACCAGTCCATTCAACTTTGCGGCCAGCGATCTTATCAGCGTAAGTAATATCGACAGTCTTGAAATGACGGTTCAGATAAGGAACAAGCGCAAGCCCGATAGCAGCCGCAGCAATAGCACCCAAAACGATCAGGACAAGTGCTTTGCGCTTAGACTTCGCACGGAAATAACCATGCATGCCACCGTGAACAACAGAAACGGTGAGTACGGCTGTGGCGAGATATTTGTGGAGCGTGGGACTGCTGACATACGTAAACCAAGGAAAGATGACACGAGACACGCCCATGCTGCTGATGGCAAGGACGATTATCAAGGCAAGAAGGACAAGGGAAAGAATATCCGCAAAACGACGCGCACGAGAGACTTTACGGCCCTTTTTGAAAACGACAGCGAACCACTTGCGCTTAATCAGAAGATGCGCAATCACACAGAGAAACATGGCGATGCCGAGGATCTCGTGGATGGTGTTGCCGGCGAAGACATAGAGCATCTGCGCCAGAAGCAGGATGTACATTAAAGCATCGATCACGATGCCAAGGGTTTTATTCGAACGAGGTTTCTCTGCCATAAGATGCTCCTTAAGTGCTTTTGTACGGTTTTTTTCATAATAGTTTCATTGTACTACACAAGGTCAATCCAGCGAGGCTTCGTATACCGTATGTAGATTGATTTTGTTGCATCGTGGCGATATAGTTGAATGAGTAAGGAAATCGCATTAGCGATATGGACGAGGTGAGCGGCGATGGAAGTCATTAACGGCGAGTGGATCATGAGTGGAATAGACTGGGATGCAAAGGGATGTATCCATAGTGCTGAGGAACTCTTGAAGGTGATCGACAAAATTGGGTTCCTGCCGCTGTTTTCAAATAAAGTGCCGGGATTCTCGGTAGAGAATATGACAGATCCTGGATGTTGGTGGTGCGGAAGACCTGAAGTGGACCCGTGGGAGTGGCGTGTTGCACTGAGCCGGACAGGGAAAGTCGCTTATGGCAAGTTTTTCGGAAACAAAGCGGGATTCGTTTCGAAGAAATGGTTCCCTGATTTTGCAAACTACCGCCGGGACGGATACGATTTCGATGCGTGTTACGACGACGGCAAGGCCGAGCGGCGCGAGAAGATGATCATGGACCTGTTTATACCAAGTGAAGCTGACTTCGAGAACCTCGGGGACGTGAAGAAATCCGAGTTGGCCAAGTACGGCTGCGCAGAAGTGCTTTTTACGAATGATATAAGGAATAAGGCTGGGTTCGGGACAAACGGCGAGCACGGGTTTGAGGCGACGCTGGCGAAACTGCAGATGAAGGCGTACCTGGTGACGCGGGATTTCCAGCAGCGGTTAAACAAGAAAGGCGAGACGTTCGGGTGGGCGATCGCGCAGATGACCCTGCCCGAGTACCTTTGGGGGTATGACTTTGTGACCAGCCGATATACGGACAAGCCGAAAGAGTCTTTTGATAAGATCGTGAAGCAAGTGAAGAAGCACTTCGATGCACCGGAATCCGAAATCCGGAAAGTGCTGAAATAAATGGTGATTTCCTATGCGCAACAAAAAGAGACATCTGATCTTCCTTGAAATTACGACGGCGGTACTTGTCGTTACTGCCGGGCTGCTGATTGCCTGGAAGGCGGGAGTGATCTTTAAGGAAAAAGAGACAGCAACAAATGTCTGGAAAACCCTGCCTGAAGAAAGTGATTCTGGTTCCAGTCAAAGCAAGGTCGAGTTTCGAACGGCGCTAGGCGGTGAATGCAACACAGAAGGCATACAGAAGTTCAATGAAAGAGCGGAGAACTATAACGACCTTCTTGCGAGCATGGTTTGGAGTTTTCCTGCCTACACAGTACGAACCATCCAGGATCGGGATTCTTTTCTTGCATTTCTGAATCAGAATATGAGTTTTGTGGATAACGATACTGAGAACGAATCGATCCAAGACGTGCTTTCCGAATTAGACGAGGCTTTCTTCCAGAAACGTGATATTGTATTAGTGTTTATATCTCTCGGTCCCGGAAATGCCAACCGTCTGATTCTCGGAGACATTGGAGTAAGCGGACCCTGGAGCGATCCGAAGGTGTGGGGCGTATCTTATCTGCAGAGCAGAGAACCGGATGCGTATTACAGTAAACAGCATAACGTTTTCTGGATCTTTTCTCTGGAAGAAGGATTTCTGGATAATTACGAGAACGGCGTGGCTGCATTTGTAGATGGGCTGATACAAGACTAAAGCTAATAATTTAAGGAGTATCAATATGAGTGAGAGTTATAGTATTTTTAAAGCCGAGAGGGAAGACCTCGAAGAGATCCTTCAGCTCCAGTACCTTGCGTACCAGAGCGAAGCGGCTTTGTTCGGGAATAAAGATATTCCGCCACTGAAAGAAACGATCGATGAAGTCATTGAGCAGTTTGATCGTGGAATCATCCTGAAGATGGTAAATGAAAATGGTGTGATCATCGGCTCCGTCAGGGCGAAAGAAGAGAATGGCACGGCATATATCGGGAAACTGATGGTCCATCCGGATTTCCGCCGACAAGGCTTGGGAAGAAGACTTCTTATTGAAATCGAGAACTATTTTCCGAACAAGCGCTATGAACTCTTTACCAGTACCCGAAGCTTGGACAACATCCGTCTTTATGAATCCGTTGGTTATCGTGAATTCGATCGCCGTGCGGTCGATGACGAGCTGATTTTTGTCTTTATGGAAAAATGTATTTCGGTTTAAACTTCATTTGAGGTTGACTGTGCATAATGAAACCATAAAAGTGATAAGACTTTTACCCTCCTCTAAATACCCCCATGAAACCCGGACCTCCAAGCCGGGTTTTCTAATTTCTTGGAGTCTCTTAAATCTTTCTTTATCTTCCTTTGACGATGCCTTAAACATCTATCGCTAAAATAGAGACATAACAAACGAAGCAGAGCGCTTCCAGGAAAGAGGAAATACGAGCATGGTAATCACAATGAAGAATCTTTATAAAAACACTGCAGAACTGATCAAGCACAGCAAAGCAGCTAGATACACTTTGTACGCAGTATTGTTCCTGTTAACAGCCAACGCCGCCTTCGAGCTCGGCACACACTTTGGAGAATTCATTTATACGATCGCACATTGATCAGAAGTCAGAGAGAATAATCATGAAAAAGCCAATCAGAAACGGGGTAATCATTCTAATCGGCGTTACAGTAATTGGTATCAGCATTATTGTGGGCTCGATGTTCTTCGATATTTCAAAGATCCTTCAAGTAGGCCTGGCCGTTGTGCTTCTCGCAGAAGTTGCATTATTTTGTGCTCGCATCACCAAAAACAAGTCGGACAAGTAGAAAAACTTTTCTTCTTTAAACTTCGCTTAAGGTTCCTCCTGCATAATATAACCATAGAAGCAATCAATACTTTTCATAACTTCCTCATAACCCAAATCCCCAATGAAGCCCGGACACCAAGCCGGGTTTTTCATTTACCTGAAAAGTATGTGTTTCCAAGACTTAATATGGTAAAATTAAAGTATATTTTACAAAGTGAGGTATCTTCTTATGGCGCAGATCAGCGATAACGACCCGATTTATGAACTTCTGGACAAATGGCACGATGAGGATCAGTACGAGAAGATCCTTGAAAAAATCGCCGAAGTACCGGTGGAGGAAAGAAGCAACAAGCTCTGGTTTAGAAAGATCAGTGCCCTTAATAACCTCAAACGCTTCCAGGAAGCTAAGATGGAGATCAGCCTTCTTTCCAAGCGCTGCACCGACGACAAGGATAACGCCAAGCTTTTCTACATGCTGGGCTATACATTTGACAACACCAACTGCGAGATGAAAGCACTGGAGTGCTATCGTCACACGCAGGAGCTGAACCCGGATTACGAAGATATCCAGGAGCTCATCGATAGCTGCTTGAAATACGTAAAGCGCGACCTGGAAAACACCAAGAATGCTTTTGATAAGTTCATGCCTGACCTCGCTGCTTCTTTTGCAAAAGAAACGGCGCCGAGAGATCTTGTGGGCGGGGAGGATCACAACTACATTGCCCTGATCGAAGGCTCATTCATTCCGACACCCATCAGCCTGAAACTGCCTCTGGACAATGGCTTCTTCAAGTGCGAAAACGACCAGGACAAGGAAAAGGTGAAGATGCTTCTTGAGAAGAAGTACAACATCACGGATATCGACAGCCTGCGCCAGTGGTACGGCAATTCCCGCATCGCTCCGATGGTCCAGGAAGTGCTGAATGCAATGGAAAACAATGTGGAGATCCCCGTAGAAAAGATGAATATTGCGGGCAGAACGCGCTTCGAAGCGACGCAGCTCGTGCTTACCTATGTAAAAGATTATCTTCCTAAAGCAGGCATCGCTGCCTGGGACTTCAGCGCTGTAGTTGCTCTGGCCCGTCTGGCCTATGCTGCCGACCTGATCACCAACACGGAATTCGGCGAGACTGTCGTCTTCTTTGTTGATGAGGTCAAAAAGAACTTCTCCTCGTGGGAAGAGTTCTCCCGCTCGGTCATTATCGGCGCATTCTACAACGGCATGTGCATCGAGACCCCGTATGACATCAATAGCGCCACACGTTTCGCCATCGGCACCGGCATTCTCTGCATGCAGAATTACCCGCAGGTAAAGTGGATCAAGTGAGAGATGGAAGAGATAGCGCGGGATGACATAGAATGGTATCCTGGTTTTGCACTGACAATGCGATTCTGATGAGGGGGATGAATTAAGTGAACGAGAACACGATTTCAGCAATGCATAATGCTTTTGAAACAGCATGTGTGGATTATCGTGTCGACTCGGATTTAGCATTGCGTCCGCGATTCCTTACGAACAATCATCTCCATGGTGAAAAGGTGCTTTCTGCACAGGAAACAGAATTACTGGATTGCGATGAGTTTCAATTCTGTGATGAAAGAACAGATAATACTGAGGATCGACTAAATCGACCTGGAAGTGGTTATACAAGAGTTGTAACAGCTGGGGATGGTGATATATTGACAGAAGATACGATGTATGACATGAAAGTCAGCAAGAATAAACCTACGTCAAAGGAATCGCTTCAGTTGTTGATGTATTGGATTATGGGAAAGCATTCTCAGATGTTCATTTACCAAAATACTCGATTCATTACACTTCTCAATCCGAAAAGAGGTGAGGTATATACTATGGATACTTCTTTGATTGACAGAGGTGTTATTGAAAGCGTCGAGAGAGATATTATCTGTTATTAATTCGCGGATGGCAAACGAGTTTTTTACATTTTGTTGATTGAATGTCAATAGTTGTTTGTTAGTATTCAAAGTGAAGTTAGTTAAGTTTGGCTAGAACAATAGATGACAGGAGGGCGGTTATTATGAAAAAGGCTCTTTCTATAATTTTATCCGCAGGTGTTGCTTTACTTATGATTGGCTGTGATAGCTCATCGATAAAATCCAAGACTAATTCAAGTAAGAAAACAACGACAATAACTGAGAAAGCAGAAGAGTCCACAAAGAAAAAAGATGCAAAAGTTGAGAATAAAGAAACTGCTGCTGAGTATGATAGTAAATCAGTTGAGTATACAATTGCAGACGAGGTAATAGTTAGTAATGAACAGTGTACTGTTACTTTGGTAAGTGGAAAGGATAAGAAGAGTGGTGGAGCAGAATTTAAGTTTTTATTGGAAAATAAGACTAGTTCGAAAACATTGATGTTTTCAATTGATGACGTCGCTATAAATGGATGGATGATCACTGCTCTTTTTGCACAAGAGGTATCAGCCGAAAAAAAAGCAAATGAAACTCTTTCGTTCAACAAATCGAATTTCGAAGATGCGGGCATTACTTCAGTAGACAAACTGGAGTTCAAACTTCGTATCTATGATAGCAATGATTGGTCGGCTGAAAGTGTAGTAGACGAGACGTTCGTGGTTTATCCGACAGGGTTGTCAGAGTCACAGATTTCAATTCCCGATCGTTGGAAGGGTTCAAATGAAAAGGTAATAGTTGATAACGATGAGGTGACCTTTATAGTTTTAGGAACTTATACAGACTCGATTTGGGGATATTCTGTTGCAGTTTATTTGGAGAATAAAACGGACAAAAACCTTATGTTTACATGGGATGAATCTTCTATCAATGGCTTTATGGTTGATGCTTATTGGGCGACTACTGTAAGCCCTGGAAACCGAAAAATCGATTCTGTTCAATTTAGCAATTCTAAGATTGAAGAAAATGGTATCAAAGAGGTAAATGACATTGAGTTTAAACTAAGAATCTATGATTCAGACAATTGGTCGGCAGACGATGTAGTTAAAGAGACTTTTAAGTATTCTGTTGGATAAATTCTAAGTCATCGAATAATTCAAAGCCACAGGACTCAATAAAAAGCCCTGTGGCTTTTTTCTGATATGATTTTTATTCTACTTTTTATTGTAAGCATGTCCACATTGTGTACAGAATTTTCCATTGTTTTCTGTGCCGCAGGGGCAGAGCCAGGTTGAAGATGCTGGTGGAGTCGCTGGTTCTGGCTTTGCAGTATCGGAAGGCTTGGGCAAGATCTTTTCAAAGAGATCGGTGGTGAAGCCTTCGGGTGCGATGCCCATGGTTACGGTTATCTCTTGGTTTGTGCTGAGCTGCAGTAGGGTGAGGGTGAGTGTCTGGTTCTCACAGACGATTCTGCTCACTTTGTGCTTGATGTTTTCTTCGGGGTCTTTTAGTTCCAGTGGTTTTGTTAGTTGCACTTCGAATGGTTCTTCTGTTGGTGTAAAGGAGGCGGCTCCGGCGGAGCGAGGAATAGTTATGGAGGAGAGGCCTCTGGCGCCGTCGTAGTGGACAGCAAGATGTCTGATAATAAACCCTGGTGCCAGAGAGGTTTCGCAATAATCTGCGTACACATCCTCATCTCTATACCATCTGTGATTCAGGGCGTCTATTTTCCACCAATCTGGATCCATCATTCCGGTTGACCACATATGTGTTTTCCTCCTTAAGTTCTTTTGTATCTGTCAGAGAATTGACAGGTGATCCAAACAAGCGGGGAGATGCATCATGTGATGGTAGGTGAGTGGTGTCAGGATCATGCCAGCGCGGGTCAGTCTTCCCCAGAAGACCAGAAGCCAGACGGAGCGAAAATCTGTGGTGACGCCGCCGACTTCCAGGATGCGCATGACCCATTCTTCCGGGACCATGGATTTTACTTCATCGAGAGTCAGTTTCTCAATGATCTTTCGCGAGTTCTTTCCGACCTCGATCATGTAATCTTTTAAGGCCTGTACGTTGAGCTTCTTACCAAACTCAATAATCTCATCCGGCTCAAGTGCATTGCCTGTATCTGTGATGCTTGCGCCAATTCTATTCTGCCACTCGTCGTTGAAGATCTGATCCTGATCCGCCATCAGGATGTTGCTGACCAGGTCTTCGATTCGATAGGTGTGCCAGAACTGCCAGCAGAGGGGAACCATATCCGTACCTGCGTAGTGGAGGTCGGTATCCCAGATCTGTCTTGGTACCTGGACGTTCTGGTTTCCATTCTCCATATACTCCAGAACATAATCGGCAATGGTTTTCTCGGGCCTGCCGGAAACTTCTCTCGGATGCACGATAGCATGCACCTCAAAGGTCAGTGCTTTTATCTTAGAAAGATCATCACCGTTGAGCGCCTGCTTCAGTTCTTCGTATTTCGTTTCGAATTCTTTGTTCAGTTGATCTCTGTTCATGGGTTCTCCTTCTTGCACATTTCTGCGGCCATGTCGAGTGATTGCTTCAGATAGCCAAAGTTCTCTGCGTGGAATTTCTTGTAGTTGTATCCGCCTGCTTTGAGGAGTTTTCCGTACATGAGGTATACGGCGATGGTCGTGCATCTCATAACGAAGCGGCGGAAGAAACGCTTGGATCTTTTGTTGCCGAAATGGGAGAGCGTATAGGTCTGGAATACGATATGCGGGAGCTCGTCATGGAGCATCTGATTACAGATCGCGCGAAGAGCTTTTGAACCCATCTGGTCGGCAACGTTTCCCAGAGCGGAGTAGTAAGAAAGCGCGATCGTTTCCGCGGTGACGAGAACGGCGATCTCGGTAAAGAGTTTGCCGTTGTGACGAAGATTTCTGAAAATCTTGTCGAGCTTGTGGCGCTTGGCTTTGGGTTCATCGTGGTGAAGTAGATACTGAGCGAGATACGCCGAGTGGAAGTTCTCTTCCTTGATGAACAGGAGCATCGTTTTCGCATAAGGCGGTACGTTGCGTTCTTTCTCGAACTTTTCCGCGAGACGGACGAGATACATGCCTTCGCTGTGTTCACCCATCTGAAAGGCCTTGATTGATTTGAAGATCAGCTTGCGCTGGGCGTCTGTCAGTACCGGTTCTTCTGAGAAGTCGAGCTGCAGTCTTGCCTGGTCGTTTTCTTTGAAGTGAGCAAGCCAGTTCTCGTAGTTGTAATTCATCCAAGGTTCTTTTGTCAGATCGTGCATAAGGAGCTCCTTTGCTTACAGATTTTTGAAGTAAGGGCAGATGTTTTCGTAGTGGCCATCCTTCATGCGGAAGCCACCGGTGATCGTTCCGAGTTGCGTGAATCCGAGTCTTTCGTACAGATGACGAGCGTGGGTATTACTTTCCACAACGGCATTGAACTGAAGAACACGGAATCCGATTTCCTTGCCTTTCTTCAGGCAATCGAGGACCAGCTTTTCTCCGATGTGTTTGCCTCGTGATTCGGAAGAGACAGCATAACTGGCATTACAGATATGTCCGCAGCGTCCGACATTGTTCGGGTGAAGAATATAGAGACCGAAGATTTTGCCGTCTTCCTCGGCAACGCCGGTGTAGCTCTGGGATGCGAAAAAATCTGCTCCGCTTTCGAGATCCAGAGTCTCTTCTTGTGGGAAAGCAATGCCGTCTTCAACCACTTCGTTCCATATTCTTATCATGTCAGGAAGATCCTGATTAGTGTATTTTCGGATTATCATTCTTTATCTCCAAAACCCATAGAAGCGACGATGGAAGCCGCTGTTCCTACGTAATCGTTGCACTTGCCGCTTAAGAAGCCGCGGAGATCTCCGCACTTAAGATACTTATGCTTCTCGATGAATCTTTTCTCGAACTCGGCGACATCTTCATCTGTGCCACCCATTTCACGGATGGTCTGTTCTGCAGCCAGAACGGCGCCGCACATACCACCGTTTTCTCTCGGACGTGGGGGATTCGTCTTGTTTGGGTTACTCATACCGAGAGCGTCATATACGGAAGCGGCGCAATTCATGCCGCTTCTATGGTTGCTTCTTGCTATTGTTTCGTAATCGATCATTTTGTTGTGTATCCTTTCTGGTTATGTCTATTGTTTTAGAAGATTCGGTACTTATCTTTGTTCTTGATCTTTTCGAATTCCTCTTTACCCATGATGAGGGGAGGGGAATCTTTCCCGAAGGCGTTGGTCTTAATGACCCAGAATGTTTTTCCGTCCTGGATATCTACCAGTTCTTCGAAGATTTGATGAAGATCAAGATGAGAATGTGACAGTGCGATTTCTTTGCCGTTTTTCAGGTAAGAGTATCCGATATACCATTCGATGATGGAAGGATATGTCGGTTTTTTAGGTGGTATATTGGTCAGGTAAACTCTGGCGAGGATACCATTTGGCAGGTGCCAGATAAAGCCGTCGTCGTTGACATCGGAGATCGTGCCGATACGATCAGGAAGCCTGTTCAGGACTTCGAGTAGATCTTTTACTTTTAAAAAATCGAAGTGGACTTTTTCTTTCTTGTCTTTGCATTCTTCCCAGACTTCCCGGATCACTCGGATAAGGGAAGCTTCGGATTGATCTTCCGGTAGTTTGTCCCAGCGGATGGATAGTGGATCGGCGCCAAATCCGTCACCACAAAGATCGCCTCCGAATGTACATGTGTATTCGGAGGTTTCGATGGTTACGTAAGATTTTCTTCCGCTGATCTTCATAGTTTAGGTTCCTGATTCTTATTCAATAGTTTCTCCACCCCATTCTACGAGAACGAAGCCTTCGCGTTCGTCGAGGGATGGGTTGATGGAAGTAAGATCCTGTTCTTCGATTTCTACATATTCTTATTTTTCGTAATTGGTGCCATCTGTTGTTCTCCAACTTGGAATGATTGTATGTACTAAGTTCATTATACCTTAAAACCATCGTACTATTTTTAGTTCTATCTCATTCACCTGGTTTGGTTTATCTGATTTAAATCTTTTAGTTTCATTTAAGGGTCGGCTCCGCGCCAGAGCTTTTCGAGTAGTGGGATAGGGGCGATAAGTCGTAAACGTCGAAATTACAGAAAACGACTTACAAATCGCGCCATCTTGGAATTCTTTTTTTGAGAAAGTAAGTCGGAAATCGGCAATTTTCATTTTCCGACTTAAAATCACTGAAAAACAGGCCAAAAAAGCAGTCGGAAAGTGCCTTTTTCCAATTTCCGACTTACGCGGCGTTAAAATAGTAAGTCGTTTTTTGGGAATATTGGATTTCCGACTTAAA
>JAFWPB010000054.1 GCA_017545245.1 Clostridiales bacterium
GGACAAGGGCTATCGCGAATATGTTAATTCCCTCATGAAGGTGGACCGTCTCTCTGATGCGGAAGGAAAAGAGATAAAGGAGAAGCTGAGTGTCAGCTTTGACGAGATCGCGGAGCTTCTGAAGGCGGCATCTTCCGCACTGGCGGATCAGACCGGATATATTTCCCTGGCGATGACACCAAAGCTGACGAGCAGTTATCTGACGCAGCTGAAGATGCTCATGATCGAACCGGGTAAGGTCCTGGTCGTGGTCGTGCTTTCGGCCGGCGTCGTGAAGAACCGTATGGTACGTATTCCGGATTTTCTGACACAGGAACAGATCGCACAGATTTCCAATGCAGTAGAACAGGGCTTGAGCGGACTTCCTCTTTCTGAGATCTCACTGATCACGGTGGCTACCGCGGCAAAAGGAAACCAGAAAGTCGAACTTCCGGAAGCACTTCTGAATCAAGTGCTTTACGAGGCGTATACGGCGATCAAGCAGGCAGATAATCTGGATGTGTATATGCAGGGCAAGCACAGGATGCTGTCACTCCCGGAATTCTCCGATACGAAACGGGCGCAAGGGCTTTTCGATACGCTTTCACATGACGGTCTGGTGGCCGGATATGTGGATGAAGTCACCAAACAGGATGAGAAGAAGGAGTACATGATCCGGATCGGCCAGGAAATCACACTGGAAGGCCTGGATGATTGCAGTTTTATCACCACGACTTACAATGTGGGCGGTAAGGTGGCCGGAAATATCGGTGTCATCGGGCCAAAGAGAATGGAATACAGCAAAGTCATCTCGCAGATCAATTTCGTACGCATGATGCTAGATGAAAAATTGAAACAATAATAGCTATAGGAAAAGAGGCAAGGAAATGAAGAAGAAACCTGAGAACGACGAAGAGCTTGAGGTAGAAAAGCCAGAGAAAGAGAGTACTGCTGAGAAAGAGAATTCCAAAGAAGAAGTACTGGAATTTCCGGAAGATGACGGATCGGAAGGATCCGAAGAGACGTCTGAAGAAGATAGTAAAGAAGCAGAACTGGCTGAGTTGAAGGACCGCTATATGAGACTTCTGGCCGAGTACGATAACTTCAGAAGACGTACGCAGAAGGAAAAAGAAGCCATCTACGCAGATGCCATCTCTGAAGTTGTGAAAGAGTGGCTGCCTCTGGTAGATGATATTGAGAGAGCCGTTGCATCGACCGAGAATATGGATGAGAATTCTGTTGAAAAAGTAGCAGAGGGAATCAAGCTGATCGGCAAGCAGGCGGTAAATGTATTGAATAAGATCGGTGTCGAGGAGATCGAAGGAAAAGAGGGCGAAACTTTTGACCCGAATCTCCATGAAGCCGTAATGCATGTGGAAGACGATTCTCTTGGTGAGCAGGAGATCGCACAGGTATTCCAGAAAGGCTATACCTGTAAGGGTAAGGTGATCCGCCACACGGTAGTAAAAGTAGCAAACTGACGAGAAATCGAAATTATAACTATTGAAAAGGAGTTAACACTATGGAGAACTTTGAAAGAATGAGTCTGGTCCCAACCGTTATTGAGTCGACAAACCGCGGAGAGCGCGCTTACGATATCTTCTCCCGACTTTTGAAAGAGAGGATCGTGATCCTTTCCGAAGAAGTAAATGCAGTTACAGCAAGCCTGATCACTGCACAGCTTCTGTTCCTGGAAGCTGAGGATCCGGATAAGGATATCCAGTTCTATATCAACAGCCCGGGAGGATCCGTAACCGACGGCATGATGATCTACGACACCATGCAGCACATTAAGCCGGACGTGCAGACCATCTGCATGGGTATGGCTGCTTCTATGGGTGCTGTGCTCCTGACCGCCGGTACAAAAGGAAAGAGATTTATCCTGCCGAATGCGGAAGTCATGATCCACCAGCCTCTGGGCGGTGCACAGGGTCAGGCAACTGATATTCTGATCGCGGCAGATCACATTAAGAGAACCAAGCAGAAACTCAACAAGATCCTTGCGGACGCTTCCGGTCAATCCCTTGAGACGATCGAGAAGGACGTGGAGCGTGACAACTGGATGACAGCTGAGGAAGCTTTGAAATATGGTTTAGTAGACCACATCATGGAGAAGAGAGCATAAGGTCTCTGATCCTGACATAAAGGAGGAAAAGAATATGGCAAAAGTAATTGGTATTGATTTAGGTACAACAAACTCGTGTGTAGCAGTTATGGAAGGTACAGAACCGGTCGTTATCCCGAATCCGGAAGGAAACCGTACAACTCCTTCTGTTGTTGCGTTCAGCAAAAACGGTGAGCGTCTCATCGGTCAGGTAGCAAAGCGTCAGGCTGTTACCAATCCGGAGAGAACGGTTCAGTCCATCAAGCGTGAGATGGGTTCCAGCTATAAGGTTTCCATCGACGATAAGCAGTATTCTCCACAAGAGATCTCTGCCATGATCTTAAGCAAACTTAAGAGCGATGCAGAGGCTTACCTCGGACAGACAGTCACACAGGCTGTTATCACGGTTCCGGCTTACTTCTCTGATGCACAGCGTCAGGCAACGAAGGATGCAGGTAAGATCGCAGGTCTTGAAGTACTGCGTATCATCAACGAGCCTACAGCCGCTTCTCTGGCTTATGGTCTGGATAAGGAATCTGATCAGAAGATCCTCGTATTCGACCTTGGCGGTGGTACGTTCGATGTATCCATCCTTGAGATCGGTGATGGCGTATTTGAAGTATTGGCTACAGCTGGTAACAACCGTCTCGGTGGTGATGACTTCGATAAGAAGATCGTAGATTACCTCGTAGATACATTTAAGAAAGAACAGGGCGTTGACCTGACAGCAGATAAGATGGCAATGCAGAGATTGAAGGAAGCTGCAGAAAAAGCAAAGATCGAGCTTTCCGGTGTAACGACTTCCAACATCAACCTGCCTTACATCACAGCGGATGCTACAGGCCCGAAACACCTCGACATCACACTGACACGTGCAAAGTTCGACGAGCTGACACGTGACCTCGTTGAGTCTACCATGGAGCCGGTACGTCGTGCTATGTCCGATGCGAACATGACACCTTCCGACATCCAGAAGATCCTTCTCGTTGGTGGTTCCACACGTATCCCGGCTGTACAGGATGCAGTTAAGAACTTCTTCGGTAAAGATCCTTTCAAGGGCATCAACCCTGACGAGTGCGTAGCAATCGGTGCGGCTATCCAGGCTGCAGTTCTTACCGGTGATGTCAAAGGCCTCCTGCTCCTCGACGTTACTCCTCTTTCTCTCGGTATCGAGACAGAAGGCGGCGTATTCACAAAGATGATCGACCGTAACACCACGATCCCGACAAAGAAGAGCCAGGTTTACTCCACCGCTGCAGATAATCAGTCTCAGGTAGATGTACACGTATTCCAGGGCGAGCGTGAGATCGCAAGATACAACAAAGAGCTCGGTAACTTTATCCTCGATGGTATCGCACCGGCTCCGCGTGGTGTACCGAAGATCGAAGTTACATTCGATATCGATGCCAACGGTATCGTTAATGTAAGTGCGAAGGACCTCGGAACAAACCGTGAGCAGCACATCACGATCACCGCTTCCTCCAACATGAGTGAAGAAGATATCAACAAGGCGATCAAGGAAGCAGAACTCCATGCTGCAGAGGATAAGGCTCGTAAGGAAGAAGTCGAAGTGAAGAACAAGGCTGAGTCCTGCGTTTACCAGACAGAGAAGACATTGAAGGATGTCGAAGGCAAGATCGATGCGGCTGACAAGGCTTCGGTAGAAGAGCCTCTCGAGAGACTGAAGAAGGCAATCGAAGCAAACAACACTGCTGACATGAAGACCGAAACAGAGAACGTAACCAATGCATTCTCCAAGGTTGCTGAGAAGCTCTATGCGAATGTCCAGCCGGAAGGCGCACAGCCGAATCCGCAAGATTTCACAGGCTTTAACGGTGCAGCCGGTGCAGGTCCGGAAGCAGGTGCAGAAGGCGGCGACGGCTTCAAGAACGCAGGCGGAGATTTCTGATCCGAAACAGATGGTCATTTCCGATGACCTCACCTGCAAACAACATAAAAAGATGTAAGTGATGGTGGGGCTGTGCACGAATTTTCGTGACAGCCTCCCATTGCTACAAACAAGGAGGAAGAAGCTTTGGCTGAGCAAAAGCGCGATTATTATGAGGTATTAGGAGTCAGCAAAGGTGTCTCCGATGAAGAATTAAAGAAAGCCTACCGAAA
The DNA here is from genome assembly GCA_017545245.1 of Clostridiales bacterium. Classification (GTDB taxonomy): domain Bacteria; phylum Bacillota; class Clostridia; order Saccharofermentanales; family Saccharofermentanaceae; genus Scatonaster. The sequence goes on from JAFWPB010000054.1 coordinate 4,205, forward strand.
GATGGCGAAGCAGTATCACCCGGACCTTCACCCAGGTGATAAGGAAGCAGAAGCCAAATTCAAGGAGTGCAACGAGGCCTATGCGGTGCTCTCTGATGCAGATAAGCGTCGTACGTATGACCAGTTCGGTCATGCCGGCGTAGACGGACAAGGCTTCTCTGGTTTCAATGGGACCGCAGTAGATCTGGGAGATATCTTCGGATCTTTCTTCGGTGGTGCTTTTGGCGGCGGCGGAAGAAGAAACAATGGTCCTCAGCGCGGTGCTGACCTCAAGTACAATATGTCGCTGGACTTTATGGAAGCGGCATTTGGTGTAGATAAGACCATTACGATCAACAAAGAAGACATCTGCGGCGTTTGTAAAGGCTCTGGCGCAGCGGCGGGCTCCAATCCGGAAACCTGTCCGACATGCCGAGGCAGCGGACGTATCCAGCAGCAGACCCAGACTCTCTTTGGTATGACCATGGTGACACGTGACTGTCCGGCTTGTAACGGACGTGGTACTGTGATCAAGAATCCGTGTCCGAATTGCCGTGGCCGTGGCCGTGCTGTGATTCGAAAAGAACTGAAGGTCCACATTCCGGCCGGTGTAGATACGGGTGATATGCTCCCGATCGCAAACGAAGGTGAGCCAGGCACACGTGGCGGCCCGTACGGAACACTGTATATCCAGTTCCGCGTGAAGTCGCATCCGATCCTGCAAAGACAGGGCAACAACACATACTGTGAAGTTCCGATCACATTTACCCAGGCGGCACTTGGTGCGGATGTCAACGTGGTCACGATCGATGGTGAACAGGCCGTTCACGTAAAAGAAGGCACCCAGCCGGGCGATACTCTGACACTTCGTGGAAAAGGTATTCCGTTCAAGAACAGAGCAGGTGTCCGTGGTGACCATACCGTCCGCTTCGTGATCGAGGTACCGGTAAAACTTTCGGAAGACCAGAAAGCAAAACTCCGCTCTTTCGATACGACTCTGACCGAGAAAAACTACCAGAAGCGTGGAAGCTTCTTCGATCGTGTGAAGAACATGTTTGGAAAGTAATAAGACGCAGAAGCTTTTGGAGGGAAATGACGGATGGGACCTGGTGAAAATAAGCAGATCAAACCGCTTATCGTGACATTGCTCATTATCGTGATGGCATGGCTCGCTCTTGTTTTTGTGATGCCGAAACTGTCCATATGGTCGTCCGTATCCCAGGTCAAAGCTGCCAATTATACCAAGGTCGAAGCAGGTAAAGAATACACTTACAGTGTACTGATGCCTTACGAAACACTCGATTCTTTCGAGATCTATTTAAAAGATACGAAGGGCAAAACAAAAGCTGTCTCTGCATTGGACGCTGAAATTCGCCTGCAGGATAAAGATGGGAATGTCCTGTTTTCACAGGACATTACTTCTGCTTACGAAAGTACGGTCAAACTCCCCGGTAAGCTCTCTGTTTCGGCAGGCGATGCGTACAAGTGGATCTTCCGCCTTCGTTCTCCGATTGCCGATCCGGATGCACTGGAAATCGGCTGTACGGACGATGGATATCTGGCATTTCGGATGTTTGGAAGAAAGGCATCGAATCCGGGTGACATGAAGTTTACTTTTGTTTTCCTGGTCGTAGCCGCTCTGGTCCTGATGTATGTGTACACATACAATTCCGATGACCTGAAGAAAAAAGAAAAGCTGGAAACACTGCTTTTTTATGCCGGAATCGTAATGGCAGTTTTTCTGGTGAACCAGTTCTTCGACCTGATGATGATCTCCAAAGCAGGACTTCGGATGATCGAATCCATCAAGGCCGGAGACTTCTTCCATTACTATGACTATTCCTATAAGCATGAACTGGTGCAGGGAAGTGTAGTCGGATACTTCGGGTATAACTACAGTGTTCTGACGATCCTACCTGTTGCGATCATTCTTTTCCCGTTCAGCTTTTTCCTTGATGCAAACCTCGCAACAGAATTCTCGCAATACGCAGTCGTTATGTATTTCGACATTATCGTTGCGATCCTTGTCTGCTGCTCGATCAAGATGACGAAAAAGGTCTGCCAGGCCTGCGATATGTCAACGCAGTACAGCAAGAACGTAAAGAAAGCCTATGCGTTCTCCTCCGTTCTGATCTTTTCTTCCATCGCCATCGGCCAGCTGGACATCTTCTACATACTCTTGATCCTTTGGGCATTGCCGTTCTATTATTCCAAGAAGTATAAGACATTCTCGCTGATCATGTCTTTTGCTGTTGTGATGAAGCTTTTCCCACTGATGATCTTTATTCCTTTGATTCTTCTTACCCACAAGAAAGTGAAGGACATTCTGCTTCATACGGCCATCTGCCTTTCCGTTCCTCTGGGTATCAAACTGATCTTTGAGCGGGGAACCGGTTATTCGACGATCATGACCATGATGGAGGAAGAATACAGTTTCACGGACCGCTTATTCGGTTCGAATATCGGCGGAATGTTTGGTTTGTTCGTTCTTTGTTTCGCCTTGATCTGCATCTTCTGTTACATGAAGAAGTGTAATACGGATAATAAAAAAGAACTTCTGTACCATTCGATGCTGGCAATCTTTGCTGTATACGGATCTTTCATGATGTTCGTTCAATATAACAGTCAGTGGCTGATTCCGTTTGCATTGTCACTTGCGTTCCTGATGCCTTTCTTCAACGAGAGAAAACTTCTGGTTCTCAATACGATCCTGGAGGTTTTGGTCATTCTTCTGGGATGCATATTCGGCGATTCCATTCATATGGCAAATTTCGGTATCCTCGCATCGCCTGAATGCTATTACGAAGGATTGTCGATTGGAGACATCTTATACGTCCGTTTCCCGCAGGGCCCGCTTGTGATCAATACACTCATGGCGTCGATCATCATTTACCTTGTCGTATACTTCTGGAAAGCAAGCAGAAAGGAAGACTTCACCAGAGATCTTTCCACAGAACATGCTCTTCCGAGTGAACTGGTCACAGGAAAGATATGGGTACTGTATGGATTTATTCTGTTCTTCCTGTGGGGATACTTCTACGTCTGATCCTTGTCTGATCCTTATTCAGAGATATTGGTGAAGCGGCTCTGTGTGAATACACGATTCCAGAGAGAGTAGACATAACTTGGAGTTACGTTCCAGTTTCTGTGTGTATGAGCGATTTCGGTAGTATAGTTTCCTGCCGGATAGACAGTATATTTTCCATCATCTGTGACGTGGTTTACAAGCGGTACAGCTTCTGCATAATCGATCGTTACCTTATCGCCATCTTTCTTAAAGCTGACACGTGCCATCGCTTCGACACTTCTCTCAGGCTGTGACATGTTCGAAACGAAATTACCCAGTGAGTAATAACACGGAACTTTCTTTCCGGTATTGGATACGACGATCTCCAAAGGCTGAATAACATGCGGATGACATCCGATGATCAGGTCGGCTCCGGCATCAGCCATCTGCTGAGCGAGGTTTCTCTGATAAGAGTTTGGAGTATGCGTGTATTCTTCACCCCAGTGAGGGAAGACGATTACGATGTCAGCCTGTTCTCTGGCCTTGGCAATATCCGAACGGACAAGATCCATATCCAGGAGCTTGACCATGTACTTCGAATCGCTTGGCAGTACAAATCCGTTCAGGTCAAAGGTGTAGTTCAGGAAAGCAACCTTGATACCGCTGTATTCACCAACAACGATCGTGTCATAATCTTTCTGGGATGCATAAAGTCCGGTCAGAAGAACACCTTCCTGGCTCTTCCAGAAGGAAACGTCATCCAGTACGACAGATCTGCCTTTATCCCAGCTGTGGTTGGTAGCGTGAGTAATGACATTGAATCCGGCTTTTACTACCGCTGTACCTGCTTCAAGAGGACTTGCGAACTGCGGATAACCTGACCACATGGAGGAGTTTCCTGTAAGCAGTACTTCCTGGTTGATAACTTTGATCTCTGCATCCTTGATCTCATCCTTGATGTTCTCATAGATACGATCGTAGTTGTAGGATCCGTCACTCTGGCGGCCGGACTGTATGATCTTGTCGTGATACAGATTATCGCCGACGGCAATCAATTCGATGAAAACCGGCTCGTCTACAGGCGGTTCTTCTTCAAGGAAACCATAACGCTTGCAGATATCACGGAATTCCGGAGACTTGGAAAAATACTCAATGACTTGCTTTCTGTCCATGCTCTTGTCAAGCTGGCCCAGCCAGTAAGAAATACCGTCGCTGTCCGGCTCTCTGCCAAGATAGGTAGCATAGAGGCGGTCCAGGAAATCTTCATTGCTTGTCTTGATTCCGATGAACTCAGAGGATTCGAAGAAGAATCTTGCTGTGGCCATGGCAGAGGTCTCTTGATTGGTCAATGCCATGCTCCAGTATTTCAGACCGTCATCTTCCGGTTCACGGTTGAGACAGTAGGTGTACAGTCTTGTAGTAAAAAGTTTCGAATAGGTAGAAGCCTTCGTTGCTTTTGCAGTAGGCGCACCGGACTTGACTCCGTAACTTGCGCAGATATTACACCACTCGGTCGAGTCGATGAAGCAGTCGATGATCACGTCACGGCTCTTTCTTCCTGCATTTAACTCGTTCAGCCAGTAAACCTTTCCGGATTCATCCGGTTCTCTTCCAAAGAATGTAAGATAGAGTGCATCCAGAAAAGCAGGGTGGCTCAGCTGCTTGCCGGAGAATTCGTCACTGGAAAGGAATGCACGCGCGATGTCCGCTCCGGTAAGATTACCTTCAGAAAGCTCGCGTACCCAGTATTCTTTGCCGGCAGGATCAGAAGTGCGTCCCATCGCAACCAGGTAGAGATGGTCAACAAAACCTTCGATCGTAAGATCGGCGGAAGCGTCGGATTCAGGAGCAGTATATCTGCTGCGGAAAGGGAATTTTCTGGATTCGGTAATCGTCAACTTTCCCGACGGATTCATGGATTTCACAGAATCCGCATCGGCGTTGGAACCGGCACAAAGGAAGACCGGCAGGATCAGTGATACGATCAGAGCAGCAACCGCACTCGCAGTTGCTCTTCTTCTTTTTCTCTTAGCATTTCTTGTTGACGAAACCACGTGTTCTACCCCAAACCTCAATATCTAGTTCTGCCTGACGACAAAAACTCTACATATAGTTTATGATACTTATTAGAATAACTCAACAGAAAAATCGGATTTTCATGATCAATTTATAAGATATATTGATTTGTGATATGCAAAAAGAACTTGGCAACTTCTCCATATAGGATTTACAATTAGAACGTTAGATATTCAAAACAAAAGTGAGAGTAACGTGTATGAAATGGGTAGAGATTGAAATCATTACAACTGAAGAGGCTTCCGATGCGATCTGTGAGATGCTTTCCCAACTGGGTGCGGACGGAATTGCAGTATGTGATCCTCTGGAGATAAAGAGAATTATTGATGATCCGGATTCACTGGCTTATGCCGACGATGGATTTGTGGATTCACTTGGATCGGATGTCACGATCCACGGCTATTTTGCCGAGTTTGATGATGGTATCCGCCTGGGTGCCAAGGAAGAAGAATATGAGAATCCGGAAGGCGTAGGTACGATCTATGGAAACATTGCTACCGGTTCAAAGAACCTCGAAGATACGATTTCACTTCTGGAAGAAAGACTTTCTGCAATCGGTGAGTTCCTGCCGGTCGGAACCGGCAAGGTCTCCTATAAGTATGTGAAGGATGAGGACTGGGAGAATGAGTGGAAGAAGGATTACCACGCTTTTTCCGTATCCCCGCGTGTGATCATTGCCCCGACTTGGGAACGTGAGAGCGTCTCCGAGACAGCAGAGCAGAAGGTCGTTTATCTCGACCCGGGTTCTGCTTTTGGTACAGGAACACATGAGACCACATCGATGTGCGCGGAATTTATCGATGAGCATATGTCTCCAGACGATACGATCCTCGATGTCGGTTGTGGTTCCGGAATTCTTTCCATCATCTGTGCCAAACTGGGGGCAACTTCCGTGGAAGCTTGCGATATCGACCGTCTGGCCGTAGATGTAGCGGTAGAAAACTGTAAAGAGAACCAAGTTACGGTCGATTGCTATACCGGTGAACTGAAAGATGCGAAGAAAGAAGGTTACAGCCTCATTATCGCCAATATCGTGGCAGAAATCATCGCATCGATAGCCCCGGCTGTTCCGGACAAACTCCTTCCGGGTGGCCGGTTCATCACAAGCGGAATCATCGACCATAAGAAAGAAATCGCACTGTCGGCTTGTGAAGCGGCCGGTCTTCGTCTTCTGGAAGAGAAGCAGAAGGGTGACTGGCACGCCTATTATTTCGAGAAAGCATAAGGGAAAAGAGCAGAACTGCCCGAGAAGCGGGAATTGCAGGGAGAGAGTATGGCATATACTATTTTGATCATTGATGATGACAAGGATCTTCTGACCATCATCTCAGACATGCTGGAAGGTTATGGATACGAAGTGACACCGGCTTCGTCTGCGGAAGAGGCCTTTGCTCTGCTTTCGAAAAGCTCTTACCACCTGATCCTTCTTGACATCAATCTTCCGGACAGCGATGGCTTCTCCATCTGTCAGGAACTTAGAAAAGTCTCTACAGTCCCGGTGATCTTTGCCAGTGCAAGAACGAGTGAGACCGACCGGATCAACGGCTATGAAATCGGTGGAGATGATTATCTTCCGAAACCATATTCCATGAAAGAACTCCTGGCAAGAGTGCAGGCCTTGATCAGACGTACCTATGGCTTCTCAACAGAAGAAAAGATCATCCGCTTCGGAGATATCTGCGTAAACATCACGGCCCGCTCAGTAACGAAGAATGATGTACCTGTATCTTTATCCCTTCGCGAGTTTGACCTTCTGGCTTATCTTTGCGAAAACAAGAATCAGGCGCTCCCGAAAGAGAAGATTCTCACATCGGTGTGGGGTGCTTTTATGACGGCAGAAGCATCGACACTGACCGTGCATATAAGATGGCTTCGTGAAAAACTGGAAGAGGATCCGGCTGAACCGAAGTTTATCAAGACGGTCTATAAAGTCGGCTACATGCTGGAGGTGCCGGAATGACGAAAAAGTTCTGGATGATCGTCAGTTTTTTTCTGGTGTTGATCATTGGGGTGACACTGGTCTTGTTTTTTTATTCCGGCAACAAAAAACAATCTTCGAAAAACGGAGTGCAGCTTGTCGCTGTGAACGAAGTTGAGAAACTGATCGAGGAAGGACGGACGGAAGAAGCCACGCAAAAACTAGCAGAACTGTCCAATAATCTCTCGCAGAAAAGCTCTGAAAACGATAAAGATACATCGATTCTTCTGGTCGGTGCCATCTCGTGCGTAATCCTCATTCTGGCCTGTATTTACGTCTTTGTAACAGTGTTACACCCAATAAACAAGATGAAAAAGTACACTTCCGAGATCGCGAAAGGGAACTTCGATACGCCGCTTGAGATGGACCGCGGATCAGAGGTCGGGGAGTTCTCCTGGGCCATCGATAATATGCGAAAAGAACTGAAGAAGTCCCAGCTGGCAGAGACGGAAGCAATCGAAAATAATAAGACGGTCATCGCCACTTTGTCTCACGATATCAAGACACCGATCGCATCGATCCGTGCGTATGCGGAAGGACTGGGTGCGAACCTCGACAGCACTCCGGAGAAGCGGGCGATGTATGTAGATGTCATTATGAAAAAGAGTGATGAGGTCACGAAAGTCACAGACGATCTTCTCCTGCATTCACTTTCGGATATGCGGATGCTGAAAGTGGAACCGAAAGAAATGGAGATCAGTGCTTTTGCCAAGGAAGCAATCACGGACCTGGATCCGGAGGGAAAAGACATCAAGTTTTCCAGTCCGGATTTTGAAGCGGTCGTGATGGCAGACAGGGACCGCCTGCTGCAATGTGTCGAGAACCTGATCAACAACGCCAGGAAATATGCGAAAGCTCCGATCGAAGTCTCTCTTCTGGAGGAGAAAGAGAACGTCCTGATCCAGGTGAAAGACCATGGAGACGGAATTCCAAACGAAGACCTGCCTTTTATCTTTGATAAGTTTTACCGCGGACATAATCACGGAAGTCTTCCCGGATCGGGCCTGGGATTATATATAGTAAAATACCTTATGGAACAGATGTACGGGGACGTAAAACTTCAGAATCAGAAGGACGGACTTCTGGCGATACTGATCCTTCCGAAAAAAGTTCCAATCGAGTCGAAACGTTAAGGACTCCTTAATAAGTTCTGGTGGATAATGATGCCAACATGAGAAAAGGAGTCTAAAAACACAAAATGAGCAATAGTATTCTTTCAGCAAAATCACTATGTAAAAGCTTCTCCCATAATGGTGGACAGGTACATGTCCTGAGTAATGTCGATCTCGAGATCTATGAGGGCGATTTCACTGTCGTCATGGGTGCGTCCGGATCGGGCAAATCCACGCTTCTTTATGCATTGTCGGGAATGGATAAAGCCACCTCGGGACAAGTGCTTTTCGATGGGAAAGATCTGGTGAAGATGAAGGAAAAAGAACTGGCCAAGCTCAGAAGCCATGATTTCGGATTCATCTTCCAGCAGATGCACCTGATCAGTAATCTCACGCTTTTTGAAAACGTTGTCGTGCCGGGTTATCTCAATAACGAGAGAACGACCGCGGATGTGAAGGCGCGTGCCGATGAACTCCTCAAGCAGATGGGAATCTTTGATGTCAAGACACATCGGCCGTCCCAGGTTTCCGGTGGTGAGCAGCAGCGCTGTGCGATCGCAAGAGCCGTGATCCATCTTCCGAAACTGCTTTTCGCCGATGAGCCGACCGGTGCGCTGAACCGCAAGAATACGAAGGAAGTTCTGGACCTGATGACGGATCTGAACCGCGATGGACAGAGTATCCTGATGGTTACCCATGATCTTCGTGCGGCCCTCCGCGCCAGCCGTATCCTCTATCTGGAAGACGGAAAAGTAATCGGGGAACTGACGCTTCCTGCGTATGAAAAAGAAGAAGAGAAGAACCGCGAGGCGCAGGTCAATGCCTGGCTTAACTCGATGAAGTGGTAAGGAGGAAAACGAAATGGATATCCTTACTTTACTTCGTGCCAACATTAGAAGAAAAAAGGGCACGTTCTTCGGGATCATGTTCCTGATGATCATCGTGTCGATGCTTCTGATCACCATCTTCAGTGTAAAAAAGAATGTCACGCAAAGTATCAATGAAGCATATATCGATGCCAAAGCCAGCGATGTCATGATGAATATTCCGCAAGAGAGACTGTCGGAGGAGCTTCTTGATAAGGTGAGAAACCACCCGATGGTCGATCATGTGGATACATGTGATGCGGTCCTCGTCAGAAAACATACTCTTGGAGGAAAAGAAGATACACAGAGCTGGCTGATCACGGAGCTCAATGACAGAGTCACACACTTCTTTAATGAAGATTTCACCGCGTATGAAGACGAAGTACCTCCAATTGGAAATGACGAGATCTATCTTGTGCAGGGCATTGCTACGGATACTGGCTGCAAGGTGGATGACGACTTATTTATTACGACTCGTGCCGGTGATTACACATTCAAGATAAAGGGCTTCGTAGTGGAGCCGATCTGCGGCTCGTCCATGGTCGGATGGAAGACGGTCTATGTTTCAAAGGAGTCTTTTGACAAACTGGCTTCTGATATAGATGCCAATCCGAACCCGGATCTGGTCGGCCGCGTGACGATTGTTTACGTGTACAAGAAAGCTGACTGCGAATTAAGCGACAGTGCTTTTGCCGTACAACTCAACAAAGACACAGATATCCAGAACTACTCCTATGCATCGGAGTCCGCCAGCCAGATGAAGTACTATACGAATCTGTTTTCTGACATCGTCTGCTCGATCATGCTGGTATTCTGCGGAATCCTTGCAGCCGTTGTCCTGATCATCATGGCACACAACATCTCCGTTACGATCGAGATGAGCTATACCGAACTGGGTGTCCTGAAAGCACAGGGCTTCAGCGTGATGCGTATCCGTGTGCTCTATATGATCCAGTATATCCTTTCCCAGGTCATCGGAACGATCATCGGCGCTTTCCTCGCATTCCCGCTGATCATCAAGTTCGGCGGCATCTTCCAGCCGATCACCGGCATCCTGGCCAAGAACAAAGTGGACATGGTTTCGGGTGGAATGATCCTTCTGGTCATGCTTCTGGTTTCCATCGTGATCGTGTTCCTCGCGACAAGAAAAGTCGGCAGGATTTCTCCGGTAAAAGCACTTACCGGCGAGCATAGCGACGTGCATTTCGATAACCTTCTCAATGCACCGGTCTCCGGCAAGAATCTCTCAGTCAGCCTTGCCTACCGCCAGTTCAGTTCCAAGAAAAAACGCTATCTTGTCGCCATCTTTATCTGCGCGGTACTGATGTTCTTCATGCTGACGGTCAACCTCATGGCCAGCAGTATGCAATCCAAGCAAGCCATGCAGGCCATGGGCGAGATCATCACTGAAGTAGATGTCGGCCTGAGCGACCGCTCCTTCACAGAAGAAGAAATGAAAGAACTCCAGGAGATTACACAAGGTGCGGCGGAGGTACAGTTGGATGGTTTCATCCGTCACGAATACCTGACTCTGGACGGAAACAGCGTAATGTGCGAGATCGATACCAATCCGGATTTCATGATGATCTGTTCCGGACGCGCGCCGATCTACGACAACGAAATCGTGATCACTGAGATCATCTCGGATATGCTTGGCCTCAAAGAGGGAGACAAAGTCGAAGTAGCCCGTCGTGAATACAAAGACGAGTACATCGTATGCGGTATCTTCTGCAAGATCAACGATACAGGAAAGGTCTTCGGCATGACCGAAGCAGGAGGCAAGAAACTGCATTGCGGCGGTTTTTCCTGGTACAGTGTCAGCCTCGTCCATCCGAAAGACTGTTACAAAGTGGAAGAAGCACTCAAAGCCAGATTTGACGACAGTTTTATTATCCGTGCACATGAGGACTATAGTGATGCCGACGATATGAAGTCGATCTCGGCCGCCGTGGATGTCATGCGATACACCATTTATATCTTCTCAATCATCTTCGTACTGGTCGTGGTCTCCATGATCTGCAGCAAGATCTTCGCGCAGGAGAGAAAAGATCTCGGCATCTTCAAAGCCATCGGATTTACCTCCGCCAAGCTTCGCCTCATGTTTGCGATCCGCTTCCTGATCGTTGGCGTGATCGGTTCCGCCATCGGCTGTGCACTGAGCCTTCTTTTCTCGACAAAAGCACTGAACAAGATGCTTTACAGCATGGGTGTGACCAACTTCGTTTCCAATTACAGAGCAGAGACGGTGCTGATCCCGTTGGTTCTGCTTCTCGCCGGATTCTTCGTGTTCGCTTTCCTGGTTTCGAGAAAGGTGAAGAAAGTGCAGATCCGGGAACTCGTGATCGAGTAAGAAAGCCACTTACGGTTTGACTTCTTTGCGAAAAAAGAGAATAATAAAATAGCCGATAGCTAGTCGGGTTTACTTCATTTTTCAGGAACAATCCGGCAATATCATCGGCTTTTTTATTTCTTTTTTGTCTGAAAAAGGTGTCTGCGTGATTTCTTCCGCAGACACTTTTAAAGGCAGAAACGTGAGGGCATATGAAGGATAGAAAACCGAACATCTTCAAGAGTTTCCTTTTTTCAAGGCATATTCTGGTAAATGGTAAGATCGGAAAGCCAGGTGTTCTTTGCGAAGAATATGGTGAAGTGCTTCTATCTTTAGCCAAACTATTTAATATCCGGATCACATCCGGCGGCAGACTTGCTGATCCTACCATGATCAGGTTCTGCTCAGAGATGCTGGGAGAAGATGTTCCGAAAGCATTCTATCAGGGTTTCCCTCAAAGTGTAAGAAAACTCATGTCGGAAGATCTCTTGTTCGACCAGATGCTGACATACTTTGTGACCTACGGTCTGGGGGATTTTTCACAGCAGAGGCATTCTGTACTGGAAAACGAAGAAGACCTGGTGCGAAGTGCTTTTAAAGAAGAAGGAACCATTAAGGATTTCGAGATCGTGGATGGTCCAAAAGCACTGGAAAAGCTTGCATCGATTCTGGATTCCATGCTTGCCGGAACACGTCCGCTGAATGCTTCGCAGATCGAACTGGCAGCGTCTTTCTGTAAAACTTTCGGTTTCTTCCCGAAAAAAGTGGCGTCGAAGAATACGGCGGTCATGCTGCTTCTGGAAACAGGAGATATACGTTTTTCGGATTTCCTGAGCCTTTCGGATGTGACGAAGCTTCTGGATGCATTTCTTATGAAATACAAGCAGGAGCGTAATCCAAAGAAGCTGAACCTGAAAAATCAGGAAAGAAAACTGTTCATCAAGGTCATCGACCGTGCGTTTGAAAGCGGAAAGGCCGATATCGAATATTGTTATGAGAAGAAAAAAATCTGGTGTGGACTTCTGCATCATATCCATTACCAGCCTAAGTGTGAAAAGGCGAAAGAATTCCTTGCCAATATACGTAGAAAAGAGAACTTGTCCGCCTATTCCTCATTTGAGAAAAAACTTCGAGAAGAAGGTGCACTAGCTGCGGCAGATGATCTTCTTCGTACGAAGGGATCCGGCGCACTTTTCCGCCAGCTTCACTATCTCGTCAGCCGTTGTGAAAGCAAGGAAGAAATCGATGCACTGCTGTCTCGTATAGACACGAATAACGCGATCATTCTCCTGCAGCTTTATGCGATGTATCCTGTTTATAAAACAGATGCTTTTCCGAGAGTCTTCCAGTTTATTAAGTGTAATCTGCAGACAAGACATACTGAGACAGAAGAAGAGATGGCCCGCCGCCGTTCCCGGCTTTCGGAGGAGCAGGTTGCCTATCTTTCTTCGGTGATTGAAGAAAAACTCCGGAAGATCCTTTTTGGACGTCTTGGAAAGGTTTATATCGATCCGGAGATGGAACGGTATGCGGTGCCTCTGAAAGAGAGTGCAACTCAGGGCGGTTTAGGTGTTCTGGCCAGCGGTTCTCATTTCCCTATGGAAAGAGCAAAGAAGATCCGTGCATTTACGTATTGGGAAAAGGTGGACGATATTGATCTGGCTGTGATCGCACTTTCTGAAAAAGGTGAACAGAAAGAGTTCTCGTGGAGAACGATGTTTGAGGAACAGTCTCCGGCAATCACCTATTCCGGAGATGAAACATCCGGGTATAACGGCGGATCGGAGTACTACGATATCGATGTGGAAATGATGAAGAAAGAATACCCGGATTACCGTTATCTGGTGTTTACGGATAATGTATTCTCGAACCTGAATTTCTCACAGTGCATTTGTAAAGCCGGTTACATGGTACGCGATAAAGATGATTCCGGAGAAATATTCGAACCCAAGACCGTTTCCTCTTCGTTTGTGGTAAACTGTCCGTCAAGATTCGTGTATCTGTTCGGACTGGATATGGAAACGTTTGAATTCTTCTGGCTGAATTCGGCGCAGGCATTCAGTGTTCCGGTTGCCGGAATCACCAATATGTCGCCGCTTCTCAATCAGTTCAAAGTCACGGATACACTCAATCTGAAAGTGCTTTTTGAGATGCTGGCGGAAGAAATCGTGGAGAATATGGAAGAAGCGGATGTTGTTGTGACAAACCGGAGCGTGACTGTTCCGGATCACGTGGAAGTGATCCGGGAATACGATTTTGAACGTATCCTGGCGCTTCTGGAGAAAGAGGCAAAACCATGCTGAAAGTTTTTCTTGTAGAAGATGAATACGTGGTCCGGGAAGGGATCAAGAATAATATCGACTGGAACGCGCACGGATATGAGTTCTGCGGTGAAGCAGGCGATGGTGAACTTGCCTTTCCGATGATCCAGAAAGAAAAACCGGATATCGTGATCACGGACATCAAGATGCCTTTTATGGACGGTTTGACGCTTAGCCGCATGATCAAGTCGGAGTTTCCTTGGGTCGAGATCATCATCCTGACCGGTTACGAGGATTTCCAGTTCGCAAGAGAAGCAATCAAGATCGGTGTGTCCTGTTATCTTTTAAAACCGGTAAATGGCGAGAGTCTTTTGAAAGAAGTCGACCAGCTGGCAGAGAAGATCCTCGAGAAAAAAGAGGAGAGAGAAGCGGCCAAGCGCTACGAAGAAGAAATGCGTGAGCGCACCGAACTCGATAAGCGGGACTTTTTCAATAAACTCATCAAGGGTGGTCTTCATGCATCCGAACTGATCGAAGAATCCAAGAAACTTTCCATTGATATTACGGCGGTACGCTATAACGTGGTCCTGATCAAAGTATGGTCGGATAAACACGACATCGGCGAGTTTTCAAACAGCGTTCTGAAGGTGGAAGAGGGCATCCGTAAAATCGCTGATGAGAACGGTGCGATCTTCTTCGATTTTATTGTGGAAGGAACGGCGCTTCTCTTTAAGGGTGACAGTGATGCCAGCATCGAAAAACAGGTGGATACGGCGATCTCCCAGATGAAAGCGCTTTTTGAGGGGTATAAGCATATCCGGTATTTCGGCGCGATCGGTCAGGTCGTCGGAAGAGTCACGGAGATCCATACTTCCTTTGACTGGGCGAGCCGTGCGTTTGCTCACCTGTATCTGACATCGGAAAATGCTTTCCTTGTAGGATCACAGGATGGTCTTCGTCCGGAAAACGATGTTAATATTCTTTCCGAGATCGATCCGCAGCACATTGACAGACGATTGGTGAAGCGTTTCCTTCGCGGTGGTGAACCTTCCGAGATCACGTTCTTCCTGGAAGAGTACCTGAACAATATCGGAAACGACGCGATCCGCTCGTCGATGCTGAGACAATATATCGCCATGGATGTATATTTCTGCGTGGTGGACTTTCTCGAGAATGAACTCGGTATCGAGAGAGGCGAGGTCGATAAGAAAGTGGATATTCCCAATCAGGAAGTGCTTTCGGATGAGAACAAGACTTCGGATTATCTTCTCGATATTCTGGAAACGGCGCTTTCCCTTCGTCAGACACACGCCCTCGGACGTTATCACGACGTCATGAAGCAGGCGGTCGCGTATATCAACGAGCATTATGCAGAGGAGGAACTGTCGCTGAATACATTGGCGGCGCAGGTGAACTTCTCACCCAATCACTTAAGTGCGATCTTCAAGCAGGAGACGGGACAGCCGTTTATCAAGTATCTTACGGATTATCGTATGGATATGGCAAAAGAACTGTTGAGCCGTACTTCGAAGAAGAGTAATGAGATCGGCATCCTGGTCGGCTACAAAGATCCGCACTATTTTTCGTATCTTTTCAAGAAAACGCAGGGAATCACACCGACCCAGTACAGGAATAAAGGCCACGGAGACGCAGAAGAATGACTGCCGGAAGAAGTAAGAAGCAACGATCCCATTTAGCGACGCAGATCCGAATTTCGTATCTGATCCTGATCCTGCCCAGCGTCATCTTCATTGCGTACGCCTGTTACAACCTGTGGCGGATCAATGCAAGGAACAATGAGATGTTGAGCTCGGTCGTAGCGGCAAGTGAATTCAGTCTTCAGTTCAAAGAAGACTTCGACTATGAGACCTATCTTCTGATCGTTGGTAATGTTGCTCCGGGGCAGTCCAATCTTTCAGATGAGCTTTCCAAAGCAAGACAGGTAGTCGAAGGATTGAAGGAATACACGAATACTGAAGAGAATCAGAAGCGTCTTCTTTATGCCGAGAAATATCTGAATAACCTGGAGACTTACGTTGACCGTATCAAAGATAATCTCGGATTTGAAAACAAATACGAAGACAATATGCTTATCTGGGAAAACGACGTACAGATCGTGACGTCGCTTCTTCAGGAAACAATCAATGAATATATATACTACGAGAATAAGCAGATCCAGATCGCGCAGACGGAAAATAATGAACTGTTCGTAGATATCGTTGAGATCTCCATCGGTCTTCTGGCGTTCAGCTTTCTCAGTATGGTCATCGTATCGTATTTCGGTCCGAAGTGGATCACAAGGCCGATCGAAGAGCAGGTTAAAGAAGAGCAGAAGCAGTTGCGTAAAGCAGAGTTCGATCTTCTGCAATCGCAGATCAACCCGCACTTCCTGTATAACACTTTGGATGCGATCATCTGGTCCGCTGAGGCGGGAAACCAGAAACAGGTCGTAAGCATGGTAGGCAATCTTTCGGATTTCTTCCGCCTTTCTTTGAATAAAGGAAAAGAAACGGTACTCGTTTCCGAAGAACTGCAGCATGTAAGAAGTTATCTTGAGATCCAGCAGGTACGTTACCAGGATATCCTTCGTTTTGAAATCAATGTGTCGGAATCGATCAACGATTACCGTATCCCTAAGCTGACTGTGCAGCCGATCGTAGAGAATGCTCTGTATCACGGAATCAAGAACAAACGTGGTGGGGGAACGATCACGATTACCAGTGAAGAGAAGCCGGATTACTACTCGATCATTGTCGAAGATGACGGCAAAGGAATGGCGGAAGACAGACTTCGTGAAGTGCGTCGCGCACTTCGAGAGAGGAACGCTGAAAACGGTGGCGTATATGGCGAAAAATCAGGCGTCTACGGGATATATAATGTAAATGAGAGAATCATGCTTACCTATGGTGAGCAATATGGCGTTCATATTGAAAGCCGTCTCGACAAAGGAACACGTGTCGTAATACGTCTCCCGAAAAATTCAACCTGAATCGTAAAAAATCCAAACAAAAAACAGACGCGATAAAAAAACCAACTTAGTTTCGTTTTTTTCTGCATGGTCTTTTTTCATGTAAAACCTAAAATGAAGTCAGCAAAGGGGAAAACCCCACAAAAACTGACTATCTTAAGGGAGGTTATAAAATGAAAAAAGCAATTGCACTTACGATGGCATCTGTAGTAGCTCTGAGCCTTGCAGGATGCTCCAGTAAGGAAACAACAAAGGCAACAACCGCCGCCGCAACAACTGCAGCTCCGACAACGACACAGGCAGAAACAACAGAGGCTTCTAAGGAGACAGAAGCTACAAAGACAGAATCTTCAGGATTGATCAAAGTTGGTATCATCAACAACGACCCGAACGAATCCGGTTATCGTACAGCAAATGACGCAGACCTGAAGGCTATGTTCACCAAAGAGAACGGCTACGATGCATCTTTCGCATACAGCTTGAAGAACGATGAGCAGATCCAGGCCGCACAGACATTCATCCAGAACGAAGTAGATTACCTTCTCCTTTCTGCAGCGGATACAGCTGGTTGGGATACAGTACTCCAGGATGCACAGGCAGCCGGCGTAAAGGTTATCCTCTTCGACAGAACGATCGACGCAGATCCGAGCCTTTATGAAGCTTCCATCGTTTCCGACATGAAGAAGGAAGGCCAGACAGCAGTTGACTGGCTCGCAAGCCAGAACCTTACTGAATACAATGTAATCCATATCCAGGGTGTTATGGGTTCCGCAGCTCAGCAGGGCAGATCCGGTGCTTTGGATACAAAGGCCAATGCAGAGAGCAACTGGACGATCGTTAAGCAGCAGACCGCTGAGTGGAACGCTGAAAAAGCACAGCAGATCGTACAGTCCGTAATCGACTCCGGTGCATCTTTCAACGTTATCTATGCAGAGAACGACGATATGGCTAAGGGCGCTGTAGCAGCTCTTGACGCAGCTGGTATCTCCCATGGTGTAGGCAAAGACGTTATCGTAATGGGCTTTGACTGCAACAAGTGGGCTCTTGAAGAACTCCTCGCAAAGAACTGGAACTATGACGGTCAGTGCAACCCGTTCCAGGCAAGCTATATTGACTCCATCATCAAGGATCTCGAAGCAGGTAAGGCACCGGCTGAAAAGACGATCATCATGGAGGAAAAAGGTTTTGACGCTTCCACAATTACACAGGATGACGTCAACAAATATGGTATCGGCTAATCATATAGTCACTTGATTTTGGGCGCGGTGCGGCGTAGTCCGTAAGGACAACCCCGCACTGCGCTTTTTCAAAAGTAGAGAGGTAGAACCCGTGGAAAATACAACATTGCTTGAGATGCGGAGCATCGATAAATCGTTTCCAGGCGTGCATGCACTCCAGAATGTGGATTTCACTCTTCGTTCCGGTGAGATCCATGCCCTGATGGGTGAGAACGGCGCAGGAAAATCGACGTTGATCAAGGTCTTGACAGGTGTTTATTCCAAGGATCAAGGTGTGATCAATCTGGACGGCAGATTCGACGTTAAAATACATTCTCCTCAAGACGCCCAGAACTTAGGTATCAGCACAGTTTATCAAGAAATCACACTTTGTCCGAATCTGACTGTAGCCGAGAACATGTATATCGGCCGCGGTAAAAAGCCAATCACCAACTGGCGGAAAATGAACTCTGACGCAGACAAGATCCTTCGGAAACTCGATATTCCTGCCCGTGCCACCCAGCAATTAGGTACTTGTTCCATCGCTGTCCAGCAGATGGTAGCGATCGCACGAGCCGTGGATATGGATTGTAAAGTCCTGATCCTCGACGAACCTACATCCTCACTCGATGAGCAGGAAGTAGAGAAGCTCTTCGGCCTGATGCGTGATCTCAAAGCGACCGGCGTCGGCATCATCTTCGTTACGCATTTTCTGGATCAGGTATATGAAGTCTGTGACAGGATCACGGTACTTCGTGACGGACAGCTTGTCGGTGAATATGAGATCAAAGATCTCCCGAGAGTGCAGCTTGTTTCCAAGATGCTTGGTAAAGAGATGGATGATCTTTCCGACATCAAGAGCGATCAAGACGCCTATCTTGGAGAAGATGCAGATGAACCAGTATACGAAGCAACACAGCTCTGGAGTGATGCCGGTATCAAGCCATTTGATTTCCACATTAGGAAGGGCGAAGTAAATGGCTTTACCGGTCTTCTCGGTTCTGGCCGAAGCGAGAGTGTAAGAGCGATCTTCGGTGCAGACCGCGTGCTGGGCGGAATTGTAAGAATGCATGGTAGACAGGTCCACATAAGAGGCCCGAAAGATGCAATGAAGAATGGTATTGCTTATCTTCCGGAAGATAGAAAGATCGATGGCATCATCGGAGATCTTTCTGTCCGGGAAAACATCATTCTTGCACTGCAGGTCATGAAAGGTTTTTTCAAGCCTTTTACCAAAGCACAGGCCTATGCTTTTGCCGATGAATACATAAAGAAACTCAACATTAAAACAGCATCAGCAGATACCCCCGTCAAATCTCTGTCTGGCGGAAATCAGCAGAAAGTGATCCTTGCCAGATGGCTGCTGATGCACCCTGAATATCTGATCTTGGATGAGCCGACGCGTGGTATCGATGTCGGCACCAAGATCGATATCCAGAAACTTGTACTTGAACTGGCAAAAGATGGAATGAGCATCACGTTCATTTCATCCGAAACGGATGAAATGCTGAGAACATGCTCAAGACTCATCGTCATGCGCGACCGTAAAGTCGTCGGTGAATTGTCCGGCGAAGATCTGACGCAGAGTATGATCATGAGCACCATCGCAGGAGGGGAGTAAGACATGAATAAATCATTACTGAAAAAGATCACGAGCAATCAGCTCTTTATTCCACTTCTGGCGTTGTTCCTTCTTGCCATCATTAACCTGATCGTCGATCCGAGCTTTTTCAAAGTCACACTCGGAACGAACAATGAAGGAAACCCTGTTCTTTCCGGATATCTGATCACGATTCTGGACTATGGTTCCGAACTTGCGATCCTTGCCATCGGTATGACACTGGTTACCTCTGCTTCCGGTGGACAGGATATCTCGGTAGGTGCCACGATCGCCATCACCGGTTCTGCTATGCTCCGTGTGCTGTGCGGATCCAACACAAGACCGGAACAGCTGGCTGCACCGATCATTGTTGCATTCCTTGTGGCTTGTATAGTAGGAATGTTATGCGGTGCTTTTAACGGAGCACTGGTATCCATTTTCAAGATACAGCCCATGATCGCCACCTTGATCCTGTTTACAGCCGGTCGTTCGATCGCAGCATGGATCAATAACAATGAACTCCCGATCGTTCCGGATCCGAAGTTTAAATATTTCGGTGGTTTCATTCCGGGTATTCCGATTCCGACAACGGTTTTCATCGTAATCATATGTGTCATCGTCACTGCGCTGATACTGAAATTTACAAACCTCGGTCTCTATACACAGTCAGTTGGTATCAACGAGAAATCTTCCCGTTTGAACGGTATCAATCCGACAATGATCAAAATGCTGGCGTTTATCTTCCTGGGTCTTTGTGTTGCGGTCGCTTCCTTGATCAAGGTAAGCCGTCTTGCAACGATCAACTATTCAGTCATTGCAAAGGATATCGAGATGGATGCGATCCTGGCGGTTGCTCTTGGAGGTAACTCGTTGTCCGGCGGTAAGTTCAATATCTGGGCTTCCGTTCTGGGTGCGTACATCATCCAGTTCCTGACCACAACACTTTATAAGTTTAATGTCCAGTCCGATGCACTGGCAGCATATAAGGCTGTTGTCGTTATCCTGCTGGTTGTTTTCTCGGCACCAAAGGTAAGAGAATCGCTTTCCAGACTTAAAACGAAAAAAGCACTTAAAGCTGTAAACAAGGGGGAGACCAAATGAATAAGACGAAATTAAAAGGCGGAATATTCAACCGTGTCAGCGACACGAATCTGTTGCTTTCCATCACGGTCGTGATCTTCATCCTGATGTATCTCGGAGCGATCATCTTCCTCGGAAGTGGTTTTAAGAAACCACAGATGCTCTTTAATATCCTGAACGCAAATGCCGCTTTGATCATCACGGCATGTGGCATGAGTCTTGTCATGATCTCCGGCAGTATCGATATTTCTGTCGGTGGTGTCGTGGCTCTGGTCTCCATGTGCTGTGCCGTATATCTGGATGTGAACCACCATAATGGAAACGTGTATGTTTCCATGCTGATTGCACTGGGAATCGGACTTGCATTCGGTATTATTCAGGGTCTTCTTGTAGCATATTTAAACATTCAGCCATTCATTGTCACGTTGGCCGGCATGTTCTTCGCACGAGGCATGACGACGATCGTAAGCACCGCTCCTTTTAACGTAAAAAACCAGGCTTTTGACAAGTTGAAACTGACACGTATCAATGTTCCGGGAATGGGTTCTTACAATAAAAAAGGACTGTACATACCCGCCTACGTTGAGATTGGTGTTTTGGTTGCACTTGCAGTTGTGGTAATATTATTCTTAGTACTTCGCTATACGAGACTCGGAAGAGCTTTTTACGCAGTAGGCGGAAACCAGCAGAGTGCACTGATGCTCGGTGTGAACGTAAAGAGGACGAAGTTCCTGTCCCATGTGTTCTGCGGACTTCTGGCAGGACTTGGCGGATATGTTTACTTCCTCCATGTTGGTTCCGGTGCAGCAAGCCATGCAACAGGCATGGAGATGAATGCCATCGCTTCTTCCATTATCGGCGGTACGATGCTTACGGGCGGCGTCGGTAATGTAGTGGGAACACTCTTCGGAGTTCTGTCGCTTAGTACGATTCAGAATATCGTTTCTTCGGCAGGTCTCGATCAGGCCTGGTGGACGGGTATTACGATCGCAGCGATGCTCTGCATCTTCCTGTTGATCCAGAGTATCGTCATCAGACAGAGAAAGAGAGCGCTCAAGAGGTGAGGAGCCGCTAAATGAGAAAAAACGCGATCATCGCAACCATACTACTCCTGTTGGCAACGATTTCAGTTGCTTGCAGGAGTAGTGCTGTTTCGGAGACAGAACAGGAGAGTACTTCTGAAAAGAAGATCGTCACAGTCGGTTTCTCCCAGCTTGGCGCAGAATCTGACTGGCGAAGCGCGAATACGGAATCCATGTTGACGGCGCTTTCCCAGGAAAACGGCTTTAACCTGATCTATAAAAACGGTCAGCAGAAGCAGGCAAATCAGGTTACGGCGCTTCGGATGTTTATCCAGCAGGAAGTGGACTATATCGTCCTTGCACCTGAAACCGAAACAGGTTGGGATTTTGTCTTGGGCGAGGCAAAAGAAGCCGGGATCCCGGTCATCATCGTAGACCGTCGCGTTGCGGTGGATGATTCGAATCTTTATACATGCTGGGTCGGTTCGGATTTTGCACTCGAAGGAAAGAAACTGACGGCGTGGATCAATGCTTTTACGGAATTAAAAGGAATTGATCCGGGTGAAGTCCATATTGCGCATATCCAGGGAACTTTGGGATCGACGGCGCAGATCGGCAGAACACGCGGACTCAATGATGCGGTAAAGAAGTACGGCTGGGATCTGCTTGGTGCGAAGAACGGTGATTTTACCGAGGTCCGCGGGCGAGAGGTCATGGCGGAATTCCTGCGGGAATATAACAACATCAATGTCGTGTATTGTGAAAACGATAACGAAGCGATCGGTGCGATCGATGCGATCGAGGCCGCCGGAAAGCGCGTCGGACCGGATATTGCCAACGGCGAGATCATGGTCGTTTCTTTTGACGGAATCAATACGGATGCACAGCAGTACCTGAAAGAAGGAAAGATTTCCTGTATTGCAGAATGTAATCCTCTTCACGGACCGCGTGTGCAGGCTTTGATCAAGACGCTTGAAGCGGGCGAGACTCCTGAGAAATATAACTACGTGCAGGAGACGCTGTTTAGTTCGGTGCCGGAGATCAAAGTTGTGACCGTCGATGAAAGCGAAGGAACCAAAGAGTATCAAGTAGAAATCAAGCGATAAAACGGAGGACAAGACTATGCCATTTATTCAAGCAAAAGTAACGATGCCATTAAATGCGGATCAGAAAGAACTCTTGAAGAGTGAATTCGGTAAGCTGATCACAACATTGAATAAGGGAGAATCTTATTTGATGGTGGGAATCGAGGATCAATGTGATCTTTGGTTCGGCGGCAAAAAACTGGAGAAGGGCGCGTATATCTCGGTAAGCCTTCTTGGTAATGCTCCATCTGATTTGTACAACAAGATGACAGGACGTGTATGCGAGATGTTGAATAACGAATTCGGTATCCCGGGCAACAGCGTGTACATTACGTATCATCCGGTCAGCGACTGGGGATGGAACGGACAGAATTTCTGATCATCTAAGAAGAAATGTTTCTTCGAAAAAGCGAAGAATAAAAGGATCATTGATGCGCCTTCTTGAATAACTACTTCTGGAGAAGTATAATTGTCTTATACTTCTGTAGACGTAGTTGGAGGCGAAGATGATCCTTTTTCATGGTTCAACGGAGATAGTGGAAAAACCGGTTTTCGGATATGGACGGGCCGATAATGATTATGGGATTGGTTTTTATTGTACGGAAGACCGCTTATTGGCTTCGGAATGGGCATGCCTGAGTTCGCGCGGCGGTTTTGTTAACACATATGAAATCGATCTTAATAAACTCAAAGTTCTAGATTTGAGTGAGATGAATGTAGTAAGCTGGATAGCTTTGTTGATCAATAACCGTTCTGTTCGTTATTCTTCGCCTATAGAGAAGAAGTCAGCCGATTATCTTATGACACATTTCTTACCAGATACATCTTCCTTTGATGTGATTTGCGGTTACAGGGCAGATGATTCATATTTTTCATATGCCAGAGCTTTTCTATCGAACACGATATCGATACAGCAATTATGTGAGGCTTTACGTCTTGGTGATCTTGGCAAACAGATCTGCCTTAAGAGCAAGAAGAGTTTCTCTGCGATTCGCTTCAAGAGTTATGAACCTGTCGATGGAGAAGTATTCTATCCAAAGAGAGTGGAACGTGATACAAAGGCTAGACGTGCATACTATAAGCTGTTGGAGAAAGACATCATGGATGGGGTCTTCGTTCGTGATATTGTTAGGGAGGAGATGAAAGCGGATGATCTGCGCATATAGTGAACTCTATCTTCAAGACGCAATGCAGAACCTTGGTGAGATGACTGAATATGCACACGATGCATGTGGCGCTGATCTGGAGAAGGTTTTTCGGTGTTTTACGATTTGCGGACTGGCAGAGAGATTTGAAAAAGGTGACCCGCTGGTAGTCAGTGGAATGTCTGGAACAGAATTATATCGTCGCATAATATACGAATGTGGCGAAAGAGATAAGAAGTGGCCGGCTCCTCTGGTCCGATATGAAACACGTGAGTATTACTGGATCGGCTATATCCTGGCTTATTATCAATGGAGGAGCGGCCGGCATTTTAAGGAGATACTGGATTCGGTGCCAATCGATAAGCTTCTGAAACTGTACCCTGCTCTTCACACGACTTCTGAGAAACACGCATATGAACTGCTTGACGGGTGTTTCAAAGAAAACTCATTGGTCTCACGGGTTCAGAGGTACAGAAAGTGTATCGGTATTACACAAGCTGAACTGGCGCGCAGGACAGGGGTGAACCTTCGTACACTCCAGCAGTACGAGATCGGGGATAAGGATATCCGGAAGGCCTCAGTACAGAGTGTTCTTGCATTATCAAGAACGTTATGCTGCCAGCCGGAGAATCTGCTTTAATGCAATACAAGCGGAGCTGATTTGGAGAAGCATCGTTGTGATAGATTTTTTATCATACTCACTCAGTGTGTTTTGAGGTAGAATGTATTTATTATAAAAACTGGATTTGGAAGGAGAATGAATATGAGTGCAATTGAAAGAGCAGAGAAATTTTTGAAGGATGCAGGTACTTATTATCTGGCGACAGTGGAAGGTGATCAGCCTAGAGTCCGTCCTTTCGGTACAGCGCATATTTTTGATGGTAAATTATATATCCAGACCGGTAAAGTGAAGCCGGTATCCAAGCAGCTTCATATAAATCCGAAGGCAGAAATCTCTGCTTTTGTAAACGGCGAGTGGATCCGTATCGCGTGTGAATTGATCGAGGATGACCGTCGTGAAGCAAGAGTGTCTATGCTTGATGCTTATCCGACGCTCCGCGGCATGTATAACGAAGACGATGGAAATGCGGAAGTATTCTATCTGAAAAATGCGACAGCTACCTATTCTTCTTTCACCAAAGCTCCGGAAGTAGAGACATTCTAAGTTCTACGGGCCAGGTACCATCCGAACAGTTTATATCGATCGGTGAGTATTTGAGTTTTATAGGAAAAATCAGAAGAAATCAGGACAGATATAATGTGGTTTGAAGAAGCCGTTTTTTATCAGATATACCCGATGGGTTTTTGTGGTGCGCCCTTTGAAAACGCGCAAGCTGAATACGATACACAGGGCGTGAAGTTTTCCTGGGGGGAGAGTACCGGTGACGCGGCGCCAATACGGAAAGTAATCGGGTGGATCCCGCATATGCAGAAACTTGGCATCAGTGCCGTGTATTTTTCTCCGGTGTTTGAATCGGATACGCATGGTTATAACACGCGTGATTATGGTCTGATCGATCGCCGTCTGGGAACCAACGAAGATTTCAAGATCGTTGTGGAAGAGCTTCATAAAGCAGGGATCCGTGTGGTGCTGGACGGTGTGTTCAATCACGTGGGGCGTGGCTTCTGGGCTTTTCACGATGTGCAGGAGAAAAAGTGGGATTCGCCTTACAAAGACTGGTTTCACATCTCTTTTGACGGGAATTCGAATTTTAATGACGGATTTTGGTACGAAGGTTGGGAAGGCTGCTTTGACCTTGTAAAACTGAACCTTCGAAACGATGCGGTCGTGAACCATATTTTTGATAAGATTCGTTACTGGGTGGAGTATTTCGATATCGATGGATTACGACTTGATGTAGCATACTGCCTCGACCGAGATTTTCTAAAGCGGCTTCGCAGTTTTACGGCTGCTCTTAAGCCGGAGTTCCTGCTTCTTGGTGAACTTCTGCACGGCGACTACAAGATGTGGGTCAATAACGAGATGTGCCATTCCTGTACGAACTATGCCTGCTATAAGGGATTGTTCAGCAGTTTCAACTGCATGAACATGTTTGAAGTGATCCATACTTTGATCCAGCAGTTCGGACCGGAAAACTGGAGCTGGTTCCGTGGGCTTCACTTGATGAGTTTTGTCGATAACCATGACGTTACCAGGATCGCATCGAACCTGAATAATCCGGCGCATCTGCCGTTGATCTATACGCTGGCTTTCGGTATGCCGGGATTTCCGTGCGTGTACTATGGCTCCGAGTGGGGCGCTAAGGCAAGAAAAGAAGAAGGTGATCCGGCTTTGCGGCCTTGCTTTGAGAAGCCGGAATGGACCGATCTGACTTCGCTTATTTCTAAACTTGCTGAGGTGAAGAAGAACAGTCCGGCATTAAACTATGGAAGTTTCCGCTCGGTAGTCTTAACTAACCAGCAATGCATCTTCGAAAGAAGATGGGACGGTGACGGCGCAGGAGCCGAAGGCTGCCGGAGCGGTTCGAATTACGAGCGTGTTCTGGTAGCAATCAATGCTGCCGATTACGAGTATACCGCACATTTTGATGCGGGTTGCGGTCAGGCAGTGGACCTGCTGACAGGAAAGATCCATGACTTCGGAGGCGGATCGGTATTGCCGCCCTACTCATGTGCCATCTGGAAGATGGAGAATTGAGGTTGAAAATGAGTGCTTTTTCCTACGAAAAAATCAGCAAGATCAGTTTGTCATCGTCGTCGAATGGGATGATGATGGGAAGTAATCAGAGCTGTAGCGAAGACCTGCTGTGGGATGAAGATGGAATTACACTGACGAAGACGGAGATCCGGGGATCTGACAAAGAAGTTTCCGTATGGAACATCAGCGCCGAGCAGGCGGAGAAGATCCGTGCTTTTGCTGAGCGGGAAGATATGGCGGTATGGGGATCATGGAAGTACGAAGAGGACCCGAGATTCCGTTGCACCGACTATTCTTCCAATTCAAGCGGTAGTATTATCCTGGACTATCGGGGAAAAGGTGGAAAACCGTATGAAATCGTCACCTTCAAACCACGAGCGGTTTTTGACCAGGGAAAAGGCGATGCAATGAGAGAACTGCAGACGCTTTTTGAAGAACTGGAAGATCCGGAAACACGTGCGAAGCATACCAAGGAGAAACTGGGGTCAGGAATCGATCGGCTCGGTAGTTTCAATGGCTTCATGGGCATGGGTATGGTGAATATGCCGGGCGGCGCTGGCGGAAAAGAAGCGGGTACGAGTAGTCCGGAAGTCCCCACAACGGTGCCGGAAGGTTCGTGGGCATGCGACTGCGGAACAGTGAATACCGGTAAGTTCTGCTGTGAGTGCGGAAAAGCAAGACCGGTGTGAGCGAAAAACTATTATCAGAATTCCATGTGATTAAATAGCACTCTTCCACTCGATATCAATCGTTCTTCGATTTTTGACACAGTCGTTGAGATAGAGATTGATCAGAGTTTGGTACGGAATCCCGGTTCTGACCGATTCTTTCTTGAAATATACAATAACAGAAGGCGATACCTTGATTGTTATCTGCTTTTTGAGTTCTTTTGCATATGGATTCTTGATTGCTTTTTCAAAGTTGAATTCTTTTTCCAAGAATTCATCCTTTTCTTCTTTTGTTTTCATAGTCCTATACTCCTTTCGTACATCTGAGTTTCAGTCGGGGTGGCCTTTCTTGATGATATAATTCGGATGATTGTTTCTTCTCGAATGCAGTGGACAACAAGGAGGAGATTTCCTTCAATGCTATAACCCAGAAGACGGAACCGTTCTTCGCTTTCAGAATGAAGTTCATCATACTCTAACAATGCTTCTTCGTCATAGAAGACTGTCATTGCTTCTTCGAACGAGACGTTATGTTTTTTCTTGTTCAGTGTGTTCTTGTTTTCATCCCAGGTGAATTGATACAAGTGATCATCTTCATGCTTATAGTTACGAAATAATTATAACATAATTACAGAATAATTCAATCGGAATCAAAGGCTTCGGTTTGTGGAAAACTGATTTTCCGTCTCTCAAAAAGCTCTGCGATTTCGCATCAGAATGCTGTATAATGAGAACATAGATCAAATTGAGTTGAGAGGTGAAAACTATGGCAAATCCGAATCCGTACTCCGGTACACAGACTGAGAAGAATCTTGAGGCTGCTTTTGCAGGTGAATCCCAGGCAAGAAACAAATACACCTACTTTGCATCCGTAGCGAAGAAAGAAGGCTATGAGCAGATGGCGGCGATTTTCCTGAAGACCGCCGAGAATGAAAAAGAACACGCGAAAATGTGGTTTAAGGAATTGAAGGGCATCGGCGATACGAAGGCGAACCTGACTGCTGCGGCAGATGGTGAGAACTACGAGTGGACAGACATGTACGAAGGTTTTGCCAAGACTGCGGAAGAGGAAGGCTTTGCTGATCTGGCGAAGAAGTTCCGTCTTGTAGCGGCGATCGAGAAGCACCACGAAGAGCGTTATCGTGCGCTCCTGAAGAATATCGAGACCGCACAGGTATTCGAGAAGAGCGAAGTGAAGGTCTGGGAGTGCAGAAACTGTGGTCATATTGTTGTCGGCACACAGGCTCCGGACGTTTGCCCGACCTGCAACCACCCGCAGTCCTATTTCGAAATCAACGCAGAGAACTATTAATGTCAGTTCGCGTTGCTTAACTTGAGCGGCGTAAAAAGGAAATGTATAATGAAAGCGGTTAGAAGATTCTAACCGCTTTTTTTCTATGAGATAGACTGAAATAGTTTGGAGATATATATGGATACTTTTCTCGGATTACTGATCCCTTTCCTTGGCACGGCGCTGGGCGCGGCTTGTGTCTTCTTTATGAAAAAAGAACTTTCCAATAAGGTGCAGCGTGCCTTGTCCGGTTTTGCTGCGGGCGTGATGGTCGCGGCCTCGATCTGGAGCCTGATCATCCCGGCTATGGAACAATCCGAGGATATGGGAAGACTCGCCTTTCTTCCCGCGGCGATCGGTTTCTGGGCAGGAGTGCTTTTCCTATTGCTTCTGGATCATGTGATCCCACATCTTCACTTGAATACAGATAAATCAGAAGGCCCGAAGAGCAAACTTGAAAAGACTACCATGATGGTCCTTGCCGTTACGCTCCATAACATACCGGAAGGCATGGCAGTGGGTGTTGTATACGCAGGATATCTCGCTGGTGACGGAAAGATGGCACTTGGCGGTGCGCTGGCGTTGTCAATCGGTATTGCGATCCAAAACTTCCCGGAAGGCGCGATCATCTCCATGCCACTTCATGCGAAAGGGAAAAGTAAGAAGTGGGCATTCGGTGCGGGTGCTCTTTCCGGCATCGTGGAACCGGTCGGCGGTTTGCTCACGATCCTCGCTGCAGGATTTCTGATTCCCGCCATGCCGTATCTGCTTGCTTTTGCTGCCGGCGCCATGATGTATGTTGTCGTTGAAGAACTCGTTCCGGAAATGGCCGAAGGCGAACACTCTGATATCGGCGTACTTCTGTTCTCCGTCGGATTCACCCTCATGATGGCCTTGGACGTGGCGCTGGGTTGAATAGTCAAAACAGGCGTTACCGGTAAGCCCGTATTGCGGACGCGAACGCAAGTGTGTCGTACTTTTTCATCGTAACTAATTCACCGATCCGGGAGGCGTTTTTCGTGACCGCTGTATCCGCATTCAAAAGCACTTCATAGCCGATCATGTTCCAGCGGAGGTGGGAGAAGACGTGCTTGCTTGTACCGAGTACGCGGATGTCCGGCTCTTCGGATTCGGGTTTTGCGCCATTAAGAAGATTCTCCTGTACCCAGGTTTTTACCTCGTGGTTCTCCAGATGTCCCGGAATATCGATAAGCTCATATAAGCCAGCAAGAAGTCCGCTGTCGGGACGTTTCCTGACAAGGATCTTCTTTCCGACAAACACCTTTAGAATCGTGTGCTCTTCAACGGGAACGTCTTTCTTCGGTTTCTTAAGCGGAAAGTCTTCCTGCTTTCCGAGAAGGTTGGCGCTGCATTCCATGGCAAAAGGACAGGTGTTGCAGCGAGGGCTTTTTGGTGTGCAGACCAGGGACCCGAAGTCCATCAAGGCTTCGTTGAAATCTCCCGGGTTATCAGAAGGAATATCCTTGAGCACGCGGGCATGGATTTCGTTGTATGTCGATTTTTCGGAAGGAATCAGAGGCAGGGCGTGGAGGCGGCTGTAAATACGGATGCAGTTTCCGTCCACAGCAGGAACGGGATGGTTGAATGCCTGCGAGGCGATTGCGCCTGCCATGTAGGGGCCGATCCCGGGAATCTCCAGAAGAAGGTCGGGAGAGGAGGGAAGTGCCCCATCGAAATGTTCACAGATGTATTTTGCGCCGCGCATGAGATTTCTTGCACGGGAATAATACCCCAAGCCTTCCCAAAGTTTGAAGACCTCATCCTCCGCCGCCTGGGCAAGTGCTTTTGGATCAGGAAAACGATTCAGAAAGCGAGGATAATAATCGAGAACTGTAGCTACGCGGGTCTGCTGAAGCATCGCTTCGGAGATCCAGGTGCCGTAAGGCGTCCGGCTGGTGCGCCAGGGGAGGTCTCTGTGGTTCTCGTAAAACCAGGAAAGAAGTGCTTCTACGTCCATGGCAAAAGCGCTATCAGAAGCGAGAAACCGCGTGCAATCGAATCGAAGACTTTCTTCTTCGCAAGTTTGTGTCCAAGCTCGATGAAGAATTCTTTGTTGGCACAGTGTTTGTCGGCAAAAGAAACGAGAAGGCTTTCACGATACTTCGGTGGTACCGGTGTCAGCGGAAACATATGACGCACGATGATGTTCTCTTCGATCGGTGTCAGATCAAAATCTCTTCTGGCATTTTCCAGCGCGATCTTCGGATGCGCAAAGCCGTGGAGTTTATCGAGCTTGACGGTATGCCAATCGTAAAGAAAGTAGTCGTGAAGAAGTGCACCACGGACAAGCTGGTCTTTCTTGAACTTGAAGGGGAGCTTCATGGACATGGCAAGAGCCGTCTTCGCTACTGCCAAGACGTGATCGTAACAGGTGCAGGTCCCGTGCTGGATATACTGACGCATAGGCTCCAGTTTCCCGCTTTCCAGGATCGGTGCCGCAAGAGAATCAAATAGGATGTCACACTTATACTGTCGCTTCAAAAATGCTTTCTCCAATTCGTGGGCATATTTTTATTTATTGTATTACATTTTCTTCGGTATTTGAATACGAAACGGTGAGTTTTGCTTTCTTTTCCATTTCGTGTAAACCTACGGATAAAAATTCACATGTAGTCTCTAAGTGCAATTACATGTAAATGTCTATGTAAAGCCCAGTTTTATGAACACTTACATGTAATTTTGCCATTTTTGCGCGAAAAGCACTTGGCCCATCTTTTCGCTAACAATTTAAAGTTTCATGGATACACAAAGGATATATCTTTGTGATAACGTAGATATTAAGGCAGAATAAGTGAATGAACCATAAGAGTTTTGTCAGCATATGGAGGTTTTTTATGAAGAGAAGTTGGCTTATATCTTTGGCAGCGCTGGCGGCAATCTTGCCGGTTGGATTCTTTGCAGGAACAAGAAAAGTGAACGCGGATTATAACGAAGATGGTACTGTAACGATCGATGAGACGAATTTTCCGGATAAGGATTTCAGGGATTATGTTATCAAGTATTGTGACGAAAACAAAGATGGGTCACTGGATGAAAGAGAGATTTATTATGGTAACACTATACGTATTGAAGATTTGGGGATTTCTTCGTTAAAAGGAATTGAATTCTTTACCAATTTACGAATTTTGGATTGCCGGGGAAACAAACTGACAGAGTTGGATTTAAGTGCTAATCCTGATCTGGGATATCTTTATTGTTTCCGTAATGAGCTTCAGAGCTTGAATGTGAGCACCTGCACAGGTTTGCGTGAATTAGGGTGTACCCAGAATCAATTGTCAAGTCTGGACGTGAGTAATAATCCGGAACTAGTTTATTTGCATGTGGACAATAACAAGTTGACAAGTCTCGATGTCGGGACGAAGCCTAAACTGACCATTCTCTCTTGTGACCACAATCAGTTGACTAGTCTTGATGTGAGCGGATGTACGGGTTTGCGGGATTTAAAGTGCCAGGTTAACCAGTTGACAGAATTGGAATTAGGCAGTAATTCAACTCTAAAAATGCTCTGTTGTTATAGCAACCAGTTGACGAGCCTGGATGTAAGCGGATGCTCCAATTTGAAAGAACTCCAGTGTCAGGAAAACCAATTTACAAGCCTGGATGTGAGTAAAGTGAAGTCCAGTCTTAGCAGAATACTTGATGGAGACAAGGTTGATAATGGTACATATTTGTCATTTTTAAAGAATTATTGTGAGCTGACAGTGGATTCTTTTGTGAACGTGATTTCAAAAACACCAACGGTTGAAGAAGTTGCTATCGATGAGACGAATTTCCCGGATGAGAATTTCAGAGCATATGTGATTGAAAAAATAGATACAGATGGAGATAAAGTTCTTTCTGAGGAGGAGATAAAGAAAACGAAAGTAATTGACGTAGCGAATCGTGAAATCACTTCACTAAAAGGAATAGAGTTCTTCGTTTTTTTAGATGAACTCCATTGCAACGATAATAATGTATCAAGTCTGGATCTGAGCAAGAATTTGAATCTTCAAATAATTGATTGCTCTTCAAACCAACTGTCGAATCTTGATTTAGGCGAAAACGATGTTCTGTACCGTTTGCATTGTGAATATAACTTCTTGACGAAGCTTGATATATCGGAGTGTCCTGTTATAAACAGTATTGTTTATATTCAAAGAGGAGATCATTTCTTTAGGGGGGTACTTAGCACAATTTGTTGTTATGATGAAGGAGCTTATTGTAACGTTTTTGATAGCGATATATGGGAAGTTGAATATTGGGAATTCTACTATGACAAGAATATGAGGATCATTTTTTCTGGAACGCCGGAATTGCCCGATCTTCCAAAGCTTTCGGTAGCTATTAATGAAGAGAGTTTTCCAGACAGTTCTTTCCGACAGTTCGTCACCCGTTATGATGA
Organism: Clostridiales bacterium; assembly: GCA_017545245.1. Taxonomy (GTDB): domain Bacteria; phylum Bacillota; class Clostridia; order Saccharofermentanales; family Saccharofermentanaceae; genus Scatonaster. The sequence goes on from JAFWPB010000054.1 coordinate 36,950, forward strand.
AGATGGAGATGGTTCTCTGGACCAGGATGAATTGTATTATATTGATACAATTTGTGTGAACAATTACTCTATCAAGAGCCTGAAAGGAATCGAGTATTTCACGAATCTGAAATACCTTTATTGTAATTCGACATCGCTGACAGAATTAGATCTTCATATGAATACCAAACTGGAGGTCTTGAGCTGTGTACATAACAAGATTTCTACTATAGATGTTTCCGGGACAAGACTTGCAGACTATCTTGAGAGTGAATGGTTCGAAGATGAAGATGGGTGCAGACTGAGAAGTGATTGTGATTATGGTGATTATCTCCAGTGGTCATGGTATTACATAAGCGAATCTTGTTTGTATTATGATATCGGAACAGAATTCATTGATTCATCCAGTTCAGTAAGTAATTTTATCGAGCGTCTCTATACCATCGCTTTGCACCGTGAGTCCGAGAAAGCGGGAAAGAATTTCTGGGTCAACGAGATCGAGAGCGGCAACAAGACCGGTGGTGACTGCGCGCACTATTTCCTGATTGAAGCGGAAGAATTCAGAAACCGCGGTTTGAGCGAAGAAGACTTCGTCGAGACTCTTTACAAGACATTCTTCGGTCGTGATTCCGAGCCGGCCGGAAAAGCCTTCTGGGTCGGCGAGCTCAAGAGTGGCGCGAAGACAAAAAATGACGTCATCAACGGCTTCATTGACTCTGCCGAGTGGTGCAATATCTGTGCTTCCTATGGTATCAATTCTGGTGCATCGAGTGCCAAAGCAGACAAGGCTTCGGAAGGTGCGGAGAATTTTGCGACACGCCTTTACACCTGCTGCCTTGGCAGAGAGCCGGAAGAGGGAGGCTTGAAGTACTGGTCTTTGGCTCTCACGAACCTGGAAAAGACAGGTTGCGAAGCCGCCGCCTTCTTCTTCACCGGAGACGAGTTTGTCGGCTTCGGTCTGAAGAACGACGAGTATGTCAGAAGACTCTACACGACCTTCATGGGCCGTGAACCTGAGGCCAGCGAGATCGCATACTGGGTAGGTGAGATCGCCAAAGGTACACAGACAAAGGCCAGCGTCATGGCGTTCTTCGGACAGTCACCGGAGTTCACCAACATCTGTAAGACGTACGGTATCGACCGCGGCGTGATCTGATCCGAGGCCACCGCGAGACACACGGGAACATCTAGAAAAAGACAAGATAAGTCGTATTTGGCAATATCGCCAGATACGACTTACATTTGCACGGTTTTTCGAATATTTTCTTTGACATAGTAAGTCGTATTTCAAAGAAAATGGATTTCCGACTTAAAAGCACCGAAAAAC
>JAFWPB010000055.1 GCA_017545245.1 Clostridiales bacterium
GAAAAAAGAGAAAAAGTAATGATTCACTTTTTTATGGGTTTGATATAATCAACTTATCTACAATTGAACGGAGGGTATTGTTTATGTGGAAAGATTTTAAAGCATTTCTTTTACGTGGAAACGTGATCGATCTGGCAACTGCAGTAGTTATCGGTGCTGCTTTCGGAAAGATCGTGACAGCTCTTGTTGACAATATCATCATGCCTTGCATCGGCGTTTTGACGTCAGGTGTGGACTTTGCCAACATGAAGTATGTCATTCAGGAAGCGAAGACCAGTCTTGATGGTACCGAGATCATCAAGGAAGAGGTGGCAATTGGATATGGTGTTCTGATTAACGCAATCATCCAGTTTATCATCATTGCATTCTGTATCTTCATCGTAATCCGTCTGATGAACAAGGCTAAGGATAAGCTTGCGAAGAAGGAAGAAGAAGAGAAGGAAGAAGAGACACCAAAGGATATCGAACTGCTTACCGAGATCCGCGATCTTCTCAAGAAAGAGAACGCTTGATTCTTTTGGTTTGAAATACTTTTGATCATAAAGCTGCCCCCATTACAACGAATTGTAATGGGGCATTTTCTTGCTTTCCGAAGCGGCTGTTCGCGTATATGCTGCTTTTCTGTCCAGAATACATAGAAACTTGAGTCAAAAACGTTAAGATTCGTAGCCTTTTGCGAGATTGATTTTGCTTAGGGGCAAGACTATAATTCATAATACGCAATAAAATATCAGGAGGGACATATGGCTAAAGTATCTTTTCAAGAAGATTTGTGTAAGGGCTGCGGCTTATGTGTATATGCCTGCCCTAAGAAGATTCTTGTACTCGATAAAGAGCGCTTGAATTCAAAAGGCTATCATCCGGCTTCCTGTGTAGATCTTGATCAGTGCATCGGTTGTACATTCTGTGCGACTACATGTCCTGATTCGGTTATCACGGTGGAAAGGTAAGGAGAGACGGTATGGCAAAGAGAGTTTTAATGAAGGGAAATGAGGTTATCGCGGAAGCGGCGATCCGTGCTGGTTGCCGTCATTATTTTGGTTACCCGATCACGCCTCAGACAGAAGTCATGCACTATATGGCCAGAGAGATGGTCAAGCATGGCGGTACATTCGTACAGGCAGAGAGTGAAGTAGCTGCAATCAACATGGTTTATGGTGCTGCCGCTACTGGTGAGAGAGTGCTCACTTCGTCTTCTTCTCCAGGAATCAGCTTGAAGCAGGAGGGTATCTCCTATATTGCTGGTGCTGAACTTCCGGCTGTTGTTGTTAATATTATGCGTGGTGGTCCGGGTCTCGGCGGTATCCTTCCGTCCCAGAGCGATTACTTCCAGGCTACTAAGGGTGGCGGACACGGTGACTATAAGAATCTCGTTATTGCTCCGGCATCTGTACAGGAGCTTTATGAGCTGACTGTTAAGGCTTTTGATCTCGCAGATCAGTACAGAATCCTCGTAATGATCCTTGGTGATGGTACTATGGGTCAGATGATGGAGCCTGTTGCTTTTAAAGAGAAAGAAGAGATTAAGGAATTCGCTAAGCCTTGGGCTACAACCGGTATGCATGGTCGTGAAAAACACAATACGATCACATCTATCTATATCGATCCGGATGATCTTGAAGCGAAGAACCGTGAACTTCAGGCGAAGTACAGAGAAATCGAAGAGAAGGAAGTCATGGTGGAAACCATGAACATCGAAGATGCAGAAGTTGTCATTACTGCTTATGGTACATGCAGCCGTATCTGCAAGAATGTTATCCGTCAGGCAGCAGAACTGGGCATTAAGGTCGGAATGATCCGCCCGATCACGCTGTGGCCTTTCCCGACGAAGGAAGTAGCCCGTGTGGCTGAAATGTCAAGTTTAAAGGGCTTCCTCGATGTTGAGCTTTCTTCCGGTCAGATGATCGAAGATGTCCGTCTTGCTGTAAACGGCAAGAAGCCGGTTTATTTCCATGGTCGTATGGGCGGTAATCTGCCGACTCAGAAAGAGATCCTGGACGAGATCGTAAAGATTCATAAGGGGGAGATCTAAGATGGCAATCGTATTTCAAAAAACAAAAGGTTTGACAGATAAGCCATTCCACTACTGCCCAGGTTGTATGCACGGTATCATTCACCGTCTCATCGCGGAAGTTATGGAAGAGATGGATATCCTGGATAAGACCATCGGTGTTGCCTCTGTAGGCTGCACATATAACAACTATGATTATTTCTCCTGTGATATGGTTCAGGCTGCACACGGTCGTGCGCCAGCTGTAGCAACAGGTATCAAGCGCTGCAAGCCGGATGAGATGGTCTTCACCTATCAGGGTGATGGTGACCTCGCTTCCATCGGTACTGCTGAGATCGTTCATGCTGCGGCTCGTGGTGAGAAGATCTGCACATTCTTCGTAAATAACGCTGTTTACGGTATGACATCCGGTCAGATGGCTCCTACGACTCTTTTGGGTCAGGTAACAACAACATCTCCTCTGGGTCGTGATGCGGAGACACGTGGTTATCCTATCAATGTAAGTGAGATGCTTTCCACATTGACTGGTGCTGTTTACATCGAGCGTGTTGCACTCTTTGATTTCAAGCACATTCAGGAAGCAAAGAAGGCAATCGCCAAGGCATTCCGCGTACAGCAGGCTGGTCTTGGTTTTGCAATGGTTGAATTCCTTTCTACATGCCCGACAAACTGGGGTAAAGAACCAATCGAAGCACTCGAATGGTGCAAAGAGAAGATGGTTCCGCAGTATCCTTTGGGCGTATTCAAGGGTAAGGATCTGGAGGTGTAATAACATGATTGATTTTTCTATTATTCTCGCCGGATTCGGTGGACAGGGCGTCCTTTCTGCAGGTAAGATGGCTGCTGAGTCTGCTTTGATCGAAGGTAAAGAAGTTTCCTGGTTCCCGTCCTACGGTCCGGAAATGCGTGGTGGTACAGCAAACTGCTCCGTTGTTATCTCTGATGAGCCGATCGGTTCTCCTGTTATTAACGAACCAGACGTTCTGATCGCTTTGAATCAGCCTTCTCTGGAAAAGTTTGAAGATACACTCAAGCCGGGCGGAATCATCATCATTGACTCTTCGCTCGTAAAGGTTACTCCAAAGCGTACAGATATCCGTTTCATTCCGATCAACTCTTCTGAGATTGCTAGTGAGCTGGGTTCCATGGCTTATGCGACAATCGTACTTCTTGGTTGTGTATCCGCAGCGACAGGTGCTTTCACAAGAGATTCTTTTGAAAAAGCACTTTATGACGTTCTGCCGGAAAGAAGACATCACATGATTCCGAACAACCTGAGTGCTTTTGACAAGGGAGCAGAATTCGCGAAGTAAGGTAAATTCAGTGCTTTGCAGAGAAGTTAACAAAAGTTTTACAAAATGCGCCTTTTATTGATATTTAAGGACAAAATAGTGACTTAGTATAAAAGAGAGCCGAGAAATCGGCTCTCTTTTGTTAAAAGTGCTAGGAAGAATAGAAATGTTGCGATATAATAAATGAATGAAAGTATATGGGTTTTCCATGTTGTAGGAGATTATTCATGAATCAAGCTTATCTGTTTAATACGGGCAAGGATTATAAGAGTTACAACTTTCTAGGTTCACGTCCTTTTGTATCAGAAAATGGAGAGAAGGGTTTTCTTTTCCGGGTATGGGCGCCAAAGGCCCGTTCGGTCTCTGTTGTAGGTGATTTCAACGACTGGAATCCGGAAGCTTCGTATATGTTTAAGAACAACGACTCCGGTATCTGGGAGTGTACGATCACAGGCGCAAAGCAGTGGGACCGTTATAAATACCATGTTGTTGGTGCAGATGGAAGTGAAGTCAATAAGGTCGATCCTTATGCAAGACATTGCGAGACAAGACCGGCAGATGCGTCGATCCTCTATGATCCGGATGATTATGTCTGGAAAGATCAAAAGTTTGTTTCTGCACGTGTACATGCCTGCGCTCCTCGTCCGATCTCGATCTACGAAGTACATCTTGGTTCGTGGCGTCGTCATGATGACGGGAATTTCATGAATTATAGAGAGATTGCGAAGGAACTGGCCAAGTACTGCAAGAAGATGGGGTATACCCATATTGAGTTGATGCCGGTCCTGGAGCACCCGCTGGATGATTCCTGGGGATATCAGGTTATTTGCTACTATGCGGTTACCAGCCGTTTCGGAACACCGGCAGACTTTAAGTTTTTTGTGGATCATCTTCACAGAAACGGAATCAGCGTGATCCTTGACTGGGTGCCGGCGCATTTTCCGAAGAATAGTGAGGGACTGGTTAAGTTTGACGGTTCTGCCTGCTATGAATATAAAGATCCGAGAATCGGTGAGCATAAAGAATGGGGCACGTTCGTATTTGATTATGCGAAGGCGGAAGTGCAGTCGTTCCTGATTTCCAATGCTGTGTTCTGGATCGAAGAATTCCATCTTGATGGTATCCGCATGGATGCGGTTTCCAGTATGCTTTACCGTGACTACGGAAGAACGGAGTATATTCCGAATATCTATGGTGGCACGGATAATCTTGAAGCAATCGACTTTATCCAGAATCTGAATACGATCATTTCCAAAGAGTATCCATATGTCATGATGATCGCGGAAGAATCCACGGCCTGGCCGAAGGTTTCCCATCCGGTTTCTGATGGCGGTCTTGGCTTCACGCATAAGTGGAATATGGGCTGGATGCACGATACTCTTGATTACTTCCAGACGGATTCCTATGCAAGAGAATGGCATCACGATCAGTTCTGTTTCTCGATGATGTATGCTTTCTCGGAAAACTTCATTTTGAGTCTTTCACATGATGAGGTCGTGCACGGAAAAAAGAGCATGATCGATAAGATGCCGGGAGATAACTGGAGAAAGTTCGCAAATCTGCGTCTTCTGTATCTCTATATGATCGCACATCCAGGTGCAAAACTGAATTTTATGGGTTCGGAGTTTGGACAGTTTATCGAGTGGCGTTTCTATGAGCAGCTCGAGTGGTTCATGCTCCAGTATGAATCGCATAAGCTTCTGCAGGATTTTGTGTCTGACCTGAATCACTTCTATATCAAGAATCCGCAGTTCTGGCAGGATGACCACTCCTGGGGCGGCTTTGAGTGGGTCGATGCGTCAGATGTAAAGAACAATGTATTCATCTTTAAGAGAAAAGGTGTTGCGAACCAGGAAGATATATATGTGGCGCTGAATATGGTTCCGGTTCCGCTTGAGAACTACAATATCGGCGTTACTGAAAAAGGAAAGTATAAGATCCTGATGAATACCGACGATATGAAATATGGTGGAAGCGGCTATCCGGACGGATCAGATGAGAAAGGCGTTTTCAAGACGAAAGATGAAGGCTGGAACGGAAAGCCTTACCACATTTCCGTCAACCTTCCGCCTCTTGGGGGCATCTATTTTAAGAGAATGAAGAAATAAACAATACAACAGGAAAACGGAGGTTCGAATTATGGCGAAAGCGCAAGTAGTCGCAATGATATTGGCAGGAGGACAAGGTTCCAGACTGGGTGTTCTGACAAAGAGCATCGCGAAGCCTGCGGTTCCTTTTGGAAGCCGTTACCGCATTATTGATTTCCCTCTATCCAATTGCGCAAACTCAGGAATTGAAACAGTTGGTGTTTTGACACAGTATCAACCATTGGCGTTGAATACATATATCGGAAACGGTCATCCTTGGGATCTTGACCGTAACAACGGTGGTGCATTTATCCTGCCGCCTTTCCAGAAGACAGGTAAGAGCGACTGGTATAAGGGTACGGCGAATGCTATCTACCAGAACCGAGATTTCATCGATGATTGTGAACCGAAATATGTCTTGATTCTTTCCGGCGACCATATCTACAAGATGAATTATGCGGAGATGCTTCGTCAGCATATCGAGAATCAGGCGGATGCCACACTGGCGGTGCTGGAAGTACCGTGGGAGGAAGCTCCTCGTTTCGGTATCCTGAATACGAAAGAGAACGATGTCATCACGGAGTTCGTGGAGAAACCTGCTAAGCCGGAGAGTAACCTCGCTTCCATGGGTGTCTATATCTTTACATGGGAAGTTCTTAGAAAAGCACTTGTCGAGGATGAAGACGATCCGAAGTCGAACAATGACTTTGGTAAGAATATTGTCCCGATGCTCCTTGAACAGGGTAAGAAACTCTGCGCGTTCCGTTTCTCGGGTTACTGGAAAGATGTAGGAACCATTTCTTCCTTGTGGGAAGCAAACATGGATATTTTGGACCGTCCGCATGAGATCAATCTCATCGACCGTTCCTGGAGAGTATACAGCCGTAATCCGGTGAAACCGTCCCAGTTCCTGGGTGACAGTGCAGAGGTACGTGGTTCAGCGCTGACAGATGGCTGCCAGATCTTCGGTTCTGTCCAGCATTCTGTCCTTTCTAACTCTGTAACAGTTGAGAAGGGTGCGTATGTAAAAGATTGCGTTCTTTTCCCGGGTGTTACAGTCAAAGCCGGCGCGCATCTTAACCGTTGTATCGTTGCTTCCGGCACGATCATTGGTGAGAACGTGAAAGCGGGTTCAGATGTATCCGGTAAGAGCCCATACCTGAACGAGAAGATCTGTTCGGATGGCATCGTGGTTATCGAGGGCGGTCTGAAGATCAAGGATAACGCCGTGATCCCGGCAAACTGCCAGGTCGATCGTGACGTGACCGTTTCTAAGAAAGATAACGTGATCGATGAGATCTTTCGCGTGTGATGGGGAGGAGAGACAAAAATGTTTATTGATGCAATGGGATTAATCTTTGGTGATAATAAGAAGATTACACTTGGTGAGCTTTCCAAACCGCGTGCTTTGTCGGCGATTCCTTTTGGAGGAAGATACCGTATCATCGACTATATGCTGTCGAACATGGTGAACTCAGGTATCAAGAATATCGGTATCCATACTTACACAAAGTATAAGTCCTTGATGGATCACCTCGGCACAGGTTCTTCCTGGGACCTTGACCGAAAGAATTCCGGCGGACTTCATATCCTGCCGCCATATGTAAACTCGGAAGCAACATCCGTTCAGGGTGATGAAGAGATGGCGGGTCTTCTTGATTTCGTCCGCTCCAGCAAAGCAAAGTATGTCATCATGGCTGCAAGTAATGTGATCCTGAATTCTACATTTACAGATTTCGTGGAAGACTTCAAGGCATGCGGTGCAGATATTTCCGTTATGTATAACCGTGACGGTACGAAGTTTGGCGGCCCGAACTACATTCTCGATATCGATAGAAGAGGATGGGTCAAGGATCTGCTTTATAACCCGGAGAAGAGTTCTTTTACCAAGAGCAGTATGGGTATCATCGTTCTGAGACGGGAGCTCCTGATCGACCTTATCGCGGAAATGATGGCTCGTGGAACAAACCATGTAGGTATCCATTCTTTCGTTAAGAAGTATGATACGCTCCGTGTACATGCCTATGAGTACAAGGGCCTTGTTCTTCGTATCAACAATGTACAGTCGTACTTTAATTCTTCTATGATGCTTCTGAATAATCAGATCCGTTCGGATCTTTTCTGGAACGGAATGCCGATCTTTACAAAGGTCAAGGATGAGGCTCCGACCCTTTATTCTGACGACAGTAAAGTTACCGACTCGATTGTTTCTGATGGTTGCCGTATCTCCGGACAGGTTGTTGAATCGATCCTTTTCCGTGGTGTTGCGGTTTCAAAGAATACAGTAATCAAGAATTGTGTTATCATGCAGGATGTGCATATTTCAGATAACTGTTATCTGGAGAATGTTATCCTGGACAAGAATTCTGTAGTCCGTCCGGGTATCAAACTTGTTGGTCACAAGGATTATCCGGTCGTGATCGGAAAGGGAGCTATCATATGAGTACAGTGAAAGTTTTATTTGTTTCGTCAGAGGTCTATCCTTTTGCGAAAGTCGGAGGTCTTGCGGATGTTGTCGGAGCGCTTCCGGTGGAACTTCAGCATCACCATTGTGATGCAAGAGTAATCATGCCGCTCTATAAGAGTGTCAAGCAGAAGCAGACCCACAATCTGGACTTCATTGGCTGGAAAATGATCAAGATGGGCTGGCGTTCTCTTTATGCCGGACTCTACACATTGACGATGAACGGCGTGAAATACTATTTCGTCGATAATGAATACTATTTCAATTTCGATCAGGTTTATGTGGAGTATGTTTTTGATATCGAGCGTTTCTGCTTCTTCCAGAGAGCGGTTCTGGATTTCATGGGTGATTTCATGGGATTTGAACCGGATGTGCTTCACTGCAATGACTGGCAGTCCGGAATGATGCCGTTGCTTTTGGATGCGCATTATAAGAAGTATGGATTCCATAATGACGTGAAGACTGTCTATACGATCCATAATCTGAAATATCAGGGCATTCATGGTATCGAGGTGATCCAGGATCTTCTGGATCTGCCAAGTGAATATCTGACGGATGAGCTTTCTATCAAAGATGGTGCGGTCAACTTCATGAAAGCCGGTATCGTTTATTCCAATTCCGTAACGACTGTATCTCCGACTTACGCGTATGAGATCATGACGGACTATTACGGAGAAGGCCTGAACCATACTTTGCAGCGTTATGCTTACAAGGTTTCCGGTTTCCTCAATGGTATCAATGCCGATGAGTATAATCCGAGCAAGGATGACATGATCCCGGCGAAGTATTCGATCAAGAACTATAAAGAAGGCAAGGCCATCAACAAAAAGTCCGTACAGGAACAGCTGGGACTCGAAGTCAATCCGGGTGCTCCGCTTTGTTCGATGATCTCCCGTCTTGTCGATCAAAAAGGACTGGATCTTCTGCTTCGTGTCGTTGAGGAGATGCTTTTCGATGGAATGCAGATCGTCGTTCTTGGTACAGGTGATGCGTACTATGAGCATGCACTGGCAGATATCGCTGCACGTAACCCGGGCAAGATGTGTGCCTGCATTTCTTTCGATAATGGTCTGGCCCACACGCTTTATGCCGGTTCGGATATTTTCCTGATGCCGTCTTTGTTTGAGCCATGCGGACTTTCGCAGCTGATTGCCATGACTTACGGTACGATTCCGATCGTGCGTGAGACTGGTGGTCTCCGTGACACCGTTATTCCATATAATGAATTCACCGGTGAAGGAAATGGTTTCTCATTTGCCAATATCAATGCGCATGAATTCTTGTTTGTAACGAAGTATGCTTGCGATCTGTATCGTCATAACAAGGATGTATGGAACAAGCTGATCGAAGAAGGAATGAAAGCAGATTATTCCTGGAAGCATTCCGCTGAAGAATATGCTGGTCTCTATTCCTTTATTACAGGTATTTCGATTGCAGACGAGCCGAAAAAGAAGAAGAATCTGACAGAAGAGATCCTTGATGTCAAGAAGGATGCGCCTGAAGAGAAGAAGGCAAAGAAGACTACGGCAAAAAAGACTGTAAAGAGTAAGACTACGGCTGCTCCGAAGAAGCCGAAAACTACGAAGAAGGACGAGCCGAAAGAAGCCGAGAAGTAAGAAACATGAAAAACCATATAGCTAATTTCTCGAACAGTGTCATTCATTGCTCAAGATCACCGGAATATCGTTCACCTTTTGGTGCACAGAAGACCGGGAGTTATGTTGATCTTGCTATAGATGTATATTGCAAGGTAGATGAAGTTGTTCTGTGTTATGCATATGGTCTTTACTCACTATCTTATAGTGAGCTGCGTTGTACAAAGAAAGAAGCGGACGGAGTGAGATGGTATGCGCGTTTGCGTATGCCATCCGAACCGGGGCTTCTTTTTTACTGGTTCTGTCTTAGAAGTAAGAATGAAGATATAGAGAAGATCGTTGAGCAGGAATATATTGATTTTCTCTATAGAAAACCAGAGGAGGAAAAGACCTATCTTTATTATGTAGCCAGCTGGGAAGAGCCGGAAGGAAAAGGAAAGTTTGCATTTACCGCACCTCGTGTTGGCGTGCATGAAGACAAGTATCCGCATGCATTCCAGATCACTGTATATGATAAAGATTTTAAAACACCTGACTGGATGAAAGGTGCAGTGATGTACCAGATCTTCCCGGACAGATTTGCACGTGACAAAGGTTTTTCATTTTCTGAGATGGAAAAGACAGGGGTTGAACGTCTGGAAAGAATATTCCATGAAGACTGGTATGAGGATGTAGATATCCACGGAAAAGAAGAAACCGGTTATCTGGCTTGTGATTTTTACGGTGGATCTTTACCCGGAATAGCGGAGAAAGCTGATTATCTTAAATCCTTGAATATCGATGTTCTTTATCTAAACCCGATCTGTGAGGCGAGATCGAACCATCGCTATGATACTGCGGATTACATGAATGTGGATCCGATTCTGGGTGGAAAAGAAGGATATAAACTTTTTTCGAAGATCATGCATGAACAGGGCATCCGGTATATCCTTGACGGTGTGTTCAGCCATACCGGTGCGGATAGCCGCTATTTCAACAAGTTCGGACGCTATCCGGGAAATGGAGCCTACAGTGCTTTTACAGAAGGAAAAGAGAGTCCTTTTGCCTCTTGGTATTCATTTTGGAGACACGAAGATGGACAGGTCGATTACGATGCGTGGTGGGGATTCCCTGATCTTCCAAATGTCCGTGAAGATGACCTTACCTATCGTGACTATATTCTCGGACCCAATGGCGTAGTAGCCAGATGGCTGCGCGGAGGAGCCAGCGGAATCCGTCTTGATGTATCTGATGAACTCCCGGATTCGTTCCTGCGCGAGATGCGTTCATGCGTAAAAGAGGCGACGGCTGGTGATGGCATTGTCCTTGGTGAAGTCTGGGAAGAGGCTACAACGAAGATCAGTTATGGAAATTACCGTGATTTTGCATTTGGAAGAACACATGATACAGTGATGGGCTATCCTTTCCGTGAGCCTTTGCTGCATTTCCTGCGTGGCGATATTGATGCACAGGCATGGAGTCTTACGATGGAGAGAATGCGGGAAAACTTCCCGGATGAGATGTTTTACTGCATGATGAATCTAATCTCCAGCCACGATGTTCCGAGAGCCATTACCGTGTTGGCGGGAAAACCGGATCCAGGAGATCGCGAGAGCCAGAAGAAGACACCGTTGACGGAAGAAGAAAAGAGAAGGGGACTTGCACTCTTGCGGCTTGCCTTCTTTGTCCAGATGACCTATCCGGGATGCCCTTGTATCTACTATGGCGATGAGATCGGTATGGAAGGGTACAGGGATCCATTTAACCGCAGGACGTACCCTTGGGGGAAAGAAACATCTGAACAAATCCGTCATTTAGACGAATATAGAAAACTCAGTGTACTTCGCAGAGAAAATGAAGTGCTGCGAAACGGGGAGATCAAGATGCTTTATGCCAAAGATGATGCTCTTGTCTATCTGAGATATCTGCAGAATAACGGGAAAGATCATTTTGGTAAAGATTGTCAAGGGTCAAATAATGCTTTGTGTATTCTAAATCGAAGTGATAGAATGATTCTGTTGGTTGATTATGATCCTGTTTCAGGGGTAATTGCAGTGGAAGAGAAAGAAGAATCTTCTTCGAATGCAGACGAGATCTGTGGTCCAATCTGTGAGAATGGTTATTCCGGGCAGCAAAAGAAAATTCAAATCTTGCCAATGTCATACAAAATAACTTTATGGGAGTAAAAGGAGGATTATATGGCTGATTACGATGAGAATCAGGGTATTCGCAATGAGAGAACCGAGGACGTAACTAATAAGAAGTGTCCGAATTGTGGTGCGACAGTTGTTTTCGATCCGGAATCAGGAGGAATGCTCTGCGAGTTCTGCGGCTACAAGACAGAATTACCAAAGCCTGAGTCAGGAAATGAGATCTGTGAGCTGGATTTTGAATCTGCCACGCAAACAGCAAGTTTTGAGTGGGGTGCAGAAAAGAAATCTGTTGTATGTAAGCAGTGCGGCGCGGAAACGATTTATGATGCTTTGGAAACAGCAGCAGTTTGTCCGTTCTGCGGATCCACAAGTGTTATGCCTGCTGCATCAGAAAACTCGATGGCACCGGGAGCTGTTGTTCCTTTTGCTTGTTCAAAAGAAAAAGCTGGACAGAATTTTACAAAATGGATCGGCGGAAAAATCTTTACTCCTACCAAGGCAAAACAGAGTGCGAAGCCAGAATCATTCCAGGGCGTATATCTCCCGTATTGGACATATGATGCACAGACGACATCCAACTTCTCTGGACGTGCCGGTTTTGACCGTCGTGTAAAGCGTGGCGATACCTACGTTACAGAGACAACATGGCATCATGTTTCCGGTATCTATCAGGAATTCATCGATGACGAGACGGTACTTGCTTCGAAGAAGAATTCGAATTCTCTAGTTAAGACATGTGAACCATTTGATTTTTCAAAATTAGTTCCGTATTCTCCACAAGTTGTTGCCGGCTTCATTGCTGAGAGATACTCCATTGGTTTGAAAGAGGGTTGGGGCATTGCTCAGGAGTCGATCAAGAGACGCCTGAATAACAATATCCATAACTATATCCGTAGAAACTGGCATTGCGACCGTGTAGATTCTGTTCATTTCTCCACACTTTACAGCAATATTACATACAAATACCTGCTTGTTCCGGTATGGCTTTCTTCTTTCAAGTACAACGATAAGGTATATAACTTTGTTGTTAATGGTCAGACCGGTAAGGTTGGTGGAAAGGCTCCAATATCTGCACTTCGCGTATTTATTGCAATCATGCTCGTTATTCTTGCCATCGTTTTGTTCTATTCAATCACTCGTTGATAAAGTTCGAAAAAAGCAAAAAAACAGAACCATTTTGAAAAAGACTGCAAACAAAATTGCAGTCTTTTTTTGAAAAAATGTGAACAAAATGTGAAATTTGTTCAAGTTGCACAAAGAAAATCTGTTGCATTTAATATATCTTATATGTAGAATGAAAGAGGTTAAATAATGGATTTTTGGGGATGAATCCATAATTCTTCAATGTATGGAGGGTTGTAAATGACAGACGGACAGACACAACAGCGTGCTCACTGCCAGAGCAGATTCGGCAGATGGGCGAAGACAGTTTCGAGTACACTAGTTTTAGCATTCCTAGGAACACAAGGTATTGCAGCTCTTCCATCGGGGATAGCAACAAGTCATTTATCATACGATGCAGGATCCGGATTGAACATTCAGAATCCTTTTAACTATGCATTGTATTCTTTTGGCGATTTCACAGCGGGTGAGGGCGAAGGCCAGCACTCTTCCGGTGCACTTGCTATTGGTGGAAACGCGAATTTCTCTAACTATTCTTTTGCAGGTACTGGTAATACCGCTCCTGCAGAGCTTGGTCTTCCACAGTTGGTTGTTGGCGGAGAATTGAATTTCAAGACAATGTATACGATCCGTGGCGACGTTCAGGTTAAGTCCATGGCGAATGTACATGGTGGTGTCTATGAATTCGCTCAGACAACTTATGGTTTTAAGGAAGGCGTGAAGCTTGATTTTTCATCCAAGCGTGATTCTATGCTCAATCGTGCGGATATGCTGAAGGACTATGCATCTTCCAAGGCAAATGCTGTTGAGAAGAAGTCCGGTGATGGCGGATGGACAATGGTTCAGCTTTCTACTCCGAACGGTTTTGATTCTTCCAAAGATGTTCTCGTTTATAACATGACTTCCCGCGTTGATGAGCTTTATGTTCCGGAAGGAGTCAGTGTTGTAATCAACATGAATGGTTCCGAAGTAAATCATTTCCCGATGCTCCGCTATGGTGCAATCGGTAGTGGTTCCTGCCCGAACGATGCCGGCGATAACCGTGATGCTAAAGTTCTTTGGAACTGTGCAGAAGCAACGACAGTAAACGTTCAGGATAACTTCTCACTTCATGGTTCGCTCTTGGCTCCAAGAGCTCACGTTGTGAAGAAGGGTGGTAACTCCAACGGTTCTATCGTATGTTCCTCTTACTTTGGAACATCTGAGTTCCACTGGGTTCCGAATAGAATTGATTTCACATTCTTCAAATCTACTCCGACACCTACTCCGGTAACTCCGACAGATACACCGACACCTACACCTACAAACACACCTACACCGGTGCCGCCGACAGATACTCCGACACCGACACCTACAAACACACCTACACCGGTGCCGCCGACAGATACTCCGACACCGACA
>JAFWPB010000007.1 GCA_017545245.1 Clostridiales bacterium
AACGGCAACGTAAAGCACATCTGCGGCGCTTTCCCGTCTGCTTGCGGTAAGACCAACCTGGCAATGCTCGTTCCGACCATCCCGGGCTGGAAAGTACAGACACTCGGCGACGATATCGCATGGATGAAGTTCGGCGCTGACGGACGTCTCCACGCTCTCAATCCGGAAGCTGGTTTCTTCGGCGTTGCTCCGGGAACATCCATGGAGTCCAACCCGAACGCTATGCTCTCCTGCAGAGAGAATACTATCTTCACAAACTGCGCTCTCACAGACGATGGCGACATCTGGTGGGAAGGCATCGGCTACGATGCTCCGGCACACCTCATCGACTGGCAGGGCAAGGACTGGACACCGGATTCTACAGAAGTTGCTGCTCATAAGAACGCTCGTTTCACAGCTCCAGCTAAGCAGTGCCCGGTTATCGCTCCGGATTGGGAAGATCCGAACGGTGTTGCTGTTGACGCGATCCTCGTTGGCGGCCGTCGTAAGACAACTATCCCGCTCGTTCACCAGAGCTTCAACTGGAACCACGGTATCTTCATGGGTGCCATCATGGGTTCTGAGATCACCGCTGCTGTTATCTCCGATAAGGTAGGACAGGTTCGTCGTGATCCGTTCGCTATGCTCCCGTTCATCGGCTATCATGTAGGCGATTATCTCCAGCACTGGCTCGATATCGGCAAGGCTACAGATGCTGATAAGCTCCCGAAGATCTTCTATGTTAACTGGTTCAGAAAGTCCGAAGACGGCAAGTGGCTGTGGCCGGGCTACGGCGATAACAGCCGTGTCCTGAAGTGGATTGTTGAGCGTTGCTCCGGCGAAGGCAAGGCAGTCGAGACTCCGATCGGATACCTCCCGACAGTTGATGCTATCGACAGAACCGGTCTGGACAGCGTGACAGACGAAGATATGGCTGAGCTCCTCACCGTCAACAAGGACGAGTGGAAGGCAGAAGCAAAGTCCATCCGTGCACACTTCGAGTCCTATGGTCCGAAGATGCCGAAGGAACTGTTCGCAGAACTCGATGCTCTCGAGGCTCGCCTGAACGCTTAATCTTGAAGGTTATATAAACGAAGAGCCGGTCTGATTTCAGACCGGCTCTTTTGATTTAGAAATAATAAATCAAGTACTTCGTTACTTAACGATCGTCCATGTTCCATCAGAGAGTACGACATGAATCTTCCTGACAGAAGGAGCGACCCCTTCAATTTTTTCATCGACTGTGATCTGCACATCCATCGACTGTGTGCCCACGTTGGAAAAATCGACCTGGATCGTTCCCTTCTCCTCATCTGAAAATTCCGGAGTTACGGTTATCTGTGCGCCGATCCAGTTCTCTTTCAGTATATATTCGATCGCACGCTTTTCACTTTCGCTCAAGAAAGGCTCACCGGAAAAAAGGATATCCCAGTGTTTCTTGTCTTCCGGCTTGGTGGAAGGGAACATGCCCGAAATCTGTGTGATCAGAAAATCCACATTGTTCGATCTGGAACCCTCGATTTTAATCCCGCTGATACCGGAGAACTGTAGCGGATAGGTCTCAATAATATACCCATCGTAGGAAACGTTGATGATCTGCCCGGTCTTCAGGCTCGCCGAAGAGATCTGCTGTCCGTCCTGATCGAAGATCGGCTGTCCGGCGGAGGTAAAGATATACATCTTAAGACTCTCTTTTGTCGGTTCTGTCGCATAATAGGTTTGTCCCCGCTTGTAAATGATCTCAAGCAGGCAGTCGGCTTTTGTTGTCGGTTTTTTGGAATAAATCGTCTTCTGACAAGAGGACGAAAATAGAAGAATAGCTAGGATCAACAATACGCTGAGTCGTACTTTATGTCTCATCCTGCAAACCTCCTTACCCAAACCCAAGGCAATTTTACGTCATCATATAAAGTGTACCCTTTACTTATTTCGAAACTGTTAATTTCATGTATATATTAGTTTAAAGAACAGCTCTGGATGAGTTTGACAGAATCCTTGTTTCGTGGCACAATCCGTATGTAGCTAATCGGAAGAATGCCGATATATGCGGGTATAGTTCATCGGTAGAACGTCAGCTTCCCAAGCTGAACAGGAGGGTTCGACTCCCTTTATCCGCTCCAGAAACGAAAAACCATGCCAGATCGATGCGCATGGTTTTTCTTTTTCTCCCGTTACGTTTTCATAGGTCCTGTTTCTCTCTTTCTTCTTGACTTTTTGCCCCATAGATGGCAAACTGTATTTCGTGTTCGAAAGCACACACTGGAATCTGCCTTTATAGCTCAGTAGGTAGAGCGCATCCATGGTAAGGATGAGGTCACCAGTTCGATCCTGGTTAAAGGCTCCAAAGAGCGAGAATTTCTCGGTGTAAAGCCCATATTTATGGGCTTTTTTCTTTGTCTTTGGTTGTGATAAAATGAATTCACTAAGGAATAAAGAGAGGATAAACTTATGAAGATCTGTCCAAAATGCAATGCACAGAATGCCAATAATGCTCCTGTATGCAAGAGTTGCGGTTCGAACTTAAATGAAGCAGTGGTTACCGATAAACTTGCCGAATATGACGACTCAAGACCGTACCACATTCTTCCTGCTTTTCTTCTCTCACTGGCAGCAGTTTTCATCGGCGGACTGAAGCTGCTCCTGTCACTGGATCCTGAGCAGGATGGATACAAGCTTTCCAACTACTATCTCTATTTCATCGCTGTAGGTTTGTCTTTAGTCATGACGATCGTTGCTGCGATCCTGCTTCGTGGACTTTTGAAGAAAAAACCGGTACCTATGGCCGGTATTCTTACACTGATGCTGGTCATTGCAAGTTTTGCGATCCTGGCTTTCGATATCGCTACCCTCAAGGGTTATATCGATGACTTCAATCACCTTTCTAAAGTCGGACTGTTTCCGCTCTTGAAGGGATTCTGATCACGATCTATGACCATCTTTCTAAACATTTTGATACTGATCGTCGGATTTGCCATTCTTGTTAAGGGTGCCGATGTATTTGTTGACGGAAGTGCTTCCCTGGCACGCATTTTTAAAGTTTCCGGATTGATCATCGGACTGACGATCGTGGCACTCGGAACAAGTGCCCCGGAACTGGCAGTCAGTACCACGGCAGCGCTTTCCGGCTCAAATGAGATCGCACTTAGTAATGTCATCGGATCGAATCTTTTCAATCTTCTGATGGTGCTTGGCATATGTGCCGTCATCAGTCCTGTCCCTACAAGCAAAGACATCGTCAAGCGAGATTATCCGATCTCGCTCTTTGCGACGCTGCTCGTATTCTTTCTCGCCAGCGGGCTGAAGTTCTTTACAAGCGGAAATCCTTTCCAGCTCGATATGGCTTCGGAAGCGGGTACTTTCGGACGTGTTGGAGGCATAATCCTTCTGGTCTTTTTTGTCACCTATATTGTGCTTCTGATCGTGGAAGCGAAGAAGCATCCGTCCGAAGAGGAAAAAATCGAAGAAAGAAGTCTTGCTAAATGCATCCTGTTCATCCTGATTGGTCTTGCAATGGTCATCGCCGGCGGACAGGCCGTCGTATACAGTGCGAAAGCCATCGCACGTGACGCGGGCATGTCGGAGACACTCATCGGCCTCACGGTCGTTGCTTTTGGTACTTCGCTTCCAGAACTGGTCACCTCGATCGTGGCTGCAAGAAAGAATGAAACCGAGCTTGCCGTCGGCAATGTCATCGGTTCCAACATCTTTAATCTTCTGTTTATTTTAGGCGTGTCCACCACGATCCATCCGATTGGGGTTAATTACGCCTCGCTTTTCGACCTGGTCGTTCTCTTCCTCGTCAGCATTCTGACGTTCCTGTTCCTTTTCAGGAAGAGAAAGCTCACGCGTATTGAGGGTATTGTGATGATCCTTCTTTACTGCGCACAGGTTGCTTTTGCCATCGTCCGCTGAGCGGCGATGCCTTCCTCAAGCACCCGCACCCGCACCCACGCACCGGCTAAAGTGCTTTTCGCGATCCTGTCATCAGACTTTTTCAAAATGACCGAAGCCGTTCTTCTTGTGCTAGAATAAGTTTAGGCAAACATCAACAGGAGGACGGGCATATGGAATCATTTGATGAAAGAATTGAAAAACTCCAGAAGATCCTCGACGAAGCAAAGTCCGTGGTCTTTTTCGGCGGAGCCGGTGTCTCTACAGAGAGTGGCATTCCGGACTTTCGAAGCAAAGACGGGCTTTATAACCAGCATGACGTGCAGTTCGACAAATATCCTCCGGAATATCTCCTGAGCCATAGTTGTCTCTATGACCAGCCGAAGGTATTCTTCGAGTACTACCGGCAGAAGATGGATTGCCGCGGAATCGAGCCGAACGTCACGCACAAGAAACTGGCAGAAATGGAAAAGAGCGGTAAGCTCACCGCCGTGATCACGCAAAATATCGACGGCCTGCACCAGAAAGCCGGAAGCAAGAAGGTCTTTGAAGTACACGGTACAACGCAGCGTGTCTATTGTGACAAATGCGGAAAAGAATTTCCCTACGACATTCTCTTTACTTCCACCGAGGCGGTGCCGCACTGTCCTTGCGGAGGAATGCTCCGTCCGGACGTCACACTCTACGAAGAAAGCCTTCCGACCGAGGCCTGGGAAGGTGCCATCAATGCGCTCGCCCATGCAGATGTTTTCATTATCGGCGGCACATCTTTGACCGTATATCCTGCCAACACGCTGACACACTATTTCCGCGGAAAGCACCTGATCATCATGAACCGCGACACAACTTCGCAGGACCGCTACGCCGAGATCGTATTCCATGAGAATCTCGGACAGGTATTCGGGAAACTGAAATAATTTCTATTCGGATATCCACAAAAACAAAACGACCGAAGTCCTTTTCCCGGCTCCGGTCGTTTTTTTGTCTGAATTCTGAAACGTCTTATGCGTTCTCGCGTTTTGCTTCCAGATACTCGTCGTAGGTCGTACGCTTGTCGATCAATCCATCTGGTGTGATCTCCATGATGCGGTTGGCAATGGAGTCTACGAACTGATGGTCGTGGGACGTGAACAGCAGCGCACCCTTAAAGGCTTTGACGCCTTCGTTCAAGGCCGTGATTGCTTCGAGATCGAGATGGTTCGTCGGATCGTCGAGGATCAGGACATTAGAACCGGAGAGCATCATGCGGGAAAGCATGCAGCGCACCTTCTCACCACCGGAGAGGACCTTCGCTTCCTTGAGTGCTTCCTCACCCGAGAAAAGCATACGTCCGAGGTAACCGCGGATAAATGTCTCATTCTGATCTTTCGAGAACTGGCGCAGCCAGTCGACCAAAGACAGATCGCATCCGTCGAAGAAAGCACTGTTATCTTTCGGCAGGTACGACTGGGAAGTCGTGATGCCCCATTTGAACTCGCCCTCGTCCGGCTCCATCTCGCCGGCAAGGATCGCGAATAAAGTCGTGTTCGCTACTTCGTCTTCTCCGACAAATGCAATGCGGTCATCGCGCTCCATCGTGAAAGTGATATTATCCAGAACTTTACGTCCGTTGATCGTCTTGCTGATTCCCTTTACAAAGAGACAGTCGTTTCCGATCTCACGATCCATGGCAAAGCTGATGAAAGGATAGCGGCGCGAAGACTTCAGGACTTCCGGAAGCTCGAGATTCTCGAGAAGCTTCTTTCTGGATGTTGCCTGACGGGACTTACTGGCGTTTGCCGAGAACCGCGCGATGAACTCCTGCAGTTCTTTTCGACGTGCTTCGATCTTCTTCGTCTGGTCCTTCAACTGACGGAGCGACAGCTGCGTGTATTCGTACCAGAAATCGTAGTTGCCCTGGAACAGCGTCACCTTGGAAAAATCGATATCCACTATATGAGTACATACTTTATTTAAGAAGTGACGGTCATGCGAGACGACCAGTACGGTATTCTCGTAATCCATCAGGTAGTTCTCGAGCCAGTTGACCGTCTCAAGGTCGAGGTGGTTCGTCGGCTCGTCGAGGAGAAGCACGTCCGGATTCCCGAAAAGCGCTTGCGCCAGGAGTACTTTCACCTTCTGACCACCGGTCAGGTCTGCCATCGGATGCTCATACATATCTTCCGAGAACCCAAGGTATTGCAGGAGCATCTCTGCATTGCTCTCCGCCGACCATCCGTCCAGCTCGGCAAATTCACCTTCGAGCTCGCCGAGGAGGATGCCGTCCTCATCGTTAAAATCCGTTTTGGAATAGAGGCGTTCCTTTTCCTGCATGATCTCATAGAGGCGCTTATGTCCCATGATGACCGTCTCGCGGATCGTGTAGGCATCGTATTTAAAGTGGTCCTGCTCGAGAACACTCATGCGCTCGCCCTGGCCCAGTGTGACGAAACCTTTGTTGGACTCGACCTCGCCGGACAATATCTTGAGGAACGTCGATTTGCCCGCGCCGTTCGCGCCGATAATACCGTAGCAGTTCCCCTTGGTAAACTGTATATTTACGTCTTCAAACAACGTACGCCCGCCAAAACGAAGCGTTACACCCTGTACGTCAAGCATGGTTCTTCTTCCCCTTTTGTCTCTTTCTTTTTTCTATCTGTTTCACCATTTTCCGATGCCGGAAATAAACGGACAGACGATCTTATATGAATATATCGTCATTTTCAGTTCTTTTTCCAAAGAATGCTGCCGTGTCATAGTAGCCGAAAGTGCCGAATACGTCAACACTTTCCGCCTTTTTTCCCTTGATGTCTGTTTTGTAACTTGCCTCTTGCTTTTTTCACCTATACTGAAGACAATAAAAAGAGAGGAGCGGTGGTCTCCAAATCCATCGAGCAACATGAACGGAAATTATTACTATACTATGCCGGATAACTTTTACACTGAATTCGATACTCCAAACGAAAACAGACCTGCTAAGGATACTTCTACTAAAAAGAAAGAGACGAAGAAAAAGGGGGTCGGCTACCGGATGCTGATCTTCTGTCTGGTCGTATCCATCGTTCTTCTCGCATGTGGCGGAACCGCTTATTTCTTACATAGAAAAGGCGTAATTGACTTGCAGAATCCGTTCTCTTCTTCCTCATCGTCCTCCAGGAAGGAAAGAACGAAGATTTCGAATAATGGCAATGTGAAGGCTCTCACTCCTGGCGGGGAAATGACTGTTCCCGTTCAGGGAGACCTCACAGGCTACACAGTCATCCTGGACCCGGGCCATGGCGGCCGGGACACAGGCTGTGTATTCCCCTTTAACAATCCAAAATACGATGAGTGCGACTTCAATCTTAAGATTGCGAAGCAGGTCAAAGAAGAGCTTCAGTCGCGCGGCGCAGTCGTTTATATGACACGTACCGATAACGAATGGGTATCCCTCTATAACCGTATCGCCCAGACCCATCTGATCTGCATGGACATTGCCAAGGAACAGGGTGTACTTCCTTTCTCTTCCGAGCGCGAGGCAGAGCTGCGCATGCTCCTTCAGGAGTCGATCGACATCAACGAAGATTCCGTCGCTTCCGGCGGCATGGGCATCATGGTCGGATCCGGCGTCGGCGAGGATCTCCAGGAACTCATGGAGATGGAATACAAACTCGAGAAAGTTCTTTTCCTGTCGATCCATCTGAACTCCAGCGAATCCAGAACACTGCACGGCACCCAGATCTATTATGTAACCGATGACTCCATTATCGAAAGCGAACATAATCAGATGCGCACCAACTCTGAATTCCAGCGCTCCGATTTCCCGATCCGTGACGAGTATTATGGAAGAAATTCTGACAAGAACTATGCTCTTTCCGAGTGCCTGTATAACTGCATCGTAAATGAGATTCCGCAGTTTGAGACGAATGCACATCCGATCCTCGCAGATAACTATGCCGTACTCCGTGAGCACGGTCTGACAGGCGCTTTGGTCGAGGTAGCTTTCCTTTCTGACGACAATGACAGAGAGCGTCTTCTCAAGGATGGAACCAACGCTTCCGTTGCAAAAGGCATCGCAGATGCGATCGAAATCTATTCGGCGCAACAATAACGCGAAAAAACTATCGAAAATTCGTCAAAATCACTAGAACCCTTTCGAAGTGCTGAAAAATAAGCCTTTCCACATTCTGTTAACACTTAATTTGCAAAAAATATCAAATTTGTAATTTACAACTGGCGAGAAAAGTTTATACTATAGATGCACATTAAAGAGAGGAACGATATGAAAAACAACCAACCACATTCGAGAACTTATACGGGCGCGTCAAAAGCCAATACAACCCAAACCTATTCCCAAACCAAGCGTCCGTCTCGAAAGAAAACCAAGTATGCCCGTCTTGTATTCGCGTACTGCTTATTCATAGTATGTTCGGTACTTGCTCTTGGTGGCGGTGTGTATCTTCTCTACCGCACGGGTGTCTTTGGATCTAACAGCCAGTCAGAGGAAACAACCCTCTTGACTGGCGTTTCTTCGTCTGAAACTTCAGGAGAAGCTTCAGCTATAATCCCGGAAGACACTACGGCAGCAACCGAAGCGACAACGACCACACTTCCTTCGGACCTCCACGGATTCTACGTGATCCTGGACCCGGGCCATGGCGGCTGGGACCGTGGTACTTCCTATCCCTATAACAGTGACCAGAACGAAGAGCCGACGATCACGATCAAGATCGCTGAGAAGCTCAAGCCGGAACTGGAAAGCCGCGGCGCCAAGGTATATCTTACCCGTACTGAGGACAACTACTATTCCCTTTACTATCGTCTCGCGACGACTCACCTGATCTGCATGGACATTGCCAAGGAAAAGGGCATTCTCCCCTTCTCCGCGGACCGCGAGCAGCAGCTCCGCACCAAGCTTGAAGAGATCAAGAACATCAACAGCGACAAGTTCAGTTCAGGCGGTATGGGCTTCATGGCCGGAACCGGCGTCGGCGATGATCTGAAAGATCTTTTCGAGATGGAATATAAGCTGACCGACGTGGTCTTCATGTCCATCCATCTGAACGCCCATTACGACGAGAAAACTTTTGAACCGGTCAACCACCACGGTATCGAAGTCACCTATGTTACGGACGATGCCGTAAATACCTACGAAGGCAACCCAAAGAACCAGACATCCGGAGCCCCGGTCCGCGACGCGTACCATGGCCGTCCGAACGAACATAACCTTCTGTACTGCCAGACCTTGTACGATACGATCACGGCCAAGATCCCGGAATTAAAGTCCAACATGGAAAAGCCGGTCTACACAGCAAACTGGGCCGTCATCCGTAAAACCGGTCTGGTCGGCACCCTTCTCGAGTTTGGTTTCATCTCTCACGAGACAGACCGTGCCATCCTCACGAACGACACATCCTTGCAGACATTATGCTCTGCCACTGCAGACGGTATCGAAGAGTATTTTAAGCAGATCCGCTAACCCGCGGGAACAGGAGGAGCCTATGCGCATCGCCGTGATCACCGGAGCCTCATCAGGAATGGGCGAAGAATTTGCCAGACGTCTTCTCACTGAATCAGACGGATTTGCAGGTGCGCCTTTTGACGAAATCTGGCTGATTGCAAGATCCGAAGCCAAGCTCAAGTCCCTGTCCGAAGAACTGGGACCGGACAAGTACCGCGTCCTCCCTCTCGATCTCACCTCACCTGAAGATATCTCCCATCTGGCCGGCATTCTCGAAAAGGAACAGCCCCAGGTAGGCCTTCTCATCAACTCCGCCGGCATGGGCAAGCTGGGTTCTTTTGCCTCCCACAGCATGAAAGACGTCGACACGACCGTCACCTTGAACTGCACGGCGCTGAGCGAAGTCACGCACATGTTTCTTCCCTACATGATCAAATACGGGGACTCGCTTCCTGCGAAAAAAGGCCCGCGCATCATCAACATCGCGTCATCCGCAGGCTTCCTGCCACAGCCAAATTTCGCGCTATATGCCGCTACCAAATCTTTCGTGATTTCTTTGTCGCGAGCACTCCATGTGGAACTGAAACCGCACCACATCACCGTTACCTGCGTATGCCCGGGTCCGGTCGATACCAACTTCGTCAAGATTTCCAAGAATGATCCGAACGCCACGATCACCGGCTTCAAAGCCAAATTCGTGACAACTGTCGATAAACTCATTCCCGCTTCCCTGCGCGCCGCGAAAAAGGGCAAGCGCATGCTCGTCTACGGCTTCGGACAGAAGATGCTCCATCTCGCCTCGAAGATCCTTCCGACCAATCTGATCCTCTATTTTGAAAAGGGTATGAACTGATTACTGATCGCTGTTCTGCGCCAAAAGCACTTACAGCTGCAGTTTAAATATCGTGCGTTCTTTTCCATGCGTGACCCATTTACGCACAAGGTCCAGGAATGTGCAGAGCCATATACCTAAAATGAATCCCACCACATTCATCCATGCATCGTCGATATCGCACTCTCCCATATGGAAGAAATACTGCACGGCCTCGATCGAGCTGGCCAGGAAGAACGGGAAAACATAGAGGATCCATCTGTGTTTTCTTTCTCTCCACCACAAAGACATGTAAAATCCCATCGGCAGGAAGATCAGAAGGTTTCCGAAAAACTGGACGAACACGCCGTCTTTGAAATATCCCTTCTTGATGAGCGGCCAGTATATGGCAAACGCGCCTTTCAAAGGTTTCAGGTTCAGACTGCCGTTACCGAAGTGCCGGCTTCTCTGAAGCACAAAGAGATCCGCCAGAAGCACAAGATACAAAAGTGCAAACACGATACTCGAGCAAAGGAATCCACGCCCGAAACTACGCCTTATATGCGCGGCATTCCATTTCTTATGCGCAAACAATCTTATCAGGATGGTGATCATCGTGCCGCCGCCCCACAACAAGAGCACCTGGAAACACCACTCGTAATCCATGCTCCGGAACAGTGCTTTCCACCCGTTATTAAAGTGCATATAGAAAAAGTACAGGACATTGACCAGAAGACCCAGCGTCTGAAGCAAAGCACACAGGAAGTGGCTCTTCGATGCCAGAAACATAAAAGTAGTCAGTCCGATCGCACAGCCCAGAAGAAAGATCTCCTGCCATGGCGAGAAGAAAAGCGAATCGCTCAACTCGATCAGCATCGGATGCAGGAATACACTCGTAATAAAAGCGATCGTGATCAGCAGATTCAGCCGGCGGTCTCTAGGTTTTTTCGAATTAGTCTTCATTTGAAACGTTTCTTATCTGGGATTGCCTTTCCTTGGAAAGACGCATGAGCTCTCGCATAAGTTCCTGCGCCGCTTCCGCATAGTCCTGGTCCACCCCTTTCGCCGCTTTGTCCAGGATCTCCTGTTCCCGCGACGGTGCATACGTTTCTTTCCCCACCTTCATCTTGATCTTTGCGATGCGGTCTACGTGCTTCATCCTCCGTTCAAAAAGCACCAGCATCTCTTTATCGATTGCGTCAATGGCAACTCTTTCTTCAGAAAGGAGACCGGAAGCTTCCGACTCTTTGGCCGCTTCCTGCGCACCGCAAAGTGCGTCCTCTCCGTCATTTCTGACCATGTACTGATTCACCAGTTTTTCCATTGCCACAAGATAACTCTTCACTCCCAAGCCGCTGATCTGCTCGACGCATACCGCCTCGATGACCGAGCGGTTCCGGAAATCTTCGCGGTTATGGATATCCGAAAGATGCACTTCCACAACCGGGATCTTGATCAGCTCGATCGCATCACGGATCGCAATACTGTAGTGCGTATATGCACCTGCATTTAAAACGATACCGTCGATTACGCCCATCGAAGTATGAAGCTTCCGGATGATCGCCGATTCAGACTCAGACTGGAAACAGACGACCTCCACACCAAGCTCGATGCCCTTGCTGATGCAGGCATTCTCAAGGTCCTGGAGTGTTCCGCTTCCATAATGCTTCGGATCTCTCTTTCCCAGCATGGAAAGATTCGGTCCGTTCATGATCAATATCTTCTTCATAAACCATACTCTCCTTTACCCATCAGGCTGTCGAGAAGTGCCAGCGCCAGGCAGCCTTCCACTACCGGCAGAGCACGGGGAACGATACATGCGTCGTGACGTCCCGGGATCTCGATCTTCACGTTTTCCTGCGTCTCCAGGTTCACCGTATCCTGTTCTTTTGCCACGGACGGAGTCGGCTTAAACGCCACCTGGGCCAGTACCGGCATGCCGTTACTGATTCCGCCCTCGAAACCGCCGCCGTGATTGGTCGTCATACGGAGTTTCCCGTCCTGGAACGAGAGATGGTCGTTGTTGACGGAACCTCTTCTCTCCGAGACCGCAAATCCGCTTCCAAAAGACACGCCCTTGACTGCCGGAATGCCGAATGCGAGCTGCGCAAAGCTGCTCTCCACCGTATCCCACATCGGAGAACCGATTCCACCCGGGAATCCGGTCGCCATGACTTCCACTATGCCACCAACCGAATCCAGTTCGGATCTGGCCACGTCGATCTCTTCTTTCATGCGCGCGGCAATAGCAGTGTTTTCCTGTGGAAAAGCACCCTCGACCGGAATGACCGGTGTCTCCGCTTCTTCCCAGCTTTCCGCCGTGACTTTTCCGATGCGGATGATATGTCCATACACTTCCGTTCCGTTTTTCGCCTTCAGGACCTGCTTTGCGATCGCGCCGGCAAAAAGCACCGGTGCCGTAAGTCTTCCGGAAAAGTGTCCGGAGCCTCTCGGATCATTGTTCATCTTATAGCGGAGCCGCGATGTATAGTCGGCATGTCCCGGACGGGGCGTCGTCACGAAGCCCTCATAATCCGAAGAATGCTGATTGGTATTCAAAATCTCGATAGCCAGCGGCGTACCGGTCGTCTTGCCCTGGTAGATACCAGACAGTACCGTCGGCAGGTCAGGTTCTTTTCGCGGAGTCGAGCCGGCCTGTGTACCCGGCGCACGACGCTGCATCTCCTTGATGACCTGCGCCTCATCGATCGGGATCCCGCTCGGAAGCCCGTCGATCACCACGCCGACCGCCGCACCGTGCGACTCTCCGTAAATACTGATTTTCAGGCGCTTACCCCACGTTGATCCCATGAATCGATCCTCCCAGATCTAAGTATTCTTCAAAGAATGTCGGATACGACTTCTCGACCGCGACCGGATCCTTGATCCAGATCGTCTCTTTTGCCACCGTCGCCGCGATTGCAGACGCCATGACAAGACGGTGGTCCTTATGCGTATCGATCTCTCCGCCGGAAAAAACCTTCTCTCCCGGCAAAGTTTTCTTTCCATGTATCGTCATGCCGTCCGGATAGACTTCCACATCTACGCCCAGCACGCGGAGCATGCCTGCCGTCGATGCCAGACGGTCCGATTCTTTTAAAGCCAGTCTCTCAGCATGCACGATATGCGTCTCACAGTCGGTCGCTGCCGCTGCTACTGCGAAGACCGGCACCAGATCCGGTACATCCCGCGCATCCATCTCGAAGACCTTCTCGCGGCCCTTATATGCCACTTCGCGAAGTCCGGCCAGAAGCGTCTCGATCGCACGGTCTCCCTGGGATGTCTTGCCCGGAAGATTGGTCAGGCACAATGCTGAACCAAGGTAATTCGCTACCAGCCAGAATGCCGCCTGCGAGTAATCCGCTTCCACGTCAAAAGCACTGGTCCTCTTCGTTTTCGGTCCTCCTGCGAGGTAGTATCCGTTTTTCTCACGGACGACGGTGCAGCCAAAGCCCTCCATGACATCGATCGTCATATTGACGTAGGGCTCGGATTCAAGTGCTGTGGATAACCGTATCCGGGAAGGCTCGGATTCAGAAGAAAGCGCCATCAGGAGTCCGGAAATGTACTGGGAACTCACGTTTCCCGGAAGTGCATACTCACCCGCACGCATTTTTCCCTTGATCTCAAGCGGTAACGAAAGTCCTGTCTGATCCCGGTAGAGCATCTGTGCGCCGCTGTTTTCAAATACGCCTTCGTATTCCTTGATCGGTCTTTGGGGAAGGCGTCCATGCCCGATAAAGCGGGTCGGAATACCCAGCACCGCGACAAGCGGGATCAGGAAGCGAAGTGTAGATCCCGACTCTTTACAGTCGATTTCAACCGGCTCCTCACTCTTCTTTTCACTGTCCAGATATGCCTGCAGTTTGCCAAGCGCCTCTTTGGTCGCGAAAATGTCATCGGACGCATTCTTCTCATCTATCTTTGCCAAAGATACGTCTCCCGCCAGAAACGCCATGATCAGGCTTCTGTGCGCCATGCTCTTTGATTGCGGCACAGCGAGATTACCGGTCAGCTTCCCCGGCTCGATCCCTAGCTTGCCTACGTTAAAAAGGGCAGAAAGTCGTATCTTCTGTTGTTCTTTATCCAAGTTGTTCTCCCTTCACCTCAGAGCAGATCTTTCAGTTCCTGTTCCGAGAGTGGCTGTGTCTTCGAATCACCGATCTCCTTGATCACGACGAAGTAGACCTTACCGTTCAGCTTCTTCTTATCCGAAAGCATCGTCTGGTAGAGATCTTCGACCGGAAGATCTGTAGATGTCGGCAGATGCCATTTCTCCAGCACGTTCAGAATACGCTCCTTCACGCCCTTCGGTGTCTGGCCCAGTTTCTCGCCGATCTCGCAAGCCTTGATCATGCCGATCGCGACCGCTTCACCATGTGTATAACGGCTGTATCCGGAAACCTTCTCGATGGCATGGCCCCATGTGTGGCCAAAGTTCAGAAGCATTCTCTCTCCAGTATCAAACTCGTCGTTCTGTACGACCGTGGTCTTGATCTTGACGCAGCGCTGGAGCATCCACTCCATGTCCGCCTGGCCCTTTTCGATCGCCTCGAAAAGCATCGCATCGCGGATGCATCCGTACTTGATGACTTCCGCCATACCTTCGGCCATACGTGTTCTCGACAAGGACTTCAGAAGGCCCGGATCGATCACGACTGCTTTTGGCTGATAGAAAGCACCGACGAGGTTTTTGCCAAACGGCATATCGATACCGGTCTTTCCACCGATGGAAGAGTCGACCTGTGCCAGGAGCGTCGTCGGCACCTGGATCAGAGGACATCCACGCATATATGTTGCTGCAGCAAATCCGGTCAGGTCTCCGACTACGCCGCCGCCAAGTGCGATGACGAGATCCGATCTTGTCATGCCGAAATCGTGCATGGCACCATAGATCGCAAAGAGATTCTTCTCACATTTGCTTGCTTCTCCACTTTCCACTACATAGGAAGCGACTTCAAAACCAGAACCTTCCAGAGACTTCTTCGCCTGCTCCAGATACAGGCCCTCCACGATCGAATCCGTCACAACAAAAGCCTTTCTGCTTCTGACGGTCTTTCCCGCTACGTCACCCAGCTGTGCCAGCGCACCGGTACGGATCAGGATCGGGTACTTTCCATGATTTGTATTTGCCATGATCTCCGGCATAAAGATCACCTCCATATGTCTGTTTCAACTTCTAATATTTTACCATGTCTCGACATATCACGTCTCGAACAGCTTTGTCACATTCGCAAAAATCACGTCTGTATTTTCATTCGCATCCAGCACGACATCCGCAGCTCTCTCGTAGGTCGGTTCACGCGACGCAAGGCGCGCTGCCATGTTCTTATACGCCGTGTCCGCATCTTTTGCGTCAAGAAGCGGCCTGGATCGGTCATTCTTTACTCTCTCCCAGATGACTTCCGGCTTTGCTTTCAGGTACATCAGCATGGACTTGCTCTCCTTCAAGAGTGCCTCATTCTTCTCGTTGGTCAGTACCCCGCCGCCAAGAGAGATCACGGCCGAACCCGGATGCTCGAGTTCACGTTTTAAGATCTCGTGCTCCATTCTCCGGAAGGTCTCTTCGCCATCTTTCTCGAATATCTCACGGATCGGGCATCCAGCCACTTCCACGATCTTATCATCCAGATCGATAAACGGGATTTTCAACATATCCGCCGTCATGCGGCCGATCGTCGTCTTTCCGGCTCCCATAAAGCCTGTAAAGATCAGCTTCATCGGGTTCTTCTCCCAGAGTTTCTTTCTCACATCCGGCAGGATCTCGGAAAGTCTTCCGTCATCAAAATGCGCATCCGGCGCCCAGATTTTCTCGGCTGCAATCGCCTGGTTGAGGAGCATCTTCAGACCCGAGATAGCATTCTTTCCCTCGGCCCGGAACTGCATGCAGGTCTTTGTCGGACACGGGTTATAGATCGTATCAAAGAACGTACCTCCATCCGCAAGGACTCCAGCATCTGGAATCATGTCATGCACCTTCGGCCACATGCCACAAGGTGTGCCATTTAATATCGTGTCAAAAGCACTTCCCGAAGGCATACCTTCGGCCGGTGCCACTTTCTCATACCCCTTCTGCTTGCACTCGTCGATCAAGACCAGTGCTTTTTCAGCAGAACGCGCCCAGATCGAAAGATCCGCGCCCGCCTTCAGGGCTTCGATGGCCATCATGCGGGCCACGCCGCCGGCACCAAGAAGCAGGACTTTCTTATCTTTCATCGGCACACCGCAGGACAGGAAACCGTCCACGTCCGTGTTGTAGCCGATCCTGCCACAGACCGTATTCGCCGCACCGTATTCTTTGACCATCAGCGCCACGTCATCAAGGAAAGGAAGGATCGCCACCTTGTGCGGGATCGTGATATTGAATCCCGTCAGTTCCCGCATCAGGATCGGCGCATATTTTGGGAGCTCCTCCGGGGAGATTTCGTACAGTTCGTATTTTCCGAAGATTCCGGATGCCTCCATGATGCGCTCATGGATATAAGGTGACATCGAGTGACCCAATGGGTACCCGATGAGACCCGCTTTAATCGCACTCATAGCCGGCCTCCTTCAGAAGCGCATAGGCTTCCACCGCTTCTTTTGCCGTACCCAGAAGCAGGCTCACCTGACCGCCTTCGTATGTACGGAAGTTGCGGATGTTGATGTTTCGGATATTGATGTTGCCCTTGCCGAGGATGGCCGTGATGCGGGCCAGCTCACCGGGTTTATCGTCGACATAGACTGTCAGCATGGACGAAGCTTCCAGCGCGCCACGCAGGTTTGAATCGAGGTGGTCGCGGTAGCAGGCGCCCTGCATGAAGAGTTTCTCCAGTGCTGCCTGATCGTCTTTTTCAAGTGTCTCTTTCCATGTGGAAAGGAGGTCGATGTACTTTTCCAGAACCGGCAGAAGCGCCTCTCTGGAATTTTCCGTGATGCCTGCCCAGAGTTTCGCATCCGAAGAAGCGATACGGGTAATGTCGCGGAAACCACCGGCCGCCATACGGGAGATGGCACCGTCATCGATGTTGGCCATGAGAAGCGAAAGGCTGCTGGCCACGATATGCGGAAGATGTGATACCGCTGCCACACGTTCGTCATGTTCTTTAGCCGACATACGCATCGGTATCGCGCCGATTCCACGGATCAGTTTTTCAAAGTCATCCAGCATCGTCACCGATACCGTACACTGGTCCGGAATACAGATCACGTAAAGTGCATTTTCAAAGAGGGATTCGCTGCTGCATGCATAACCATGACGCTCGGAACCGGCCATCGGGTGACCACCCACGAAATTCGGAAGTGTGATTGCTTCCATGACCGGACGCTTGACCGATCCTACATCGGAGATCAAGCCGATGTCCAACGTTTTCAGTGTCGGCTCCATCTTCTTGATCGCGTCGATCGGCGCACAAAGGACGACCAGATCGCATCCACCCAGGATAGATAAGTCGTCCTTGGAAAATGAGGAGATCACTCCTTCTTTGACTGCCAGTTCACCGGAAGCCTGATCCGGCTCTACTGCAACGATTTCATCCACATCAGTACGGCGCTTCAGTGCTTTTGCCAAAGAACCACCGATCAGGCCGAGACCCACGATACCGACCTTCTTGATCTCCGTGGATTTTCTATCCTCTTGCATGCGAAAATACCTCTCTTTTTCAAGTAGGTCCATTATAGCATGAAGGCGCGTGATTCTGACAGTTTTACACTGTCGGGCTACGAAATTCAGCAGGTTTCGCTAACGTTATGCATCGTTACTTACTTTCTGCAATGATCAGGGCCACCCGGTTCTGTATCGTCGCTGCCACATCCTTCGCATTCTTTTGTCCGGCAAAGTAAGCCGAGGCCTCTTCGTTGATCACGGAAAGGATGTCAGGATACGACACATATTTGGTATGTACATTCTCGATCATAGTGATCCATGTCTTTGCTTTTTCCTCGTCCAGCGGAGCACTGCCATGCGTCTTCGGATCCGGGCTCTGCGCGGCTCTTGCATGGTAATTATCTATGTCCACCGTATTCTGTGCATCGACTGCACTTCGAAGGATCGAAGCACCTTCATGCTTGTTCTTTGGTGCCAAAGAAAGCAGATAGCGGACAAAATCCCACGCTTCGTCCTGGTGACGGGAAAACGCGGAAATACCGACAGAAAGCGCCGCACGTGCAGAGAATCCTTTTCCCTCCGCCGTAGGATAACCGAGGAACGTAACATTGCCCTGATTCACATCGCAATAACGTCCATATGAATTCGCCAGAGAGGCAAAACGGTATTCGTTCATAGCGCAGATCCCGAGCGTGATTGCATTCGCGTCAGGCGAGTGGTAAGACTCATCGTCCAGTTCTTCGCGGTTATTGCGGCTCACTTCGCACTTTTTCGCGACCTCCAGAAG
The DNA here is from genome assembly GCA_017545245.1 of Clostridiales bacterium. GTDB lineage: Bacteria > Bacillota > Clostridia > Saccharofermentanales > Saccharofermentanaceae > Scatonaster. Next base: position 18,473 of record JAFWPB010000007.1, read on the forward strand.
CGTAGCGAATTCGTCTGAATCAAAGGAGACTTCGCCCGTATCGTAGTTCACAAAATGACTCATGTCTCCGGAAACCATATCGTCCAGAAAATGCTGGGACGTTATGCTGTAAAAAGCCGTCATATCAGAAGGCAGTGAGGAAAGAAAGCTACTGTATTCCGAATAGGTCCAGCCGGTCCGTTCTCCACAATATTCTTTGTTTCCGACCAATCCGTACACATAGAATGTCAGTGGCATCTGGTACAATTTTCCGTTTGTTTCAAAAGCACGCATCACGTTGTCAAAATACAAACTCCGGTCGATCCCGTTCGTGCTGTCGATATATGTATTCAGATCTATCAGGACCTTCTCGTTTTCAAATTCACCGAAGTCCGTAAAATTCATGACGATATCCGGACCCGTTCCGGAACGCATCGCTTCAAAAACTTTGTAACCGACATCGGCACTCGCTTGGAACGGAGGCAATGTCCGGTCGATCTCGTCCGCATAGTCATAGAGCATGACACGAGCTTTGGCTCCGGTCTGTTGGTTGTACTCCACTACCTGGTCGATCAGTTCTTCGGAATTCACACCATAGGCCGCAAGATGCAGCAGTGCTTTTCCCGCATGTGGATTCTTTGCAGCCCGCTGGAAATGGATAAGCTTATACGACCCTTCTTCCTGACTGCCCTCCACTCTCGTCGGTTCCTGGAAAAATGCCATCTCGTCGGAATTCATCACTCTGCAGGATCGTTCATCCAGACGTTTGCAGTTTACATCAGTCTCATTCCAGTTGATGAGTGCTTCTCGCGTACCGGTAATAATGTCTACCTTCACCACACCATTGGCTCCAATGCCGTATATGCCGTCTTCTCCCGGGAAAAGAACACTCGGCACATTCGGTGAAAGCGCTTCTCTGCTTCCGATCGGGTTTCCGCTATTGATATCCATCTCCTGGATCGTCCGCTCGGAAACATTCTGATCACCGGATTCCGTGATCTTATTAAATATGCAGTAAAGTTTTCCGTTTTCGTAGAAGACTCCCTCGATCCTTCCGGTCTCCATCGTTGTCATGGAGTCGTTCGACACCTGCCAGATCAGGTTTGCATCCTTATCCATCAGCATGGTCATATAATCTTCCATAAAGAGGAGGCGGCCATCCGGCAGCACAGCATATTGTCCTGTTAACGGCATATTCTGCATCCCCTGTATAGGTTTTTTCTCCAGCATTTCGCCTTTACTGTCGAAGATAAATACGAAAGGTTCTATCTTTATGTCATCGCCTTCAAAAGTTACTTGGGCAAAGAACATGCCGAGTCTTCCGTCTGAAAACTCAAATACTCTTCCATATGTGGGCAGATTCAGAGCATCATCGCCGCTCAACGTAAAGAGATACTCGCCGGCGCTGCTGAAGATTGCCCATCCTTCGATATAGTATTTCCCTGCGATCAATTCCTGATATTTGGATGTATCCTGGGGAAACTGCATCTGGTCGACCTGTTTCTGGATCTCATCCGGCAAAACGTACTGCACGTGATACTGCTGTGCGATATATTTCCCGGCAAAAATCGGGGCACCGTGAAGGCTTGAATATTCCACTTTCAGATCCGGATCCTTCGGGACATCAAGGATCACTTCTGAAGCCGCAAAAAACGGGTCATCTTCCTTCACCAGATCCGCGTTGTAGTCAACGTTATTATTCGGGTTCTCCGTGTTGTCACCACTTACGACCTTGTTGGTTGTCGAAGCATCTGTGTTCTTTGGATCCGTAGTATTCTCCGGATCCTTCTTTCCGCATCCACAAGACGCAATCATTAATGCTGCCATGAAAAATGCTGCGATTCTTCTATGCTTCATACCCCAAAGTCCTCCCCGAAAAAACTGTTCGACCTATCCTCTCTCTTTCACGACTGTCGCCGCACGGTTTTGGATATTCTTGACCACATCTTCGATCGAGCGCTGACCGTGAAGATATCCCGGAACTTCTTCCTTGATGATCAGCAATATCGACATATCCAGATTACTGCAGGTATGGATATCGTCAAGCACCGAGAGAAGTTCAGAAACCATCTTGTTATCCAGTTTCGGCAAAGATTTTATATAGTCAGCATCATAGGAAGTATGCTTCAAGGAATCCTCATATCTGCTCAATTCTTCCTTCAGTTTTTCCTCACAGGATGCCCGGCATACCGGCAGCATATTCGTCTCGATCGCGATCCTCGTCATTACCTCTTTTCCGAAGAGATACTTCACAAAATCCCACGCTTCTTCCTGATACCGGGAAGCCTTTGAAATGCCGACACTCATGCCATAGGAGAAACTCATACTGCCTTCTTCGGAACTCGGATTGCCGACAAATATGATCTCCCCGTCGTCTGAACCGGTCACATAAGCATAGTGCATCAGCTGGCTGACCTCGGCCTGTGCAGTTGCCGTCAGGCCTATCGCGGCCATCTCGCGGTCAAGGATATATCTGTTTTCAAAGCCTTCGATATTAGTGCGGCTCTCGAAGATCTGGTCGAGCGTCCGCATGGAGCCATGTTCCTTCACGACTTCGAGAATCTTGGCAAACTCCGGATCGTCAAAATGCACTTCTTTCTTATCGTAGTCCACGAATCTCCGCATCGAACTCTGAAGAAGCTGTTCCAGAAGATCGCTCCATGTCGTCTCCGGGATCATGGTCACATTCTCCGGGAGATTCTTTGAAGCATTTTTGAAATCGTCAAATGTCCACTTCTGCGGATTCCCGATATATTTTGAGTTTCCGATCATGCCTGTCATTCTGAAGGTGATCGGCATTTGGAAGAGTTTTCCGTTGGTCTCGGAAGCGCGGAAAACATTATCGAAATACTCGCTGCGGTTGAGCCCCTCTTTGCCATCAAGAAGCGTATTCAGATCCAGAAGGACTGTCTCGTTGTTAAACTGGCTGTATTCTCCGAAATTCATCAGAATATCCGGTCCCGATCCCGAAAGAAGGTCCAGGAATAACTTGTCCGTAGTTTCTGATATAAACTTGTCCCGCTCCTCCCACGTGGTGGGCAAGATCCCATTGTCAAAATAATTCTTAAAAACGATCCTGGCTTTCCGGTTTTCGTCACGATTATATTCGTTCAGGTATTTGAGAAAAGCACTCGCGGCGGATGCGTCCGGACCCGCGATCGTGATGATCTTTTTCCCCGCATGCGGATTCTTCTCCGCTTTTGTGAGGTGGAGAAGATAAATCTTTATGCTTTCCGGAGAAGTCAGGTATTCATCCCGGTTATCCTCCATACGAACGACAAAAAGTTCCCGCTCCGAAGCAATACGATACTCCGTTATTCCAGAATAATTGCAGTCTGTATCTGCCCATCTCAGGAATGGTTCTTTTTCGAAAGTCTGAAGGTTTCTGATCCTGTCAAAACCATTGGATGCTACCTGGAATATCCCGGTTTCTTCAGGTTTCAGGTAATAGATATCCATGCCGGCCGGAAGGCGGATCTGGTTTTTTCCGAGAGAGAGCGGGGCGGTACCGATCTCAAGAAGATAGTAGTAAGAGGGATCACTTTCACTCATAGGTGTGTGATAACATCCGAGATAGTATTTTCCATCCTGACACACGATCTTGTACTGACTCTCCTGCGCCTTAACCGAACCCAGACATTTTCCGGTCTTATCAAACATGACCACACCGGAAAGTCCGGCACAAAGGAAATTCCCGTTTTCCATTTCTACTGTGGAAAGCGTATAGGCATAGGGAGAATCCTTCATTTCCGGGATAGAACTGTTATCCAGTTTGATCTCTTTTCCGATCTTTCCTTCTGCCGTGATTTCTTTCAGCGCGTTATGTATATCATAATCCGGCGCTTCTCCAAAAGAGGAGGTAACCAGATACTGCGTGCCGTCCTTGCCACATAGTGCACTTGTCACCGTTCCGGCTTCCCGTTCCGGGAGAAATCCCAGATAATTTCCGGAAAGGTCATACACCAGAAAGCCATTTTTCTGATAGTCTGCCATTTCCAAGAACAAAGCGCTGACCTCCTCATCCGAGAAAGACAACGGATTGCTTTGATATTTGTTGATACGTTTCTGGAAATCTTCCGGGTATTGGTATTGTTCGAGAATTTCGACCAACACAAGATTATTCAAGATAAATACTTTGTCGAAATTCCTCTGTTCTAGTACAAGGTCATCAGATTTGGGATAAAGCAACTCGATTTCCTGTGATTCGAAATACGGGTCATCTTCCTTCACGACGCCTGCGGCTTCTGTCTTTTTCTTACATGCACAAAGTGAAAACGGAATAGAAATGCTGATTGCCAGTGCAAGCAACCTGTTGCTGAATCGGCTCATAAAACAACCTCCACACACTATCAACCCTACCATAGTCATTGTACATGAAAACAGTTCATCCAAAATTACAAAGTCGTCACGAAAAGCACTTGTATGAAGGATTTCGTTAATCTGACTATACTCTTTTCATTTACAAAAGCACTTGTCCTGTACTATTATTACCAGGGTCTGCCTGGAACAATCATCTGGTGTGCTGTTTTCCGGATATCAGGCAGGATCAGCATCTTTTTGAAAGGAACCTTCTTCATGACCTGGATACTTCTGACATTGGTATATGGTTTACTTAAGGGCGGCCGCGAGATCGCCAAGAAGAAATCCATGAACAAAAACACGGTCATGGAAGTACTCCTGATCTACACCTTGATCGGGTTCCTGATGGTCGTTCCACGCGCACCTCATGCTATGGGACTTCCTTTGGAATACTATGGTCTCATTGCTATCAAATCCTTCGTGATCTTCCTGGCCTGGATCTTAAGTTTCCGTGCATTAAAGCACCTTCCGGTCAGCCTCTACGGTATCCTCGATCTTTCCCGTGTGCTGCTTGCCACACTTCTCGGTGTCTTCGTCCTGCATGAAGTTCTGGTCTGGAATCAAGTTCTCGGCCTTGCTCTCGTTGCCTTCGGTCTTCTCGCTTTGAAGTTCCGCATTTTCGGGAAGAAAAAACCTGACTCGGCTTCAGAAAACAAGACTGAAGAAAACCATGCTGAAGCATCTGATATATCATCCGGAAAAGCTCCTGATAAAGCTTCATCAAAAGCACCGGCCGAGGGTTCCGGAAATCTCACAAAGTTCGTCCTCATGGCTTTCGGTTCCTGTCTTCTCAACGCCGTCTCCGGACTTATGGACAAGATTCTCATGAAGTCGATCAGCGGCGCCCAGCTCCAGTTCTGGTACATGCTTTTCCTTCTGCTTTTCTACCTCGCATATGTTGTAATCACAAAAACCAGGATCTCCAGCACCGTCTGGAAAAACGGCTGGATCTGGATCCTGGCTCTCATGTTTGTTATTGGTGACGCCGCTCTCTTTGCCGCTAACGGAATATCCGGCAGCCGCGTCACGGTCATGACGCTCATCAAGCAGAGCGGCTGTTTCGTCACCATCGCCGGGGGCAAGTTCTTTTTCCACGAGAAAGACATCGGTTACCGCGTCTTCTGTGCCTCCATCATCTTTTGCGGTATTCTCCTGAGCGTCCTGCCCCTCGCATAAGGAACGCTTCTGCCGCTTGACGCCATCGACTCACAAAATCAGGCGTTTTTATCCTCTGCTCTCGAAATCCTCGTCGATCGCGGCGCGCCAGGAAGCATCCATCTTACCCTTTTTTCTCACGCTCGAAAGTGCCTGTCCCATGCACGCGAAGTTGATGGCTGTGCCGGCCGCATCGCAGTGGTAATTCACCGCACGCTCTTCATCAATGCCGAAGCTTTTCGCTGTGCTGACTGCATCGATATTGGCACCCAGGAAAAGGAACTCCCATCCTGCTTCCTTCTTCGCCTCGATCATCTTCTTGACCTTCTCCGAAGAATACTTCCGGCTGCTGTTCTCCATGCCATCCGTCGTGATCACGAATACCGTGTGCGCTGGCACATCTTCTTTTCTCACATACTTATGGATCCCGGCGATGTGCTCGATCGTTGATCCCACTGCATCGAGGAGCGCTGTGCTGCCACGTACGAAGTACTCTTTGTCAGTCATATCCTTGATCTCATCGAGCTTCACTCGGTCATGGATCGTTTCCACTACCGAATCGAAAAGCACTGTTGTAACGAAGCATTCGCCTTCTTCTTTTTTCTGCTTGGCGATCATGGAGTTGAAGCCGCCGATCGTGTCACTTTCCAGTCCACCCATGGATCCACTTCTGTCCAGGATAAATACGATTTCTGTGATGTTGTTTTTTGTTTCCTTTGTCATGTTCGTTTCCTCCCTGTATTCTTTTGGCGTCCGGTCCGGTACCACCGGATTCCACGTCCCGGGTGCGTTTCTTTTGTTTCCCGCACCTCTTGCTTACAAGTACATTAAACAAAAAACGGGCATAAAAAAGGTCGCCTGAAAAGCGACACTTTTTTCACCTTCTTTTTCAAAGGAAACTTGACTTAAGTAAACTCTTTACGCTCTGTTGGATTTCCAGAACTCTTCAAATTCCGCAAGCGGCATAGGCTTTGCAAAATAGTATCCCTGGAACAGTTTACATCCCATCTCCGACAGCATTTCCAGCTGCGGTTTCGTCTCGACGCCTTCTGTCAGCGAGGAGATGCCCAGGTCATCAGACAGGTTGATGATATTCTGCAGGATCGTTCTGGCTTTGGTGTCATCTGCTGTTTTCGTCAGGAACTTCATATCGATCTTCAGTACATCTACCGGCATATCTTTCAAAAGATTCAGCGAGGAATAACCCGAACCGAAATCGTCCATCTCCACGATAAATCCGGCGTCACGGAGCTCATCGATCATCTTCATTCTGTTCTCCACATCCGTCATCATGACCGTCTCGGTGATCTCGATACGGAGCTTGGAAGGCGTGACCCCAAACTCTTTTACCAGATTCTGGATCTCTGCTTTGACATCCATAAAATAGAAATCCTTCGGCGAGATATTCACGGAGATAAAGAGATCTCGTCCCTCTTTCTCCCACGTCGAAAGGATCTCACATGCGCACCGCCACATGTACCGGTCGATCTCGGTGATCATTCCGTTCTTTTCAAATACCGGTATAAAAGAACCTGGCGCGAGGAATCCTTCTTCCAGATGGATCCATCTTGTCAGCGCTTCCGCACCGACGATCTTCCCGTTTCCATCCACGATTGGCTGAAGATATGGAACCACATCCCTGTTCTTCACGGCATCCATCAGCTGAGCCGAGATCTGCTGGGCCCAGATAACTTCTTTACGCATCTTGTCGTCGTAGAAAGCAATATGGCGCTGGTACTCGTCCTGGATCGTCCTCATGGCCATCAGTGCACGGTCAAACATGATCGAAATCTTCATGCTCCTGTCGACCACCTCGTAAACACCGATATGGATAATGATGTTGTGATCGATCTGCCCGTCATTGATATTAAAGTGCGAAAGACTCGTCTCCAGTTCCTGCTCGTTGAATTCATTCTTAGGAATGCAAAGGCCGAACGTGTCTCCACCAAGACGTCCGAAAACACCGCTTTTCGAGTTCTTTTCGCGAAGGAAACCAGCGATCTGCTTTAATGCCACATCACCGAAACTGCTTCCGAATACATCGTTTACCAGTTTGAAATTCAGAATATCGATGTACAAGATCAGGTATGCCTTTTGGGTATCTTTATCCAGTCTTTTGCGGATGCACTCATACAGATACTCCTTTGTAAAAAGCCCTGTCAACGAGTCGTGCGTAGCGTTATAGCGTTCCTGCTGGAGTGCGCGCTGTTCTTTTGTGATATCTCGGATCGTAATAAAAGAACCCGTGACCAGTCCTTTTTCATCCCTGACGGTTCTCTTGGACTGGTAATAATACTCGGCGGCCGATCCTGAACCAAGGACCTGTGTGCACTCCCATTCGCTCTTATCGAAGTCTTCCTTCGTTCCGAATTTTGCGGTCAGAAGTTCCGATGTCTTATCAAATGCCTCATCCTTGATTCCGGCCAGATCGATAGCTGGCTGGTTTGCCCAGATGCAACGGCCGTCCGCATCGTAGAAGAAGATCGCATCCGGCATGTCTGACGCCATGTTTGCAAGAAGACGGTCAAGAAGCGTAAGCGGCCGGTAGTAAAGTGCGAAATAGAAAATGAGCAGTCCGAACACGCCATAGCCGGTCATGGAGCGGTCGATCGGCGTACGCGAGAAAATGTAGTACGTCTGCCATAGTGCGGTGATCACTATGGTAATGAGGATCACCGAATACCGCTCAGTATATACTTTTGGAGACTTGACGATCTTTACCACGAAAATGATCAGGACCGCAAAGAAAAGCGCGTATACGACTGCCCGGTGATACGCCTGTCCGAAGTACGGAACAACTCGATAGTAATTCTCGCCATCCACAAGGACTGCTTCGATATCGAATGCGTGATGGAAAATCGGATTCAACAGGTACTGGACAACGTCAAGCGTGATCACTCCATATACAAGGAAATGCAGCTTCTGACTCGGCCACTTGATCACGCAATACTGGAAAGTAAAATGCAGCAGCGCCATGATAAACGCGTCCATGCCGATAAAATACACATAGCAGCCAAGCTTGGCAGGAAGATAGGATGTCGAAAGAACAATAATGAGATTACCGATCACAGGCGGAATCGTCATGCCAACCTGCATCGCCACCGCACCCTTGATTTTCTTATAAGACCGTCGGGCAACGACAACACACGCCAGCAATGCCAAAATCATCGCTACGTACAGCCCTGCAAAAGCGTATCTCATACTGCCTCCCCTTCAACGTATGAACGCATAGTAATATCAATACCATTTTACAGAGGAAAAATTACGATTCTATGAATCTTTAAGAAACACTTTTCTTGTGCTGTCCTCGGGCTTCGCCCTGCGGAGGCACTACGAAAAGTGTTTCTTAAAGTTCGGGTTCAACGCAAAAAACAGTCATGCAAAATTCGAAGCGCGATTCCGCAGGGCGCAGCCCGAGGACCAGCGCAAGAGTTTTGCATGACCGATTTAATTCATTATCGTTGCCGATCAGAGATCGTAGTACATTGCATATTCCATTGGATGCGGCAGTTTATTGATCTTCGCGGCGGCTTTTTTATTTTTCTCGATGAGCTGGTTGAGAAGTCTTTCCGGGAAGACTCCACCGGCGGTCAGGTAGTCGTGGTCGGCTTCCAGAGCTGCGGTTGCTTCTTCCAGAGACTTCGGAAGACCGGTGAGTTTTGCCTTTTCTTCTTCCGGGAGATTATACAGATTACAGTCAAATGGACCCCAGCCGTTCTGGTGTGGATCGATCTTGTTCTTGATGCCGTCGAGACCGGCCATCAGGATGGCTGCGTAAGCATAGTACGGGTTGCAAGTTGCATCCGGATTACGGAGTTCGAAACGCTTGGTATCCGGTGTTTTTGCATAGGCCGGGATACGGATCACGGCGCTTCTGTTACTCATGGCATAACCGATCGTGACTGGTGCTTCAAAGCCTGGGATCAGGCGCTTGTAAGAATTCGTGGAAGGATTCGTGATTGCGCAGAGGGATCTTGCATGAGCCAGAAGTCCGCCCATGAAGTAATGTGCGGTCTCACTCAGCTGCGCATACGCTTCTTCTTCGTAGAAGACAGGCTGACCTTCTTTCAAGAGCAGCATATGCACGTGCATGCCGCTTCCTGCTTCCTCTGCCAGAGGCTTCGGCATAAAGGTTGCCGTAACACCATCACGGGCCGCTTCGTTCTTAATGACGTATTTCGCAGACATGGTATCGTCAGCAAGCTTGAGCATGTCGCCCAGCTCCACTTCGATCTCCATCTGACCGGAACCGCCGACCTCCGGATGATGGTACTTCACTTTGATTCCCCAATCCTCCATGCTGAGGCACATGCGGCTTCTAAGATCGTTACGGATATCTGTCGGAAGGCTGTTATGGTAGCCGGCTCCCGGCATGACCTGATAACCATTGTTGCTCATATCATCATTCGAAGCATAATGTGCCTGGGAAGTATAGATGCTGGCAGACATATCGTAGTACTTTGTCGAATAACGCACGTCATCGAAAATGTAGAATTCATACTCCGGTCCGATGATCATCTGATCAGCCACGCCGGTCTCCTTCATGTACTCCAGCGCGCGGATCGCGACATTTCTCGGATACTGGTCAAAAGGCTTATTCTGCGGAATGGCGATTACACGAACATCGCCGATCATGGAAAGCGTCGGCACCTCACAGTACGGATCGATCACTGCGGAATCCCAGACCGGAAGAAATACCATATCACTGTTCTCTACCGGTGCATACCCGTAATTACTGCCGTCAAAACCGATGCCGTGCATCATTGTCGACGGAGTCAGTCTTTCCGCCGGGATCGACAGATGTCTCCACCTTCCGTCAATGTCGGTCAACTTGAAGTCGATCATCTTGATCCCCTTCTCCTTGATCAATTCCTGAATGTCTTGATAAGTCTTTGCCATACCTATTCCTCCCGTATGATTGTTATGTTTTACGCGCCCAGAAGATTCTGGTCAAACGCGAAAAGCGCTTCGTTAATGGTGTACAGATCGTACTTTCTATTGGAGATAAAATACTCCACGATGATGTCGAATTTACTTGCATGGGAAAGTGCAAATCCTGCTTTCTTCAGCAGTGCTTCCGTCTCCGAAATATCGAGTTCCAGTGCGACGGCAAAAGCCAGCACCGTCTGCTTGCTCGGGCGATAATGGATATCGCTTCGGATCTTCGAGAAAAGTTTTCTGTCGACATTTGCTTTCTTATAGCATTCCGAATCTTTCATGCCTTTGGCATCAATAATGCGAAGCAATGACTGGGAAAAGCTCTCGTCCAGATTCGCCAGCGCCGCCTCCAGAGAGTTGTTTGTCATCTGCATCTGTGCTGCTGCAAAAGCCGGCTGACCCATCATTGCGGATGCCGCCGCAGCCTGGCCCGCACCCGCACAACGCATCGCTTCCGCGTCAAAACGGGCGCCATCGATTACCGCTTCTTCAGCACAGATCTCGTTGTCCGCCGCAGCCTCTTCGTCGCAGACCTCGCCGCAGATCTCTTCTGGTTCAGGTTGTTTTTCGACCGGAACACTTGCGCAGGCATCCATCCTCTTTCTTTCCGGACGCGCTGTCTTTTCCTTCGATGTGAACACAGAATCACGGCTTCCGGATGCTCCTCCAAAAGCAATCGAGCGCATCACATTTCCCAGGAAAGATCCTTTGGATTTCTCTTCGGTCTTTTCAGACACATATGTATTTCGGATATAACCGGAAATTTCAGAATAAAGGTCATAATCAAAGCGGAAACTCTCTTTGCTGAAAATGACCAGCGTCACGTCCATCTCGTGATCATCCAGAAAACGCCTTATCTCTTCTTCTGCAATCTTTAGCGCCTGGTCTTTCGGGTATCCGTACACTCCCGACGAAATCAATGGAAAAGCCACGCTCTCGCAGTTCTTTTCAAAAGCAAGCTGAAGCGAATTTCTGTAAGCAGAACGAAGAAGTTCCTCTTCATTGGAACGGCCGCCCTGCCAGATCGGTCCGACAGTATGAATGACGTATTTAGAAGGGAGATCATATCCGAGAGTTACCTTCGCCTCGCCGGTACGGCAGCCATGCAGCGTACGGCATTCTTCCAGAAGACGCGGGCCAGCTGCGCGATGGATCGCACCATCCACGCCTCCGCCACCCAGAAGCGACGAATTCGCCGCATTCACAATGGCATCCACTTTTAGTTCTGTGATGTCGCCCAAAACGATCTGAAAAGGCATCCCGAATTCCCCCTTTGGAATCAATACACCTATTATACACTAATCCACGTATCAAAAGGTGATCCGGGGGCACAGCTTCTTCAGTTCCGGTTTGTGTTTCTCCTGAAGTACGCCACATTCTCGTTGTGTTCCTTATAGTCGCTTTTGGCGTACTTGTTTCCTTTCTTGTTATAGGCAACGAAGTTATCGCTCTGGTTTCCGTCTTTGACGCGGATTCCGGTACTGCTGTATTGCGAAATGTCCACCTGTTTCAGAGAAGAATTGTCCGAAGCCAAGTTCTTTTTGACGATGATCCGGCCATAGATATAAAAGGCAAGATAGATCCCGATCGTCACGCCCAAGACCAGGCCGATGACCCAGGATCCGTTTTTCAGCAGATTTAAAGCGTTGTTGATAAAAGGATCGCACTTAACCATGGCCGTTCCTCCTTCTGACAAACTTGAAAAGTCTTCTCGACGTTGCCGTCCTGTTGTTCTCTTTGATCTTCTGGAAAAGAACATTCGTCTTGTCCCGGAGCGTGACAAGTACCGCTGTCATCAAGGGAATGCCCAGCGCAAAAAGAAGAACACTCACCGTTGGTACCCAGCCATAATCGTAATCCATCAGTTTGACCCATGCAGAAGACAGGAAGATTCCGATTGCCGCCATGACCGGCACGGTGATCAGCGACAGAAGGAAAACATGCAGGCCGAAACTTTTATTACTGATCGGCGCACCGCTTACTACTTTTCCCGTCTGGCCGTTCACCAGAGTCGTGATCTGATTTCCATCGATCTCACCGGTAACAAACCACATCGGGAAAAGCGCATAGACTGCTTTTCCTTCAAAATGCACATGTCCCTCCGCGCCAGCCGGCTGACTGCTCGGCGGAATCTGCGATTTAGGGAAACTTTCACTCACGATGCGCTTGCTGACTTTTTCCGCCTTGGTGCAAAGATACTCCGGCGTCTCGTCCGCCATATCGGAATAGAACCCCTGCAGATAGCCTTCCTCGAAGTGCACCAGACCGTCGAGATCATACGGTTCCACCGCTGCACTCGCCTCATCCAAAAGCGCCTCCGATGCTTCGAGCGCGAGCTTGTCGAGATTGCACGTCACCGTCTTTGTATAGTCCTGGATAACGACATATTCCCCGTTTCTGTCCTTGCTCAGCACTTCAAAATTATGCAGGCCCTCATACTTCGCAGAAACGATAAAGTACGGGATATATATTCCGCGCGTGCAGGTAAACTCCATTTCTTTCACTTTATCCGAAAGCGCCGCAGAAGATTGGAGGTGCTCGCGTGCTTTTTTCTCCGCCTCTTCCGTACCAAAAGCAAACGGAATGATCGCGTCAGGTCGTCTTCTTTTCTCCACACGATCGAAAATGACGCCCTTATGGCCGCAATACTGGCAGAACGACGTCATTTCCTTACTGTTGACGATGATGCTTCCGCCACAGGAACTGCAGGTATACACATTCGCTTCCAGTTCCGCAAAATCAATCTTCTCCTTGAAAAGCACTTGCAAATCGACGAATCCTTTCTTCTCAGATTCGTCCACGTCAAAATGGCTTCCACATGTATCACAAAGAAGCTTTCCCGACTTCGGATCATACGTCAACGACCCGGCACAATTCTTACACTGAAAAGCCATCTCTTCTACCCCCAAACAATATCTAATACCATTCTATTCTATGCTCCCTACTTCACTCAAACCTCACTACCACGAAATACCAAAAGATATTTCCTCACTCCCCACCTCCACCGATGAACAGAAGAAATAACCCGGACTGTTCATAAAAAGCCGGCAAAAGAAAATACCGCCACCGACGAGTTTTTTTGCTTCGCAAAAACTGTCTGAGTCGGAGCGGTATATTTCTCTGCCGGCTATATCAGGTATAGTCCGGATTATTTCTTCGTGAAGCGCTCGTCGATAACCCTCTTCATCTTTCCTTCTGATCTAGGCAAAGATCTTGGCTCACAGAGTTTGATCTTCGCGTGGATACCGGTCATGGAAGCGATCTCGCCTTCGAGCATCTTCTCTGTCTTCTCGATCTCACGGATAGAGTCGGAGAAGAACGAAGGTGTCATTTCTACTTTGACAGTCATTCTGTCGAGGTTCTGTACACGATCAAGATAGATCATGTAATGTGGCTCAACCTCACTGTGTGCAAGGAGAACGGCTTCGATCTGGGACGGGAATACGTTCACGCCACGGATGATCATCATGTCATCTGCACGTCCGGTTACCTTCTCGATCTTCGGTGTGGTACGTCCGCACTCGCACTTGCCATGATACAGACGTGTCAGGTCGTGCGTGTTATAACGCAGGAGCGGTACACCTTCCTTACTGATGGAAGAGAATACCAGTTCGCCCAGTTCACCGTCCGGGAGAGGCTCACCTGTCTCTGGATCTACGATCTCCGGAATGAAGTGGTCTGCTTCGATATGGATTAGATCGGACTTGTCACAGGAACATCCTACACCAGGTCCGCAGATCTCGGTAAGACCATAGATATCGAAAGCACGCAGGCCGAGTTTCTCTTCAATCTGATCTCTCATCTCGATCGTCCATGCTTCGGCACCGAAGATACCGCAGCGGAGATTCAGTTCGGACTTATCGATGCCGGCAGCTTCGAGCTGGTCAGCAATATGCAAAGCGTATGTCGGTGTGCACATCAACACTTCCGGCTTCCACTCACGAAGGATCGTGATCTGTCTTGCAGTATTACCACCGGAAACAGGAAGTGCAACACATCCCATGTCAGCGCAGGCATAGTGTGGGCCAAGGCCACCTGTGAAGAGACCATAACCATAAGCGATATGAACGAGATCACCCTTCTGCACGCCGGCTCTTGCCATCGCACGGCAGAGAACGGAGTTCCAGAGCTTTACGTCGTTCGCAGTATATCCGACGACCTTCATTTTACCGGTCGTACCGGAAGATGCGTGTACACGGACCAGTTCCTGTCTCGGAACAGCCAACGTTCCGAATGGATAGTTATCACGGAAATCAAATTTATCGGTGAATGGAAGTTTCGGGAGGTCGGCAACACTCTTGATGTCACCCGGCTGTACACCCTTTTCTTCCATGCGCTTTCTGTAGTACGGCACGTTGTTCCACATGCGGTTCACGCACTTGATCAAACGCTCGCTCTGTACCTGTGCGCGCTCGTCGTCTGACATGCACTCGGCTTTGGGATCATAGATCCAGGAGTTCACTTCTTTTCTCATCTTTACTACCTGCCTTTCTCATTCTTGACGGCAACAAAAAGTCCCATTGCCGTCATTTTCTAACAGCAATGGGACGAAATCTTGATCTCGCGGTACCACCCATTTTCGAGTGTCTTCTTTTCCAAAAGCACTCGCTCTCATCAAGGCCTAACAGCCTCTGCCCGAATAACGATGGGCTTCCGTATCCACCTACCTTCGTCATCCCCGACAAATCGGGATACCCGCTTTCAGCAGATCTGCTCGGGAGGGAACTTCACTGATCTTCTCTCGTATGCCGGCTCTCAATTCTTCCGCCGGCACACCCTGTACGACTTCCAACCGCTACTTTTCTCCGTCAACGCATTTATCATTAACAGTTAAGCAGATTATGCGGCGAAAAGACGTCGATGTCAAGTTCTTTTCGGGCAAAAGAGTGGAAAGCCGAAAAACTATGAATCTTTCTTGTCGTCTGCGTCCGTTTTGATCTGGTCGTTGTTGGTCACTTCGTCTTCATCGTCTCTGAAATCAACATGGATACCGAGAACATTTACGTCGGTGCCCTTGTCATCTACAATGACGTGAATACCCGGAAGATCAACTTTGACGCCGTCATCTTTACTGATATCGATGCCCTTGCAGCTCTTGTTGATCTCGCCTGTCGTGATGCACTCTGTCAGTTTCTTCGCGCCGGTGCCGATATAGAAGATACCGCTGACGCAAAGGAAGATCATGGACATAACGAAGCAGAATACCATGATACAGATTAGTATTGCACTACCCTTTTTCATATTATGCCTCCTTTTCTGCGCTGGTGGTTGACTTACCCAGCCAACGGAAGTAAGCGATCGTTCCCAGGATGAATCCACGTATCGCGAAGAATGCGATGATCGCATGTGCAATCACAGCGAATGCCAGCGCGATGGCGAGGAACAAGGTTCCGAGGAATATTCCGCCGGAGAATGAAGACATAAGCGCAAACAACGTAACAGATGCTGCACCTGTAACGATCGGCCATGCCGTGATCAGGAGAGTCAGTGCCAGAGCAATGAACCATACCGGAACAAATACAAAGATCGTAAACAGAATTGCAAATGCTTTGTCATGCGTCTTCGGCTGCGGTTTCTGATAATTCGGATCCTGTGACGGATACTGCTCATAACCTGTAAGCTCAACTTGTTTCCATTCCTGCTTCGGATGCGGCTGCGAAAGATCCGGTGCACGACCACCCTGGTGTGCGGTGTCCCCTGCCGGTTCCGGCTTTGGAGCTTTGTTCTTCGGCGGGATCGCATATGTCGGATGGCAGAAGCCCTGGATGGTCTGTGCCGTGGTGCCGCGATTCGGACGTCCAAGCCATGTCTGGATTGGAACGATCGGGAATGCGCCGGCTGCGACCTGCTCTGTTCCTGCTGGATTGTATTCCGGAACAGCTTCGCCGAGATAATACTGTGCAACTTCTTCCGGGCTGCCAAGCTTGGCAGCGATCTCATTTTCAGCTTTCCCTTCGGAAACGCCGATATCAAAATGCATCTCGAATTCTTTCAAGATTTCTTCCACATCATTGGAAGGAAGCGTGACTAACTTTTCACGCAGCGAAGAGATATATTCTTTCTTATTCATGCGCTTTCCCCTCCCACTATCTTATTGACGCTGGCGGTAAAGGAATTCCAATCCTCCAGAAGCTCTTCGAGTTTTTTCTGTCCCATGACTGTAAGACTATAGTATTTCCGCGGCGGTCCGCTCTGCGACTCCTGCAGATAGGATGCCACTAAACCGTCACTGGCCAGTTTACGAAGAAGCGGATAGACCGTACCGTCAGAGATCATGATGGTCTCAGACAAAGTGCTGGCCAGCTCATAACCGTAACGGTCACTGTCTTTCAACATGGCCAGTACACAAAGATCGAGAACGCCCTTCTTAAATTGAACATTCATGTGCACTCCTCCTTTATTTAAAATAACTTCAGTTTCTTTTCCCTTTCGTGGATTATTCAGTATTGAATAATCTACACTACTGATTATAGAACGGTATTATTTAATATGTCAATCCCTTTTCTAAAGTTCATCTTCTCAAATCTTAATTCAGACAGAAAATGCAAACCTGAGCCGCGCTTACGCAGGGCGTACGCCCGAGTACCTAGCGACGAAGGTTTCGCATTTCCTGACTGAAATAAGAGAATTGATGAACTTTAGAAAAGCTTTGTGATTATTTAACTCTTACCATAAGCTTCTTCTCTATACTGACTACTATCCAATCATGGATGATCTGATAAATGGATCAGCAGATCCGATATATAAGGAGTATGCTCATGAACAATATGCTTCAGGCAAACATAGATAATTTTGTAAATAACACGATGACGTGTGAGGGTGTGTTTACGCTGGATAGTAATACGTATTCGTGTCTGGGGGCGCTTCTTTGTCTGCCGGATGGGGAGCGTCTGGAACGGGCGGCTTTGAAGAAGTGCAAGAAGCTTCTTCATGCGAATACCGGTCTTTTTTCGAATCTTCGGGGAAGGTCCCGTATTCTTCTTGTGGCAGCCCTTTCGAGGAGCAAAGATCCGGAGTGGCTGCTGTCCAGGATCCAGCGTGCATATACGGAACTGAGAAAAGAATTTGCGCGTTCGGAGCATCTTCCTTTTGCCGCATTTCTTCTCGCCGAGTATTGCCGCCCGGACCAGTATTTTTTCTACGTGATGCGTGCGAAGAGTCTCTTTCTGGAGCTCAAAGGGTACCATAGCTTGCTGACGCAGAACAATTTCGTTCCGCTCTGCGTGCTCATGTCCTTTTCGGACAGAAATACCCATCACATGGCAAGTGAAACCGAAAAATGCTACAAGCTTCTGAAAAACAGTTTCTTTGGATCGTCCTCGATCCTTCTGATGTCCTGCATTCTGGCGATGTACCAGGGTTCACCGGAGAAGAAAACGGGTGCGGTCCTGAACATGCAGTCCCATCTCCATGCAAAAGCACTTCCTTTCGGAAGTACGACCCAGATTCCTGCCTTGGCCAGTCTTTCGATGTGTCTCGAGCCGCAGGAGGCCCTTTCGCAGAACGTTTCCGAAGCGTATATATATCTGAAAAAAGAGAAGCACTTCGGATTTTTCCTTACGAGAAAGTCGCTTTGTCTTCTTTTTGCCTCGGTCCTGGTAAACAATTCCAACGATAATTCTGCTTTACTGTGTCCGCTGCAGATTGGAACGACCGCGCCTGTTTCGCAGCTGATCTCGATCCTGGCGATCGTGTGCTGTCCGACTTTAAAGGAAAGAAGGATCTTGGGGAAGAACTTCGCGAAAGAAGAATATGCATCTTAAATAATGGATGAGAAGCAGACCCAGTTTTGTTCTTCGTCGAGGAGGATCACTTCTGTGGTCATGTGCGTAACTTTGTAGGAGCACCGCATGATGTATACCGTCGCATGCGAGTGTTCGTCGATATCGTCAGGGAAGCAGATATCAAGTTGCAGCAGATGGTTTTCGTCGATCTCCACTCCGGTAAACGCTGAAATCTCGGCTTTATGCTTGGAGTCCAGATCGACCGCCCTGGCTTCTTCGAGGCTCAGCTTGGACAGTACTGACCGCTTCTTCGCAAGTTTGGTAAAGGAATCGAAAAACAAAGGCTCACAAGAGAATTCGAGCACAACATAACTGCTGCTCCGGAAATCCTCCGAGCAAAAGTCCAGGCGGTAATTCTCCGCACTTTCCGGGATTCTGCTCGGAAAGAACTGGGGCACGTATCTCTCACGGGTCAGGTACGCAAGATGCTTGGGATAGTTCTTTTTCGCCGTGGAAGAAAAAGGAATGGCGAGCGAATTCACAAAAATGGACAAAGCCAGAAGGACCACCGAGAGCAGATATGCCGTCTTCATGGAAGAACTGCTTTTGCTTCGGATCATCGCGATCAGGCTGACGAGGATGGCGATCACGCCGAGGATCAACGCAATCGAGAAACTCGGCACCATGTAGCGGAACGCATTGCTGCCATACCAGATCGTTGCCGCAAGAAGGACCACTTCGACGACAATGCCGATCGAGCGTATTTTTCTTTTATATGAAGGCTCTTGTCTTTTCTCGTTCTCGCTCATTTTTTCCACCAAAGCCACACAAATACGATACTCCCCTGCCTATATTGTATTCCGATGGAAAATAATAGAAACGGAAAAAGTTAAGAAAAAACTAGGATAAATCCTAGTTTTAGAGCATATCGATCAGTTTTTTCAGGCGGTGGTTCATGCCGGACTTGGAAATCGGCGGATCCATCAGTTTTCCCAGTTCCGTCAGGGACAGACCGGGATTGTCAATATGAAGCCGGGCAACGTCCAGAAGTTCTTTTGGAATCCTGCCTGCTTTTTCCGAGGCCAGGAGCGCCTGAAGCTGTTTCGTTCTTCTTGCACTCGCGTCGGCCTGCTGCTTCATCGTCCAGTTATCCAGATTGACTGTGCTGGCCACCATGCGGTTGACTTCACGCTGTGCGCGGAGATTCTGAAGTTCCATCATCTGCTTGACAGAGCCAAGAATAACCAGAAAATCGCTGATTGCGTCAATCTTTTTGAAGTAGACCGCCCACGTCGTATCGGAAACACGTGTTGATGGTTCAATATTCTCCGCATGAAACAAAAGCACAAGTGGTTTTACAAAAGCATCGGTCCTGCAAAGGATCTCGATCCTGGACTTTTTCTCAGGATTCGAGTAGGACCCGCGCGCAAGAAACGCCCCGCGCAGCATCGCACGACGCAGCTTCGGGTCTTCCGAGATCACGTCGCTCAGATTATCCGGGCTTAGATAATATTCGATATAATTCTCGAAAAGCTCTCTTGGGAAAGTCACTTCGTAGCAGGAACCGCCGCGCCGTCCGACACGAGTCGCTTCCTGTAAAGGCGGCACTTCCGCATACATCTTCGCATCCTGATAGAGTCTCCCACCGACGATTTCCTTCGGGCAAAGCACTTTCACCACGTCGTCCTCTTCCATGTATCCACTGCAGAGACATATGGCCGCCATCTCGGCTGCCCATTCCTCTTTCGTTCCATACTGATGTTTGATGATCTCTTTTTTGATTTCGCCGGAAGGGGTCTCCACGCTCATTGCTTACTTGCCTCTTTCCGCTGATAGCGCGGATCCTTGTCGATGTCACGGTGGTGCAGAGAAACACGGTATCCCGCATCCTTCAGTCCTTTGTAAAGACGCTCTGCCATATATACCGAACGGTGTCTTCCACCTGTACAGCCTACGCCGACCGACAGTCTGGCCTTACCTTCGCGGATATAGTACGGGACGGAAAAGAGGAAAAGATCCATCATCTTCTCATAGTATTTTTCCGTCTCTTCATACTGCTCCAGGAAATCGATGATCGCCTGATCTTTTCCCGAAAGAAGTTTCAGTTCCGGAATGTAGAAAGGATTCGGCAGGAATCGCACATCGCAGGTAATATCGCAGTCTCCCGGTATTCCGTACTTGAATCCAAAAGATTCCACATGAATGTCCATCGTGGTCAGATCTTCCACGTCGATGATGTTGACCAGTTCTTCACGAAGACCATTCAGATCCATCATGGAAGTATCGATAACATGCGTCGCACGGGCGCGGATGCCTCGCATCAGGTCACGTTCTTTATCGATTGCTTCCACCAGGGAAAGGCCTTCCGAAAGCGGGTGCTTACGGCGTGTCTGACGATAGCGGCTTACGAGAACAGCATCGCTGGCCTCGAGGAAAATGATCCGGTATGGGCATCCGAGACTCTTGATCTCCGACATGGCTTTTCCGAATCCCTTAAGAAGATCGTTACTTCTGATATCGACCACAAAAGCAAGCTTATTGATCGCATATCCTTCGCCGCCCTGTCCTTTTAAGAAAGTGCGTACTAATTCCGGAAGTACGACCGGTGGAAGATTATCGATACAGAAGTATCCCTGGTCTTCCAAAAAATGCACTGCCTGACTTTTTCCTGCGCCGGACATTCCTGTAAGAATGATAACGTCCATACTCTCTCCCACTCTCCAGACTTATTTTCCTGCTCCACGCCACTATTCAGAGGCCGCAGATCAGCTTTACTGTGTATAACCTCTTCCGATAAAGCGAACTTCACGCTCAAGCATAACTCCGTATTTTTCCATAACGACAGCCTGTACTTTTTTCACCAAAGCATCGATATCGGCGGCCTTTGCATCCCCGATATTGATCACAAAACCTGCATGCTTCTCCGAAACCTGTGCCCCGCCGACTGTAAGTCCTTTGAGGCCGGCCTGATCGATCATCGTACCGGCATAATGTCCGACCGGACGTTTGAACATGCTCCCCGCACTCGGGAAGTTGAGTGGCTGCGATTTCGTTCTCTTTTCAGTATATTCCTTAATCTGTGACGAGATCGCATCTTTGTTTCCTTTTCGAAGTCTCATCACTACCGTAAGCACGATATCTCCTGTATTCATGAACCGGCTTGTACGGTATCCGTATTCAAATTCACCGCGGTTGACTGTATATGTTTCTCCATCGGGCGCAAGACAAAGAGCAGACTCGACGATCTCTGACATATCATGCTCATAGGCGCCGGCATTCATAAACACGGCTCCACCGATCGATCCGGGAATGCCGGAAGCAAACTCCAGTCCGCTCAGTTCATGCTTCAGAGCACGCGAAGAAACTTTCGTTAAAAGTGCTCCGGCATACGCATGCATAAAGCAGTAATTACTGTCCTTAGGGTCTTCTTCGACCCATATAGTAGAGAACTGTTCTCCCAGGCGGATCACAAGTCCTTCTATTCCTTCATCGGAAATAACCAGATTCGAACCGTTTCCCATCAGGAAATAAGGCATGTTCAGCGCTTCTGCCGTCTGAATCAGGGTGATGACTTCCTGCAGTTCCGAGGGTTCCACATAAAGCTGTGCTGCCCCGCCGACCCGGAAGGATGTATGCTTGTTCATCATCTCATCCCTCTTCAGTTTTTCATCCAGCACCCAGAAACCAGCGGCACATATCTTTTTTCTGAATGCCTGGATCATGTTCTCATCCACGCTCATTTCCTCTTCCCCCCAGGTATGGTAAACAACATAATCAAGAATTCAGCCCTCCCGGGAAAACACGGGTCACCAGATCCTTGGCTGCATTGTATCCCATCTTCTTTACACGATAGTTGATCGCTGCCGCTTCAACGATAATTGCAAGGTTACGTCCAGGTCCGACAGGAATCGTAATGGACGGCACAGCGATACCAAGAATATCCGTCGTCTCATCCGTAATGCCGAGACGGTCATAAGTCTTCTTCTCATCCCACAATTCGAGGTTGATAACAAAGTCGATATTCTCCTGCAGTTTAACGGAAGATACACCGTACAGTTCTTTTACATCGAGAATACCGATACCACGGATCTCAATCAGATGGCGGATCACTTCCGGCGCACGTCCGAGAAGCGTCGTCTCCGAAACTCGGCGGATCTCCACCTGGTCGTCCGCGATCAGACGATGACCACGTTTTACGATCTCCAGTGCGGTCTCGGATTTACCTACGCCGCTCTCACCCAGGATCAGGATACCTTCACCGTTTACCTCGACCAGAACACCATGCATGGAAATTCTCGGAGCCAGCTCAACATTGAGATACTTGACCAGCGAACTCATGAATTCACTCGTAGCCTGATGCGTACGGAGAAGCGGGATCTTTGCCTCCTGTGCCACCGCGATCAGCTCATCGTGCGCGACATGGTTTCTCGTCAGGATCAAGCACGGAATATTCTTCGCAAAAAGCGCTGCCAACCGTTCTTTTCTCTGCTCGGATGTGAGCTTGTCAAGGTAGGCATGTTCCATGTTTCCGATCAACTGGATACGGTCCGGTCCGAAGTGATCATAATAACCTGCAAGCTGAAGTCCTGGTCTCGTCACGTCCGCAACATGTATCCGGACCTGGTTGATATCCTCAGGTGCATAAACTTCTTCCAGTTCGAAAGCCTTGATGATCTCTGTGAGAAAAACGCTCGAATATGGCATCCCATTATCCTCCGTCTGTTAAATTCCACCTTTTATTGTATAACAAATCGTCGCAAATGAATATATTCTGAACTCCTTTCCATTCTCTTGCGCGTATCATTCCCGTCGCCAAGCGTCTCCACGCCAAAGGCCATTCTTGCAGGATGAGAGGAGCGTTAGTTGTTGAAAGAAAAATGAAAACTCCCCGGTGGCGAGTTTTTTCGCGTACGCGAAAAGCTGTCTGAGCCACAGGGGAGTTATTCATTTTCTTTCAAACTTTAAGGATTACTCCTCATCCTGCAAGAAGGCCTTGCGTGCTTCGATGACCTTTGCCTGTACATCGCCTGGAGCCTGCTCATATCTTGCATGCTCGATCGTGTATCAGCCGCGGCCCTGAGTCATGGACTTGAGGTCTGTTGCATAGGTAGCCATTTCTGCTGTCGGAACTTCGCAGTTGATGACCGATCCGGTCTCATCACTGTCGATTCCCATGATACGGCCACGACGCTTGTTCATGTCGCCCATGATGTCGCCCTGCTTATCTTCCGGGATGTGTACGGAAACAGTGCTGATTGGCTCAAGGAGAACCGGGTTGGCAGCCGCCATACCAGCCTTGAAAGCGAGGCTTGCAGCAATCTTAAATGCCATTTCCGAAGAGTCTACATCGTGGTAAGAACCATCTACGAGAGTAGCCTTGAGGTTAACTACCGGGAAGCCGGCGAGTGTACCCTTCTTAACTGCATCCTGAAGTCCTTTTTCAACAGCAGGGAAGAAGTTCTTCGGAACCGCACCACCGAATACCTTCTCGTCAAATACGAGCTCTTCGGAATCTGTCGGCTCAAACTCGATCCAAACGTCACCATACTGACCGTGACCACCGGACTGTTTCTTATGCTTACCCTGAACCTTAACCTTCTTACGGATTGCTTCACGATAAGGAACACGCGGCTCTTCGAGATCTGCATCTACGTTGAACTTTGTCTTCAGCTTGCTCTTGAGAACGGAGATTTCCTGCTCACCGAGACCGGAGATAACCATCTGCTTCGTCTCTGCATTGTTTGTAACAACGAATACCGGATCCTCATCCTTCAACTTGTTCAGGCCGGCCATGATCTTATCTTCCTCGCCTCTTGCCTTCGGAACGATACCCATGGAAAGACACGGTGTCGGGAAGTTGATCTTCGTCAAGGTAACGATACGGGACTTATCGCAAAGTGTATCGTTCGTCTGTGTGATCACGAGTTTTGCAACCGCACCGATATCACCGGCAACGACCTTATCTGTCGGGATCTGCTTCTTACCTACCATGTAGAACAGACCACCGAGGCGCTCTTCTTTTTCTTTCACGGCATTGTATACTGTCGAGTTCGCATTCAGGACACCGGCATATACACGGAAGAGAGAGATTCTTCCTACAAACGGGTCAGCGATCGTCTTAAATACAAATGCTGCTAACGGATCCTCTTCCTTACAAACAACAGTCACCACATCCCCATCTGGTGTCTCGCCTTCTTGCGGCGGTTTTGTAGAGGCCGGCGGTGTATCCTTGGAGATACAGTTCATCAGGAACTCTACGCCCCAGTTCTTGTATGCAGAACCTGCATAGATCGGATGCAGAACACCATCTGCGAATCCGGCATGTACGCCACGACGGAATTCGTCCTCTGTAAAAGGTTCGCCGGCGAAATACTTCTCCATCAGCTCTTCGTCACTCTCAGCAACGACCTCGTTAATCTTGTCCTGAAGCTCATTAACACGATCTTCGAACTCAGCCGGAAGCGGGATCTCTGTCTGTGCACCGGTCTTCTCGTCCAGTGTGAAAGCACGCTTATTCATTACGTCGACGATACCCGTCATCTTATCACCGGTCATGATCGGGAGAGAAAGCGGGATAACGCCACGGCCATAGCGGTTCATCATACGTTCAATAACGCCTTCAAAATCCGCATTGGGTTCATCCATACGGTTCAGGAAGAAAAGGAACGGAACCTTTCTCTTATTCAAAAGACGGATGGCTTTCTCGGAACCAACCGAAGTACCGCCCTTGGCACTGATCACAACGATCGCACTGCCTGCTACACGAATACCGGCCATTGTCTCACCAAGAAAATCGAAATCACCGGGTGTGTCGATGATGTTCATCTTCGTGTTCTTCCACTCGCATGCTGCTACGGAAGTATTGATCGAGATCTGACGCTTTGCTTCTTCAGGATCAAAGTCCATCGCTGTGTTGCCATCAGTTCCTCGACCCAGACGGTCAATTGCCTTAGCGCAGAAGAGCATCGCTTCTGCCAGTGCTGTCTTACCAGATCCACCATGGCCCAATAACGCTATGTTACGGATCTTGTCTGCCGAATAATTGGTCATGTATTCGTCCTCCTAATTCAAACTCTAATGTGACTATTATAACCGATATACTTCACAATATCCACAAAAACTTTCATCACGGAGAAAACTTTTTTGTGACACTTAACGGCAAGTTATCAAAAAAGCTCAACCAGTTCTTTTCTCTACTTCCAAAAGGTGTTTTTTGACGCAAAAAGACTGGGACTGCCTCCCTGTAAGATCAGACTTACAACAGGAAACAGTCCCGCCTCAAAACTACAAACTTTCGAAAGCGCGCCTTTTGGCACGATTTCCTATCTACGTGGAAGAATCACTTCTTGCCTTCCGGTTTGTTTCTTTCAAATACCATGATCACACGGTCTTCCTTGATGGCAACAGAACTTGCGCTGAGAGACATTGCATCTCCACCACCGAGGGAAGCCTGGACTTTACCACCTTCGTCATTGATCATGCTGTGCAGGTGCCATCCGCCTGCGGCCTTGGCTGCCAGGATCTCGGCGATACGCTCCGAGTTGACTTCACCATTCTGCAGATGCGGTACAACAACTACGGAATATTCCTTCAATCCGTCATGGATGGAAACGACTCCGCCGCCACCGCCTGCCGGCATCTTATCCAGTCTGTCCTGCAGTTTCTTCACTGCAGCCTGTGTCTCATTCAACTGCTTCTCTAATTCTTCTTTTGACTTCGCCATCTCTGCCAATTCACTCTCCTTCTCTTTGAGTGCATCCTGAAGTTTGCCTTTCTCACTTTCCGAAAGAGCAGACTCTTTCAGGGAGATCGCACGCTTTTCTGCTTTCAGGATCAATTCCTGCGCCTCTACTTCAGCCAGTTTCTTCGCATTCTTCGAATCAGCAATGATTGCCTTCGCAGTCTCCAGGTCATTCTTCAGTGCCGCGATCTGTGCGGTAAAAGCGCCCTTGCTCTCTTCCTGTTCCTTCGTCATCTTGGCGATATCTGCTTCGAGAGCACTCTTCTGCTTCGCGATTACGTCGCAGCCAGCCTTTGCCTCAGCCTGCAGCCGGTCTTTCTCCTGCTGTGCATTCTTGATGGCATTTTCCGCTTCTTGCATCTTTGCCTTTGCAGCATCTTCCATCTTCTGCTTTTCCTGCTGGGCAAGTCCGAGGACCTGTGCAGCCTCTGCATCCAGACGGCTCTTTTCTGCCTGGGATTTTTCTAATTCTTCTTTTGCCTGAGCATTGATGCGGGCTCTCTCCGCCTCCGCTTCCTTCGTGATACGGGCTTTCTCATCTTCTGCTTCCTTAGCAAGAAGTGCCTTCGCATCTTGTGCTTCTTTCGTAAGACGTGCCTTTTCCTGTTCCGCCATAGCAATCACAGCCTGGGCTTCCTGGGAAATACGTGTGCGCTCATCTTCCGCTTCTTTGGTCAGGCGTGCCTTATCCTGCTCCGCCTGGCTGATCACAGCCTGTGCCTCAAGAGCGATCTTCGTTCTCTCGTCTTCCGCTTCCTTGATCACACGAACCTTGTCCTGCTCAGCCTGAGTCAGTGCCGCCTGTGCTTCTTCCTGCATACGTACGGCTTCCTTCTGGATTGCTTCGAGCTGTGACTGAGCCTCTTCCTGCAGACGCTTCTTCTCCTGCTCTGCATTCTTCTTCAGATTCACGATTTCTGCTTCGATATTTTCTTTTTCTTGTGCGACAGCCTCATAGGAAGCTTGCGTTTCATCCAGAGCCTGCTGCATGCGCTGCGACTCTTCGATAATTTTCTGTTGCTGCTCATGCGCCTTGTTGGCTTCGTTGATTACGCGCTGCGCCTCGGCGGTATATGCCTTCAATTCTTCTGCAGCCTGCTTCTTCGTCTCTTCTACGCTTGCCAGGATCTGCTGTGCCTCTGCAATTGCCGCTGCCTTGGCATCTTCGCCTTCTTTGATCGCAGCCGCGCGTGCATCCTCACCCTCTTTGATCTTTGTCTTGCTGATTTCGGATGCTTCTGCTTCGAGGCGGGCCTTCTCGCCTTCATAATCGTTACGGATCGCCTGAATCGACGCCGTCATTTCATCGTATTCTTTCTTCGCCTTATCACGTTCTTCCATTGCCTCTTTGGTAGCCGCTTCCGCTGCTAACGCTTCGTCAAGCAGCTGCTGCTTTCTGGCCATGGCATCTTTATATTCTTTCTGAACCTGTACGGCGAGTTTTTCAGTCTGTTTCTGAGCATCCAGGAGGATCGCTTCCTGCTCTTTCTGAGCCTGCTTGATCATCTCATCGTGCTCGGCGGCCATCTCTTTTCTGGCCTGCTCTTTCAATTTCTCCAGCTCTGCGCCGGCATCCTTGCTGCGCTTCTTCTCGATCTCCACAGATTCACGAAGCTCTTCAAGTTCTTTCTCCAGCTGTTTTCTCTCATCCAACGCACGTTTGCGGATCTCCACATACTCCGACTCAATACGAAGTTTCTCAGACTCCAGCTGCTGGTTCAACGTTTCAATCTCACGCTGATTCCGGGCTTTCATTTCCACGATCACTTTTTCTTCATCGGACCGCTTCTGCTCTACTCGGGTAGCAGCTTCCTGTTCATTTCGCTTGATGTTTTCGTTGGCTTCTTGACGGGCCGCATCCTCACCTTCACGTGCAGCCTTCTGGAAATCGTACTTACACATGAAGCAACGAGCCACGTTATCACCCATCATAACGCCACATACTGGACACTTCTTCATTGCTATTTACTCCTCATGCATCGAATTGTAAAACAATTATACAACGTTTTCTTATCTTTTTCATTGTTTTATGTACGATTTCACAATAAATTGACAAAGATTTTTCACAACGAACAAATATTACTTCTGTGCAGGAAGCATGCTGAAGCCCCAGGCAGAGGCAAAAAGGAATATCACAGCAAAAAGAACTGCGTAGAACAGCAATATGCAGATCGACGTAATGATCAACGTTCTGCTTGAATTAAACTTTTTCGTTTTTTCATAAGGATTTCGCTCACCCATACCGCTACATGCCTTAACAAGGGAAGCAATGGAAAGCGGAAGCGGCATCAGAATGCCCACAAGAGTCAAGGCTGAAACGATGATCAGCACGATCGAGATGCCGCGCATAGCTTCAAAATCATACTCTTCTCTAGCGTTTATGTGATAATACGGTCCTTCTTCATATGCATATGGAAAAGCACTTGCCTGCGGTACAAATCCCGGCTGTCCGAGCATTCTCGTATCATACTGCACCTGTGGAAGTGGAGCCGCCGGTGCCGTTGTCTCAGGTGCTGCCGGCGCCATAAACGGAGTCAGGACTGGAGCTGAAGAAGTTTCAGGGTTGGCCGGAGTTTCTGGCATGTCAGACGGAGACACTTCTGTCTTGGTCAATTCCGGAGTCAATATATCCGTTGCTTCTCCCGAACGGATCAGATATCCGCACTCTGTGCAGAAGACCGCTCCATCCAAGATCTCTTTATGGCAATGACTGCAAATCATGACCCGTGTCTCCTTCCCGCAAGTTCTTTTCTCATATTATCCGCTTCATGCATGCTCGTCAAGCAAAAAAGGACTGCCCCGTCGTGATCTCCACGACTGAGGCAGTCCATCTGACACTATTTCGCGATTCGCCGGGAAAGGCCGGTGAGGATCACTTTGTTACGTTATCCAAAGACTCGGAAACCGACTGGTAAACAGACTCGAAGTATTCCTTGAAGTCTCTGCCGTCAGCGTACTTGTTAAAGTCAACGAAGAACTTGATGATCGAAAATGCAAGGCCGCCAAGGATTACCAGGAAACCGACGATCATCATGATGCGGGCTTTCTTTCTGTTCGATGCTTCTTCCTCTGCATTCATGCTGGTCTTGACCTTGGAAGCAAAGACGATACCGAGAATACCAAGAATCACAGCGATCAAGGAAATAAAGTTTGTGCAGCAGCAGCAAACAACGCCCAGAATCAGGGAAATGATATTTCCGGCGAGAAGTCCGCCTGCGCCACCTGGTGTATAGTATGGCGGCTGCACTCCGTAAGAACTCTGCTGAGGCTGATACGGATCCTGCTGCGGATAGGGCTGTGGATTCTCGTTTGCAAAAGGTGTAACCGGCTGCGCTGTCGGAATCGGATCCGGCTGAACTTCCACTTTTGCGCCGCAGTTCTGACAAAACGGTGTTCCACCACTTTCCTGACCACAATACTTGCAAATAGACATAGGCTTTCCTCCTCAAATTGTGTAAACCAAATTCATAATTATAATAATTTCTTTCAGGTGCAAACGCAAGAATCACATTCTAATCTTTATAATTACTTAATTATATCAGGGCGCCAAAATAGAGAATGGCCATACGGGAATGTTCCGAAGTATGGTAAAGGCGATAATGACCACACCGCAGAGCACAGCTGCCCAGATCGGAACGGATTCCGGGATCCACATCACCCTCTTTTTTCGGATAAGCGTCGTCAGCCCGACAAAGTAATAGTACGCAACGACGATCGCTACAAAAGGAAGGAGCAGGTTATAGTCGAACGCTTCCAGTATATGCCCGTGCAAAAGAGCATGCACCGCCCTTGTTTCCCCGCATCCGGGGCAGTAATAACCGGTCATCTCGTAGGTAACACACTTCATGGTAAAGCCGGGGCTTGCGATTGGATCGATCAGATAACAATATGCAAGACCAAGAAGGACCGCCAGTATCATAAGGATCACAAGCGGCCACCTTATATAATTCTTATATAATAAAAACTCTTTCTGCTTCTCCTGCATATTTCACGCCCGAATAAAAATTGACAGTTTTCTCTATTTTGCGGATAAAAGAGAAAACTGTCAATTCTAAGAAAGAATAAGAGGAAAAATGAAAAGTAAGCTTATGCGAATTCTTGTACCCAGTAGTATGTTCCGTTGCAGTAGTAGCAGGAAACACCAAGGGAAGAATAATAACTGTTCAGAATGTTGTCACGGTGTGTCGGAGAGTTCATCCATGCAGCGACAACTTCGGAAGCGGATGTCTGACCAAATGCCAGGTTCTCACCCATCTGGAGCTGAGCACCGGCTGTCCACCAATCGGATCCATCAGGACGAGTGTGGGAGAAAGAAACTACGAGTTCTGTTGCACGGATATCAGCTGCCTTTGCCAATGTGCCGCCCCAGGAAAGAGCTCCAAGACCATTTGCTTCACGCTCATTGTTGATGAGTGTCAAAACTGCTTTTGCCATTTCTTTGTCAAAAGAACCGCTGGTGTCGCCGAGAACTTTCTGCTCTTTCTTCGGAGCTTCAGTTGTCGTTGTAGGAGCTTCAGTTGTCGTTGTAGGAGCTTCCGTTGCTTCTGTCGTTGTTGTCGGAGCCTCGGTTGCTTCTGTTGTTGTAGTTGTGGGTTCTTCTGTTGTCTCAACAGTTGTTGCCTTTGTTGTTTCCTCAGTTGCCTCAGTCGTTGCTTCCGTTGTTGCTTCGGTAGCGGCTGTGGTTTCCTTGGTTGTCTCAACTGTTGTCTCGATCGTTGTTTCGATCGTGGTTTCTTCTGTTGTTTCTACAGTTGTTGCAACGGTTGTTGTTTCAACTGTCGTGGTTTCTCCGGTTGTTTCTTCAACAGTCGTCTCAACAGTAGTTGTCTCTTCTACTGTTGTGGTCTCAGTAACAGTTGTTTCTTCGGCTGTTGTAGTTTCTTCGGCTGTTGTTGTTTCTTCGGTCGTTGTGGTTGCTTCAGTTGTTGTCTCTTTTTCTGTCGTCTCTACTACTGCTTCTTCAACTTTCTTTTCTTCTGTCTCAACTACTACGATCGTTTCCGGTGCGGTATCCAGAACTGCTGTTGTCTCTGTTTCTACAGCTGTTGTCTCTTCAGATGTCTTAAACCAGGAAGATGTATTCAGGATATCGGACTTCATATCAGCCAGGCCGATTGTGCCCAGCGCTACAGCAGACACGATGGAAATCGCTGTCATATGCTTTGTGAAGAAATTCATCATGTTGTGCAACTTCATAGTTTAGATC
The DNA here is from genome assembly GCA_017545245.1 of Clostridiales bacterium. Lineage (GTDB taxonomy): Bacteria > Bacillota > Clostridia > Saccharofermentanales > Saccharofermentanaceae > Scatonaster. The sequence goes on from JAFWPB010000007.1 coordinate 49,575, forward strand.
CCCCTTCTCTTTTCCTAAGCCACTATGTTGCGCCCCTCAATGATTATATTGTATATATTATCTATGTCGGAAAAAAGTGCAGTTCTTTACAATTTTGTAAACGAAGCCTTGAATTTTGGCGATTCCGGTACGATTTCTCACCCAGGGTCACCAGCCGGCGGCTTCCGGCAAGTTCTTTTCAAGCATACAAAAAGGGGAGTCTCTTCGGTGATCCACCTTTGAGACACCCCTTAAGGAAAACTTATGATGCACTCAGAATGTCATATCATATTCCGTCGCCAATCTGTCAACGTATTCTTTTAGTCAGATAATCTCGATCCATCAGGAGAACGCAAGTCCGAATGTGTTTTCGAGATAAGCCATCTGTGCAGAAGTCAATGTGTAAGAATCATACTTCCAAAGATCTTTGAAGACGTTCTGGTCCAAATTCCACTTGTTGCCGCCGGTGAGGTTCATTGTGTAGCTTCCGCCATTGTCAACGATCGTCATATCAACGGTGTTCCACTTGTTACCATTGTTCAGTGTGACAGTGTATGTCTTGCCGTCACCCGATACTTGGAATTTAGCAACTCCGTGTGCTTCTGGATCTACGCCATTCTTAGCCTTGATCTTCTCTGATCCCGCTCCGCCGCCGGCAGGTGTCCCAGCACCGGCTCCGCCGTTTGCTGGAGCTGCAGTTGTTGGGGCTGCAGTAGTAGTCGTCTGTTCCTGTGTGGTCGTTGTTTGAGGTGGGGGAATAGTTGCATCAGGAGCCTCGACATCGATTGTCGTCGCATTCTGTCCACCTCCGGCATCAGGAGCTGCGGTACCAGGTCTTGTTTCATCGATCGTAGCACTTGTCGCGGATGCGGCCGGCTGTCTCGTGTAACCTACTAAATAACTCTTAACATCATCTTCTGCCCGTGCATTGTTAAGTTCGTGTTCTTGTACTTTATCTGCTGCGCGATTTGCAGTTGCGTTATACTCCACTACGTTTGTAAATAAAACTGAAGAGAAAAGAACGATCATTGCAATTACGCAAACCATCTCAACTAATGTAAAACCCTTTTTGGTGTTATTCATCTTTTTCATATTGTCCCCCTCCTTACGTTGTTGGTATATCCCCTCAAGATCGTAACGACCTTTGTTGTTTTTCTATGACCTAATTCTAGCAATGCCTCTGTTCAAAATCTACCCTATTTTTGTCACATTTTTGCCATATTTTGTATCTAATTTGTGACGGAATTTTGTCCGAGAGGATTTCTTTGTGCTTTTTACACAATTCTTTGATATATTTCGCGCATTTCGCGCTCCGTATTTCGTTCAAAATATGGCAGATTGTGAACTCGTTTTCACAATTCAAGGCGTTTTTTAAACAGAATATAAATCGGGCATGTCCAATTTGAACACGCCCGATTAAAAAACTGTATCAAAAAGCCCTTCAATTTTCCTCGAAATTCTCCCAAATCGCCTGCGCCCGTAGGAGAAGCAGTTCTTTTTCATTTGGAATGGTCTCCTCCATGATCTCGTCCAGCAATTGTTTTTTTATCTCACCCAGATGCGGTCCGGGAGGTATCCCAAGCTCCATCAGATCCTTGCCGTCGACCTCCATATCTGAATAAGAAAAGCACATGGCTTCCTCGATGACTTCATTCATAAGTGCTTCAAATCCGTCGATTTCCGCCAGGCGGTACTGGCTCAGGGAGGAGTGTGCCTTTATATCCGCCCGCTTAACAGAAATCAGAAGCCGCAGCATCTCCTCACCGAAACGCGACAGTCTTTTTCGAACGATACGCCGCTCCGGCTCCAGTGTCATGTCATGGATCTTGACTAGTTCGACCACCGTCTCTCTCGTTTTTGTATCGACTTTCAGGCGTCTCAGGATCTCGTCAGCAAGATCCGCACTCACTCTCTGGTGACCATAGAAATGGCCGATTCCGTCATCACCCAGCTGAAAACATAATGGTTTGGCAATATCGTGAAGAAGCATCGTCGTCCTAAGGATCACATCACCCGGGACATGCTCCATGGCCACGAGAGTATGCTCCCACACATCATATATATGATGCGGATTCTTCTGTTCAAATCCCTTCATTGGCGTGATTTCTGGAATGATCTCCGCAAAAACATCGAAATAAGCACGTAGTATCTCTACCGCATGATCCGCACAAAGAAGCTTCCGAAGTTCCTGCCAGATACGCTCGGAAGAGAGCTTCTGCAAAGATCCCCGCAAAGCAAAGATTTCTTTTTCTGTTTCCGGATCAATCGAAAAGCCCAGCTGGGCGGCAAAGCGAAGCGCGCGAAGAATGCGGAGCGCGTCTTCCTCAAAACGGATTTTCGGCTCGCCCACCGTCCGGATCAAACCCTTCTCCAGGTCCGACACACCCTCGCACAGATCGATCAGCTGCGAATCTTTTGACATTGCCATCGCATTGATCGTGAAATCCCTGCGCTTCACGTCTTCTTCCAGATTCCTTGTAAAAAGCACTTGTTCGGGGTGTCTTGCGTCGTTATATTCTCCATCGATGCGGAATGTCGTCACTTCATAGGGCGTACCTTCCCACACGACCGTAACTGTCCCATGCGCAATTCCCGTCGGGTGACAGTTCTTTTCGCCAAAAACGCTAATAGTTTCAGAAGGTGTCGCACTTGTTGTAATATCAAAATCGTCAGGATCTTTTCCCAGAAGGATATCACGGACTGCACCGCCCACGATATACGCCTCATAGCCGCTTCCTTCCAGTTTCTCCAGAAGTCCTCTCAGCGGTTTGGGAACACTGTATTTATCTTTCCAATCAAAAACTGGCATCCACGTCAAACCGGATCAATTGATCTTTCCTTCTCTTATTTAATCGCACGGAGAATACCGATCAAGGTCTTATAACTCACTTTCATCGGACATCCCCACGTCTTCAGATCCAGAAGCACCATCTCGATGATTTCGTTATAATCGTCCGCTTTCAGGCTCGTGACCGTCTCCGACACATTTACTCTTCGCATCAGGCTGCGGACGCCCTCGATAAAAGCAAGCGCCGCATCTTCCTTCGTTGCTTTTGCTGAGCAAAGATGTGCACACAAAGCCAGTTCAGACAGCGGTTCGGCAATATAATCCAGTTCGGCTTCAAGTACTACAGGAAGCAGCGCGGCACAGACCTTTCCCAATGGGAGGTCATATTTGTACGCGATCCGCAAAGCCAGGCTGTGGGCCAGTCCGAACCCGATTCTTCTTGTTGCGACGCCGGAATAATACGGCGCCATCATCACCTGAAGATACATGACATCGTTCTTCACACCGTGCTTGTAGCACTTCTCCAGATAGGAGAAAAAGATCGGAACGGCCACCAGCACGTTCGCACGGTCCGCCGGAAATTCCATGGAAAAAGAACTTACATACGCTTCAACTGCGTGGGTAAAAGCGACCATCTCCGCTGAAACCAGATTATCTGTCGGCAGACGCAGGATCAGATTCGGGTCAAGCACGACCGTCTTCGGCACCATATGTTCACTATAGAAAAGAGAGATCTGCTGGTCATCACGGATCATGGAGCACGCTGAAGCCTCGGCACCAGAGCCGGTGGTTGCGACCACATAGAGTTCTACGCCCGGATTCGGGATCTTGCCGATTCCACGAAGCTGATACAAAGATTTATTCGCGTTAGTCACCCAGACCGATACGAGCTTGGCCACATCAATGACCGTACCGCCTCCAAGCGCCACGATCGCATCGCAGTTATACGTCTGGCACTGCGCTGCACAACGCTCGACGGTTCTCGAGTCCGGGAATTTATCTACTTCCGAATAGATGAAAGAACGTATGCCGGCCTGATTCAGGGAATCGATAAAAGAATCGTAGAGCTTGAGTTTTTTCGTCTGCTTTCCGGAAATAAAGTATAACCTCTTCACATCCCGGGAAACCAGAAGATCGACCAGATTGGAAAACGCGCCAATATCCACCAGTACTTCCTGGCGGGCATCCTGCATCTTATGAGCATAACGGACGAGGTCCTTGTTCAAACCCATGAAATCCTTCTCCTTGCGTTTTCCGGGAAATCCGGACCGACTAACTCATGCTGCCAACACAAATATATGTTTAAGTATATCATGAACAAGTGGTTTTCGAGCGTCATTTTTCATATAATTGAAATACAGTAGTAGGAATTCTGTGCGACATGGGAGCATCGCTCTGTTATAATCAATATTGGGATTTGATATTTTAGGAAATGCGAGGTACCGGCTATGAAATTTACAGACGGCCTATGGGTGGCTAACGAAGGATACAAGATCGAAACACCTAAAGAGATTGCTGACATCGGTCAATCCGAATCCGGCATCACACTTTTCGCTCCTTATCAGGAGCAGGACCACAGGACCTCTTCGATTGGATGCGGCTTGCTGTCGATCAAGATCAGCGCACCTGCTGCCAACATGCTTTCCGTAAAGATCACAAACCACAAGGGCCGCCGTGTAAGCAAGGCGTTCTTTGAGTTGAACCGTGAATCTGTCACGCCGGTCAGCAGCGAAACAGAAGACAGTTACGTATATGCCTCCAGTCTTCTGGAAGCACGTATCAAGAAAGACGGCAACTGGGGTATTTCTTTCTATTTCTCAGGAAATTATCTTACCTCTTCTTCGCTGGGCGGTATGGCCCACATCGTTGCTCCGGACGGTCGTTCCTATATCCGTGAGCAGCTCGATCTTAGCGAAGGTGAATGCATCTACGGTCTCGGCGAACAGCCGGGAAGCATCGTCCGTAACGGCGGTTCCTATGCTGTCTGGAATGAAGATGCCGGCATTGATTTCGGAAAATCTGCAGCCTGCGTTCCTTTCTTCCTTTCCTCAAACAACTACGGCGTACTGGTCAACAGTACCAGTTGTGTAGAATATGAAATCGCTAACGATTGTACGATCGGCGCCGGTGAAAACGGCATGATCTACCGTAACCAGTTCTCCGTTGAAGGCGAGACGATGGAATACATCATCATCGGCGGCGCTTCTCCGAAGCACGTTCTGAACCTGTACACGGAACTGGTCGGCAACCCGGCTCTTCCGCCGGCCTGGTTCTTCGGACCTTGGGTCTCCACCTCGATCGCCGCCGATTTTGACGAAGAAACGATCCTTGAAACGGCAGAAAAGTACCGTACTCAGGGCATCCCACTTTCCGTGATCCACTTCAGTCCTTTCTGGATGAAGGGCTTCGAGTGGACGAGTTTCCTTTGGGACGAAGAACGGTTCCCGAATCCTTCCCATATGATCAGAAAACTCCACGAAAAGGGCATCCGCGTATGTCTCTGGATCAGCCCGTACATCGCCCAAAAATCGCCGTTTTTCCGTGAAGCGATGGAAGGCAACCTCTTCATCAACACCGGCGACGGAAATGTATGGCAGAGCGACTACCGTCAGGCCGGAGCCGGCATGATCGATCTCAGTCTACCTGTCGTAAGAGCCTGGTATCAGAAGTTCCTCGACGACCTGCTCCGTATGGGTGTTGATACATTTGAACTCGATTATGGTGCTGACGCACCTATTGCGTCTCCATATTTCGGACCTGACGCCGAGAGATTCAACATCACTTACAAGAACAAACTCGATCCGGAAAGCATGCACAACTATTATGCGTATCTTTTTGCGGAAACTGTATTTGAAGTACTCGAAAAGCGCCTGGGACAGAACAACGCCGGTATTCTCGCTCACGCAGGAACCGTCGGCACCCAGAAGTTCCCGTTCGTATCCCTCGGCAATACCCTTGCCTCTTACGAAGGCATGCAGTCGACGATCCAGAGCGGCCTGAACCTCTCACTCAGCGGCTTCCCATTCTGGAGCCAGAACATCGGCGGTCTCGACGATGAATGCACACCGGAACTCTACATGCACTGGCACCAGTCAGCCATGTTCTCTCCGCATTCCAATGCACTCGGCATCAACGTTCCGAAGGATCCATGGAACTTCGGCGCGGACGCCGTCGCGGAAAACATGCTCTTTACCAAGTTGAAACTCGGCCTGATGCCGTACATCTTCTCTTCTGCCGTGGAGAGCAGCACTATGGGCACACCTCTGGCACGCCCGATGTTCCTGGAATTCCCTGGCGATCCGAATACTCTCGCGCTTGACCAGCAGTACATGTTCGGCGGAAGTCTTCTCGTCGCACCAATCACCCAGGCTGACGGCATCGTCCGTTACTATGTACCGTCCGGCGTATGGACCAACCTGCTCACCCGCGAGCGCGTCGAGGGACCAATCTGGAAAAACGAGCAGCACAGCTATACCACCATGCCAATCCTGGCAAGACCGGGAACGATCCTTGTGGCGGGCCCGATTGACGATACACCGATTTATAATTTCCTGGAAAATGTCACGATCACGCTCTTCGAGATTCCGGAAGGCAAGGAGATCACTACCGATGTATATTCTGCCGATCTGAAGAACATGGGTCTGGTCCGCGTCGTGAAGAACGGGCAGAAGATCGATGTCCAGACACAGGGGCTCGTCGGTCAGACGAGACTGCTCCTGGCCAACATCTTCGAAGTATCCGGCTCTTCCATGGGCTTCCCGGAAATGAACGAGTGGGGCACGATGGTCGTATTCGAAGGCGACCACGTCGAGGTCACACTTGCGTAGTATTCTTCTTTTCAAGAATCCAGCACTAACTAAACTTCACAAAAAACCTGCTAACAAAAATCAATAGCTTGTTAGCAGGTTTTAATTCACCGCTACCAGATGTAATCAGTAATGACGGTTTCTCACTTTGGATACGATCAGGATCAGGATCACGATCAGGCTGACGATAACCAAGATGCCGCCGATCATGGTACGTGTGGTAAACATCGACGCGAAGAAATCATCAATTCCAGCTTCTGGCGTAGGTGTCGGAGTCGGTGTCGGTGGAATCGGTGTTGGCGTCGGAGTCGGCGTTGGTGTCGGTCTCGCGCCGGAGCGGAACTCCACATTGGCGCACACTTCATTTTCAAAACGCACGGTGTGCATCGACGAAACTTCAAAGATTTCTCCGTCAAAAGGATCGGCGAGATACGCTTCTGTCAGGATGATGTATTTTCCTGCAATCGCCGTTTTTTTCGATTCGATCTTCAGCGATGACTGCTTTATAAGCACGTCTCCCTCCGGAACAAACACAGCCGTCACTTCTGAGCTGTTGCACGTTACTGAAGCCTTGACCCCGTCATCCAGAGTAATGCCGTTTTTTGCATAGAGCACGGATTCGGACGCAGAGAGCGTCAGTTCAGAAGCACTTCCCGAAATCTTGAGGCTTCCGTCAAGCGACGCAATTGCTTTTCCCAAAGAATCAATAGAGATCTTCGTATCCTGGATCGTGATGTTGTCCTTCGTATTTCCGATCGCGCCGCCTGTCGACGTGATCTTGTCATGCACGGTCAGAGAAGCTTTTTCCAGCAGGATCGGTCCATCCGCCATAACAAGGTATTCCGTGTTTTCTGTTGCACCTGTTCCCTCTACGGAAACAGTCGTATCTGTGATCGTAAGACTTCCTTCCTGCGCAAAAAGAGCTGCGTGGCAGCCTGATGCAGAAAGTTCAAGTGAGCCGGCGCCTTCGACCTTGAGCGAACCCGTAACACGGATCGCCGGTGCTTCGATATTGGAAACGACTTTATTTGTGCCGGAAAGATCGATCGTGACTTCGTCCTGCGTGCCAAGGTCGATGTACATACCTTCGTATCCTTCCAGGAAAAGCGTATGTTCATCGGAATCGAATCTCCAGTTCTCGCCTTTGCAATCGCGGCTCACGGCAAAGACTTTGCCGTCCACGATGATCGTTTTGTTTTCCATCGCCAGGACCGGTATATTTGTCATGCCCAGAATCATGGTCATGAGCAGTCCAGAAAGCAGACGGGATATGTGTTTTTTCATCATTGTCTATTCCTCATAAAGCCAAGTTTTATCCTACTCACTATATCATATCACGGACGAAATTGCGCCTTGACATTTTAGGGTGCAACCACGATAATAGGGAAGTGATTCGGGGCATTAGCTCAGCTGGGAGAGCGCCAGGTTCGCAATCTGGAGGTCGTGAGTTCGATCCTCATATGCTCCACCATAAAGAAAAAGGACGGTTGAAGCCGTCCTTTTTCTTTTCATCTGTGACTTTTCTATTCCGTACGCAAGATCTTCCCACTGTCATTCGATGATATAGGCATAGAGATTTCGATTGCTGTAACGGCTACCGTCCTCATTCTCCAGAATAAGTGCGAATCCAATCTTCTTTGTCACACTTGTCCCATCCCGGAAATATACTGTCATCTCTATAGCTGCATCTTTCAAGGCAGTATTAAAATAGTCGGAATCCTCGTATCCCTTCATCGTAAACAGATCCGTGTCCTTGGACTTTAATTCCTCATTGCCACTCACATCAAGTTCCACGCAAATTTCATAATTCTGCATTTCCTGTACCGGATACTGCATGGAGAAGGACGAGTAGCAATGATGGACCATTTCTCCTTTTTCAGGATGTTCCGGATCCTTTGCATACGCCGCTTCGTTTACATCGTCACCGATACTGCTTTCTGTTCCTTTGATCCTGTATTCTTCATCGCCTACTCTAAAGTCAACGTCAAAGCACAGATTCTCGCTTAAGGACCGGAATTCCACATGATCGACATCCTCGCCGTCTGCTATGAACGGGAGTCCGAAAAAGACATAGACCCATCCATTCTCCCAGGAACCCCTGCCGAGTCCTCCGTTCCCGTTTTCGAACGTATACGGGATGACCGGCAGATTCGGGTCGTTCAGGACGTTCTTTTCTTCCACAATCTTCTTCAGTCTTTCCTGTTCCTGAAGCACTTCCGGATCCACCTCCGGATCCTTGCCAAGTTCTTCATCCGTAAATGGTTCCCGATCAATGCCTTCTTCCTTATAAGATCTCAGGTGGACCTCACCGGGTTCTTCTGAAGATCCTTTGATATAGCATGCAAAACCGTCCGTTATTTCGTTATATACGGTGCCATCTTCATCCTCATATGAATACGGGACTTTTGCACCTTTGATACCGATATCGGTAACTTCACTCGAACCATCTTTGAAATTGACTTTGACCGTGACCACGATATCCTTACACAGGGCGGTAAGAACATCGCAAGTATAAGGAAAATAATGTTCGTCATCGAGCTCGAGGTCAACATGTTCATAAACATCCTGACGGTCCTCAGTCAGTACGCAGAGATACTTCTTATAGTCTTCTCCGTATCCGGAAGGAGCCATCTCTTTATACGCCTGATAAAAATCGACCATACCTATGTCAAAGATACTGTCCCCTATATAATACCTGTGCGGTTCATCTGGCCAATCGGAAAGATACCGGTCATCCAGGTTGATCTTTTCGCCCGTGATGTTGTCCGGTGAAGTTCCGTTATGGGCAATCGCCACCTCCGCATTTTTGAATGAATACTCCACACTCTCCACATTGTCACCGACAACGGAAAGAGGAAACTCACACTCAAAGAAGAAATCATAGTATGAACTGCCCATTGACTTCAATGCCGAGGTCAGATTCTCAAGCGGGATCGAATTGTCGTATCTCAGTCCCTGTCCGGCGACCATAATGGTATATGTTTCACACTTTATTTCATTCGGGTGATCTGTGCTTTCCGAAATCAGGAATCCCGCATCTGCTTTCTCCTTTCCGTATCTTACCGCGCGATACACGGCACAAGACAAGAGAAGGACGGAAGCGGCAGCGGTAATTGCCAGCATGCGTGTAACGGTCTTTCCATTGTTATTCTTCTTCGGGCTCACTTCCCGGATCGTCCCATGATCCGGCAGATCTAAAAGTGCCTGATCCACTTTGGCATTTACAATATCCGGGATCATCACATTCTCTTCAAATATATTCCTGTCGTCCATTTTTCATTTCTCCTTGAAAATCACAGTTGTAATATCCGGCAAGTTTCTTTCTTGCCCGCTGCAACCGTGTCGTGACTGCGGTCTTGCTGATATTCAGGATCTGTGCGATTTCTTTCGTTTCGAACTCGTGCAAATAAAAGAGGATCACCACCATACGGTATTTCTCATCAAGAAAGCTCAGCGCCTCCTTGAGTTCGAGATTGTACTCATCTGTGACAGCGGGTTCCTTCCATTCTGAAAGGTCCGTAAAGCGTTTCCTTTCATTTATCATTGCATAACAGCGATTGATCAGTATCTTTGTCATCCATGTTTTGAAATACCTTTCTTCCCGAAGGCCTGTGATCTTCTCCCAGCAGGTAAGAATGGTATCCTGCATCGCATCGGCAACATCCTCGTCATTCATAAGAATGGCCAGTGCGACTTTATACATGTACTGTTTATTCAACTGAATCAGACTCGCAAAAGCATCTTTATCGTTTTTCTTTGCAGCTATCACCAACTGCAGTTCTTCAGTGGTGGTCATCTACGCCTCCTTTTCTCAACTTAATGAAATAAGCGCTTTTTTCGATACACCCATTAGATAGATTATAAACGAGTTTGGTCACACATCTGGTGAAAAAATATTCCACTGTCTTTCTTGGACGAAAAAAGCTGTGTATTTTCGGGACCTCCCGATAAATACACAGCCTTATTGATCACTTTTATCTTTTAGATCACTTCAAGAAGCCATTGATGATCTGCTCTTCCGCTTCCTGTTCGGTGAGACCGAATGTCATGAGCTTGATCAGCTGCTCGCCGGCGATTTTTCCGATGGCCGCTTCGTGTACGAGTGCCGCGTCGACATTGTTTGCTTCGAGGCCCGGAACAGCCAGGATCCGTCCGTTGTCCATGATGATCGCATCGCACTCGGTGTGACCAGAGCAGGCAGCATTACCTGTCAAAACCGCATCGAACTTCTGATAGGAATCATCTCTTGCAACAGAACGTGAAACGACGTCAGCGGAGGAGCCTTCGCCGTTCAGATCTACGCGGTAGTTACTGACGGCATTCTGGTTTCCATGAGTCATGAGACGCTCATGCACGACCAGTCTCGCGCCCTTGCCGAGTTCGGCTTTGGTATCACGGACAGTATCGTCGACGCCCTTGATCTGGGTCATCTCCATCTCCATGTAGCTGTCCTCTTCCATATACACTTCCGTTCCCGGATTCAGGATACGCTTACCTGTGCCCTCACCGGAACCGTAGTGCTTCTCGACGTACTTGACCTTCGCACCTTTTCCGACGAAGAAACGGTGGATACCGTCATGCTCGGAGTCTTTCGGGCCGCAGTTGTCGATACCGCATCCCGCAACGATCACGACGTCGCAATCCTCACCGATATAGAAATCGTTATAAACGATCTCCTTGATGCCGCTCGCCGTCATGACGACCGGGATATGCACACTCTCGTTCTTCGTGCCCGGCTTGATCTTGATGTCGATGCCCGAGCCATTCTCCTTCGGGATGATCTCGATATTCGCCGTGGAATTTCTTGCCACCGCCTTACCATTGGAGCGGATGTTAAAAGCACCCACCGGTACCTTATGCAGGTCTGCAACTTCTTCTAAGAGACGATCGGAAACATTATCTAATTCGAACATTACTCTTCGCCTCCTTCCAAAGCCTGGTCCTTACCGCAACGCTTTACGGCAGACATGGTGCCGGCCAGTTTCGGGAGCACCTGCTCCTTCGGACCGTGCTCGACGAGCTTTCCGTCAGAAAGAACGATGATCTCGTCAGCAATATTCAGGATCCTCTCCTGATGCGAAATGATCAGGATCGAGCTGTCCTTGATGTCTTTTCTCATACCTTCGAAAACCTTGATGAGGTTCTGGAAACTCCAAAGATCGATTCCCGCCTCCGGCTCATCGAAAACAGAAAGCTGCGATGCTTTTGCTAGAACGGTTGCGATCTCGATACGCTTCAGCTCACCACCGGAAAGGCTCGCGTTCACTTCACGGTTGATGTAGTCTCTCGCGCAAAGACCGACTGCGGAAAGATACTTGCAGGCGTCGACAGACGAAAGCTTTGTGCCTGTCGCCAGACGGATCAGGTCGAAGACCTGAAGTCCCTTGAATCTTACCGGCTGCTGGAAAGCAAAACCGATACCGGCTATAGCACGGTCCGTGATCGACATTTCCGTGATGTCTTCACCATTAAAAAGGATCTTACCCGATGTTGGCTTGATGATACCCGCGATCAACTTGGCCATCGTGGACTTACCACCACCGTTTGGACCGGTAATGACTGTCAGATGTCCGTCCGGGATCGTCAGACTAATGTCATGCAGGATCTCTTTATCCTGTCCTTCCTCATTCACTTCGAATGAGACATGCTGTAATTCAAGCATGATGCTCTCCTTATCTAGGGAATTATATTATTTCAGTGCTTTTGGAGCGGAAAAAGAAACTGCCCCGGTCCGCAAAGACACCGATCAGAATTCAACCATGGGATATTGTACCACGATTTGGAAGCCTTTTCCTGTCTCTGAGGCAACATCCAGAGTAAATTTCATGTCATCCGCTACTTTTTTTACCAGATACAAGCCCATGCCGGTCGCTTTTTTCCGCACGGCGCCTGTATCGCCCGTGAAACCACGCTCAAAAATGAACGGCAGATCGCAGGATTTCACGCCGATTCCATTATCTGAAATGACCAGCTTGTCGGGACCTTTTGAAGCAAACTTCAGCTCCGGCTCCTCGGAAGAATACTTGATCGCATTGCTGACGATCTGACCGAGGATAAACCGGAGCGCGCGCCGATCAGCGAAAAGCACTTCCGACGTCAGGTCATTGATCACGGTAAAGTTCTTTTCGGAAAGGAGCGGGCGGTAATCCTCGACGACCTCGTCCACCGCGTCTTTCAGACAAAGCTTCTCAAGAAGGTAATCCTTCCGCTCGCCTTTGACGCGGGCATACTGGAGCATCTGCTCCACCGACTCACTGAGGTTGCTGCGGATGTACTCCATCTTATAGACCATCTCCGGATCCATGGAATCGCGGTTGTTATCGAGGATCATGGTCAGAAGCGCAATCGGCGTTTTGGCCTCGTGCGCCCACTTCTCAACATACTCCTCGTAGTCCTCATTCTGAGCGATCAGCGTGCCCTTCTGCTGCTCATTCTTCTCAAGAAGCTCCAGCAGGACTTTCAATCGTGCCTTCGTGCCGCCCTTATGCCGGTTCAGAAAAATCTGTGCCTGGCTCGCGTCAGAATTCTGGAGATAATCGGAAAACGCCTTTGCGATCCGGCGTTCGCGCGCCCACAGATAGGCGCACACCGCGGCAAAAGAAAAGATCGTAAAAAGAATCAGCGACAAGGAAAGAATGCCGATCGCACGGGCGTCCACCACCCAGAGCGTGCCGACAAAAAAGGCATCGCACAGGAGCATAAACAACAGCCAGACAGCATGTTCACGAAGGATACCGGTAAACTTTTTCATGTGGTCTCCTCCGAAGGCATCAGCCGGTAGCCGACACCGCGCTCGGGCACGATGGAAAGCTTCATGGAAAGGCTGCTCATCGTCTTCTTCAGCCTCGTCAGGTTGACCTGAAGCGCGTTCTCATCGATAAACTCGCTCGTTCCCCAGACCGCTTCGCAGATGGTTTCTTTCGTCACCACATTGCCCATGTCCAGCATCAAGGTCTCGAGGATCTTGCCCTGATTCTTCGGCAAAAGCACTGACCGGTTGTCGATATAGAGTGTATACGTGCCGCGGTCGAGAAGGAATCCCGGACCCTCGAGCATGTTGCTTCTTCCTTCGTAGCGTTTGAGGACATTCGCGATCCTCGCCAGAAGGCGCTCTTTGCGATAAGGTTTCGTGATGAATTCATCCGCGCCGAGTTCCAACGCAAGAAGCTCATCACGCAGCTGATCCCGGGAGGTCAGAACGACCACCGGGACCGCGCTTTTATTCTTCACTTCACGGCAGATCTGAAAGCCGCTTTTTTCCGGGAGATTGATGTCCAGAAGCAGAAGGTCCGGAAGTTCTTCGAGAACTCTTTCCGTCACGCAGGTAAAATCGGAGAGGACGGATACACTATACCCTTCCTTTTCGAGCATGGTGCGAAGCTCCTGTGCCACCATCTCTTCATCTTCGACTACCGCGATACGCTTCATGAACAGGTCTTCCTTTCCGTCTCCCCGCATCCCGCATTCTTCCCGCAGCAAGCCCTTGGGGAAGTGCTTTTGGATCGTTACTCTTCTCTTTCCGGAGTCATCAGGGTCTCCAGGAATCTCGAGCTCGAACGCTTAACGAGGAACATATACACATATTCTATCAGACCGAACAGGACAATCACAATCAGGACCACAGGAATCATTTGCGACATGCTGACTTTTGTCCGGCTCGAGAGGATCGCGTTAAAGAGTGCACGTGTGGCGAAGTATGCACTTGCGCAGGCTACGGCGATCGGAATGCCGAAATACCAGTTGATCTGCTTCTTCGAGCTCTTGTACAGCGTCTTGTGGTCTGCACCGAGCTTCACCAGTGTACGGTAACGGCGGGAAGAACGCTTCTGTCCCATGAGGAACTGTACCGCGAGGATCGTGTTGGCAACGACGAGAAAGATCATGGCCAGATAAAGTGTCACGTAGCTGGCTGCAACGAGGTAAAACAACTGACGGCCCATGTTCTGCAGGTAGCTTTCGTACTCGATCGGATAGGTATTCAGTTTCTCATTGATCTCAGTATAAACCTTGACCTGATCGTCTTTCTTATATCTGGTTCTGTCAAGGATACCGTTAAGATACGTTTCTTCTTTTCCGTCTACAAACTTGTCGAAATCCGCATCCGGAACGATGAGCGCACCGGAAAGGGTGATGTATCGGTCGGTCACGATCGGCGCGTGCTGCACCTCGCCCGCCATGATATAGTCCTTATCCACCAGTTTGACATGTGGTCTTCTGGAAAGGATCTCATTGTCCTGCTCGTCGTTCCCGGCATAATCCTGGCTTCGATAAAGTCCGAGCTCACCCTTCTGCAGTACATAAGGTTCGTATCCCATGGCTTCGATGAGCCTGCAGTAATCCGAGTAGCGGATCATGAACGGGAACCCGTCGATGCCGGCTCCCCTATAACGCGGATCCATCATTTCATATTCTTCCCTATATATGCGGTTGAATTCGTCTCCGTCAAAAGCACTGTCGAAGTTTTCGTGTCCGGCAATATACGGGTGACCGAGTTTCAATGTGTCAAGGAAGGCAAATTTGTCTTCGATGCCGGCATCTTTGACATAGAACATCTGATCCTTCTGTTCGTTGAGGTCTGCAAATGTATAGTCGACGCGCTTCTGATCGTACATGTTATACGACGTGAATGTGCCGAATCCGGAAGCTAGGCAGGCTACGGCCACCAGGATGAGAAGCGAGCAGATCGCCAATGTGCCGGACTTGAAAATGACGGTATCTTCTACCTGACGAAAGTTAAAGACATGAAGTTTTTTACTGCTGCCGATTCGTGCGATCCGGTCAATGATGACACGAAGTCCACGGAACAGAAGGATCGTTCCAATCAAACCGAGAAGCACTGTTTTACCAAGCGAATTTACGTTTTCCCATGCATCGCCGTGGATACCGGAATAATAGGCACAGCACAGGATGACGGTTCCCATAACGAGGAAGATCACGTGCAGGATCGAGTTCTTTTTCATACGAACATTATCCGGCGCATCCTGCAGAAGCGTGCCGACTTCTTTCATACTCAGCTTGATGGCGTGGATGATGAAAGCTAGAAGTTTAACGCCCAGGAATCCCAGTGTGGTGTACCCGACCGCTTCGAGGTTGAAGGTGATCTGGTGTCCAAGGAAGCCAATGCCCACCATCTTTACGGTGAGAAGGCTGATCAGTTCGGTGAGAAGCACCGATACCGGAAGGCCGATGAGAAGGGCGAGAACGCTGCTGCTGATGTCTTCGAGAAGGAGCATGCCCAGAAGTTTCATTCTCTTCATGCCCATCATGATGTAGACACCGAACTCGTGACTTCGCCGCTCGATCTGGTATTTACTCGCGAAGTAGATCAAGGCGAATATGATAAAAAGTGTGAAGCCGTAAAGCACTACGATCATGGCGAAAAGCTTTTTGATCGCGTCACTCTCCAGCGTCTGCAGATAGCGCATGACGTCCTGGCTCGAAAGTGAAAGCACGACGTAAAATGCAATGATCGACAGGATCAGGGAGCCCATGAAAAGTGCATTCTCTTTGTGGCTCCGAATACTGTTTCGGAAGACAAGTTTAAAGAACATTTGCACTTCCTCCTCCCAGCTGAGCCAGTACTTTCAAGATACTCTCGTAGAAATCCTGGCGGCTCTCTCCGTCGTCTTTTCTGATCTCGTGGAAAAGCTTTCCGTCCTGGATGAACATGATCCGGTTGCAGAAACTTGCGGCATTGGAATCGTGAGTAACCATGAGGATCGTCGCACCATCCTCCTTGTTCAGGCCTTCAAGTTTCGTCATCAGTGCTTTTGCATTCTTAGAATCAAGAGCACCCGTCGGCTCATCGCAAAGGATCAGGCCCGGATTCAGGATCAGAGCACGGGCTGCCGCGATACGCTGCTTCTCGCCACCCGACATCTGGGACGGGAACTTATTCAGGATCTCGTTGATCTCCAGATAGGAAGTCAACTTATTCAGACGCTCATCATCGACCTTGGCTCCATGCAGGGAAACCGGAAGCAGGATGTTCTCCTTGCCTGTCAGATTATCGATGAGCTCAAAGTTCTGGAACAGATATCCCATCTGCTGGCCTCTGTATTTTGCCAGCGCCGAGCCGGAGAGTTTGTTGATTGCTGTCCCCTCCATCTCGATCGTACCCGCTGACGGCGAGATCACCGCTGCGATACAGTTCAGGAGTGTGGACTTACCGGAACCAGATGCACCCATGATGCCCAGGAACTCACCCGGCATAACTTCAAACGAGATACCATCAATTGCTTTCGTCTGGCTCTCGCCCTTTCCATAGTATTTCTTCAACGACTCAATCTTTAAAACGGGTTGCATAACAGAACCTCCCTTTCTTTCTTGAGTACATCGTAAAACAAGGGAGGCGGAAATACCACTTACATCGCGTGTAAGGAAACATCGTGAATTGCATTTCTCGTCGCTGGGTCCTCGGCGTGCTGCGCACGCCTGCGGAAACGCGCATTGGCTTTTCTATTTTCCTACGTGCAGGGAAGCGGCATTCCCCTCCTGCGGAAACGCTCCTCAAAATGCAAGTTTGCGATGGATGGAAATATCTAGACGGAAGACTATATTGTCTGGAAAAACATGACAAAGCGGCTGGTTCCGTCTTCATATTCATTGATATAGTATTTCCTTGGGCAACCGAGAGAATAGGATCCGTATTTTCTTGAAACTTCATCCTCACTGATAATCGGAAGAAGATCATTTCTTACCTTGTATTGTTTCACTTTCACGCCCCTGATATCTTTGGTTTCCTCCGGAGCAGACCCGTGTGCCTGTAAGATGGCTGTTTCACATCCTTCCGGCAAAACACTACACATATCTTCGATGCTTCTGTAAGCAAATGTCTCAACCATATATGCAGGATCACGATTACCGCGATTGGAATACAATTCGAAACAGTGCTTTGCCTCGGGAAGAAACATATAGTAACTCCATCGCGTTTTATCTTCGGCAGAAAGACTTGTCTGTGCATACCATCTCGTCTCCGATTTAATGAAATGACCAGCGCAGCTGTACATGCAGAAACCGACGAATAAAAGGAGGCAGACGCCCATCGCCGCCAACCATTGTAAGCAGCCTTTTTTCATATCGTACTCTTTGTCCCGTCTTGCATGTCCTATTTCCAGAACAAGAATGATGGCAAGCAATCCAACTCCAAAAATCAAAATCATACTACAAATACTCCTTCCATCGTATTTCGTCTTTCAGACTTACTGGCTCAATCAACCTGCTTTGAAGACACCTATGAACCGAAAGGTTCCGTATACGTATTCATTAACGTAAAAATAAAAATTATAATTCTCCTCTTTTTCATCCAGGCTTTTGAGTGGAAGCAGTTCACTATTTACCTTATATTGTTTGACCTTTTTACCGCGGAAATCTTCTGATTCACTCGGGCTGGAATCGAGGGCCTCTAAGATGGCTTTTTCATATCCTTTCGGCAGAGCGCCACACAGACTTTCGATACTTCTGTAAGCATCTGTCACAAGTATATAATCAGGATTGTTTCCCATGCCAAAAGAATGGCATTCAAAGCAATCCTCCGCACCAGGAACCAGGATTTTCGGGTCAAAACCTGAGGTCTCTTCAGTAGCTTTAACATACTGAGTTTGCCACATATCATGTCCCTTCGACAGTTCCTCCAAGTTCATAAAAACAGTGACAAAAAAACCGATGAATAACAGCAAACACATTCCAACAATCAATAATACTCGTTTCATATCGTACTCTTTTATCATCAAAACAAGAATGATGGCAAGCAATCCAACTCCAAAAACCGCCAAAAACATATTCATCCTTCTTTCTTATTCTCCGATGTTTTCCTAAGGCTTACTGTATCTGATACGATAATAACATGGTCGATATTGAATTGCAATCATTTTTTATCGATAAACGATATATTTTTATTATTTCATAATATGTGCTAATTGTTTTAGGGGCAAAAGAATTCTAAATATGTGCTTGATTTTTCTTTCAAATGTCGTTATTATATCAAACAGATATATCAAACTGATACATAAGGAGATTAATATGGCACGGGAAAGAAAAATCGACATGGTAATTCTGGGACTTCTCAGTCATGAGGATTTATCCGGATACGATATAAAAAAGCGAATTGACGGAGCTATCAGTTTCTTCTGGAAGGGAAGTTTCGGAAATATATATCCGGCTCTGAAGGATATGGAAAGTGGCACGCTGATCACAAAGAGTGATACTTCAGTAGGTGGGCGCGAAAAAATCACTTATCATATTACAAAGGCTGGGAAAGAAGCGCTCAAAAAATGGCTGCAGGAAGAACAGGTCAGTAATGAGTTGAAGTATGAAACACTGTTGAAGCTGTTCTTTGGCGGTGCGGATAGTAAGTCGGTTTCTATACGCAATATTGAGATCTTTGAAGAACAGATAAAAGCAGATTTGATATTACTGAAATCTTATTGTGATACCTTAGAAAAACTTATGGATGATGAAGATCATGTGTATTATTATCTGACGGCATCTTTTGGAGTCGATACTTATGAGGCATATCTGAAATGGTGTGACAAAGCGAAGAAAATGCTGAACAGCAAGGAGGCCGGAGGCGTATGAGGCAGAGAGTAAGAAAAACACTATTGGTGATCTCTTTTTTGCTGTTTCCGATCACAATCTGGTATTTTTCTCCATACCTTATTATCCAGGCGGCTTCCGAACATATCATGAATGGAAGCTTTATTGTGTTTGTCGCAATGCTTGTTCTTTCCATGTTTTTCGGCAGGGCCTGGTGCGGGTATCTTTGTCCGGCAGGAGGGCTTCAGGAGTGCCTTTTTGCGTGCAATCCGAAACCTGCAAAACAAGGATGGCGAAACAGGATAAAGTATGTGATCTGGATCATCTGGATAATTGCAATAATCGTAACATTCGTCCTTGGGAAAAATAATGTGACGATCGATCCGTTTTACATGACTGACCACGGGATTTCTGTGTCAAGCATATACAATTATGTGATTTATTATGGGGTCATACTGATCCTTGTGTTGCCGGCTTTGATCCATGGCCGAAGAGCTTCATGCCATTATATTTGCTGGATGGCTCCGTTTATGGTTATCGGAAGTACATTAGGGCGATGGCTCCATCTTCCGCAGCTGCATGTTGAAGCTGATAAGGATGCATGCATTTCCTGTGGACAATGTAATAAGTCTTGCCCTATGGGATTAGATGTAAGATCAATGACTTCGGAAGGGAAAAATAGGAAATGCACCGAATGCATTCAGTGTGGAGCCTGTATTGATGCCTGTCCGAAAGCTGTTTTAAAATACAGGCTTCGATGGAGGTAGATATTTCCGGACGGGCAGGATAACAAAACTGCCGGGACGATTTATGGATTTGATCAGGATGATATGGTCAAGGACAATGGATATAAGGAAGAAAAAAGTGAATATCGCATATATCGTGCTGAAAATATTGATGTTTGTATTGATCGCATTCTTCGCTACGGATGCGATCATGCAGTTCATTTCCTATTCATTTTATAAAGGAGACAGACAGCTGAAGGATGTCACTTATGAGCCCGTAGAAATCCAGATTAATGAGTCGCTATACGGATACGGGTATAATATGGATGTGGAAGAAGATAAGGTGATCCTCTTTTTTGGCGGTTCCATGTATATTGCGTATAATACCGTAGGAATGTACGGAGGGAGATTTGATTGTCCTTTTCTCTCAGTAGATTATTACGGGACTCAAAAAAGCAAGGGGAAAATGAACTTGAGAACAATGCAGCAGTCGGCTGAAGAATTGTACGATTATGCTGTGCAAAATTATCCGGGTAGAGATATCTATATTTTCGGTCATAGTTATGGATGCGGAATGGCCGCTTATCTGTCAAGTGTCAGGGAGTGTAAGCATCTTGTACTGGCATCCGGATATCGCACGAGTGCCGATATGTATAACAGGATCATCCCGATATTTTGGGGACCGTTTCAGGTTTTTATAAAAAACAACATCAGAGTTGACCGATACGCAAAGAATACGACCTGTCCTGTTACGGTTATAGGTTCAGACTCGGATACTACGCTTGATGCAAATATGCAGCAGAAACTGGCAGATTGTTATAAGGAAGCCGAATGTAAGATTTTTCATGGAATCAAGCATGAGGATTATTTCATCACGGATGAGGTGATTCAGTTTGTTATTGAAAAAGTGATTGAACAGAAGGCGTAATTTAGAAATGATTATTCGAAAATGACACCAATATGTTCTTGCTAAAACGCTTCCAAGCAGATCTCTCACGTATCGTTTCAAAAATCATGAGGAGCGTTTACGCAGACGCGTAGCGCCGAGTACCTAGCGACGGAAATGCAATTCACAAAGCGCACACTAAAGTATCTCAAAGGATGCCACAAATCGGTACGTTCCATCTTCGTATTCGTTGATGTAGTATTCTCTCTTGGAATCAAAAGAAGAAAAACTGTATTGCTCCTCCATTTCATTCACATCGATAAGTGGAAGCAGATCATTATCTATCGTATATTGTTTGACTTTGACTCCGCGTATATCTTTTTCTTTCTCCGGGCTGGAATTGAGGGCTGATGAAATAGCTTTTTCACATTCATCCGGCAAAGCACTACACATATCTTCGACACTGTTGTAGGCATATGTCTCAACCATATGCGTACGATGGTAACTCCGATGGGAATAGTATTCAAAGCAGTTCACCGCTTCAGGAAGCAGAATGTCACTGCTCCATCGTTCTTTATCTTCAACAGTTTGGGTTGTACACGGATACCACTTCTTGTCCGCTTCTATGAATTGGGACACTGTGTAAAACATATAACCGACTCCTAACAATACAAAAATACCAATACCCAGGAAGATATACAGGCATCCCTTATGCGTGTCGCGCTCTCTATCTCCACATGCCAAGATCATGAGAACAATGAATATCAATCCAATGATCGCAATCATGCTGCTCCTCCTTTCATCATCTCCCGTCTTTCAAGCTTACTGCCTCAATCAATTACAAAGACCAGATCAACGATGTTTCAAGCACATAATCAATATCGTTGCCTACGCCAAACGAGTGACTTT
The DNA here is from genome assembly GCA_017545245.1 of Clostridiales bacterium. Classification (GTDB taxonomy): domain Bacteria; phylum Bacillota; class Clostridia; order Saccharofermentanales; family Saccharofermentanaceae; genus Scatonaster. Next base: position 71,202 of record JAFWPB010000007.1, read on the forward strand.
CAAAGCAATCCTCTGCTCCAGGAAGCATCATTTTCGGGATAATACTCGGTCTCTCTTTTATTTCTTCAGCAGGCTGACTATACCCGCAAGTTGGTCCAGGTTTTGCCTGTTCCAAGAAGAGAAAAGCACTGGCGACGCCACAACCGATGAACAGCAATGCGCTGATTCCAACGATTACAAATATTTTCAAGTATCCTCGATCCATATCGTGCTCCTTATCTCGTCATCTCCGACTCTTGCTATCTGATACGATAATAGCATGGTGCGTATTGAATTGCAATCATTTTTTATCGATAAACGATATATTTTTATTATTTTGGAATATATGTCAATTGTTTTCAGAGGCAAAAGAACTCGAGAACGCAGTTAAATCATTCTGCATTTCTCCGGGCAACAAAAAAGACGTCTGCGCGGCCGCAAACATCCAGACGGTGTTGTCTCAATAATATCTCAAGCAGAAAGCAAACCATAGTATTCGTCCCGTTTGACGAGACCTATAGAGACCTGAGTGGGACTATACTGCTCTCTTTGCCCAATCTGATCCCACTATTATTTACCCCGAATGGGACCATACTGGCTTATTCAATCAATTTGGTCCTATCCAGGAGACGCAAGAATGGGACTACACAGCCTGCGTTACCCAATCTAGTCCCACCGAGCATGGAAATCCGTGGGACTATTCTAGCATTACTGCCCGATCTAGTCCCATCCGACGGGCAAAACGATGGGACCATTTATGCCTTTCGGGTCTGTTTAGTCCCACTCCTCCTCGAAAAGAACTTGTGCCCTGTTCCTGTTCTATAAGCACGTATCGTTTCAAAAATCATGAGCAGCGCTTACGCAGGCGCGAAGCGCCGAGTACCTGGCGACGAAGGATTTATGAAACGATCGTCCCTCCACCCAGCACTTCTTCTCCGTCATAGAACACGGCAGCCTGGCCAGGAGTGATCGCGCGGATCGGTTCGTCAAATACGAGTCGGACTTTGCCATCTTCCATAGGAATGGCGGTCGCCCATTGTTCTTTCTGGTGATATCGGAGCTTGGCCTGAACGCGGATCTCTTTTTCCGGTACGATTCCCGAAATCCAGTTGACATCGTCGATCAGGGCTTCGGTATTCCGTAGATCTTCGTCGTAGACAAGGATAACACGGTTATTTTCCACGTCGAGACGGGATACATACATTGGCGCGGGAAGAGCTAATCCGAGGCCTCTTCTCTGTCCCGGAGTGTACGCGACAATTCCTTTGTGCGTACCCAAAACCTTCCCGTCTTTATCCACAAAATCACCACTCGGATATTCTTTGCCGGTAGTCTTCTTCAGGAAGGAAACATAGTCTCCGTCAGGCACAAAGCAGATGTCCTGACTCTCACGTTTTTCTGCATTGATCATGCCGGCTTCGCGAGCCTTTTCGCGGACTTCTCTCTTTTGCAGATCTCCCAGCGGGAACACGGTATGTGCAAGCTGTTCCTGCGTCAGAGAATACAAAACATAACTCTGGTCCTTCGATTCATCGAGTGCTTTTAAAAGATGAAAACGGCCATCTTTTTCCACGATGCGGGCGTAGTGACCGGTCACGATCACATCGCACTTCAAGACTTGGGCGCGCTCGTAGAGCTTGCCGAACTTAAGATACCGGTTACAGTCAATGCAGGGATTCGGCGTGCGGCCGTGCTCGTAGCAATCGACGAACTTGCCGATGACCTTTTCCTTGAATTCTTCTTTGAAATTGAAAACATAATACGGGATCCCCAGATGCCTGCAGACACTTCCCGCGTCTTCGACATCGTCCAGAGAACAACATGTCTTGGGATTGGCGATCACGATATCCTCGTTGTCGTAGAGCTTCATGGTGCAGCCGATACAGGAGTACCCTCGCTCCAACATGATCTTGGCAGCCAGAGACGAGTCCACGCCGCCGCTCATTGCGATCAGGGCCGACTTCATCTGCCGAGCCTCAGCATCTCATCGATGCATCTTCTGGAAGAAGTGATCAGTTCGTCGCTCATGATGATCTCTTCGCCGCCGATGCCCATCACGGTTCGGTAAACATCCACCAGTGTCGTGGCCTGCATGTTGTGGCACACACAATCCTTGGACAGTGCATAGAAGCTCTTGTCCGGGCAGTCAAACTGCAGGTGCTCGACGATACTGTTTTCGGTCGCGATGACAAACTCTTTGCCCTCGCTCTTTTTTGCATAACTCATGATCTCCGTGGTGCTTCCCACGAAGTCCGCTTCTGCCACGATCTCCGGACGACTTTCCGGATGCATCAGGATCTGCGCACCTGGATGTGCCGCACGGGCAGCCTCGATATCGCGCAAAGTAAAACGCAGATGTGTCGGGCATCCGCCGTGGATCAGCTGCAGTTTCTTTTCCGGCACCTGCTTGGCGATCCAGTCACCGAGGTTGCAGTCCGGTACGAAAAGGATCTTATCGTTATCGATATTGCGGATGATCTTCACTGCCGATGACGAAGTAACACAGACATCGCACTGGGTCTTCAGTTCTGCAGTGGTATTGATATAGGCCACGACAGTGTGGTCCGGATATTCTTTTTTCAAAGCACTGAGCATCTCCGGGTCCAGCTGTTCCGCCATCGGGCAGCCTGCTGTGCCGTTCGCCAGATAGACCGTTTTCTGAGGAGACAGCGTCTTCACGGTCTCCGCCATAAAGCGTACACCGCACATGATCACCTTATCCTGCGGAACTTTGGCCGCTTCCTGCGAAAGACCGAAAGAATCGCCGATAAAATCGGCGACTTCCCAGATGTCATGACGCTGGTACGCGTGCGCCAGGATACAGATCCCGCGCTCCTTTTTCTCTTTTATGATCGCATCTTGCAGTTCTCTAACAGTCATGTAGTACTCCCTTTGGCGCTCTTCTCAGCCGTCAATAAACATCGAAAAATAACTCTCGATATCGTCGAAGAATTTCTTCAGGTGGATCAGATCTGTTGCCGCCCTATGAACCGTGATGGCAATTGGAAGATACTTTCTTCCGTTCTCTTCCACGACCTTGCACATATCGACAGTCGGGAAGAAATAATCCTTCATGTCGTGAAGATCAACAGAAAAACCATCAAAAGAAAACCACGGATTAAAGCATACATTATAGCTGTTCGTCGGCGGCATGCCTTTAAGAGCAAAGACACCCTTGCTGTTTCCGTACTTCTCCAGATCCGCAAGGAACTTCTCATTAAACACGGTGAAGTCTTCATCGTACTCGGTCCAGAGGATCGTACTGGTCTCATCGTCTTCATGGAAAACCGGATATGCCGGATTCAGGTAGTTCCACCAGCCGATCTGGCCGTCCTTGTAGGCGACACTCAACTCACCCTGGTTGTTGATGGCCCGGGTGACCATGTAGTAGAACACACAGTCCTGCCGGTATCCCTTCTTTTCCAGCGCCGGCAGAAGATCCGTGACATCGATCTTCCGGTTCAAAGAGATATTGTACGGGAACATCTTCGCATAATAGTGAAAATGCTGCGCACGTGGCCAAGTAGCCTGGTCATAGGTAAAAAACTGAGATTTCATAGGCACTCCTCGATATGGTCTACCGTCATCACCTGCGCATAGCGGTGATTCCAGATTTCGTAACTATAGTAATGGTAAAGCTCTTCGCCCGAAAGATAGCGGTTGTCGAAAGTCGTGTGTCCGCCACGCGGTACGATCACCTCATATCCGTATTCAAAAGCCACCTTGATCGTTGCATCCACGCAGAAATCCGTCTGCATGCCTGTGACGATCAACTTGGTCACACCCTTTTCTTCCAGATATTCTCTTAATCCTGTTCCTCGAAAAGCACTGTTGTATTTTTTGTCGAAGATCTTCTCGCCATTCTTCGGTGCCACCTGGGAATAGATCTCAAAACCATTCTCTCCCCGCACCAGCGTATTATCTTCATGGCGGATAAAGATCACCTCAATGCCTCTTTCCCTACAGATTCCCTCCATCTGGGAGATCGTCTTGATCAGACGCTTCTCATCAAAAGGATGCTCCAGAATCAGAGCATTTTGCATATCTACTACCAACATCGCGGTCTTTCCCATAAAGAATACTTCCTTTCATGCGAAACAGGCATTTTTATACTCAATTACTATATCACATTTCGAGTAACTATTCTCCCGATTTTCGCTATTTTTCTGCATGACTTTTCACGAATTTTCAAAGAAACCTATACAAAAAGTTGAGGCTGCACCACAGTATCTCGGGCACAGCCTCCAGGAACAAGGAAGTAGAGGATTAATCGGGGGTAAAAAATCTTGTTTCAGCCGTTGCTGGCTTTCTTTCCGTTCTTTCCTTTGTCTGAGGATTGTTCAATTTTACTTTCGATGGGTTTGTTGTTCTCTACCCATGTGACCGTGTCTTCCAGAGAAGCCCGAAGGTCTCTCGGATTGTAATGCAGATCATTGCTTGCACGTTCACTTGCATAAAGAGGTTCTGGCGAAGTGAAGGGACCAAATTTGTCTTTCGGATTCTCTTTCTTCGTGATCTTGTAATAAAGCTGGGCGATACCCTTGCCGCTCAGGAGCCAGTTCGGAACAGTCTTGGTGACTTCTTCCCTTCCCGTGATCTCATGCAGGCTGTGCAGGAAATCCTGAGTACTCATGTAGGAGTTCGAAAGGATATAGCAGTTACCCTTCTCACTATGTTCAGCAGCTTCGAGTACACCGGCGGCGACATCGCGCACATCGGTAAAATCGCCACCTCCCGGGATCGTAACTTTCAGATCGCCGGAGAGATAATCACGGATCAGACTGATGATGTCCGAGTTTCCGTATTCAAAAGGACCCAGTACGAGCGATGGGAGCAGAATAACGGCATTCAAACCATTCAGTGAAACTTTATCGAGGATATACTGCGTTGCCTCTGCTTTTGATTTCGCATAGTCTCCCACAACGCGGTTTCTGTCGAAGAACTTCACTTCTTTTACCGGCTCTGACTGATTGGTGAGCGGAATCGCTCTGGCCGAGCCGATATAGATCAGCTTACCGATTTTTTTCTTTACGCAGGTATCTGTGATATTCATCGTACCATGTACATTCACACGACGTACCATCAAGTCCGTCTTTTCCGAAATCACGTTTCTTTCCTGCGCATGGATCAGGATCGCATCACGCGGATCCTCCAGATCGAAGAAATCCTTCATGGAATCTTTTACAAGGATGTCACCATAAGAAACTTCCACAGGAAGTCCTGCCAATGGAGTGGTATCCTCATCCGGTGCCACAAGGACACGGACCTTCTTCTGGTTATCGAGTAGCATTCTGACAATGGTATTGCCGATCTGACCTGTTGCGCCTGTAACTAAATACTGAGTCATCCTCTTCGCCTCCCCTCCTTGGGATCATTGGTAGGTTTCCTCATTCCCATCTGAAAAACCTCTTGTACACATTATGAAGAAGAAATTTGAACAATTTACAGAAATCAGAAAAACAAACGGGCATTTTTACGAATAATCCATGTCTGATTTGTGAACAAAGGCCGAGTTTCGGGCATTTCCCGACAAAAGCGTTTGATATTTATCCAGAATACGTAATCAGGATACGATTGATTCACCGATCCAGGAAAGGATCTTGTCCAGTCGTTTTTCATTGAAAAAAGGAACGGCCGCGGTAGCGCAATTCAACATCAGCCATTCGGTAAAAGCATCCGGGTGCACGGTCAGGCATGCGGATATATCCGGGTAAAGAAGACTCCTTCCGACCGGACGGCATTTTGCGCTCATCGCATCTTCCTCCGGATCGATCAGGACCGGCACGACACGGTAGAGTTCTTTTTGCGGAACGCCTTTCGAATCAAGAAGGATGTCACTGACGATGCAGGAATAATCTTCGGCAATGGAAGTATTCTTTCCAAGCGGGACCTTGGCAAATCTTGTATCATACTGATCCCACTCAATATGCTCTTTTCCTTTATGAAGGACCACCACGACAAAATCGTCGGAAAGGATCAGAAAATCGATATTGGCCGTGCCGACTTCACTTTGCAGGACGACGTTATAGTAGACCTGAAGCGGAAGTCCTGACTCCACGATTGAAGATGCCGTCTTCTGGTGTTTCTTCACTTCTTCGGCCAGTTCTGCCCACGCAGACAAAAAGACCTTCTTCATCTCTTTTGGAGCACTCTCCGCTTTGTCCCGAAGCCGCAGGATCTCATCCATCCGTGCATCGAATGGTTTGATCCATGTCAGGTTTCGTTCCGCGGGAACTTGCGCCCGATGAAAAAGGTCCATTGTTGTTTTACTCCTCAAACTGGAGTCAGCCGTTCAGTGATTCGTATTTTCTGACCCCGTAGTGAGTAATTATAGCATATGCGCCTGCACTTAGTCCTGCCAGCAAGACGATCTCGCCAAGAAGGATCAGTGTCGCGAGCATCTGCTGTTCTCTCAGGATAACGGCAAATACGCAGAAAGCAGAGGTGATCAGTCCAAGTCCCATGCAGGAGAAGATCGTGAGGGTCATGGCAAACCCGCTCTTGATGACCTGTGCTTCATTCTTCCAGTCAAGCTTTACGAAAATCAATCCGAAGATCAGACCGATCAAGGAAGCCAGAAGCTGGAACAGACCGGAGATAAGGTACAGGATAATGATATGGAGTGGATTGCATTCCAGGCGGATGCCCAGGACGATGCTGCTGAGCAAAGCAAATGGCTGATAAATCAGAAGGCTGACCATGATCTTCGCATTTAAAATATCACGTGTTGCGATCGGGAGCGTCTTGGAGATCCAGATACGCTTGCCTTCAATCGAGACCGAAGCAGGAGTAGTGTAGGTCATCATGCCGAAGAAATTCATTACGCAGGCCGCGATCGCAACCCAGGCAACCGGATTCAAAACATCGACAACGCTCTTTCCATCTACCGTGATTTCAGAAAAGACAGACAGTCCGTCTACACCCTTCACGGCAACATAGCCGACGCCAAGCAGGAGGATCACTACTCCAAAGGCCGTATTCATGACCCAGTTTGCAGAAGAGAAATATCTGGAAAACTCCATCCGGAACGCCGCTTTCCGCGCGCTGGAAGAGCGATAGACTCTCTCCTTCTTCGAATTATCCGCCTGCATCTTGATGCCGCTGAGGGAACGGGCGTGAATCCATATTGCCAATCCCAGAGGAACGAGGGTGATCAGAAGAGAAAGCAGTACACAGAGAAGGTCGCCGCTGTAGATTGCTTCCGTCAGCCAGTAAAGCGGCGGGATCTGTTGCATCATCTCAAGTGCTTCGGCCGTTGAGGCTTCCAGGCTGTCTGCAAAAGAGGTCATGTTCGGAACGACGAACATATACAGGATCACGACCAGGATCGAAACCATTACGGAGAACATCTGACCGAACTTGGTCAGTCTCTTCAAAGCAGAAATGACTGCACTGATGATCAGTGAGATAAAAAGCGGGATCGCCGGGATCAGAAGTCCGAATAATAAACCTCTCAAAATAAGAAGCGGTGACTCGCCTCCGACCAGGACCACGATCAGCATGGACGGGAAAAGAAGTACCAGCGTGCAGAGTACATCCAGAAGGTACATGCCGAGAAGTTTTGAGATAACGATATGGGATTTCGGAATCGGCATGGAAAGGAGCATATCCGTATCATTGCCCTTCGCATCACGGGTGGAATTCGTCACACCGAACATCAGTGCCACGATGAAACCAAGAGCTAAGGAAATATAGATAGAAAATTCGGCCAGTCCTTTTTCCACCAGGATAAACGCGGTCGAAGCACCAATGATGCCGAACATACCGATCAGGAACAATCCCAGAACAATGAGCGTGCAGGCTGCTGCTATAACGCTGGTCTTTCCTTTCTTGCGGAACGAACCGACCAATTCCAGAAAATTGGTGCGGAGCAGGATTCTTAAAGTACGCATATTAATTGGCCTCCTCTGTAACCTCAAGGAAGACTTCTTCGAGAGAAGCATTACCCTTTACCTCTTCCATCGTGCCGGATGCGATCAGGCGTCCGTCTTTGATGATCGCGATCTTGTCGCAGAGTTTCTCTGCCACTTCCAGAACATGGGTCGAGAAGAAGATCGCCGAGCCTTTGTTACAGAACTCACGCATCATGTTCTTAACTGTAAAAGCCGCCTTTGGATCGAGTCCTACAAAAGGCTCATCCATGACAAGAAGCTTCGGCTCATGCATGAATGCCGCGATGATCGCCAGTTTTTGTTTCATACCATGGGAATACGAGGAAACCTGATTATTTAAAGCATCACGCAGTTCCAGTTCGGTCGCGTATCTCTCAACACGCTCTTTTCTCACATTCTTAGGAACACGGAAGATATCACCGACAAAGTTCAGAAACTGCATACCGGAAAGGTTGTCATAAAGCTCCGGGTTATCCGGGATATAAGCGGTTATGCTCTTAGCGCGGAGAGGATCTGAGGTAACAGAGATCCCATCGATCAGGACGGTTCCCTGTTCAAAAGTATGAAGTCCGACGATGGCTTTGATCGTAGTCGTCTTTCCCGCGCCGTTATGGCCGATGAAACCGTAGATTTCGCCTGCCTTTACTTCCAGTGACAGGTCTGAAACTCCGATTTTTCCTCCCGGGTAAGTCTTAGTAAGGTGTTCAATCTTCAACATAATATTTCCTCCCATAGGTGTTATCACGATAGTCATTCTATAGTTCTTTTTCCAAGGATTCGCTAAGCAATTATAAAAAAATGGTTAATCTGCGCTTCCGCGCTCTATCTTACCATATTTTGCGTTTTCCGCTGTCATTCTCATGTCCTTTTGGTCCTCCAGAGGGTCAACTTTCTATCTTTTCAAATTTTGAACACTTTGCACAAATCACCACTTGATTTCTATGTGTTGATATGTGAAAATAGGAACAATGATTTTCATAATCACATAATAGGGGATTATGGTTTTCGAAAGGGGCAGTCAGGGTATATGGCATCGGAACAAGTCAACCGTATCATCGAAGCAGAGAAAAAATCAGCAGATATCGAAGCAGAAGGCCGTGCCAAGGCAGATGAGATCCTGGCCCAGGCTCAGAAGAAAGCCCAGAACGAATACCAGGAAGCCCTCTCCGCAGCAAGAAAAAAAGTCGCCGACTTATATGAGAAGCATAAGACTGACGGTTCTGACGAGGAACAGGCCAGCAACGATGCTGCGGAAAAAGCGGCGGAGAAACTCCGTGATGATGCGGAACCAAACCGTGAGGCAGCGATTGCCGCAGCAATGAATATTCTGATGGGAAGGTAATTGCGCATGGCTATCCTTCCGATGAAACACATAGAGGTCATCGCCCTGCAGAAGGACGCGAAGAACATCGTAGAGCTTCTTCAGCGTCTGGGGACCGTAGACGTTACCGAACGCTATGAGCAGGACGTAACCGATGATCTGGCTTTATTCCCGTCGAAAACAAGTCTGGTCCAGCTTGAGAAATCTGCCCAGACTGTTGATCACGCCATCTCTCTGGTAGAAGGATATTCCAAAGAAAAGAAGCCTTTCCTTTCCGGATTTGCCGGTCGTCAGGAAATGACGGCGGAGGAGTTTTCCGAGCGCGCAGAAAGAATCGATGAGACCATGAAGTTCGTCTATGACATCGAAGCTCTGGACCGTAAGATTTCTTCTGAAAAAACAGTCTATACACATACCCGCCATCAGCTCGATGCGATCCTTCCCTGGGAGAAACTCGATATACCGATGCAGTACACCGGTTCTTCCAAGACCACCTGTATCGTCGGTAATTTCCCGGATACCTATACAGAAGCATCCTTCCATGATGCATTTACTACGCAGTATGCTGCCATGAAGCAGAGCGAGGCCGTCCTGAGCGGCAAAGAGTTCGAGCCGGAAAAACTGGAATTTCCGGAATTTTACACCGAGATCGTTTCCGCCGCTTCTGATCAGACATGTGCCTGCTTTATCGTACATAAGAAAGACTATCAGGATGTAATGAATACACTGCGCCGCATGTCTTTCACCGCTCCGGCAGACCCGACCAAGCATCCGCCGGAAGTCCGTATCGGACGTTTGAAGAAGCGCATGGAGGAAGCCAACACGACGATCGAAGAATCCCGTGCGAAGCTCCAGGATTACGCAGAGATACTGGATGATCTTTATTTCCTTTCCGATTATCTGATCATGAGAAAGGATAAATATGAGATGCTCGGCAGTCTTCTCTTCTCAAAGAAGACATTTATCTTGGATGGTTTCGTTGCCGCAGAGGATTGCGATAAAGTGGTAAAAGCACTGGAGTCCAACTTCGATCTTTTCGTTGAGACGAGAGATCCTCTGGAAGACGAAGAAGTTCCCGCTAAGTTTAAAAACAATGCTTTTGTTTCACCGGTAGAAGATATCGTTGAGTCCTATAGCGCACCGAGCAAGACGGACATCGACCCGAATCCGGTCATGAGTTTCTTCTACTATTTCTTCTTCGGCATGATGCTTTCTGATGCCGGTTACGGTATCCTTCTTTGCCTGGGTACCCTTTTCGTTCTGAAAAAGAGAAAGCCGGAAGGCAACACTAAGAAGAACATGATGAAGTTCTTCTATTGCGGTCTGGCAACAACATTCTGGGGATTCATGTACGGCAGTTTCTTCGGAGATTTGATCGGCGTTGTTTCCGAAAATTTCTTCGATGGTTCCCGCTGGCTGCCCCCAATCTGGTTCGATCCGAGTAAAGACCCGATGAAGCTCCTGATACTGAGCTTTATCCTGGGATTCCTGCATATCTGCATCGGTCTGGGTGCCAACTTCTACAGAATGTGGAAGAACGGCGACAAAGTCGGTGCGATCTGTGATTGTGGCTTCTGGCATCTGACATTTGCCGGACTTGCGATCCTTCTTTTCCCGATGGTAGCGCCGATGATGGCTCCGGTTACGATCCCGGATTCCGTTCCGCTTGCGGACATCGGTAAATATGTAGCCCTGGCGGGCGTAGCCGGTCTGGTTCTTACCGGCGGCAGAAAAGCAAAGGGAATCGTCGGAAAGATCATCGGCGGTGTAGGCACGATCTACGGCGTCACGGGTTATTTCAGTGATCTTCTTTCTTATTCCCGTCTGATGGCTCTTGGCCTGGTTACGGGTATCATCGGAAGTGTTGCCAACATGATCGGCACACTCTTCGGATCAGGAATCGTGAAGCTTCTTATCTTCATCTTCGTATTCCTGTTCTTCCATGCGATTAATCTGGGCATCAGTGCTCTCGGCGCTTATGTTCATGTTAATAGACTTCAGTATGTAGAATTTTTCGCGAAGTTCTACGATGGCGGCGGAATTATGTTCCACCCCTTTACTGGTAACACCAAACACTTCAAAATTAAGGAGGACAATTAAATGAATTGGGGCATGTTACTGGCATTATTAGGAGCAGGACTGGCAGTTACGACAAATTGTATCGGCTCGTCCAAAGGCGTAGGTATGGTGGCAGAGGCTTCCTCTCCGGTCATCGCAGAGGATTCAAGCAAGTTCAGTAAGCTTCTGATCCTCATGCTTCTCCCTGGTTCTCAGGGTCTGTACGGACTGGTTATCGCCATCCTGACACTGACACAGATCGGTATTCTCGGGGGAACACCTGTTACTACATTGTCTACAGGTCTTCTCTATCTGATCGCTTGTCTGCCGATGGCTGTCGGAGGTTTGATCTCCGCTTTGTTCCAGGCACGCGTTGCTCTTACAGGTGTAAACCTCATTTCCAAGAGACCTCAGGATTCCGGTAAAGCAGTTACTTCTGCTTCCCTCGTTGAGCTCTATGCTCTTCTGAGTCTGGTTACATCTCTTCTGATGGTCATGAACGTAAATAGTCTTGGACTGTAATTGAAGGAGCAGATATGGCAGGTATAGATTCCATCATCGACCGCATTCTTAAGGATGCGAGAGAAAGCGCGGATGCACGTGTTGTCCGTGCGGAGGAAGATGCCGGAAAGCTGATCGAAAAGAAAAAAGCGCAGGCGAAAGAAGAAGAAGCCCGTATGCTGAAAGAGGCGGAAGCAATCATTGCATCCCAGGCCAAGCAGCAGCGTGCGACGCAGAACACTAAATCCCAGCGCCGTATTCTCACTGAGCGCGTCGCCATGATCGATGAGATCATCGCCGAAGCGAAAAAGCGTATCCGCAGTCTCCCATCCGCAGAGCGCCTTGCTATGGTCAAGAGTTTCGTTCTTGCCAACAGTGAAGGCGCCGACGGCGAACTGATCCTGTCCGAAGCCGATAAGAAAGATCTCCCGGGTTCTTTTCTCGAAGAACTCTCCAAGGAGACGAACTCGACCATCAAGCTTTCCGACAGGACGGGCGATTTCGAAGCCGGTTGTATCCTGATCTGTGGAGATTATGAATACAACGGGACGATCGATGCCATTGTTGCGGATAAAGAAAATGAGATCCGCGACACGATCAATCAAGTGCTTTTTGCGAAGAAATAAGTAATAAGCCAAGACACTACTTTTATATGAAAGGATAACGAAGGTCATGGGACCAGCTGTTTCAAAATATGCATATTCCGTTTCCGGAGCGCATGTCTATGAAAAGTCGTTCTTTACCAAGAGTGACATGGACAAGCTTCTGACTGCGCTGTCTTATGACGCGGTGGTAACGATGCTTGCGGACCGCGGCTGGCCGATGCCGGATGATACCCGTGACAGCGGGAAAATCCTGGATAACGAGATGAAGCGTGCCTGGTCGTGGGTCAAAGAATCCGCGCCGGATCCGAACATCTTCTCTGTTTTGATCCTTCGGAACGACTACCACAATCTCAAGGCCGGCATCAAGTGCCTGCTGAGTGATTTTGATGTCGATTCTCACTTCGTGACTCCGAGTAATATCGATCCGCAGCTCATGAAGGAGGCTATTGAGACCCACGATTTCGGGAAACTCCCTGAGCCTTTCTCCTCACTCGGACCGGAAGTCTATGATCTTCTGGTACGTACCGGTGACGGACAGCTGGCGGACATTGACATTGACAGAAAGTGTCTCGACGAGATCTCCAAGGCGGCAAAGGCCACCGGTGTTGATCTTCTGAAAGAAGAAATGGAGATCTATACTGCAACAACAAATATCAAGACAGCATTCCGCGCCATCAAGACGGGAAAAGATGCCGACTTCCTGGAGCGGGCGCTTTCGAACGGATGCACGACGGTTTCGAAGGAGAAACTCGTGGCGTGCGCGAATTCCGAAAAGAAAATGGAGGATCTTCTTTCCTACCTCGATTCGACGCCCTACAGTTCGGGGACTAAATATTTGTCCTCTTCCCCGGCGGACTTCGAAAAGTGGGTAGACGATAAGATGATCTCTCTTCTTCTGCCGACCCGGCACAGTCCTCTCGGACCGGAACCGCTCATCGGTTTCTATCTGGGAAAAGAAGCTGAGGTCAGAAATGTTAGGATCATCATGGCCGCGAAGCAGAACGATCTGCCGCTGGACGTGGTTGCGAAGAGATTAAGGAGGCTGTATGAGTAAGATTGCCGCCATGGGCGATAGAGACAGTATATACGGCTTTGCTTCCATCGGACTGGATATCTTTCCTTTGGACCGTATGGATAATCCGGCGACCACGCTGCACAATCTGGCGCAGGGCGAATATGCCGTTATTCTGATCACGGAATCGCTGGCCAAGAAACTGGAAACAGAGATAGATAAATACAGCGACAAACCGCTTCCTGTGATCCTGCCGATCCCGGGCGTGACCGGAAACGAAGGAATGGGCATGAAGGCCATTTCCAAATCGGTAGAAAAAGCAGTCGGAAGCGATATTTTGAAAGAACAGTAAGCATTAAAGGAGCGAAGAACATGAGTAAGGGATCGATCGTCAAGGTCTCCGGACCATTGGTAATTGCAGAAGGCATGCGTGATGCAAACCTTTTCGACGTGGTACGTGTAAGTAACGAGCGTCTGATCGGCGAGATCATCGAGATGCACGGCGACCGTGCTTCCATTCAGGTCTACGAGGAAACCGCAGGATTGAAAGCCGGCGAGCCGGTAGAATCAACAGGACTTCCGCTTTCCGTTGAATTGGGACCCGGCCTGATCGGTGGTATCTTCGACGGTATCCAGAGACCGCTGGAATCCATTATGGAGAAGATCGGAAATAACCTCTCCCGTGGTATCGAAGTTCCTTCCCTTTCGCGTGACGCCGTTTGGAAATTCGAAGCGACCAAGAACAATGGTGATCAGGTCGTAGAAGGCGATACGATCGGTATCGTGCAGGAGACCGAGACCGTTAAGCATAAGATCCTGGTACCTCCGGGAGTGAACGGCACGATCGTTTCCATTAAGAGTGGTGAATATAAACTTGAGGATCCGGTAGGCTCCATTAAGACAGATAAGGGCGAAGAGATCCCGCTGATGCTTTATCAGCGCTGGCCGGTACGTAAAGGCCGTCCATATGTCAAGAAGCATGCCCCGACGATGCCGCTTGTTACCGGACAGCGTGTTATCGACTGCATGTTCCCGATCGCCAAAGGCGGTGTAGCTGCCATCCCGGGTCCTTTTGGATCAGGAAAGACGGTTACCCAGCACCAGCTCGCGAAGTGGGCGCAGGCCGACATCGTTGTTTACATCGGCTGTGGTGAGCGTGGTAACGAGATGACCGACGTTTTGAATGAGTTCCCGGAACTCATCGACCCGTACACCGGAGAGAGCTTGATGAAGCGTACCGTGCTCATCGCGAATACTTCGGATATGCCTGTTGCAGCTCGTGAGGCTTCCATTTATACAGGTATTACGATTGCTGAATATTTCCGTGACATGGGTTACTCCGTAGCCCTCATGGCAGACTCTACTTCCCGTTGGGCGGAGGCGCTCCGTGAAATGTCCGGCCGTCTCGAAGAGATGCCTGGTGAAGAAGGTTACCCGGCATACCTCGGTTCCCGTCTGGCGCAGTTCTATGAGCGTGCCGGCCGTGTAACGACACTTGGTTCCGAAGGTCTGGAAGGTTCCCTTTCCGCGATCGGTGCCGTATCTCCTCCGGGTGGTGATATTTCCGAGCCGGTATCCCAGGCGACCCTTCGTATCGTTAAGGTATTCTGGGGCTTGGATGCAGGTCTTGCTTATAAGCGTCACTTCCCGGCCATCAACTGGCTCACAAGTTATTCGCTTTATACCGATTCTCTCGCAGGCTGGTTCGACGAGAACGTTTCTCCTGAGTGGAACGCCAATCGTGCCCGCATGATGCTCATCCTGCAGGAAGAAGCCGAGCTCGAGGAAATCGTAAAACTCGTTGGTATGGACGCCCTCTCTTCTACTGACCGTCTGAAGATGGAAGTAGCAAGATCCATTCGTGAGGACTTCCTGCACCAGCTGGCTTTCCACGAGGTCGATACCCATACTTCGTTGAAGAAGCAGGATTACATGATGAAGCTGATCCTGGATTACTACGACAAGGCTACCGGCGCACTGGAAATGGGCGCAGATATCGAAGCTCTGGTTGCCCTTCCTGTCCGTGAAAAGATCGGACGTTTCAAGTACATTGCTGAAGACGATGCGGAGAATGAATTCATCTCCATCGGCGCGCAGCTCGCTTTTGAACTTTCCGAGCTGTTTAGTGAGGAGGAATAAGACATGGCAAAAGAATACCGTACCATATCGGAAGTTGCCGGACCGTTGATGATGGTCCGTGGCGTCTCGGACGTCAGCTATAACGAACTCGGTGAGATCGAGCTCGCCAATGGTGAGAAGCGTCGTTGCCGTGTTCTCGAGATCGATGGCAGCAATGCCCTGGTCCAGCTCTTTGAGAGCGGCGCCGGTATCAACCTGGCAGACAGTAAAGTAAGATTCTCCGGCAAGCAGATGGAGCTTCCGGTAAGTAAGGATATGCTGGGCCGTGTATTTGACGGACTCGGTCGTCCGATCGACGATGGCCCGGAGATCATCCCGGAAAAGCGCATGGACGTTAACGGTCTCCCGATGAACCCGGCAGCCAGAAACTTCCCGAATGAGTTTATCCAGACCGGCGTTTCCGCCATCGATGGTCTGAACACACTGGTTCGTGGTCAGAAGCTCCCGATCTTCTCGGCTTCCGGTCTTCCGCACGCCAACCTCGCGGCGCAGATCGCCCGTCAGGCAAAGGTACGCGGTACCGACGAGAACTTCGCCGTTGTTTTTGCCGCTATCGGTATCACGTTCGAGGAAGCGAACTTCTTCATGGACAGTTTCCGTGAGACAGGCGCGATCGACCGTACCGTTCTTTTTATCAACCTTGCTAACGACCCGGCTGTTGAACGTATCGCGACACCGCGTATGGCGCTGACCGCTGCGGAATATCTGGCATTCGAACTCGACATGCACGTACTGGTCATCCTGACGGATATCACGAACTACGCCGATGCCCTCCGTGAGGTTTCCGCCGCACGTAAAGAAGTACCGGGCCGTCGTGGTTATCCGGGTTACATGTACACCGACCTGGCTTCTCTTTATGAAAGAGCCGGCCGTCAGAAGGGCAAGACCGGTTCCATTACCATGATCCCGATCCTGACCATGCCTGAGGACGATAAGACGCACCCGATCCCGGACCTTACCGGATACATCACTGAGGGACAGATCATCCTCTCCCGTGACCTCTACCGTAAGGGCGTTATGCCGCCGATCGACGTTCTCCCTTCCCTTTCCCGTCTCAAGGATAAGGGTATCGGCGAAGGCAAGACACGTGAAGACCACAGTAACACCATGAACCAGCTCTTCTCTGCCTATGCCCGTGGTAAAGAGGCAAAAGAACTCATGGTCATCCTTGGTGAAGCTGCTCTTACTGATATGGATAAGCTCTACGCGAAGTTCTCCGATGCGTTCGAGAAAGAATATGTATCCCAGGGCTTTAATAAGGACAGAGATATCGAGGAAACACTCGACCTTGGCTGGAAGCTGCTGCGCATCCTCCCGAGATCCGAGCACAAGCGTATCAGCGACAAGCTCCTCGATAAGTACTACGACGAGAAATAAGAAAGTGATCTGAAAGAATGGCAACCGCTAATGTAAATCCAACCAGAATGGAACTCACTCGCTTGAAGAAGCGTTTGATTACTGCGCGCCGCGGACATAAGCTCCTGAAGGACAAGCGTGATGAACTCATGCGTCAGTTCCTTGAAGCCGTCCGTGAGAATAAGCGTGTACGCCGTGAGGTGGAAGCGAAACTTGAAGTTGCCAATCAGCACATGTCCGTCGCCCGTTCCCTGATGTCGAACCAGGCGATCTCCGTAGCCATGATGTACCACAAGCAGAGCATGTCTCTGGAAGTGTCCGAAAAGAACGTCATGAGCGTCAAGGTGCCGGTATTTAAGGCACAGTACAAAACCGCAGATGAAGGCGACATTTATTCGTATGGTTATTCTTTCACACCGATCGATCTCGATGACGCGATCCTGGCTTTGTCGGACATCATGCCGGACCTCATTGCGCTGGCCGAGATCGAGAAAAAGTGTCAGCTCATGGCATCTGAAATCGAGAAAACGCGTCGTCGTGTTAATGCTCTTGAGCACGTCATGATCCCGGATTACGAGGAAAAGATCCGCTACATCACCATGAAGCTCGATGAGAGCGAACGTTCCGCCACGACACGTCTCATGAAGGTTAAGGACATGATGATCGAAAAGACCATCCGTGAGCGTCAGGCGCGTGAACAGGAACTGGATTCCAAGCTGGCCGAGGAAGGCTGAGGAAAACTTTTCCCTGGTCTTGGAATCACTTCTTCTCTTTACAACATGCTTTTTCATTTTCTTCCACTTCATTAATCGAAGTGGATTTTTTATATTGCCATTATAACGGTATACCGTTATAATATTCACAAGGCAGGTGAAGATCATGACAATTCGGGACATGTTAAAAAATAAGAATATGAGCGTATATCGGCTTTCCAAAATCAGCGGGATTCCGTACACAACAGTAAATGAATTGTGTAATGGCAAGGTATTGCTAATAAACTGTAGTGTTGAGACTGTCTATCATCTCGCAAAGGCTTTGGGCGTCCCTATGGAAGAACTACTGGAACCCTATATGGTCAAGCGACCTCAATTCGAAAACTTCAAGAGTAATGTGTGCCATCAACTCAAGGAATTAGGTGACGTAGACTTTGTTGTTGATTTGCTGGGCAGCAACAATATCCGGGTCTTTTATGAGCGGCAATGGTATCCGGAGAGTCTGTACCTTCTGGCAATGCTGGATTACATCAGCAAAGAAAATGACATTCCACTATGTGAAGACTACGATGATCTACGTCAGTGCTCCTTGAAGAAAACGCTTTATCCTGAAAGTCTCCGTGCTCTGGCCGCCTCTTCGAATGATAAATCAGTACTGAAGCGCGCCGAAGAGTCCGCTATTCCCGAGTTCATGAGATTCAACATTGTGGAAAGCGAGGTAAGAAATGTCATCTGATAAACCATTTGAATTCACCAAAGAAAACCTTGATGAATATCTGAAAGCTGTGGCTAAGGAGTATCGGAAACTGGTAGGAAAAGGTATGCCTGCCGAATTGGTTCTGATAGGCGGAGCATCTGTTCTTTTGAACTATGGCTTCAGAGATATGACTACAGACATAGATGCACTAATACTTGCTGCTTCCGGTATGCGTGATGCCATCAATCATGTCAGGGATCAGTACGATCTTCCGGACGGCTGGCTGAATTCGGATTTTACAAATACAGAATCTTATACTCCCAAAGTTCTTGAGTTTTCCAAATACTACAGAACCTACTCTAATCTTGTAACTATTCGGACCATTTCTGCAGAGTATCTTGTCGCAATGAAGCTTCGAGCTGGTCGGCTGTACAAGCATGATTTGTCTGACGTACTCGGCATATTGGCTGATCATGAGCAAAAAGGTTGTCCTTTGACAAAAGAAATGATTCATGATGCAGTTTGTAATCTTTACGGCAGTTGGGAAGTTCTCCCGGAAACGTCCATTGTTTTCTTGGAAAATGTCATGAAAAATGGGAACTTCACTCAACTTTTCAGCGAAGTAACTACTGACGAAAAAGAAACCCGATCTTTACTTACAAAATACGAGAAAGAAAATCCTGGAGTAGTAACGAAAGCGAATTTCACGAGCGTTACTGAAAAGATGTTTCAAAAAGCGTCTCGTACTTCACTTCTGGGATCACTGAAAGACAAGAAAGACTCGGACGATAAATAAACCTCAATCGCAAGTCAGGAAATAGTAGCCGTCTTCGCAAAGGATGACGACCCGTTTTTCGTTGTCTTTGGATGCATAGACAGGTTGACCGGAGCGCAGACGCAGATCCGGGCCGGCTGCGAAAAAGTCTTTCTCCGGTTTTTTAAAGTCGTTCACTTGGAGTATCTTGCCGATTTCCTCGAAGCCGTCGGGCAGATATTTCATGCCGTCGTACTGGTATTTGTAGATCTTTCCATTGACCATGATCTGTGCGGGGGTGATCACGCCCACCACTCCCGTCGGGCCGTGTCCGTCCGCATCAGTGGTAGGAATGTACAGCACATCTTGATACTCTCCCGAAGATGTTCCTTCTGCGCGAGAGTATAAGTCGTTCGTTTCGGCAGGTTCGTCCTGCGATAAAGCCAACGGCGAAGATGTGTATGGCGTAGTCGTGGTTTTTGTTTTTCCGGTGCAGCCGAAGCAGGAGCAGGTTACAGCAATTGCGCTCGCAATTAGTAACGCCTTTCGGATCTTGTTGTTTTTCATCATTTCCTTCATGGTAATCACCTCCGCAAAACTCGAGTTCCCAATAGATGCTTTACCTTCATGGGATTTTCCTTTCACTTATATAAACAGCAAAAGAGATCGAATCTTACAAAGAAATCTCCAATAGATTTATCCGTTCTTCCCGAGAAGCGGTGCGGAGACGCGTGGGAGGATGCCCTGCATATGCGCGAGAATGACGCCGTAGTTGGTGATCGGCACGCCGGCATTCTGGCAGATGCGGATACGGTGCATCATTTCTCTTGGGTTAAGCATGCAGCCGCCGCAGTGGATCACGAGATCAAACTCGGAAAGATTATCCGGGAAAGAATCGCCGGAAGTCCACTCAAAGTGGAAGTCCTTCTGCGTCGTCTTCTCAATCATCTTCGGAAGTTTCACGGTGCCGATATCGTTGCACTGACGGTGATGCGTACAGCCCTCCGAGATCAAGATCTTGGCACCATCATCGAGAGTGTCCAATGCTTTTGCAGAAAGAATTGCTTCACCAAGGTCACCTTTGTAGCGCGCAAACAGCATAGAGAAAGAGGTCAGCGGAATCTCCTGCGGAACGATCGCATTGACTTCCTTGAAGGCCTGGCTGTCGGTGACGACCAGTTTCGGAGGTTTGCCGAGAGACTCCAGGACCCGGGAAAGTTCCGGGACCTGCGTAACTACCGCGATGGCGCTGCTGTCCAGGACATCTCGAAGTGTCTGCTGCTGCGGAAGGATCAATCGTCCTTTTGGCGCGGCCTCATCGATTGGGGTCACCAGGACCACGATATCACCCTCAGAGATCAGATCCGCGATGATCTTTCGGCCGTTTGTCGGATCGACCACCAGATGGCCGACCATTTCTTTCAGATCGTTGATGTTGATCTTATCGGAAGCGGACACCCAGATACTGTCCTGGGCGACTTCCTTCGTGCGGCCTTTTCCGATGCGCTGCTGGACAAGGTCGAGTTTGTTATATACCGTGATGTAGGGAAGATTTCTGTCTTCGAACATTTTCTTCAGCATACGGTCACCATCAGTAAGACCGATCGTGCCGTCTACCACGTGGATCGCGATGTCGACTTTCGCCATGACCTCTTTGCACTTGGTCACACGAAGGGCACCCAATTCACCCTCATCGTCGATACCGGGCGTGTCCACGATCATGACCGGGCCTAACGGAAGGAGTTCCATGGCCTTATAAACCGGATCCGTCGTCGTTCCCTTTACATCGGAAACGATGGCGAGTTCCTGATTGGTAAAAGCGTTGACCACACTGGACTTACCTGCATTTCTCATGCCGAAAAAGCCGATATATATGCGCTCGCCACGCGGTGTTGATGACAGATCCATAGGTTTGTACCTCCCCTTCCGGATACTGATATTTTACAAGATAAGACGAAGTCTTCTCAAGTCATTCTTTACATATCACTTCTTCGCCTTGTACCGCACGCGCTGTCCGCGTTCGTTTCGGTAGTAGATCCAAGGATGCTCGTAGATGTTCAGGCGGCCGAATTTAATGAAATAGATCGGTGTGACGGGAACCGTGATACATAGGAGCATCGCGCCGAATCCGGCCAGAGCCGATCCGGGACTGGCCATGACCATGATAAACGGGATCAGGATTGCAATGACGCTCAGGAAAATCATCCAGATCATGCGGCTTGCTGCCGAATACTTGATCTCAACGATCTTCGGTGCACCGTTGATGATCTCGACAAAAAATGGTTTGTCCACTCCGCCGGGGATGGGCGTGGGAGACTGCACCAGTTTCCCGTCCTGTCTGATATACGGCCCGCCGTTTGTGGTAAAGACACGCCGGCGCAGCCGCCATCTGGGCGAGGAATAATCAGAATACATCGCAAAAGTGACGACCAGGAAATAGATTCCCAGTATGCCTGCCAGAAGAAGCGCCATGGATTCCCCGCCACCTGCCAGGATCGTGATCAGCGCAGTGGCGCCTACGAATAGCAGTGTAGCCAGGATCGGTTTGATCCACCATGGAAGAAGGAATCTGTCCTTCCTTTCCCGGACTGCAACCTTTCCGGTCTGCCCGTTTACGGCCGCGATCACTTCTCCGACACAAAGATAATAAATCGGCAGGATCACTTCCATACGCATCAGGTTTTCGGTATTCGAAGTAACACGGAAAGCCCTCGTTTCCATGGTCTTCACCAGGTGTTTCTCATAATCGGAATTAAGTTCATCGGCAACACGCGCATCCACCATCTTTTCCGGAAGGTCACGGACTTTGACCGTGCTTCCCGCCAGATACGAGAAATCCATCTCACGTATTCCCGAAAGATCGAAAGGCTCCACCTCATTAAGAAGAAGATTGTCGAGTCCTTGCGAAGCATTGACAAAAGAACCTTCCACGAATCCGCGGATCGAGAGCTGCCGCATCGTATTGTTACGCTTCACCGTGCCTTTTACCGGACCTCTGGCAAGTTCATAGGGAAGATATACGCCGTTCATTTCAGAGATGTGATCCTTCAGGATCCTTGCTTCTTTCTTACCCGCATTCTTTTTGCACCAGTCGGAAAGAAGCGTCTCGGCTTCGCTCTTTTCAAGAGCAAACGGTATCAGGAGTTCCGGGGCGTGGTTGTTTTTCAGATAATCTTTGCGGACCAGGCTTTTTCCGCAGAAAGCACACTGCGTCATCGCTTCCTTCTCCGGAAAAATCACTTTTGCTCCGCAGCTGTTGCACGTTCCGGATTGGAGTTTATATGTCGGCGGATTATTCAGCATGTTTTCTTTCTTCAGTTTCTGAAAGCCCTTCTTCTCCTCCACCGCATGTGTTGTCGGTGTGGCACTTCCGCAGAAATTGCAGGTATATACCTGCTTCAGAATATTAAACTGTACCGCCGCTCCACACGTGGCGCAATGTACATCCAAAACAGAATTCTCAGCCATAATTCCTCTACCCTCCTCTTCTCACCATACCATGTTCACAAAAATATTATACTTTATTCACCCGATATTCAGTAGCGGCGATTTCTTCGATGCCCAACACGCGATATAACAAGAAATAGAGAACAGTGAGAAGGATAGCATATGATCGATCTATATACCACACAGATCTCTTTTCTTATATTTGAAGCGGTTTTCTGTCTTCTCGCGGCTTTGGTCTATTCGATAGGCCGGGATCCTCTGCGCATCCGTAAAACTGTGAGCGTCCGAACCGTGCACACTTCGCCGTCGGCGCATGTCACAGCGAGGAAGTGGACGATATCCGAAAAGCCATGCAGCGGGCTGATGCCAGAATGTATGAAGTGAAGGAAGAGTATTACCAAAGACATCCGGAATACGAATGGCATAAGAAACCTGTATGAGAATCTGGAGAGTGCAATGATCCTGAAAAAACTAAGTGATGATTTTACGGTTTGCAAATTGGCGGATGTGAAGGTCATTCCTGCCACATCCTCCTTCTATTTTGTCGGGCGGACGGACGAGGAGATCTCGCTCGTGTGCCGGACAGAGGAGACACCCGAAAACACCACAGACCGTGAAGACGGATGGAGTGCTTTCCGCATCGAAGGTGTGCTTGTTTTTCCGCGATCCAAGCCCGAACCCGGTCTGCGCAAGAAGCGTCGAATCCCGTACTTAAAGAATGTCAGATCGTAACTCATACCGTTAACCTTCCGCCCAATCGAAGTTCTCTTTCCCGGCTCCGAGCTCGAAGTGATGTTTCACGATCCCCTTATCGATATCGGACATGGGTCCGCTTTTGTAGGTGAGGCTGACTTTCCTGCCCTCTCCCTTGATCGTAAACAACTGTCTGTTTAACGCAGTCGGAGCAAGAAGAGCGGCATCCACACCTTCTTTGAACCACGCCGGAGCTTCGCCACTGTAACTGCTGACCGCATCCGGTGACTTACTCTTATGCGGCACACCCTGTGTCTTTCCATGGCCCACGGCAACTATGCCGGCCACTTTCTTACCGGGGACGAAAGTGCTGACGAATTTCCGGTTGAAGGTTCCGCCCATCCACCAGGTATTCAGTCCGATCGTCTGCGCGAAAAGCACCAGGTCGGAGCTTGCGTAGCCGAGTGTTTCGTCAATGCCGGCACGGTCATCGGCGGCCAGAACGAAATACGAACTTACACCTTCTCCGCGCAAAACCACTTTGCCCATCATGTTCAGCGGGCTTTTCTCACTTTCGATCAGGCGGATCGAAAGGGACAGTTTTTCATTCAGTTTCGCCACTCTTTCGTTCAGACTGTTCTTTTCCGTTTCAGTCAGAGGCGTTCCATTAAACTTACGTACTGTATGTCTGGTATGCATGGCCTCTTTCATTTTTTCAATCATTCAGATTCCTCCACAAGTTCATGTTTATTCCAATGCCGCAAATGCTGAAAGAAATTCTTCAAACGCCTTTCCTGCATATTTTACGGCTTCTTCGACTGATAAACTCTCATCATCATCGATGAAGAAGTATTGTTTCTTCTTGCCGTCATAACCGAAATGTTTATAGCAAAGATCACTGCCGAAGATAAATATATTCTCCAGATCATCCGCGAGCATAAGATTGTTGTTATAGATTTCAAGATTCTCCAGCGGCTCGAGTTCCAGGTATTTTCCGCCGATGAATCCTTCGCCGCCGTTATATTTCTTCATGAAATCAAGGTAATCATCGGGAAGCGTGACTCCGCAGACTTCCGTGATCGTAGACTTTGTTTTCCCGTTAGAAGCAAACTTCTCAAACCGAGGCATCGTATTTTTCTGCTCTTTATGGAAAGCAGAGTATATATCAAAAAGCCTGTCACTTCGCACACAGGAATCTTTTCCCACTTCGAAGACTTTTCCGGTCACATCGATAATGATTCGTTCCGGATCGGAATACGCGTGTGCGACGGAACCGATACCAGATGTATACACCAGCGCCCCGCTTTCTGCAGAATACACATCAAGGAAATGATACGGCTTCGTTCTTTCCTCATCGGTCTTATATCCGAAACATAAAACATATTCATACGAAGAGCAATATGCGAGATGGATGTACTGTCCCTCCGGCTCATTCTCCGGCGTCCAGAGCAGATCACCCTCTTTGGAATAGCATAGCAATCCTCTTCCGAACACCGAGCAGAACACTTTATCTTTTCCCGAACATAGACGCAGGATCTTCTTTTTCGGATCGATCCGAAGACCGTTCCATTTCAGTTTCCCGGATCCGGTCCTTCTGATATCTATATCCGTGCCGGGATAGAAATCGTCGACGCCGGGTTCACTTTCAATTATGCTTCCGTCTTCCAGAGATAATGTGTACATCTCCCAGTCCGTACTGACGACCATGAGATTTTTATCATCCGATGAGAAGCAGATCGGGCCGATCTTTTTGATCTGTTTGTTTGTCCAGAGGATCTTTCCGCTTTCCACATCGTGAAGGGATACGCCGTAACGGTTATATGCGGCATCAGCAAAAAGCTTTCCGCTATCCGAAATGCACATTCGCCTTTCACCGCTATACTTCGTGGAATACTCTCCAAGCTTCTTACCTGTAGAGACTTCATATGCTGCGAGGTTTTCATTGAACGCCGAGACAAGCAGGAATTTCCCGTTATTTGATGTTTTGATATTGCGCGCTTTCATACACGTTTCTCCCATAGTAAACCGGCTAATGGGATGAACCCTGTTCCACGACCATTATATCATTTGAAGGTGGCGGGTAGAATGCTTGCCATTTCCTCTCCGGAATCCTTCAAAATGTACACCCATTCCCCAATCTGTGGTACATTATTTGTAGGGTGAATATTGGAGGGGTATATGAAGATACGTTTTGACGGGTTGACCAAGCGGTTTCCTAATAGAAATAAGAAGATCAAGTCCGAGGTCGTGGCAGTCGACCACTTTACTTTCGAGATCCCTGACGGCAAGCTGGTGGGCCTTCTCGGTCCTTCCGGTTGTGGTAAGAGTACAGCGCTGAACCTGATCTGCGGCTTGGAAACGCCGACGGAGGGAAAGATCTTTTTCGACGATGACGATGTCACCGATCTTCCTGCAGAGAACCGTGGTGTCGGCATGGTGTTTCAGAGCTATGCGCTGTATCCGCATCTTACCGTAAAGAAGAATATCATGTTCCCTCTTCAGAACTTGAAGGGCGACCAGAAACTGACAAAAGAACAATTAGAGGCGAAGGCGCTGGAAGCGGCGAAGATCGTACAGATCGAGGAGCTGATGGACAGAAAACCGAACGAGATGAGTGGTGGCCAGCAGCAGCGTGTGGCGATTGCCCGCGCGCTCGTAAAGATGCCACGCGTGCTTCTTCTCGACGAACCGCTCTCCAACCTGGATGCGCGTCTTCGTATCCAGACCCGAGAAGAGATCAAGCGCATCCAGAATACGACCAAGATCACGACGATCTTCGTTACCCATGACCAGGAAGAGGCCATGAGCATTTCCGACCTCATCGTGGTCATGAAAGACGGCGCCGTGCATCAGATCGGAAAGCCCCAGGAAGTCTACGATTCCCCTGTAAATCTTTTCGTGGCGAAGTTTCTCGGCACGCCTCCGATCAATGTCTTTACCGGCAGAATCAAGGACGGTAAGCTCCTGATTGGAGAAGATACGATCCTTGGAAAAGACTGTGTGAAAGATACGAAGGATCAGGAAGTCTTCATCGGCATCCGTCCGGAAGGATTCCTGCTTCGTGAGGATAAAGAGAAAAACGGAAAACTGGATGGCAAAAACGGCGTGTTCCATGCTGATCTTCTCGCCATTGAAGTCATGGGTCGAGACACGAGCGTGGTCTTCTCTCACAGTTCTTCCGAGATCGAAGGAACAAGACTTCGCGCAATCGTTTCTTCCGACAACCAGATCGATCCCGAAAGCAAGACAGTTGCTTTTGACGTGAACCCGAAGAAAGTCTTCGTCTTCTCCAAAGAAACACAGGAGCGTCTGTTATGAGCATGCAGCAGGATACGAAAATCCAATCCGCTAAGCCGAAGAACAGCGCGAAGCTTCTGAAAAGACTGAACGCTTTCAAAGCATGGCTGTATCTTCTTCCTGCACTCGTGTTCCTGGGGATCTTCATGGTGTACCCACTGATCGACGTGCTGGTCTATTCTTTTGAAGAAGGATATAACTCCGCGTCGCAGACGTCATTTGGCACAGGCTGGTTCAACTATGCATATGTCCTGCACGATCCGTATTTCCTGCAGGCCGTGAAGAATACATTCATCATCGTTATCATCACCGTGCCGCTGTCGACACTTCTGGCACTCCTGATCTCGCTGGCGCTGAACTCCATTAAGAAACTGAAAGAGGTTTTCCAGACGATCTTCTTCCTTCCTTATGTTACGAACACACTGGCTGTCGGTCTGGTCTTCATGATCATGTTTAAAAAGACCCCGTACACAGATGGTCTCATCAACATGATTCTCGCGATTTTCAAGACAGGGCCGGTAGACTTTATCGACGGACCGTACTGGGCGAAGATGTTCGTCATGTGCTTCTACACCATCTGGGTCGTACTGCCGTTTAAAGTCCTGATACTGACCAGTGCTCTGGCCTCCGTGGACGAGGTGTACTACAAAGCCGCCAAGATCGATGGTACTTCCCGTTTCAGAATGTTTACGCATATCACACTGCCAATGATCTCCCCTATGATCTTCTATCTCGTGATCACGGGCTTCATCGGTGCTTTTAAAGCATATAGTGACGAGGTTGCCATCTTCGGAACGAACCTCAATTCTGCCGGGATGAATACCATCGTCGGCTACGTCTACGACATGCTCTACGGCGATTCGGGCGGATATCCGTCTTATGCTGCCGCGGCCGCGCTGATCCTCTTTGCCATCGTCTTTACGATCACGGTGGTCAACCTTCTGATCAGCAAGAAAACATCCATACGGTGAAAGGAGGGGCATGAATCATGAGTGATTATGATCAGATCAGCAAAAAGGCCCGCACCGCAAGGATCGTGCGAAAGACCGTCACCTATTCCCTTCTCACCTTGTGGGGAATTATAGTTCTTTTCCCGTTTTACTGGATGATCCTTAGTTCCATCAAGAGCTACGGCAGTTACAATGCGGAGTTTACACCGAAGTTCATCACGACCGAACCGACGATGCAGAACTACATTGATGCGTTTACGAAGGTAAATCTGGGAAGATATTTCCTCAATACCATCGTGTTTACGGTGGTCACCACTGCGCTCATGATGCTTGTGATCGTGTTCGCCGCTTTTGCCTTCTCGAGACTGCAGTTTCGTGGCAAAAACCTGGTGTTCACGCTTTTCCTGTCTCTCATGATGATCCCGTCGGAACTGGTGATCATCACAAACTTCGTGACGATCACGAACTGGGGACTCCGAAATACCTTCACCGGATTGATCTTGCCATCCGTGACATCGGTCTTCTACATCTATCTTCTGAAAGAGAATTTTGAGCAGATCCCGGACGATCTTTACAAAGCCGCGAAAGTGGATGGCACATCGGACATGAAATATCTTTTCAAAGTCATGGTGCCGATCTGTTCACCGACCATCGTGACCGTCGTGATCCTCAAGGTCATCGAGTGCTGGAACGCGTACGTATGGCCGCGTCTTATCACAGATGACCCGAAGTATTTCCTGGTCAGTAACGGTATCTCCGAAATCCGTGAGAACGGATTTGGCCGTGAAAACATTCCCGCCATGATGGCCGCCGTCGTGGTCATCTCGATCCCGTTGATCGTATTGTTCCTGATCTTCCACAAGAAGATCATGGCGGGTGTCAGCCGGGGAGGTACGAAAGGATGAAGCATTGTATTTCGCGAATTCTCTCTTCTCTCCTTCTCGTAGCAGTCCTTCTTTCGTTTGCCCTGCCGCTTGCTTCTTGTCATGGTTCAAAAGCACTGCACGCTTTCGATGTGCCGGATGAGTTAGATACGAGCAAGAAGTATGAAATCACGTTCTGGGCCAAGAACGATACCAACGTCACACAGACGAAGGTGTACAGCAAGGCCGTGGAGGACTTCCAGAAACTCTATCCGAATATTCATGTCAACATCCGTTTTTATACGGACTACAACAAGATCTATAACGATGTCATTACGAATATCGCGACCGGCACGACTCCGAATATCTGCATCACGTACCCGGACCACATCGCGACGTACATGACCGGTGATAACGTAGTCGTACCGCTCGACACACTGTTCACAGATAAAAAGTACGGTCTCGGCGGAAGCGAAGTGCTTTTTGATTCGCCGAAGAAAAACGAGATCGTGCCGCAGTTTCTGGAAGAGTGCCGTATCGGAAACGAGCATTACGCCATTCCATTCATGCGCTCGACAGAGGCCTGCTACGTGAATAAAGATTATGTCGAGAAGCTCGGATTTACCTTGCCGGAAGTCCTGACATGGGACTTTGTCTGGGAAGTATCCGAGGCCGCAACAAAGAAGAATGCGGATGGGACGTATGCCATCAACGGGCAGAAGACCATGATCCCGTTCATATACAAATCTTCCGATAACATGATGATCCACATGCTTTTCCAGAAAGAGGCGGGGTACTCTACGCCATCCGGTGAGATCAACATTTTTAACGACACCACGCAAGAAATGCTCGAAGAAATTGCAGAACATGCCAAGACAGGTGCTTTTTCCACATTCAAGATCAGCAGCTATCCGGCGAATTTCTTAAATGCCGGACAGTGCATCTTCGCGGTGGACTCTACGGCCGGCTCGACCTGGATGGGTACAAATGCTCCGAACATCGACATCAGCAAGGATAAACTCGTCGACTTTGAGACTGTCGTCTACCCGGTTCCACAGTTCGATACGGAGGATCCGAAGATGATCTCGCAGGGACCGTCGATCTGCCTGTTTAATAAAGAGGACAGCGGCGAGGTGCTGGCAAGCTGGCTTTTCGCCTCCTACCTCCTGACCAATGACGTGCAGATCGCCTATTCCGAGACCGAAGGTTATGTCCCGGTGACGACGAAGGCACAGAAATCGAACATTTATAAGGAATACCTTTCCGGCAGAAATATCGGGGATGCACAGCATTATTCCGTCAAGCTCGATGCATGTGAGCTCTTGATCTCGCATGTTTCCGACACCTTTGTCACCCCGGTCTTTAACGGCTCGACTTCGCTTCGTAATGCCGCCGGAGAGCTGATCGAGAACGTCACCAAAGCCGCAAGAAGAAAGCAGACGATCGATGAGGCTTTCTACGAGAAACTGTATGCCGATACGACGTCTCTTTACCGTCTCGATCAGATTGATAAGACCACGACCGGAAATATTAAAGATCTTGGTAAATTGCCGAATACTGCCGTGATTTTGCTGGTAAGTCTTGCGATTTCATGGGTCCTGATTGGTGCATATGTAGTTTATCTCCGAATTCGCAAGAAAAAAGCGTGAATCTTGCAAAAAATGACTTATAATATGGCTGACCATGACGGAGGGTCATGGCCAGTCCTTTTATTTTGTATGAAAAAGAATAGGAGAGAGACATTATGAAGAAATGTATTGCATGCCTCGCAGCTGCTTCCATGATCCTAGCTATGGCTGGTTGCAAGAAGTCTGAAGAGACAACGACAACAGCAGCTACTACCACAACAGAAGCTACCACTACAACTGAGGCAACAACAGAAGAGACAACAACTGAAGCTACCACTACTGAAGCAACTACAGAAGCGACTACAACTGCCGCTGAGACTACTGCAGCTGCCGGTGCTGTAATGAGCTACGAAGAGTACAAGAACGCTGCTCTGGATTCCGAAGTAACGATCGAGGCTTACGTTCAGGCAAAGCAGTCCTGGTGGGATAACAAGGCTACTGTTTATCTGCAGGATGAGAACGGCGCTTACTTCGCTTACAACATGGCTTGCACCGAAGAAGACTATGCAAAGCTCACAGATGGTCAGAAGATCCGCGTGAAGGGCTTCAAGTCCGAGTGGTCCGGTGAAGTCGAGATCGTCGATGCTACTTTCGAAGTCATCGATGGTACATGGACAGCTACTCCGGTAGATGTTACTGCTGATCTCGGAACAGATGCTCTGATCGACAAGCAGAACCAGCTGGTTTCTTTCACAGGCATGAAGGTAGAAGCTTCCAAGGATGCAGAGGGTAAGGAAGTGGCTTTCCTCTACAAGTGGGACGGTTCCGGTGCGGAAGGTGATGACCTGTATTTCAACGTTTCTGTAAACGACAAGACATACACATTCACAGTTGAGTCCTATCTCTGTGGTCAGGATACAGAAGTTTATAAGGCTGTAAAAGCACTGAAGGTCGGCGATACGGTTGACATGAAGGGCTTCCTCTATTGGTACGAGGGTGCAAACCCGCACATCACAGAGGTTACTGTTAAGTAATCCAAACGGGAAAAAGCTGAAAAAAAGAGTGAACTGCCTCTCCGGTATGCAAATACCGGGAGGCAGTTCTTTTTAAGAGGATTTCTATGAACCTATTATTGTCTTAATTAAGTATGGTCTTCTCAGCCCTCTTCTCTGTACTCGAAGTCGAACGTGTCAATACGCTCGGACGGATCAGAGAGATCGGAGCCGAAATGCTGGAACTGGAAAAGGAATTTCTGATTGTTTCTTGGAACAACAACAGCGATCTGTTCCGTCAGCAGGAAGGATAAAACTAGATCCAGACCGATTACGATCAGGCCCGCATATAGAAGCGGATGGAAGAATATACTTCCGACCAGTAATGCGGTAGCAATTACCAAGAGATACCCGAAGTACGCGAAGAATGCGAGCAGGAAACAGGCAACTACACTTCTCAGTCCTTTTTTCACGGTGGCCTCCTCACGAGGATGTCAACAAGACCCCCATCCGAAGGGACGGGTTTTTCCCCGTCGAAAACGGCGGGTTTTCTGTCAAGTCCTCGATTTGTTTATTTTTTTCGCCCTGACGCGTGAGCTCCTTTACTGTTCACGTTTCAAGACGTAATTACCGTGTTTCAGACTGTATGTTGTTTATTCCGGCAACAGTCCGTCTGCTATTCCTGCTGCCATTTAATCCACCCCGCTTGTGATCTTCTCGCCTTGCGATTTCTGCACTTTATGCAGGGCCTCGTTCATGTCATCGTTTTTCTTCTTTTCGCCCTTTATAGTTAAAATGATGCTCAGCGTAAAACAGATAGAAAAACTGAGGACAAAACCGATTATGCTTTCCTTGTCGAAGGAATGGAACCACTTGAACTGCCAGACCGCGATCCCGATCATGACGATCTCAGATACGAACAGAAGTATCATCCGTATGCTTAGCGACGCATTCTTGATCACAAGATCTGACATGAAGAACGATCGGATCACTGCGGTCAGGAATGCCACAAGGAGGAATTGAAGTATCGTCTCCTTGGATATTCCGCCCTGCATGCTGAAGATCGATGAGATCTCGGCCTGCTTCTGGGCCACACTTTCCGATGAAAGACACTGGATCAAGGCCACCACTACCACCTGAGCAGTGAACGCCAGACATATACAGTATATGAATCCTTTCAGACCCTTATCCTCCATCTCGTTCTCCTATTTGACTCCTAATCTTTCCCGGAGTTCGTCCGCGTACATTCGCGATGCGATCAACTGCTCATCATTGTCCATGGTGATCCGGATACGGTGATTGATATCTGCGCGCAACGACTTGATATGTTTAAGACTGAGTAGGCAAGACTTGCTGACACGGAAAAAGCCCGAAGCAGCAAGCTGCTGTTCGAGCTCGTACATCTTTGCATCCGATTCATAGACCGCATTTGCTGTATACACGAAACATTTCCTTTCCATAGCTTCAACATAGAGTACTTCACCCAGATCAAGGAGAAAAACCTCTCCTTCTCTCTTGACGGTAAGCTTGCTGTCAAGGACGCGGATCATCGACATCAGTTTTTCGATTTCCGGACTCATCGAAGGACAGGAAATACGGATCTCTGTCTCTTTATTATCCGGGTTGATATCGATTGAAATCTTCATTCTGCCTCGTCGGTAAACAGGTCTTCTTTGGGTTTATATCGCACTCTCTTCGAGGAATTCTGCTCATGACGGAAAAAGCGGAAATCAACCGTTTTCAGTTCTTCTTCAATCCCTCCTTGCGGTAAGCCAGAATGAAGAAGATCAGGATCAATATTGCGTTTGCCATCACAATGGAAATACCCTCTATATCCATCTTAACACTCTTTTCTCGATTTAATGCAAGATAAATCTGCTCTGTGAAAAAAAATTTTGCAATTTTCTCAACTGTGCTGTTAAATTGTGCAATCATGGGCAAAAATGAGAACACGCACATGATCGGTACGCTCAGGCTCGTAGCATTCATCTGGTTCTTCGAAAGCACTCCGATTGCAGATCCGAGAACGATGGAAATCAGAAATCCCATCGCCATGATCCACAGGTAATCTCTCCAGACATCCCCTTCCAGACCGCACACGCGGCTCATCAGGACCGTACAGGCCATGCAGCAGAAGAAATCATAAAGTCCTATACCAAGAAGATAGGCTGCACCGCTGACATCACTCATCATGAGCGCGCGAAGCGTCCCCTTCTCTTTCTCCTCCGAGATGATCGCACTCATTGACGTGATTGGCGCCATCGCCAGGTACATCACGCTGAAAAGTTTCAGATAGAAAAACTCCGGCATATCATCCATCTTCACAAGGAGCGTCATCACGATCGTCATGACCGGAAACAGGATAAACTGGATCAGTACCGCTTTATTCTTTCTTGTATCGATCATTTGCTTCTTTAATACAGCTCTTGCCTCATTCATACTTCTAATCTCCTTCCGGTCAGTTCCATGAAAACAGTTTCAAGCGTGGGTTCTTTTGAATGGATCGTAAGCAGATTCCCGCTTCCGATGATTCTTCCGATCTCTTCTCCGCTCTTTTCATCAAAAGAATAGTCCCTGGTCCTCCCGTCCTTCATAACGACCTGGATCCGCTTCTGGTGGTCGTAACGAAGGCAGAGTTCCTGCGGCGCCCCCTCCTCCACGATATGTCCGTCATTCAGAAGCACCAGGCGGTCACAGAGTTTCTCCGCCTCATGCATGTTATGGGTCGTCAGGAAGATGATGCATCCATCGTTCTTTCTCTTCAGGATCATGTCGTGGATCTCGTTGGCGGTCTGCGGGTCCAGTCCGCTTGTTGGCTCATCCAGGAAAAGAACTTTCGGCCGGTGCAGGAATGCTCTGGCGAGGCGCAGTCTTTCTTTCATTCCTTTCGAAAGCTTGGACGCCTCTTTTTTCTCTGCTCCTTCCAGCCTTACTTCTTTTAATACTTCATAGATATCCTCGTCATTTACGCCATACACATCTGCAAACACCCGCAGGTTCTGATAGCATGTCAGACGGTCATACAGGCCGAAATCATCCATCATAATACCGAACTGTTTCTTATCTTTCCCTTTTAGTTCCTTGACGCTCTTGCCCATGACAAACGCATCCCCTTCTTCAAACTGAAGCTGTCCGGTCAGTACACGGATCAACGTTGTCTTTCCTGCTCCCGAAGGTCCGAGCAGGCCGAAGATTTCTCCGTCCCTTGCTTCCATCGTGATTTTGTCGAGCACTTTCTTTCCATTGAAGCTCTTACTGATATTCATTGCCTGGATCATCTGTATCTCCTTCCGCACGTCTCTCATTTTGTTACGACTGCAGAATATCAGTACTTTTGAGGCCGTTCAACGGGTCAAAACGTTAGTTGCCCGGCCGTCTGCACGAGTTGCCGTTTCCGGCACATAAAAAACCTCCTCCGGAAAAACCGAAGGAGGTTTAATCATCTTTTTGATTAGCCGCCCAGGACAGGAACCAGACCTTGGTTCGGTGGCGGAGCCGGCGTTGGTGTCGGCGTCGCTTTATGGAACTGACACTCATTCTGCGGGTTCAGGTAGGAATCGGCGATGAAGTAATCCTCGATCGCGGTACCCGCCTCCTGACAGAACTGCGTTGCTTTTAGACCAGAAGAAGAGCAGACGGTCGCACGGACGATATTGTCCGGCACTTCAAACTTCGCTTCCGGAAGATTCTTATGAATGCGCTGCATGACATAATCCCAGATATACTGCGCGTTGTTTCGGTCGCCCTTCGGGATCTCAGTCGTACGCAGACGGTTATCGTATCCGTACCAGACAGCAGCGGCATAGTATGGTGTGAATCCACAGAACCACTTATCGACGTTATCATCGGTCGTACCGGTCTTACCGGCAACAGCGATCGATTCACCGTTTTCATTTTCGATCGGATGTACTTTCCCTGCAGCAGTACCGGACTTAATAACATCCTGCAGCATGCTGGTCATCAGGAATGTGGTGTCTTCACGATATACACGGTGGGATTTCGATTCATGCTCCAGCACGACATTATTATTACTGTCCAGAACCTTGGTATAGGCATATGGCTCCGTATAGACACCGCCGCTAGCAAAGGTATTGTATGCTGCGGCCATCTCCAAAGGAGACATACCGACATTAAAACCACCGACTGCAGTAGACGGATACTTCTCCGTCAATCGGTTGATTCCGACTTCATTCAAGAACCACAGCGCCATCTCCGCACCTACATCGTACCAGACTTTAACCGCGATCGTGTTTCGGGACGAAGCCACCGCCTGTCGGATCGACATGGCGCCCTTATAGGCGTTATCCGAGTTTTTCGGCCAGACTACGCTTGGATTGTTCCGGTCAAGATGCATCTCCTCATCGACATATGTCATGGAAGGTGTAATCAGACGCAGCTCCAGTGCCGGGCAATACGCGATCAAAGGCTTGATGGAGGAACCTGGCTGACGGTGTGCGTCCACGGCACGGTTCGTACCGAGATTGACGGTCTTTTCACCATATCCGCCCTGCATACCCGCAATTGCGCCGGTCTTGACGTTGATCACGACCATACCACCCTGCGGTTTCTCCGGATAATCTTCAAGGGCCTCCGGATCCGACTGGAAAAGCTCTTTCGTCATGAACGCTTCATCCATCACCGCCTGTACATCGGCTTCCATGGTGGTATAGATATGGTAACCACGGTTATATACGGTCGTTGCTGCGAGTGAACGGCTGATGTTTCTCTTCTTCTGAATGTCCGAGATGACCTCGGAGACTGCGTATTCCACGAAGTAGGAATTGATCTTGGTCGCTGAAGTCGTATTCACGGACTTAAACACCAGTTCGGTATTCAGTGCGCTGTTGTATTCTTCCAGAGAGATAAAACCAAGTTCATACATCTTACTTAATACGATACGCATACGACGCATTGCATTTCTTCTTCCCGACTCACGGAGAGGATTGTAGTAGGACGGGCTCTTAGGAAGACCAGCAAGGAAAGCACACTCTGCAAGAGAAAGTTCTTTTGCATTCTTACCGAAATAGTTCTGTGCCGCCGCTTCAACACCTACGTAGTTATTGCCCATCGGAGCGAGATTGATATAGAGCTGCATGATCTCGTCTTTACTGATCTGCTGCTCAAGCGTCATCGCCGAGAACCACTCCTGGACCTTTCTCTGTGTGGAACGCTGATCCTGTCCGGAGATAAGCTTTACGGTCTGCTGTGTGATCGTAGAACCACCATGGGATGCCGTACCGCCATTTACCAGCGCCGAAAGAACTGCGCTTCCGATTCTCTGTACGTCAATACCGGAGTGTTCGAGGAAACGCTCATCCTCGATCGCCATGATTGCTTCATCAATATACGTATCCTTGACTTCGGTGTACGCAACATATACACGGTCAACGTTTTCACTACCGGTAAGCTTGGCAAGGACTGTGCCGTTGGCATCGTAGACGAAAGACGTTTCTACTGATTCCGTCATCGTGATATCAGTAACAGAAAGAGGTGTGGTCGTGGAAATATAACCGATCAGCATACCTCCGCCGAAACCACCGGCAAGGAAGCCGACGCAAACAAGGATCACCACGGCAGTCTTAAGGATATCCATCAAGCCATGGAATACTTCCATGTACCAGTGACGTTCGTGCGCCGCGCGGGTCGGCTTTCCACGAAGACGGGAACGGAGTTCATCTGCCAGAGCACTGTTTTCTGGCGCGATCGGTCTTGTGGAACGCTGCTGTGGATCTCTTTCGGTCTTTTCTCTTTCGTAAGCCTGTGCCCGAGTATATCCTCCCGAAGAAGGCACAGCTGAAACTCCCTGTCCATGTGGTTTTGTGGACTGGTCTGAAACCGTCTCCTGTACGACGCGTTTCTTCTTGACGTTCTTATTCTGACTATTCTTCTGACCGGAAGGCTTTGGTTTGCCTCCCTGGTTTTGATTTTGCATAGTAGATACCTTCAATATAAATTGTCGGGGACTAATAAAAATCCACGATAATAATACCAGTAAACAGAAGAATTGGAAAGAGAGAGACAAGTGCGCTATAATGTTGCTGACACAATCAGAGGCGGAGATATGAGCATTTTCGAGGAAAAAACCTATCATGCAAAATGTGGTGGTCTTTCAAACGAAGGACTGGGTGTTGCGCGCATCGAAAGTGACAAAGCGAAGGAAAACGGCATGAAGGTTTTTGTAGAAGATCTTCTCCCCGGCGAGCTCGCCAAGATCCATATCACTTCGCGCGAGAAAACCTTCGCCTATGGAGAAAAAGCCGAACTGGTACAAGCCTCTCCCAACCGTGTCACCCCCGTATGCAGTGAGTTTTCCAGATGTGGCGGCTGTCAGATCCAGCACGCGGATTATTCCTGCCAGTTAAAAATGAAGGAAGACATGGTCCGTTCGTGCCTGCACCGTATCGGGCATATCTCTCTGAATGATCTGAACCAGCTCATGGAACCGATCATTGGAGCCCAGGACCAGTACTTTTATCGAAATAACGTACAATATCCGATTGAATACAGTAACACCAAAAAGAGCGTAAATATCGGACTTTACGAGAAAAAGACCCACAAGATCGTCGAGCATGAGAAGTGCTATCTCGTTCACCCTTCGGCCGAAGTCATCCGTGGTGTCGCGCAGATCTACTTCAGCGACCATTCCCGTTCATCTTTGGCCAAGCATCTCTGTCAGCTCATCGTACGTGTCGGCTTCTTCAGCAAAGAGATGATGGTCATTCTTGTTTCGACCCGTCCGATCAAGCTCGACGCTGAAGACTTTGTCCGCGAGTGCGAGACTGCGCTTTCCAAAGCACAGATCGGTATGCATATCTCGAGCATCTGGACGCAGGAGAAGAAAAGCAGCACTCGCAAGGGTTCTTCCGACTGCTGGACCAACGTCTGGGGCAAACCGTATATACATGAATTCCTGGAACACCGTGTATTCCGCATCTCGCCGGATGCCTTTTTTCAGGTCAACAGCAAGCAGACCGTCCAGCTTTACTCCAAAGTGCGTGAGTACCTTCGTTACGATGGTGCCCTTCCGCGTCTTCTGGTCGACCTTTACTGCGGAACCGGAAGCATCGGCATCTTCTGTTCCAGCGTCTGTCACCATCTGGTCGGCATCGAGTCTGTCGAATCCGCAGTCATTGAT
Organism: Clostridiales bacterium; assembly: GCA_017545245.1. GTDB lineage: Bacteria > Bacillota > Clostridia > Saccharofermentanales > Saccharofermentanaceae > Scatonaster. The sequence goes on from JAFWPB010000007.1 coordinate 109,174, forward strand.
GCACGTGCCAATTCTACTGCCAACTACCTGGAGAATGCTGAATTCTTCTGTGGGAAAGCCGAGGATTACGATTTCGGCGTCATGATGCCCGATGCAGTTGTCATCGATCCGCCTCGAAAAGGCTGCGATGAGAAACTCCTTCACGAGCTTCTGAGGCTTGCACCAACACGTATCGTCTACGTTTCCTGCAATCCTTCCACCCTGGCACGCGACCTGCACCGTCTCTTCCAGTATCAGGAAACCAACAACGTCCGGTATGCCATCCGCAGTATCTGCCCTGTCGATATGTTCCCGCAGACAGTCCATATTGAGACAGTCGTCCTTCTTTCCCGTGACAGGTAAATCCAGGATCATTTCCGAGCCGAAAAAAGAGTCGCTGTCTCAAGGCAGATGCTTTCGCTGATGCGTTTGTGCAGGACAGGCAAGGCAAGCTGCGGGCCAGTGCTTTTCGAGTACGGAAGGCTATGGTCCAGTGCTTTTCGAGCGGTATGATGGGGCAGATAAGTCGCGAATGTCGAAATTGCAAAAAACGACTTACAAATAGCGCCATTTGGGAATTCTTTTTTTGAGAAAGTAAGTCGGAAATCGGCAATTTTCATTTTTCGACTTAAAATCACTGAAAAACAGGCCGAAAAAGCAGTCGGAAAACGGCTTTTTCCATTTTCGGACTTACGCGGCGCAAAAAAAGTAAGTCGTTTTTTGGAAATATTGGATTTCCGACTTAAAAGCACTGTAAAACAGGCAAAAAAGTAAGTCGGGAACCAGCTTTTTCCAGTTCCCGACTTATGTGGTCTCAGAATTGTAAGTCGCAAACGGGCAAATCCGAGTTTCCGACTTATCTGTGAGGAGCTGTCTCTCTGTGGGATAGCAAATCTCTTTTGAGGCAGCCCCTATATCTTCTTTAAGAAGCGTTTTTTCAAATCAGATCGTACCACGATCGATGCTGTATTCCTTACAGATATTCGTAAACTCATCCGAGCTTGCAAATCCGGAAAGAACAGATGCACGGCTGGCGCCCTTATTCAGTTCGCCGACCCAATATGTCAATCCGCCTTCCTCAGGCTCTCTTCCCATAAATGTGCGATACAGTCTCGTCACGAACTCTTTATTGCTTGTCTTCAGGTTCTGGAACTCTTCCGACTCGAAGAAAAGTTTTGCTGCTGCAGAACCGGTCTGCTCAAGATTTGTCAGCGCAAGACTCCAGTAATTCAGGCCCTTCTCTTCCGGATCACGGCCGAGGCACTGCGTGTAAAGACGTGTTGCGAAGTTTTCCGCATTCGATGAAGCTTTCTCCGACTTAGCAGATGGCGCACCTGACTTTATGCCGTAGGAAGCACAGATGTTGCACCATTCTTTCGAATCGATGAAACTCTTGATGACTTCTTCTCTGGTCATTGCTTTTTTCTGCAGTTCGCCAATCCAGTAATTCTTTCCACCCTGATCCGCTTCTCTTCCGAAGAATGTCTGGTACAAGATATCAATAAACTTCTCCAATGGGTAGTTCAGCTTTTTGAACTCAGGACCAAGGAGGAAGAATTCCGCGCATTCCGCACCGCTCTTCAGACCCTTCTTGATTTCCGATGTCCAGTACTTCATACCATCTGCATCCGACTCTCTTCCAAGAGCCACAGTATAGAGACGCTCTACAAATTCATCGAAAGTCATATCCGGTACCGGTATTGGAGCCGGCTCAGTATCTGTAAACACCGCGTTTACCAAAGCAAAACGTGTTCCGCCGGAAACTGCAATATTGTCTTTTATTTTGATCTCAAGTTTTGCTACCCTGGATACATCAATACAGAATGACTTTGGCAAGGAGTCTGGAGTAAGCCGGTATTCATTGAGTTCATTTTTCGTGTTGTAGTCAATGAAGGAAATCTTCGTATCAAAATTGGTAGTGTTATAGCTCGGGAGTGTAACTATTTCACCAACAAGATATCTGGAGTTATTGGCATAGACATCATAGACAGAATCTACCCAGCTTATCTCATCCTTATCATTCCATCTTGCAACCCATGCAACAATACCATGATCATAGTGTTTATTATTGACGTCCACACCTTTGTTTTTCGTATAATTCTCAAGTGTACGGATTGAGCTGTCCCCTTCATTTCCTTCGTATCTTGTTGTCTTCACCACCTGACAGTCACTTAGATATTCCGGTGCATCATCGCTTGCATATTTATCCTTGGAAAAGTATGCATTAACGATACCGATTTTTGTCCCGCCCATCTCTGCCTGAAGGTCTTTGACCCTGATTTCGAGGAAAGAAATATTAGTTACATCTATCGTGAAAGGATTATATCCTGTTGACGATGCGGCCATGCTATAGGAGCCAACACATTTATCTTCATAATTTAAAAATTGGACACTCACATTAAATCTACTCGTGTTATAACTTTCCAAAATAACCAAATGCCCATGTAAATACAGTTCTTCTTTATACGGATCATGAAAATCCGTTAGATTTAATACCGTACTTGCCCAGCTTTTTTCCTGCTTGTAATTCCATCTTGCGATCCATGCTTCGAGGCCGTGAGTATAACTGTTTCCTTTCAGATCACATGCACCGCCGCCGTCATACTTATCTTTGATCGGTGCAATATAGCTATCACCCATGTTTCCGGTATATCTGTCACTGGTAAGAACTTTACAATCCTCGAGATATACCCTTTCCGATTTAGAAGACTCGTCTGCTCTCACCTGTGTCTTCTTTCCAATCTGTGACGAGAAGAAAGGAACGCTTGTTAAAGTACAGGTCACCGCAATTACCAAACTTAAAAACTTAACTGATCTCCGCATTTTCTACCCTCCTATTCAAAAGAACTGTTACCGGCCGTTTTGTTCGTCCTGTATAAAGAAATCCTTACACATTCTAATTATATCGGGTGATAGGGGGAATGCAAAGCGCATGAAAAGCGAAATAAGACCTTCCGAAGCTAAAAGAGGCGCCCCAAAAGTGAATCACATCACCTTTGAGGCACCTCCCTATCTTCTTTTAAGAAATGATCTTACTGATCAGATCGTACCACGATCGATGCTGTATTCCTTACAGATATTCGTAAACTCATCTGAGCTTGCAAATCCGGAAAGAACAGATGCACGGCTGGCTCCCTTATTCAGTTCGCCGATCCAATAGTTCAAGCCATCTTCCTCTGGCTCTCTTCCCATGAATGTACGATACAGTCTCGTAATGAACTCTTTATTGGTTGTCTTCAGGTTCTGGAATTCTTCCGACTCGAAGAACAGTTTCGCTGCTGCTGCACCGCTCTGTTCCAGGTTCGTAAGAGCAAGGCTCCAGTAATTCAGTCCCTTTTCTTCCGGATCACGGCCGAGGCACTGCGTGTAAAGACGTGTTGCGAAATCTTCCGCATTCGATGAAGCTTTCTCCGACTTAGCAGATGGCGCACCCGACTTCACGCCGTAGGAAGAACAGATATTGCACCATTCTTTCGAATCCACGAAACTCTTAACGACGTCATCTCTGGTCATAGTACCCTTCTGCAGTTCGCCAATCCAGTAATTCTTTCCACCCTGATCCGCTTCTCTTCCGAAGAATGTCTGATACAAAGTATCAATAAACTTCTCCAAAGGGTAGTTCAGTTTTTTGAACTCAGGTCCTAAGAGGAAGAATTCCGCGCATTCCGCACCGCTCTTCAGACCCTTCTTGATTTCCGACGTCCAGTACTTCATACCATCTGCATCCGACTCTCTTCCAAGAGCCACAGTATAGAGACGCTCTACAAATTCATCGAAACTCACTTCCGGTACCGGGATAGGCGTCGGTTCAGTATCCGTAAACTTCACATCACCCAAGAAGAAAAGTGTTTGCATGGAAACCGGGATATTGTCTTGTATTTTGATCTCAAGCTTCGCTACCCTAGATACATCAATACAGAATGTCTTCGGCAAGGAGTCTGGAGTAAGCCGGTATTCATTGAGTTCATTTTTCGTGTTGTAGTCAATAAAGGATAATTTTGCATCAAAATTGGTGGTGTTATGACTCGGAAGTGTACCAATTTCACCTACAAGATACCTGCAATTACTTGCAGATACATCAAAGATAGAATCTACCCATCCTTTCTCATCCTTATCTACCACTCTGTTTAAAAAAGCAACAATACCATGATCATAGTGTTTTTTATTGACATCTACACCTCTGTTTTTTGAAAAATACTCAAGAGTATAGATACCGCTGCCCCCTTCTGCTTCATCATATTGTGATTGCTTCACGATACGACAGTCACTCAGATATTCCGGTTCATCAATATTCGCATATTTATCCTTGGAGAAGTATGCATTTACAATACCTATCCTGGTACCGCCCATTTCTGCCTGAAGGTCTTTTACATTTATCTCGAGAAAATCTGTATTAGTCACATCTATCGTAAAAGGATTCAACCCGGTTGAAGAGGCAGTCATGGTATATGTGCCAAGACCATCTCCATATATATATCTTGAAAAACGAACTTGCACCCGGAATTCGCTCGTGTTATAGCTATCCAGAACAACTAACTGTCCATGCAAATACAGTTCTTCTTTATACGGCTCATGAAAATCGACAAGATTTAATACCGTGGTTGCCCAACTTGATTCTTTCTTGAAATTCCATCTCGCGATCCATGCTTCGAGGCCGTGAGTATAACTGTTTCCTTTCAGATCACATGCACCGCCTTCATCATACTTATCTTTGATCGGCGCAATATAACTGTCACCCATGTTTCCGGTATATCTATCGCTGGTTAAGACTTTACAATCTTCGAGATATATCCGTTCCGATTTAGAAGACTCGTCTGCTCTCACCTGTGTCTTCTTTCCGATCTGTGACGAAAGAAAAGGAACGCTTGTTAAAGTACAGGTCACCGCAATTACCAAACTTAAAAACTTAACTGATCTCCGCATTTTCTACCCTCCTATTCAAAAGAACTGTTACCGGCCTCTTTGTCCGACCGATATAAAGAATTCTTTACACAGTTTAATTATATATGGCGCCAGAGGAGGTTCAAACTGCACAAATAGCAAAATAAAGCCTTCCGAAGTCTCATCCTGGAGCTTTTCTCCAGAAAGTGACAACGGAAGGCTTTTTGTTATTCTATCAATCTACATTAGAACTGTACGGCAACTTCATGTACCTTTCCATCATCAAAGATCGGTACTCGTACTCCATCGATTGCAGCACCATCCACTGTGATTGATACGCCATCCTTTGTTCTTCTGAATCCCTCCGGCTTATTCACCGTAATGTGATACTGGGCTTTACCGGAAGTAACCATGATATCTTCGGCAGTATCCTCCGGACGAAGGATCGGTTCTACGATCAGGGCGTCACTTGTAAAGTCTACACCGAAACTTGTGAAGAGGCACAGCAGGAGCCATGTAGATGTACCGGACAGCGTCGGTCCGATATTCTCTCCTGTCTCGGAGTTATTGTACTGTGTGCAGAGTCTCGGGTTACCGCAGACCGTAAACGGAGAAGTCAGCGTGCGGTACGGCAGGATACGGTCGATGACCCAGAATGCCGTTCTTGCAAGACGCTCCGCCAGAGCCTTGTCACTGACTGCTTTACTTGCCTTGAGCATCGCAGCTGCAGCCATCATGTTGGCGTGCTTAAATACCGCACCATTCTCACGGTCGCCCTGGTAATACAGTGCAACGTCGATCTTCGGTGCGATCTTCGGATAATCTACGCCCGTGCAGAGACGGAATCCAAACGGTGTCTTAAGGTTGTTGTCGAGTGTATCGAGCATGGTCGAAATCTGCTCTTCCGATGCGCAATCAGCCAGAACTGCCCAGCTGAAGGAGTTCAGGAAGTATGTGCCGACCTTGCCCTCTTCGATAACGAGACCGTCGCCCTTGGCGCCGAGGTAGGAAAGCTCCGGTTTATTCTTCCGGTTGAAAAGAACTCGTGCGAAGTAGTCGTCTTTCCATGCGTATTCGTTGATGCGGGTCTTCAAATCAGAAGAAACACCCTCGAGGTACTTCGCATAGTCTTCATCTCCACAGTGACGGAACATGCCGATTGCTGCGTCGACTGCTACCTTCAGGAGGCAGCCGTTCATGACAGACTCACTGTACTCGGATTCATATGCCACTTCGCCGAAAGCCTTGCCGCTCTTGCTGAGCTGCTCATTATAGTTCTCGATCTTCGTCGGACCATTGACGCAATCCGGGTCAACACGCAGACAGTCATTCCAGTCTGCACGGTCGATGAGCGGAATGCCGTGTGCACCGACGGAAATCTTGTAGGAGTACGTAAATACAGCCTTGATCGTATCGAGGATCGAACGGGTCTTTCCTTCTGATCCGGCAACCGGGAGTTCCTCTTTCAGGAAATCGTAGTCTGCCGTCAGACTCATGAAACGGTCGAGAGCCTGGAGCAGCCAGAGCGCGTCGTCCGACCACCAGCCGGGTTCTTTGCCCTTCCAGTAGAAGTTATGGTTTGCATATCCTTCCTCGTAGATATTGGAAGCCCACTCGCGGAGAAGCTTCTTGACGAATTCCACTTCGCCCATGCCAGCAAAATAGTACATGGATGCGAAAATATCCTGGATCTCACGGAAGCCGATCTCACGGTAACCCTTCTGTGTCCAGTCCAGAGAACGGGAAACGAAGGTCTGATAGAATACCTGGAACGGCAGGTTGTTATTTACATATGCCTCAAAATCCTTGTCTGCATGCTTGATCTGCATGTAGGAAGCGTACTTCTTTGTGAAAGAGATCACTTTATCCAGGCAGGACGGAAGCGCTGATGCATCGGAGAAACGAGCGATCAAAGCTTCGAGTTCTTCCTTCATGGTGATGTCTTCCTTGTAATCCGGATTTACGCAATCCGAAGACAGGCAGGTAAAGTTGTCGATCTGGATCTTTGCGCCGCCATTTACGGTAAACGGAGCGGATACAGCAAAGAAGCCAGGTCCTTTTCGAGAATGCGCATTCGAAAGAACTGCAGCGAACTGCGGGTTGTCCAGTGTTCCGGCGCCAACAAAGTCAGCATAACGTGCGCAGAACTGATCCGGGAAGATCACTTTGCCACCATCGTGTACCATGAGCGTGTTGTAGCGGATATTGCCCTTCGTCCACTTCGGATTCGGGTTGAAGGAGATCGCGCGGATCTCATCGTTATCGCCATAGAAAACTTCGGACTGGGCTACGACTGTCGAGAAGATAACATCTTCACGGAGTGCGTGCACTTCCTGTGTACCGAACATGCCGGTGTAAACGATGCGGAGATGACGGTTGCGGTTTCCGTTGTTCGTGATCTCGATCAACTGGGCTTCGGTTGCAACCGGAAGGCCCTCTTCCTGTGGAACGATAAAGATCGTACGACGGACGGAAAGGCCATCTTTAAGAGTATATTCAATCACCGTGCGGTTCTGTGCGTGACGGCACTCTGCTTTCTCGACCGAATCCTGCTTGGCAGAACCGGAATAGAAGATCACCTTGCCATTCTCGACCAGATAGAACTGACGGTTTGCCGGGAAGCCATTTTGTTCCGGCAGATAGTCCCAACGTGTTGCGAGGACCTGCGTGTCTGCATGGGAACGGAAGCATCCACCACCGAGACGGTCAATCGCACTCTTCGGTGTACTCTGAAGCGGATGGTCAAATCCGATACGGTTACCGATAAGAAGGTTCGTGTAGTAGTGCGGGCCCGGAGCAGGAGATGCCAGATCACAGATCAGCTCGCCGCCTTCATCAAGCTTGCCGCCCCACTCGGAAGCATACTCAATGATCGGCTCAGCAACAGCAAGGATCTCTTTTCCTTCTTCTTCCTCAGTCAGATCGCCGACGCCGCCGTTATCCTCAATATACAAGTGATACTTTCCATCTTTCTTCACAATCAAGACGGAATACTTTGACTGGGCACAGGCGGATACATATTCGCAGATCGCTTCTTCTGAAAGAAGTGCTGCACAGACCGGCGCCGCGAAAGGAAGTCCCGCTACACCGAATACTACACCTCCGTCCAGCATGGAAATGTATTGAGCGGCGACTTCACCGCAAGCGGCCTTCTCTCCGAATCTCTTCTTCAAGACCTCAGCAGCCGGAGCAGCTACGCCCCTTGCTCTCTCGTTTCGTAATGCCATAGAAACCTCCAATCCATTGCACATGGCTCCTGCACAATGACACACTATATCTTTTTTTATCTTACCATGAAATATTCATCTTTTGTCTATAAAATACAGAAGCCTGTCCGGCATAAAAATGCGCGAACAGGTTCATCTTGAAAACTCTCGAACGCTTGTCTTCACCCCTCATATAGACGTACGTCCGTAGTGGAAGATATCCCCTTCCGCTGCCCGATTGTGCACTAGACCAGATCCCCGACGCTTGCCTAGCATCTCCCCCTCTAGATCCACCAAATCACCAACCCCAACAGGTGATTTTTCGGATATGTCCACAATCGCAGCATACGAACCGTCCGAAACAAAGCATATTACCTGTCTATCGCCTTTTCCGCCACCAGCATCATATTTGCACTCGGAACGTATCTCATTTCCCAGCCATAGGAAGATCTACGTGCGACCGGGTTCCTTCTTCACACACCCAGGTCTTTTACAGTCTTTCCGCGGATCCTTGCGGAACTGTCCTTGCGCAAATGATAGATGCCGGCATCGTCCCTGCTCGCTTACGGGAAAGTACCCTGTATCCGCCGGTTCAAATCGTGTCGCCTCCTGTCTCCTCAAACAGGCTGCGGGATTTGACCGGTTTCGTCTCAAAGCATGCACGGGTCGGCATATAGCCGCAGGCATATGACTTTGCTGTCGGAACCATCCCGCGTGACTCAAATTCGTCCTCAAAGCCACGCGAGATGGGGAATCCCCTTGTTTGTTCTATCAGCCCATCACGATCTCAACTTTGTGTGTTGAACCCTTCGGGAAGACAGGAACGAGGTTGCCCTCTACCTTCTCACCATCGATGGTCATCGAGGCAACGCCCTTCTGAACCTTATCCGGATTCTTCACAGAGATCTCAACCGTTGCTCCGCGGAATACACGTGTTACCTTGTACTCCTCCCAGTCAGACGGGATACACGGATCAATACGCAGGCCGTCGAAATCCGGCTTTACGCCAAGGATCGCCTGCGAGATGGCTACGAAGTTCCAGGCTGCAGTACCCGTGAGCCAGGAGTTCTTCGCTTCACCCATACGGCTCGCATCCTTACCCGCGATCATCTGCGAGTAAACATACGGCTCATTTCTATGGATCTCACTGATAGCTTCTCTATAAGCCGGGCAGATCTTCTTATACAGGCTGAAAGCTCTGTCGCCACGTCCGATCACGGTCTCAGCAATCATGATCCACGGATTGTTGTGGCAGAAGATACCGGCATTCTCCTTATATCCCGGCGGGTACGAAGAGCACTCACCAAGATTGGAATAGTATGTCTGGAAAGCAGGCTGCTGGATCACGATACCATGTTCGCACTCCAGGATGTCACGTACAGAGTTCAAAGCCTTCTCTGCACGGCCGTCCTCAACACCGATGCCCGCCATTACGCAGTAGCCCTGGGACTCGATGAAGATCTTGCCTTCCTTACATTCATTCGAACCGACTTTATTGCCGAAAGCATCATATGCACGGAGGAACCACTCGCCGTCGTAACCGTTCTCAAGAACAGCCTGACGCATATCGTCGATCTCCTTCTGTGCTTTTGCTGCATCCTCATCCATGCCCTTACGCTTGTAGATCTCGACCAGATCCGGTCCGATCGCTACAAACATACCAGCGATGAGTACAGATTCTGCAACACGTCCATCAGCTGTACCGAATGTCTGGAAAGATTCACCCGGTGTGGTGGAGTGGCAGTTCAGGTTCAAGCAGTCATTCCAGTCAGCACGGCCGATAAGCGGCAGGTTGTGCGGACCCTTGTTGTTCACTACGTGATAGAAAGAAGCGGTGAGGTGCTCAAGAAGCGTTCCTGTATCGTCCCAGTTACAGTCATAAGCGGTCTGCTCATCGAGGATCGAGAAATCACCTGTCTCCTTGATGTATGCTGCTGTACCTGCGATCAGCCAGAGCGGGTCGTCGTTGAAGCCGCCGCCGATGTCGTTGTTACCCTTCTTGGTAAGCGGCTGGTACTGGTGATAGCATCCACCGTCATGGAACTGTGTAGCTGCGATATCGAGGATTCTCTCACGGGCACGCTCAGGAATCTGGTGTACGAATCCGAGGAGGTCCTGGGAAGAATCACGGAAGCCGAGTCCACGACCTACGCCGGACTCGAAGTAAGAAGCCGAACGGCTCATGTTGAAGGTTACCATGCACTGGTAAGGATTCCAGATGTTGACCATACGAGCGGTCTTCTCATCCTTCATGTCAACAGTATAGAGAGACAGGAGACGATCCCAGTTCTCTGCAAGTGCTTTCATAGCGGCATCAACCTGATCGTCAGTTGCGAACTGATCCATCATGGCCTCAGCCGGTTTCTTGTTGATCACGTGCGGAGCTTCCCACTTCTCTTCTACAGGGAGTTCGCAGTAGCCAAGGATGAAGATGAAAGACTTCTTCTCGCCCGGAGCCAGTGTCACATTGATCTGGTGGCTGGCGCATGGCTGCCATCCGTCTGCAACGGAGTTATTTGCCTGACCTGCTTCCACAACCTGTGGAGCATCGAAGCCGTTATACATGCCGAGGAAAGATTCCAGGCTGGAATCAAAACCGTCAACAGCTGTGTTTACGGAGAAGAAAGCGTAGTGGTTTCTTCTCTCACGGTACTCAGTCTTGTGGTAGATCGCGGAACCCTTGATCTCGACTTGACCTGTGGAATAGTTACGCTGGAAGTTCAGCATATCGTCGGAAGCATCCCAGAGGCACCACTCTCTCAAAGAGAAGAGCTTGAGGTCCTTGGTCTCCGAAGAATTGTTGGTAAGTACAACACGGTTGATCTCACCCTTATATCCGAGAGGCACAAACATAAGAAGCTCGGCAGATACGCCATTCTTCTCACCAGTGATCTTTGTGTAGCCCAGACCATGACGGCACTCGTACTTGTCGAGCTGTGTCTTGCAAGGCTTGAAACCCGGATTCCAGATCGTCTCACCATCTTTGATGTAATAATAGCGTCCGCCATCATCCACCGGAATGTTATTGTAACGATAACGGGTGATTCTTCTTAATCTTGCATCCTTATAGAAGTTATAGCCACCGGCTGTATTGGAAACGAGTCCGAAGAAATCTTCCGATCCCAGGTAGTTGATCCATGGATACGGTGTCTTCGGGGTTTCAATCACATATTCACGAGTTACGTCATCAAAATGTCCGAATTGCATGGTTATGTGCCTCCTTATAATTAGATTCAGGTACGATAATCATACACTATGGAAAAACAAAAAAGAACGTTTCGTGCTTAGAAAATTCTTTGATAAATGCACTTTTTTCAGGCGTTTTCCGCAAAAAGCAACCGTTTCCGAACTCGAAAACGGTTTCGCATTTTCAGGTATTTTCTTTGACAATTCAGGTTAATCCGAATAATTCTTCCATTCCGACGGTAAATTGATGCTTCACTTCGGCCATTGAATCGATCTGACCCTCAAGATAGGCTTCGAGAAGATGCTCGATTTCACGATAGGCATATTCATTCTCTTCCGTGCTTACCGCAACCTGGATCTCCTCTGCAATCGGCACGAGCACCGCGTATGGATTCTGTCCGCCCAGGAAGTCGCTGATGAAATACGGATCTGCCGCACATTTCTTCATGACAGTCTTGCTGTTTACGAACATACCTTCAAGCGCCATCTGTTCCATTGTCGCTTCATCAAGCGTAAATGTTTTCAGGATCTTTGCCGCCGTAGCTTTCTTATCGCAGGTAGATGCCGCCATTAGCCAGATACCATCATCATAGGTAGCTTCCGGCGCCGGGAGGATCGCCCATCCCTTGATATCCGGATCAATAGTCGTCTCTTCCGTAGTACTCTCTCCGGTCGTTCCGCTTTCCGAACCACTCTCTGTTGTTCCTGCCGGTTTGGTCTCTTTCTGCTCGGCTGTCTCTGTTGTAGACTCCTTCGTTGTCTCACTCGTTTCTCTCCAGGAATTGGCTTCCAGATCCTCCGGATCTTCCTTGTGGCCAGGCACATATCCGATCACGTTCTTTGCCTTTTCCAGAGAACCGAAGAACATCACGGCTTCGTTATCCATCAGGCGCTTCTGCCAGTCCTCGGAACCATATTCCTCATCGAAAGTCAGCGACTCCGCACTCAACACTTCTTCAATATGGAAATACTTATCGAACTCTTTTCCGATCACGACCTTGCCATCTTTGATCCAGCTGGTCGTATGCGATGTCCAGTATGTCTCGCGGATATCTTTTATGCTCGAAAAGAGCTTGAGTTTCCCTTCGGAATTCACATTGATCTCCTGCGCACAATCCAGGATATGGTCCCAGCTGTTCAGGTATGTGGATACCACACTCGGGTCGTCATTTCCAAATGCTTTGTATGCCAGAAGACGGTTATAAATGATGACAGACGGAGCAAGGAGATAACTCAGTGCTTTTGGAGCATGATCCTTATCCTCTGCCGCTTCATAGGTATATGCAAACTGATCCTCAAGATCAGAATATATGAATCCCAGTTCGCCGAGATTCAACGTCTTATTACTATAGGAATAATCCTGAAGATGGGCCTTGTCACACATGAAAAGGTCCGGCGTTTTTTCTTCGCTTTTCAGTGCATCGGCCAGGGTCTTGAAGTATACGTCTTTTTCCAGAAGAACATATTCGCATTCTACATCCGGAAGGTACTTCTTCATCAGGTTTTTAAACTCGGGATCATACCCGTAGATCGTGATCGGTTCCTCGGATTCATCTTCTACATTCTTTACGACATTCGGGTCATCGGTCGGCTTCGTCACGCTCTCTTCCGTAGTCGACTCTTTCGTCGTTTCCGTCGTCAGACTCGGCTCGGTCACAGTCTGGGTCTGCGTTTCCGTCTCGCTCGTTTTCTTGGTTTTGCAGGCGCAAAGAGACCCCATTACGGAAATAGCAAGTATTATGCTGAAGATCCTTCTTGCCTTCATGGTCTAACCGATACGCCTCCCAAACAAATCGCTATGGATAAAGTGTATCGCAAACCCTCTGTTCTTTCAACCAAAGTGACCATATGGTTAGTAATGGGTAATAATATATATATTGTTTTTGACCCCTGAATTGACAAAGCCTCCGATTCACAATATAATCTCATTTGTCTGAAAAGACACCTGGGGCATTAGCGCAGTTGGGAGCGCATCACACTGGCAGTGTGGGGGTCAGGGGTTCAAGTCCCCTATGCTCCACCAAAAAGGGAGGCTGGCTCGAAGCGATACAGATCACTTTGAGACGCCTCTATTTTTTTGCTACCTTGGAGAAGCGAATAAGTCGCAAATCCGGATAAGTAACATTTACTTCTCTTCTTTCTCCTCGGGCTTCGGTTCCGGAATCGGGCCGAGCACCATGTCGGCAAAATTGATCGGAAGACCGATCGTCGGGACACGAACCTGCCCGGCTTTGTATTTTCCTGGTGCCAGCGTAATGCCCAGTTTCGGCAGGATAAAGGAAAGTGTCAGATCTGCGGAGATCGCTCCGGGATCGACCTCACCGGTATTACAATCCACGCCTGTCGGAATATCAATGGAAATCACCCGCGCGCCGCGGACGTGACCCGCTTCGATCTTACCTGTGATCGCGCAAAGACTCTGCGGCAATGGTCTGGAAAACTCATATCCGGTACCGATGATGCCATCCACGATCACGCATGGCATGCCCGGCTCCTGTTCATGGATCATACGGGAAATACCTGCCTGCCAGATCGCTGGATCAAACTCGATTGCCGGGCGGATCGTCACGCCGAAACTCTCCGCAGCCTCGCGGTTCGTCTTCACAGCACCTGTATGCGTATCATTCGGGAAACAATCCCAGATCGTGACTTTGTATCCCCAGGATTTGAGGATCCTTGCAGCTACATAGGAATCGCCGCCATTCATGCCCTTTCCGGCAAAAAGATGGATCGGTGTTGTCGTCGCTCCGGCCATCACGGCACTGGCATTGGCCACCGCAAGTCCGGCATGCTCCATCAGGATCGACACCGGCAGCTGATGCTTCGTCGCCGCCACGCGGTCGACTTCTTTCTGCTCCTCACGCGTCAATGTTTTCCTTACCCGCCGCACCGGCTCATACGGCTCCTTCGGCGGAGGTGGATTCAATATGCTTTTTTGCGGCCAAAACGGACTTTCATTCTTTCTCATATTCCTATTCCGCCCTTACTGTTTTTTTCATTGTATCATTTCATTTCCGATATGGTCGAGTGCTTTTATAACGGGAATGGATAAAAAAGCAATGATTCCTCCGGCAAAAGAACTCGCCACCATCAGCCACGGCAGGTAACTCACAATGTAGATGGACTTTGCGAACATCATCGCCACCACGATCTGGCCGATTGCATGCATCGCCGCGCCTCCGATCGAAACGCCGAAGATCGAAACATGCTTGATCTCGATAAGAACATACATGGTAAAGCCTGCTGCCACTCCGCCAAGCAGTGAAAAACCGAAGCCGACGATGTTTCCTCCGAAAGCAAGGATCAGCAACGAGCGGTAGACCGCCACCATCAACGCCTCTCTCTTTCCAACCGTGTACATGGTCACCAGAATCGCGATATTCGCAAGTCCCAGTTTCCATCCTGGAAGCGGCAGGATGCCCTGCGGAAGAAGCCACGCTTCCACGACACTCAAAACCAACGCGAGGGACAGCATGATCGCCATCTTTGTGAAACGGTAGATCTGCCTTTTTCTGGAAGACTTGTCCGGTCCCGGCTTCGCAGTATTCTTTTTTGAAAAGTCACTTCTCATTTTGCTACTGCGTCCACCTCTCCAAAATCACTGCTGCCGGAAACATTCCCCGAATCGCCCTTACCGCCGACGATCTGCACGACCACCCTGCACGGAAGGCAAACCGCGCCATCGCCGATTTTCTTCAGCGCGCCGGTCTTCACGCAGATCTTGTCCGTACATTCACTCTCTTTGATATACACTTCTTCCGAAGAGATATAAATCACGACATCGCCATATTTACCTGGAAGATAGAATTCCGTCGGCTCGGTAAACTTATCCATGGGGATTTCCATCGTGACACTCCCATCCTGGGTGATCCGCACATACCGCACTTTCTTATCCGTTGTTTTCTGATAAATGAAAAAGCCGGCCCAGAAAACGATGCAGAACACGACGATCATGCCGATGATCATCGCATCTCCCGGAAGGAAACGGAACCGCCGGTTGCTCTTCTTTTCCGGACGCAACTCAGAAGTATCGGATTGTCCATCCTGCTTCAGCATGCACGCTCTCCTTCCAATCTTCATTTACCCACATCGTGCCATCCTGACCGATCAGGATGCATGCGATGTTTTCCTTCTTTGCCAGCTCGACCGCTTTCTCGCTTCCTAACGCGAAAAGCACTGTCGACAGGATGTCTCCTTCTTTTCCGTCATGGGTCAGTACAGTCGCGGAGAGAAGGTCCGTCTCGACCGGCTTTCCTGTTTTCGTGTCCATAATGTGCCCGTAATGCACACCGTCGACTTCGATATATCTCTCGTATGCGCCACTCGTGATAACGCTTACTACTTCATCTTTCTTCTTGGACGAAACATTCACTTTCGCCGCCAGAAGCGAAAGATCCGAAGGCGAGATCACCCCGATGACCAGTTCTTTTGACGCATCAAAAGCACACACATTTCCGCCAAGATCAAGTATCACGCGGCTGACCTTATATTCCAGGATCGTACTCATCAGCACATCCGCAATATAGCCCTTGGCCACTCCTCCAAGATCCACGATCGTATCGGGTTCGACATATGCGCGGGAATCGGAAAGCAGGTGGATCTTCGTGTAACTCACATGTTCCAGCGCAGTCTGGATTTCTTCCTCGTCCGGCACACGTTTGGCATCGGATCCAAATCCCCACACATCCATTACCGGACCAATCGTCGGGTCAAAAACGCCGCCTGTCTTTTCTGACCAAGAAAGCGCAGATTGAAGAACGGTGTATGTACCCTGCGAAAGTGCAACCGGTGCTTCTTCCGAAGAATGGTTCAGACTGTCGATCTCACTTCCTTCTTTCGTTCTCGAAAGCGTTTCTTCCAGTTCCTGAAGAACTTTGGAAGCCTGATCAAACGCCTCTTGCGCTTCCTGTCCACGGATTGTTACCGTTACAAAAGTATCCAGCGCGAAAAGCGTCTGCGACACGGTCTTCTCTTTTTTTCCGCAGGCCGAAAGGAAAACTGAAGATACGACGAGCATACACGCCATCATAAAACAGCATATCTTCCGTTTACTCATCCTGGGATACTTGACCATCCGCATATTTCTTTCCTTCCGCGCTTCTACTTCTTCGATTATAGCAGACTTTTGAAAAGCGGACTGAACCGGGCTGAAGGCGAAAATCTCCGAAACGTTAAAAAGCCCGTAGGGGGAGCCACGAGCTTTTCGACGCGCAGCAGGATGGGGTAGCTGCGCTGGAGTCGGAGTAGTAATACATTTGGGTACGCATTACTGAATGAAAAAACAAACAAGATGTTCTATCAACAGAATACTACCATACTAGTAATAAGTCAACCTGTTTTGGGGTAGAAAAAAGTAAAATTTTTCTTTTATACGCGACGGATTTCCAGGGGTTGTTCCTCTTCATCGACATAGATGATTTCGTGCTTGGTCTTTCTTCCGTGCAAAGCACAGTAGACGCCGCCGAGTCCAGTGATCAAAGCGATCCCGGATACGATCAGGACTTCTGCCCAGAACAGCACATACTGTTCAGCCAGTCTGGCAGAGCGCTCCTGATAAGGAACGGTGATGCCGTTGATCGGACTGACCGAGGATTTCAGCGGGAAGAACTTGTCTTTCAGACGCAACACATTGAATCTTCCGGTATTGTTTATGATCTCCAGCGTCGTGCAGGTGTCCTTCGAATAACCGATCGTATCCGTCAATGCTTTGATCAGATCGTTGTACGCGATATTCTTGATCGGGTCCGCAAGAAGCGCTTCGTAACTGGTGATGGCAAGGTCTTCCTTCTTCACTCCGGTGGCCTTGTCTCCATCCGCATTCATCGCTGTTGGCATAGAAGAACGGTTGATGAGCTTAGCAAGTTCCGGAAAATACACATACGCACGAGGCTTGGTCACATCGGTCGCTTCCGCGATCTCGTCATCACCTTCACAGACAACGCCGACCACATCGTAACGGATGCCGCCGATCTCGACAGTCATGCCCAGAACGTCATAGGAATGGAAAAGATTCCAGGCAAGCTGGGTATTCAGCACAGCCGTATAGGAATTATTCATCTCCGTTTCGAGGAAACCGCCACTCTCATATCGGAACGGATGGATCGTGCCATATGCTCCACCGACACCAACGATCTCACAGCCTGGAACCGAGCCCTGCAGTTCTTTTCCCACAAAACCATTTACAGGATAGAATGCTGTCGACGAATAGCAGTCCATCCACAGGGTATCCGCATTTCCGGAGAGACTTTGGGAACGGTTACCCGTTGAGTTTCCTGACTTCTCTGTCAGATCCAGCGCTTCATGGATCTTTGTATACGCCTCCAGATTCAGGCCGCCATTCATCGCTCTTGGAGCGGAAAGATCGTTCTGCTCGAGTCCCTTGGAGAGCACAGTAACATGCCGGTACGGCGCTGCTTTTGAACCATAATACTCCGCACGGTACTGGAAAGACTGGCCATCGAGCACTTGATTGATACGGACAATGGAAAAAACAGTAAACACGATTCCTGCCGTTGCCACAAGGAAAGGAATAGTCACCGCAACATAGTGCCATCTACGGCATATCGTCGCCCAACGGTTATGGAAGAACTTTTTCAGCTTCGTTCTAAAATCCATCAGTTGCTTTCCCCCTGTGCAAGACGTACTTGCTCACCATTTGTGATTGGCTTTTCAGTACGGACGATACAATACTGGTAACTGATTCCGGTACCTTCTATTGCGCAGGATGTCGCATCTTCCGCTATGACTTTGACCGGTACTTTTCTTGCGATATAGCGCTCTCCGAGCGGACTGTTTTTTGTTACCAGCACGTAGATGAAATATCCTTCTGTATCCTGCTGGACGGCACCCTTCGGAACAACATTTTCATACTGTCTGTTCGAAGTCGAGATCGTACAGGAAACCTCTGTCGTACCCGGCCACAGCCAGGAACCGGTAACATTGATCTTCACGATGGAAGACTCCATCGGGTTCGACGGATCCGGACGGATCGAATCGACGAATGCCGAATCACAATAATCTGTACGGATCTCCATACCGGAATACATGGATTCCGCTGTTTTTCTCTCCACCGGACACTCGATGTAGAAGCCTGCTTCCATATCTGCGATCACGAACATGACTTCATCCTTGGAAACCTGCTGGTCACGGGAAACATTGCACTGTACAACAAATCCGGAGATCGGCGCTTTGATCTCTGTGATCGCGTAGAACTCTTCGAGTTCCTTGATTTCTTTTTCCAGGTCAGCCAGTTCTTTGTCCTGCGCTTCTTTTGAATCCTTAGCTTTATCGTTGGAGATCGATTCGTTGGTCCGTGCATCAGTCAATGCATTCTGGCTCTGTGTCAGGCTATGCTCCGCATCGCGTACTGCCTTCTCTGCATCTTCCAGTTTCGGAAGCGAATCCAGATTGAGCAGTTCCGCCTGGATCTTTTCCTTTTCGCCTTCCAGTTTCTGGATCTCTGCATCCTTCGCCGTGATCTTGTTTGCATAGTCGATAGCTTCGTTATAGAACTTCTGGTAAGAATCCGTCATGTTGTTGACCGCATCCTGCGCATCCTTCACGGCCTTTGTACAGGAAGCAAGACGATTCGCATCGAACATCGGGTCGTCCGGATCACTGATGCATCCATTCAGCGCGATCTGCGCCTGGAGCAAAGCCTCGTTCAATTCCGGAAGAGATCCATATGCCTCATCACGACGGCCTTCAGCATCCTGCTTTTTCGTTTCGAGTGCGCCCTTATCAACATTCATCTGACTGATACGCTTGTCGATATCAGCGATATTCGCTTTTCCCTGGTTAACGAGCGTTTCCTTGTTTCTTACCTGTTCCAGCTGCTTTCTGGCATCGCTCAGTGTCTTCTGGGCGATTTCGACAGACGATTCCATATCGTAGTAGTCAGTCGGTCTGTTCGGAGTACGGTTCTCGTACTCAATGCTCTTCTTCTTTTCCTCGAGGAGTTTCTTCTTCTCTTCAAGATCTGTTTTTTCTTCCGGAGTCTTTAAGACTGCAAGTACTTCACCTTTTTCCACGTTTCCATAGAGGTTGGTCATGACTTTATCGATCGTAATATTGCCCGGAGCCTTGATTTCTTTTTGCTCGGAAGCCTGAACGATACCCGAAGTCTTATTGATGGAACTCAGTGTCGATCCGTAGATCTGCATGGTACTGACCTGGGTAAGCGTCATATTCATGATCGTATTCGAAAAGAAAGTCAGGATACCCATCGCGACCAGGAAAATGATGATCGCCTTGATGATCCACTTTCTGCTTTTCTTTTTTGTTCTTACTTCAGCCATCTTAAAACCTCCTAAAACAACTCAACAGACAATATCTTATTTGATTCCCGAACGGGAAATTCCTTCCACCAGATACTGCTCTCCATAGAGGAAGATCAGCAGCGGCGGAACCATGAATATAAATGACGCGGCAAAAGCGACACCGACTTCAGAAGCATTGATCTGTGACAGGAATACCGAGAGCGGCTGCTTTCCTGCGTCTTCCAGAAGGATCAGCGGCTGTTCGACCATGTTCCAGTAGTCTATGAACAGCAGGATCGCCATGGCGTAGATCGCACTCTTACACATCGGCAGACAGATCTTCGTAAAGATATTCCATTCATTCGCACCATCAAGTTTGGCAGCCTCGATGTACGAAGACGGGATCTGTCGCATATATTTACTAAGCAGGAAAATACTGAATGTCGAGAAAATACCCGGCAGGATGATCGCCCACCATGTGTTATAGATCCCGATCTTATTTGCGATCAGGTAGTTCGGCACCAGCGTGACCTGGAAAGGCATAAGCATCAAAATAACGTAGGAGAAGAAAAGGATCTCTCTTCTCTTTTTTCTATAACGTGCAAAACTGTAGGACGCCAGACATCCGACCGTGATCTGCCCGAAAACGATCGGGACGACCAGGGCCACCGAGTTCCAGAACTTCAGAAGATACGTCGGGCTCAGGAACAAAAGCGTCTTGTACTGGCTGAAAGAAACCGAATCCGGGATCAGCTTCAGTTTCGGCGTAGAAGAAAGATAAGTCTTTGTTTCCGCCGCAGCAGAAGAGAGACTGTTATAGACCGCGCTGTAATTGGTCTTGATCTCATCAGTCGACATAAAAGAATCGAGTATCGTCAGCACGATCGGCATCAGCGCGAAGACGGCCACGGCCGAAGCCAGGATCAGTCCCAGCACCATCCAGATACGGCCCGTGATTTTTCTGACTTTTGCCTGTCTCTTCGCGGCTTTTCTTCCACGTTCATTACGGGCTTCGATCTCTTCATCAGACAGGCGTACGATCTCGACTTCTTTGACGTCACGGATCGAACCATGGTCGCGCTCTCCTTCTTCGTGAAAAGCACTGGTGTTTTTTATCTGCAGTGGAGTAATCTCATTCTTCTTCATGGCTTACTCCTCCGTATCTTTTCCAAGACGGTTTTCTGCGATAAACAGGGCACCGACGATAATGATCATGGCGATACACATTATGATCGCCGCAGCGGTAAGCTTCGCATTATCCAGATGGGAGAACATGTTGTTCATGAAATGCTGAAGCATATAGAGCTCATCCACCGGATAGTCACCGGTAAGAAGATAGACTTCACGGAAAATCTTAAAAGAGTTGATCAAAGACATGATCCCGACAAAGAAGATCGTCGGCCAAAGATACGGAAGCTTGATACTGAAGAATCTTCTCACGGAACTGGCTCCATCCATTTTCGCGGATTCAAGCTGTTCCGAAGGTACGGCCGAGATCGCGGAAATGAAAAGTACCATATTATATCCAAGATTCTTCCACAGGAACAGGATCAGGATGACCAGTCGTGACCAGCCGGACTTCATCCAGTCGATCTTATCGATCCCGAACCATCCCATGTAGGTATTCAGTGCACCGTTGTAGCTGAACATGACCTGCCAGATCAAAACGATGGACGCAACCGGTACCATCATCGGGTTGAGCATGATGCTTCGGAACATACTCTTTCCCGGAAGCTTTGAGCTCAAGAGCAGTGCCAGGAGCAAAGAAAGAAGCACTGCCAGAGGAACGGCTAATCCGGCAAAGATCAGCGTATTCTTGGCTGCGCTCTGAAATGCCTGGTTATTCCAAACATTGACGTAGTTATCTACGCCGACAAATTCTGAATTGGTTGCACTTCTCTGGAAAGACTGGACCAGTACGATCAGCATTGGTCCGAAGAAAAATAATAAGACTCCGAGGAAACTCGGGGTCAGGTAACCTGTAAAAATAAACCACTCCCGGATGCTTCTCTTTCGTCTTCCTCTGATCCTTCTTTTTCGGACTTCATCTGGATTATACTCATGTGCAGCCATCGGCGGTTTCCTTTATATTCCTAATGACAAAAGAATCGTAACTATATAACGAGTTCATTTTATCACAATGTATTTTATTTGTATCTCTAATTAATGAGGAGGGGGTGGGAGCGAGGGGGGTGATCCTCGCTCCCGGGGTATGAAAGTAAATAGAAGATAGTAAAGGTTCTCATTCTATTTGTCTCAGGGAGGATGGGTTTGGAGGATGCTCTCCCTTCGACAATTTTATTCTCGCATCCGGGAATGACTATCAAGTGACCTTAAAGTGACAAAATAGTCACTTTCGGGAATACCCCGTCAGGCAGGCTTTCCGTCTTCCCGGTATGCCGACTTATCCTCTTTCATTTATGATCGTCTGCGTGCGGTTCTGGATGCTCTTGCAAACATCATCTGCCGTTCTCTGACCGGAGAAATAGCCGGCAACGTCTTCCTTGATGATCTGAGAGATGGCCGTGTCAAATCCATAATCCTGTGTGACACGTTCGATGAGCTTGACAAAAGCAGCCTGCGCTTCCTTCGAGAAATCGTAATGTACAAGATCCCCGTTATCAGCATCTGACGGTCCATCCGAGAAGCCAGTCATCATCTCGTTATACCATTGGATGTCGGTCTCCGTCTTTCTCTCCAGTGCTTTTCGATTCACAGGAATACTCATATTCCATGTCGTGAAGGAATACTGTTCCTCTTCGGAAAAGAGGAAACGTATGAATTCCCATGCACTATCTTTGTCTGAACACGTGGAAGACACCGCCAGTGTAAGATTCGCCGTCGCGCTCAATCCGCTTTGCTGGTAAGAAGGAGAGCCGATAAACGTCACTTTTCCTTTGCGCATGCTTGCATACGATGCATAGGTGGTAAAGCTTTCAATGTTGACCTGTCTCATGGCAAGCAGATCATTTTCTATCATATCTTCATAGTCATAGTCCGCATATTTATCATCTGTATAAGGCATGATCACGCTGGAACCGGAAGCGTCATTCACGCCGTATGAATTGGCGATCTCCAACATTTTTTTGAATTCCGGCGTATCAAAATAAACTTTCTTCGTATTGTAATCGACCAGTTGGCTGAAGTTCGCATCCATAAGGTTTTCAAGGAGATCTGCTTTTTCGATCTCATCAAGCGGACTCATCTTGTCAGGAAGAGAATTACAAACATTCATGAACTCATCGAAAGTCCAGGACGTGCGGTCTCCGACTACATCTTTATTGGCCAGGTAGCAGGTAATAGAGAAGTTGACCGGAATATGGTAGAGCTTGCCGTTCTTTTCAAAAGCACGAAGTACGTTATCGAAGTATTCATTACGATTGAGTCCATTGGGTCCGTCAACCAGTGTATTGAGATCCATGAGAATGGAATCATTATTGAACTGGCTCATGGAGGAGAAATTCAGAAGGATATCCGGGCCTTCTCCGGCCATCATGTCCAGGTAAAGCTTGTTCGTTGCATCTGCGATCTTTTTTAATGTCGCATCTTCGTTTTCTGCCTGATATGCATCGCCATAGAGATTACAGATGATGATCCTGGCTGTGTGCGACTCATCCTTGTTATACTTCACTATATAATCGACTAGTTTGCTGTCAATATAGCCGTCCGCACCAATCTGCAGGACTTTCTTTCCGGCATGCGGATTCTTGTCTGCACGTTTCAGTTTCACCAGAAAAACATGCGAAATAGTACCGGATTTTGTCTTGCCCTCTTCCATCTGCTCTTCGAATGTATACATCTCATTCTCCGAAACGATAGTAATGTTGCTGCCTTGCATGTTTGACCGGTTCATATCGGTATAATTCCAGTTCAAGATCTCCTTTTTGTCTCCGCTGATCAGGTTGATCTTTTCCACACCATCAGACGTAGTGCGGTAATACCCGTCTTTACCTTTGGAAATGCTATAAAGCTCGTATCCGACTTCAATTTCGTTCTTGGTCAGGGTGAAACTGTTCATGTCGATCTCAACCAGTTTTTGCTTCGGTTCAAATGCATCCTGGTTCCATGTTTCAACGTGAGCATAATACTTTCCGTCCTGCTCCACGATCGTTCCGGAGAAAGAGTCCATATTGATTTCTTTCAGTTTTTTACCATCTTTATCAATAAGCAGGATCGTCCCGTATCCACTCATTACCATCTTTCCATCCGGCAAATACAGGATCGGATTTCTCTCTAGACCCGTGATGTCCGAATCCAGTTCCACCTTGTCAGTCAGTTCACCTGTCTCCGAGACCGTACAAAGTGAATACTTCTCTAAGCATGTTGCCTTTTCATACGAGATCAGAAGCGCTTTGGTCTCACCGTTGGGACCTTCGAAGCACTCGGAAAGCTGTTCATTCGCACCCGTACTTATCTGCGTCAACATTTCTCCATCCAGAGAAAAAAACGCTAAGCCGTTTTTGTAATACTCCTCGTAGATCTTCATGATCTCCTCGTAGTTATCGTCTGATTTGCTCATGTTGTAGATCTTGTCTTCCAGTTCTTCCGGCATTTTGTAATAGCAGAAATACTGGGCAATGACCTTATCTCCCACGATGCGGGGATTATAAATATTGCTATCCTCGAGCTGTTTTTTATCATCGATCTTGAGTTTCAATTCCACTTTTGAATCGTTAAAAAACGGGTCACTTTCTGAAATGACCGATCCTTTCTTAATGAAAGTGGTTCCGCCCTCTCCACCGCTTTTTCTTGAATCTTTACCAGTCTTACACGCCGAAAGTGAAAGCAGCATAGAAGACGCAAGTGTAAAAGCAAGGACGCATTTAAGTGCTTTTTTCATAATAAAATCCTCTTTCCCCTTAGGTTTGCAAGATAATTATATTCATGCGGGGAAAAAAGAGGATAACTGATTCGTCACAATCAAAAAGCATTTCAATCGCGGCTTTCGACCAGTCCTTTTGCACTATTAAAGAAGATCAGCGATGCGATCAGATTGATGCCGGACAATACCAGGAAAGTGATCGGGAAATAGGTGGGCGACATGTTATTCAGGGTCGTTCCCACATCGACACCGACAGAGAATTCGAAGATGAAGACCGCCGTGATCAGAAGGAGCGTCAGGACCATGCGGCTGTTTTTTGAAGATTGTAAAGACAGTGCACGTGCTGACGTCAGATATGTCGATGAGAAGAACATTGCCGCCGTTGTATAAAATACAGCGGAGCAAGGAACATAGAGCGGATGCAGGTGGGCAAAGGCAGCGATCACCGAGAAACAGATCACACCCTCGATTCCAGCTTTCAGCATGGACGCCAGAGAGGTGTAGACGAGTTTTTTGACAGGACGACCCGGCATCAGATAGATGAACGGTTTTCTCAACTCTTCCACCAGACGTCCGGTCGTGATCGTAAAAAACAGAATATAGCTCATGATAAGGACGCTGAGGATACTCATGACCTGCGGGTACATGCCGCGCTTCATCAGCGTATGGAGTGTGGCTCCAAGAAGACATGCCATCGCCAAAACCAGAAGTGAAGTCTGGTCAAACAATGGAAACAGGCTTCTTCTCTGCTCCGTCAGCTGCTTCTGGAAAAGCACTGCCGTTCCGCACTTTTTGCCGAACAGTCCGGACTTGCCGACACGGGACGAACTGTTCTCGGAACGAAGGAGCAATCCGGTCTGTTCTTCTTCCGTGGTATGCGCATAAAGGTTACCGGTAGATGTCAGTACATCTTCGTAGAAATCCGTACCTGCCCTTGAAATGAGAAATATGCTCAGAAGTGGCGTCATAAGTGTTAGCGCCGCATAGGTCAGCGCACGGGGAAGCTCGCCATCCATCGCATACTTCAGGAACCCAGCCGTCCATCCGCCGATCGGGATCTTGTATAAGAGCGGGTTACGGAAAAAGGCGAATACCGCCTCGGTCGGATCACTGCTTCTTCTGATGCTGAAAGCAAGATAGACGATGACCGCACCTGCCAGAAGATAAGTGACAACAAGGAGGATCCTTCGGACGACCGGGTGTCTTGCCGTCAGGGAATAGAGTGCAATCGACACGATCGAACAGGAAAGCGATACCATCAGCCATGCGATCATGAGAAAAGAAAGTTCTTTGATCCACAAGCCGAAATAGATACGGAGATTGATAAGCTGCATCACCAGAAGAAGCGTGGCGACAAGGCTCATTGAAAACTGGCGGAACAAACCGTACATCAGGATACGGTTCGGAGTGATCGGAGACACGAACATCATGCCGATGTCCGAAGGTTTATAAAAAGAACTTCCTCTCTTGACTCCGATAGTCAGCGCGAGGAAAGAGACCACCAGAAAGATCAGTGTCGCGCCACTCTGGAAACGCGGTACGGCATCGGATATGATATGGGTCTCCCCGATATTTCCTAAGACCTGGAGAAAATACACAACGAAATAGAAAACCACCGCAATGGCCGCAATCCAGAACTGCACTTTCTTCATTCTCTGCTTCATGCGGTTCTTAAACTGGGTATAGAGAACGTAGATACAAGCACTCATGAATGTTTCTTCTTTCCCTTTTTCTTTGGCGGCGGCGCCACACGGTGCTTCTCCTGCACATGTTCATCGGCCGGTGCAAGATCCGGATCATCAACGATCTCCTTCTTGGTTTCCGGTACAGATGGCGCAGGCTCTTTCTTTTTCTTATCCTTCTTCGGCGGCGGAGCCGGCGTCACATGCGAAGACTTCTTCTCTTTTTCTTCCGACGCAGCCTTCTCGGCTTTCGCCTGTTTTTTATTCTTTCCACTCTTCTCCTCTTCCGTTCTTGGCGCAAGAAGTTCCGGTTTTTCCGTCTCTTCGAAGAATATCTTCTCCAGTGCATCGACACCAAGACCGCTCACTTCTTCCTTCGTATGACAGGACAGGACACGGCCGCGCGAAAGGATATAGGCTTTATCCCAGATACCTTCTACTGACGCGATCATATGGGTAGAAATGACGATTGCCACGCCTCTCTTCTTTGCAAGGATCAAAATGAGATTCTTCAGTTCTTTTATCGCATGAGGATCCAGACCGATCATCGGCTCGTCAAGGAGCAGAAGTTTCGGATGCGGAAGCAAGGCACATATGATCGACACCTTCTGCTGCATACCTTTCGAAAGGTCCTTGCAAAGATGCTTCCGACGCTCTGTCAGACGGAACCGCCCGACGAGATCATCGACGTCAGCCATGGCCTGCTCGCGGTCAAGTTTATAGGCACGGATAATGAATTCAAACTGCTCCTCCATTGTGAGCATCTCGTAAAGGCAAGGATACTCCGGCACATAACCGAAAATGCGCTTTGCTTCACCGGACTTGCTCGGATGCCCTCCGATCGTGACTTCGCCCTCGTGACGGAGCAGCCCGAGAATGCACTTGATCGCGGTCGATTTACCCGCACCGTTCGGGCCGAGCAGGATACTGATCTCGCCCTCTTTACACTCCAGGGAGATGTCCCTGTTTACGATCTGTTTTCCGAATTTCTTGGTAAGACCCTTTACGTGAAGCATACCATCCAACCTTCACTTCCATATATATAGCAGATTTAGTCTAACATTTTTAACTGATTTACGCTATTCTTCTCAGAATCAGTTGATTTTCATTTTCGAGTAGTATTTAATGAATGATATGATTTTCATTTGGAAAGGATGTGGAAGTTATGTATAAAATCGTAACAAAACGCCAACTCAACGAAGCCGTGACTCTCATGGAGGTTGAGGCTCCCTACATTGCTGCAAAAGCGAAGGCCGGGCAGTTTATCATCTTCCGCATCGACCAATATGGCGAGCGCATCCCTCTGACGATCGCGGACCACGATGCCGAAAAAGGCACCGTGACGATCATTTTCCAGGCGGTCGGCAGCTCGACAAAAGCACTTGCCCAGTTGAATGAGGGCGATTACATCCTTGATTTCGTAGGCCCTCTCGGACGCGCGACAGAGATCGAGGGGTATAAGAACGTTTGCGTGATCGGCGGCGGCGTAGGATGCGCGATCGCTTATCCTTCGGCAAAAGCACTGCACGAGGCAGGTGCACACGTAGATATGATCGCCGGTTTCCGTAACAAGGACATCGTCATTCTCGAAGACGAGATGCGTGCTGTCTGCGACAACCTCTACGTCACGACTGATGATGGCTCCTATGGTGAAAAGGGCTTTGTAACCAACAAACTCCAGGCTCTGATCGATGCCGGAAACCAGTACGATCTGGTTATTGCGATCGGACCGATCCCGATGATGAAATTCCTCTGCGAGGTCACCCGTCCATACGGCATCAAGACGATCGTCAGCCTGAACCCGATCATGATCGACGGTACGGGAATGTGCGGCGGCTGCCGTGTTACCGTTGGCGGCAAGATCCGGTTTGCCTGTGTAGATGGCCCGGATTTTGACGGACATGAAGTAGACTTCGATGAACTGACAAGAAGGAATTCTTACTATAAAACACAGGAGCGCGAACGTGCCAGCCACGAATGCCGAATCCTGAAAATGGGCGAAGAAGCGGAAGCTTCCGAATCAAAGGAGGTATGAAACCATGGCGAATCTCTCATTAACGAAAGTTCCAATGCCGGAGCAGAAGCCGGAAGAACGTATTACGAATTTTGATGAAGTCGCACTTGGCTATACCGTCGAACAGGCCAAAGAAGAAGCGACCCGTTGCCTGAACTGCAAAAACCATCCCTGCGTAAGCGGATGCCCGGTCAATGTAAGGATCCCGGAATTCATCGCCAAAGTCGCAGCAGGAGAATTTGAAGAAGCATATAAGATCATCGCATCGACAAACTGTCTGCCGGCAGTCTGCGGACGTGTCTGCACACAGGAAAGCCAGTGCGAGAGCAAGTGCGTACGCGGAGCCAAAGGCGAGAGTGTCGGAATCGGACGTCTCGAGCGTTTCGTTGCCGACTATCACATGGCAAATGCTGCTGAAGCACCTGTTGTTCCTGAGAAAAACGGCCACCGTGTAGCCGTAGTCGGATCCGGTCCTTCCGGTCTGACCTGCGCAGGTGACCTTGCCCGCCTCGGATACAGCGTCACTGTTTTCGAAGCTTTCCACAAGGCCGGCGGCGTACTGGTCTATGGTATCCCGGAGTTCCGTCTCCCGAAGGCGATCGTACAAAAAGAAGTCGACAATCTCGAAGCTTTGGGTGTAGAGATGCGGACAAACTTTGTTATCGGCAAAACTCTCACCGTCGACGAGCTTTTCGCAGAGGGTTATGAAGCGATTTTTATCGGATCTGGCGCCGGTCTTCCGTCTTTCATGGGCATTGAAGGCGAATCCTTGATCGGTGTTTACTCCGCCAACGAGTACCTCACCCGTGTGAACCTCATGAAGGCTTACAGCAAAGAGTACGATACCCCGATCCGTCAGAGCAAGGCTGTCGCCGTTGTCGGCGGTGGTAACGTTGCGATGGACTCCGCCCGTACCGCGAAGCGTCTCGGTGCAGAAAAAGTCTACATCGTATACCGTCGTTCCGAAGAGGAAATGCCGGCACGTGCCGAAGAAGTCCACCATGCGAAGGAAGAAGGCATCGAGTTCATGTGCCTCAATAATCCTACCCGCATCCTCGGTACCGAGGGCGGTGAAGTTCGCGCTATCGAAGTCCTGTCCATGGAACTTGGCGAGCCAGATGCTTCCGGAAGAAGAAAGCCTATTGCGATTTCGGGTTCTGAACACGAGATCGAAGTCGATACTGTCATCATGGCAATCGGTACTTCCCCGAACCCGCTGATCCGCAGCACCACAGAAGGTCTGGATGCCACATCCCGCGGCTGCCTCATCGCGGATGAAACCATGGCCACGACCCGTCCGGGCGTCTATGCCGGCGGCGATGCCGTGACCGGAGCGGCAACCGTTATCCTCGCAATGGGTGCCGGAAAGAAGGCGGCAGTGTCGATCGATAAGTACATCAAAGAAAAGAATGAGGGCTGATCCGACGTGAAGATCGTAGTTTTAGATGGATATACATTAAACCCGGGCGACATCTCCTGGGCTCCTTTTGAAGTGCTCGGCGAGCTGGTCGTGTATGACTATACCGCACCGGACGAGATCTTTTCCCGTCTGGAAGGCTGTTCCGTGTGTCTCACAAACAAGACCTGCTTCCCGCGTGAAGTCCTCGAAAAGCTCCCCGATCTCCGTTATATCGGATGTCTCTCGACCGGCTATAATGTCGTCGATATCGAATATGCACATGAACACGGCATCACCGTGACAAACATTCCGGAGTATGCAACTTTTGCAACTGCTCAGATGACGATCGCCCTGATCCTGGAAATCTGCAACAAAGTCGGTCATCACAGTGATCTCGTGCACGATGGCACCTGGACAAAGAACAGGGACTTCTGTTTCTGGGATGGATCGCTCACTGAGCTTTACGGAAAAACACTCGGTCTTTTCGGATTTGGAAAGATCGCTTCCCGCGTGTCGAAGATCGCGTCGGCACTGGGCATGCATGTCCTCGCCTGCCGCCGTTCGGAAGTTACTAAAGCAATGCGCGAAGCAGATCCGCAAGTCACGTTTGTTGACGCGGATACCCTCTTTGCCGAGTCGGATATCATCTCCTTTCACTGCCCGCTTACCGCGGATACAAAAGGACTGGTCACCGGTTCTGTCATCGCGGAAATGAAGGATGGTGTGATCCTGATCAACACCTCCCGCGGTCCGGTCCTCGACGAAGCCGCAGTAGCTTCTGCCCTCATCTCCGGCAAGATCGCCGCGCTCGGCGCCGACGTCGTCAGCATCGAGCCGATCAAGGGAGACAATCCCCTTCTCACCGCACCCAACACCTATCTCACCCCGCACATCGCGTGGGCACCTTTTGAGACAAGAAAACGCTTGATGAAAGTTGCCGCGGAGAACCTTTCCGCTTACCTTGGCGGCGAACCTGTTAATGTGGTTTCGTAATCCTCTCTCTTTTCCTTCGAATCCCACACGCCGTGCAGGAAGGAACTCGATCCGCGCTAACGTCTGCTTTTTCAAGAGTCCTTGTCGCAAACGCGAATACCAGATTCCCGACTTATGAAGAGAGTTTATCTGAATACACGCTTGCCATGTTTGGCAATCCTCGTGGTATGTGGTATCCTTATACAAGTTTGTCATAGAAAAACGACGAAGCACCGGTCAAGTGCTTTTACATCAATAATCAAAGGAGTCTTTTATGCTCAAAAATACACTTTATGTGTTCCTTATATCCATGGTCCCGATCATCGAGCTGCGTGGCAGCATTCCTACCGGCGCGGCGCTTGGTCTTCCTTGGTACATAACGATTACGGTTTCGATCATCGGCAACCTGCTGCCGGTGCCGTTCATCCTTCTTTTCGTCAAGAAGGTCTTCGACTGGATGAGAAAGTATCCGAAGCTCAAGAAGATCGTTGATTTCTGTGAAAACAAATTCGCCAAGAAGGTCGCCAAGGCAGGTAATACTGCATTCTGGACACTGGTCGGATTCATCGCCATTCCGCTCCCGGGCACTGGCGCCTGGACAGGAAGCGGTATTGCCGCCATCTGCGAAGTGCCTTTTAAGAAAGGCATCCTCGCCGCCATCATCGGCGTCGTGATCGCTGCTGTTGTTGTCACACTTATTGCATATGGCGCACTGGCCGGTCTGAGCTTCCTGCTGTAAATCCTTTCTTCAAATCAAAATCAACAACAAGGGGGCGCCTCAAAGGTGATGCGAATCACTTTTGAGATGCCTCATTCATTTATGCCACATTTGATAAGCGCATAAGTCGGAAATCCAGATTTGACCGTTTGCGACTTACCTTCAAGTGGCATTTCCGCCAAAAATGCCGAAGATGGAGAAAATGGCGGTATTTTCTGCCACTTTTGAAGTGAATTTTTTGACATTTACCGCCCTAAAAACACTTTACCTTGAGTTTGGCGGTAATGAAGCTTGAATTGTCAAAGATTTTACCGCCAAATAGCAAGTTTCAGACATTTAGGCGGTAATGACCCTCCGAGCGATATGAAAGCAAAGGATGTAGGTGCCACCTTGATGCATACAAAGAGGGTCGCCTCTCCGCGAATGAAATCACTTTTGAGCCCACCTTAGTATCATTTTGCAGCAATGTGATAAAATACTATTGTAAAAAACTTATTGTAGTGGGGAATAATATGGTTGGGGATCAAATAAGAAAGATTCGAGAATGCAAAGGTCTTTCTCAACAGGATCTTGCTAACAAGATGGGCATATCTCGTCAAACACTGAGCAAGATTGAAAACGGCAAGCAATCTGTCGGACAAAAAATGATTTTTGAAGCAGCAAGTGCACTCGATATTGATTATCGGGTCTTAGTTGCTTTTGACTCATCCCAGGCTGAAGCACTATTAGGAGACTCAGTTGATCGTGTGAATCAATCTGCTTTGGCAATACTTGATAAGACGTCCAGTTTGAAATACGCAAGTCAATATTCGGACAAATCCTTGGTGCTGAAAAGAATGAAGAAGACTAAGTTAACTCTGATAGTGTTTTTCTCCATACTCATAGCACTCGAGAGTTTGATACTATTTGAGCTCGAGATTCATAATCGATAGAAGGTTTATTATGGACGATAATAACTATTCCGTTATAGGAAGAAACATCAAGAATCTGAGGATTCGAAAAAAAATGACACAGGAAGAGCTTGGTGCAGCAACACTGACTTGTCGCAGTACAGTTTCTTTATGGGAGAGAGGAGAAAAACGTCCTAGCAAGGAGGATATGTCGAGATTGACGGAAGTATTCGGAGTAAGTGTTGAATCACTAACCTCTGATAATGATGCTGATAATGCCTCTGAAACAACTGGAAATAACACTTTCCTGGAGAAAATGGATGAGTCAGCAGAGAATTTGGAAAGAGCACATAAAAAGATGACAGCTTCTATTGATTTCTTGTTTTTCGAAAATCAGCAAAAAGCTATGTTGGATGAACAACTCGAGAGAGAAAAAAAAGAAATTGCGCTCATTTGTATAATTGGAATAATCGTTCTTTTGGGAATGTTGTTTTTATATTGCCTCCATGTTAATCGGACAGATAAAACTGGCCAATTGAAGGAAGGACCTCTGGTTATTGAAATAGTTGATGAGTCTGTTGATATTCCTTGATCTCAAAAAAAGAATAATGTAAAGCGATTTTTCACATAATGATTTTGCTTTTTTGTATTGAGAGCATTATACTTGGGCAACAGTTTTATTATGCACAGATAAGGAGGCGATCGCATGAATTTAAAATGCGGAATAATTAAGAGATTGGAGATCCTTTTGGTATTTTTTACCATGTCATTCGTACTACTTACTAATAGTGTTCAAACTGCAATTGCCACAAGCAACAGCCCATTTAGTCTAATTGATTATGTTTCGACTCATGAGATTAGTTCTTTGTCAGACTTTAATGAAGTACTTGAACATTATTGTAACCGGTACTATGAGCCTTTCTTTGTAGAAAACGAAGTATTTTTTCAACTGGATATAGATACTACTAATAATCTGGTTATTATTTCAGTCATCGAAGACTTGCCTTGTAATCGTGACACCAAAACTGCTCGTGGTACAAAAAAGTATTATTCAGATGATGGTGCCGTAGCTTTTACTGTTTCCGTGGAAGGAAGGTTTGGATACTCATATACACAAAGTACTGCTTTATCGGTTACAGGTTCCTTCTCCCCTGCACCATTGTCGCTTTGGACAAGCACACCAACTTTGACCAGTGGAAACTTTTCACCAACACTTGCTTATGTCAAAATCTATGGCACTGCAACTTGTTTGCTAAACACACAGTTCTATTCAATTACACTGATGTGTGACAACTATGGAAACATCACGGGCAATTAACGGATCATAATGTATTTCACAAAGAGAGGCAATCATTAGACACCGGGGAATAGTGCATCATGTAAAGCGAATGATTGCAGAATGCGTTCGATTTCCCCAAAAGACCGTGGTATTATAAAGCCGTGATGCATCATTAGAACTAAACTCTTGAGACATGAATATATGTCTCACATATGTAGATTATTGAAAGGAGTCGGTCCTATGAGACGTGCTGGTGCTTTATTACTATGTGTACTTACTCTATTCGTAACCATGAATTGCTATACTCGTGACGTTAAGGCAATTTACAGCTATATTCACTTTTCTTCTGGCGGAAGCGGATATTCATCTGATGCAGACACAATTTACAATTCTAACCATTCAACATATTATGTCAAATTAGACAGATTCAAGTTTGGTTCGTATTCGCAGAATGAAATGCCTTCTGGTGGTCTGATATATGCAAGAGCTTACAAAGTAGTGGGGTCACAACTTGAGGCAGCTGGTGATGGTGCAGCTTTTTCAACAACTGGAAATGGGTATAATTACTATTACTGGAATGGGTATGGTCATGTAAATGATAGTTACAAATTGAAGTCCAATTCGAATGTGAGCGATTCATGTACAGCTTGTTTCGTTTGGCATGCTTGATAAGGAGCCATTGAAGTGAGAAAAAGTCGCGGCTATTCAATCGTTCTTACATCGATACTTCTGAGTTCTCTGGTAGGATGTTCTAATCAATCCAGTTCAACTAACCGCAGTTTTGAGAGTAGTGCTATCGCGAGAAGCGATAGCACTACTCTTTCTGAATCATCAACTTCAGCACCGACTTCAATACAAACACCATCAAACACTGATGTGAACTTATCTGTCAGTGACAACCTTCTTATAGTTAATCATGGTAAAGATAAGGCAAGTGCTTATAAAGTGAATTGCTACTTTCGTCCGGAAAGATGGGAAGGCAATGACACTTGGAAGAAAAGCTGGATAAGTACAAGCTGGTGTTATGGACACACTTTCAGTTCTAAACTGGAAGAAATACCCAAAGACGCATCAGAATTAGACGGCTGGGTCAATTCGTGTAATACGATATCCTTTTATCAGGCTTCAAAAAATATCTTGAACATCGGATCGACTCCTGTTGGAGAGATTCCAGGGATTTCGGATATTCCTTCCGACGTTGTTGATCTTCCTACTAAAAGCGAACTGATCGTCTATAGGCTAAACCTCGAAACGTATCCTTGGGAACTTGAGTTAAGTGCGAATAAATCCTTCAAAACCTCTCACGCTGATATGTATCATATCTGTTCTTTTGTAGATGAAATTCCTTGTGGGATTACGGCTTTCTCTTCTTCGGGCGCTATGGGGCTTGGGGTCACCTCATCTGAATATCCAACCTATGAATGGCCGGGTGTGATGAAACCAGCATCTTGTATTTGGCCGGATGGTCAACAGCAGTATACTAATGGCGATACAATTATTGAAGTAGATGATATTCGGTACAAGATCAAGGAAACTATTGTGGATCAAGGTGATATTCTCTCTGCTCAGGACTGTCTGAAAGAAGTTTCCAATGCAATCCAATATGACATGACATACTTTACCGATAAGAATATTGAAGTCTATTCAGCAGAACTACGCTATATGCTTCTTCGTGAGCATCCAAGGGTTGAGACGACCTTTAATGGAAAGCGCTGGGTCTGGAACGACGAGGAAGAGTTCTTCCTGATTCCTGTTTGGGAATATTCCATGATGGTCTGGGGAAACGATTCGATTCAGCAAAACACGAATCAATTGCTCGAACAGAAGTCATATCGTTATACAGTCTATATTAATGCATTAACCGGTAAATCCATGTATTCTGACACACATGGTCCTGCAGATCCGGAATACCATCCTTTCCTGTATGACCACGAGATATAAGAGAGATCGTTTATGAAGAAGATTTGGAAATCAATATTACTCTTTCTTTTATCAATGACAATGATTCTTCCGATGTGTACTTCTTGCAAGAAAGAAGAGTCGCAGTCGGTAGAGAGTAAAGGCGGTTACTACAATGCCTTTTTTGATATCCCGATAAAAGACGGTTTTGAGACAAAATTAGAGAAAGTATTTTTCGATGATGGAGCTTTCTCTATCGTTACACTATATACAAGTGCATGCAGAGAGAATAAAACCCTAGAACAGTACACGGATATATACAGGGTAGATGAGAAGGGAAAACTGCTCTCAACATTAGAAATAACAGGTGCACAAGTCCCATCTGCCATAATCGGGAACACTTTTGCTTTTATCGGATACAGGTTGGATGATTCTAGAACTACAGCAAGTGCTACTAGTAATCCTCCCCGCCAACAGGCCATAGTTTTTCTAGACAAGAACAGTGGCGACTTCGTTCGGGATATTACTTTGGATTATCAGGCAGACAGAATTGCAAGCATTTCAGATGGCTTTATTGTGGTTGGCGGAGGAAAACTGAATCGTTATACGACAGATGGTACGTTACTAAACACAGTAGAAATTTCTTTTTCTTGTTGTTTGGATGGCGTTCCGGTCTTTGAGGAAAATGGAAAATACTTTGTTGTGGAGGAAACAGCCGATTGGGAATATAACTACTACGAAGTGGACTTTTCTACTGGCTCTGTCAGAAAAGTGATTTCCGGAAATGATGCAGGATTAAATAATGCGCGAACCATCTCTGGCAACAGGTATTTTACGTCCAATGGCGAATATCGTATAGATTGCACTAATCGTCAGGTATTGAGACTTGCCGACTGGAATAACGTAGATATCCGGCCGGAAAAGCGAATGCTCTATATGCAGCCTGTGTATTATGCGATTGATGATGATCATTTTGCCAGACGGTATATGTATGGTGATGGAACCATGGAATTACTTCTCTTCTCTTATGATAACGAGAAAAAAATCTATGCTCGAGAAAAAATAGTATTGGGCGGTTTTGGAATCTATGATGATCTGTCGCTCGGGTGGGCTATCTATGAGTTTAATACGAATAACAAAAAATACAAAATTGATATAGATGATTATACCGGGCGTTTTATGAATGATTCCGGAATGGATGTCAGACAAGAACTGCTTCGTCTCATGAAATACTTTCAAGAAGGACATACCCCGGATATTTTCTATGGAAACAGTTTTGATTACGAGTATTGGGGACGCAATGGCATGGTGCTCGACTTGATTCCTTTCATTGAGAAAGATTCTTCATTCTCCCTGGATATCCTTTCAGAAGCAGGGAAACGCTTATTTCTCGATCAGGATGGTCATTGTTATCAGGTTTTTTCCTCTTACCGTTTGGATGGGTATTTCGGGTTAAAAAGTGTTTTTGATACCATGGAAGATATGAGTTTCGCTGGCTTGGTTCAGTATTCGCAGGATCACGAGATGCTCTTTAATGGAACAGATGACGCAATCGATCTGGTATCAGGCGTTATTGGACGTAATTACATCGACTTGTTCCCTCCGGTTGAAAATTCAACAGCAATTACGTTGAGTGAACTTGCCACAGTAATTCGTTGTGCAACTACGATCGGTTCATATCCATTTAGATTCGAACCATCTATGGCGGCCGATGTAAAAAACCGGACTGCGCTTCTTTACGGTACCAATATAGGTGAATTCGAAACATTTGAAAGTATGGAAAAAACTGTAGGAGAGAGAATGGTGTATGTCGGAATTCCTTCGGTAAAGGATTCTCTACGGGTTGCAGAAGCAGGAGGAATTGTTGCTGTTTCCTCTTCTTCCAAGAACCCGGATATATGTTGGGATTTTATCAAGTATATGTTTTCCGAAGACGTTCAGAAGACAGTAGCTTTGAACCAGTCCATTCCTGTCCGTCAGGACGTGATCGACACCCTTACCGAGGCATTTCTGCATCCTGAAAAAATAAGCGACAGTTCCGTGAAGAGTTTGGTGAAAGGATTCTACCGGACAGAGAAAGCAGGCGGTACAGTTTCTGCTGAACAATGGATCGTGGAAGATTATCTGGCAGCGATCAACTCTCCAAACAGGCTGAAAACTTACGACTGGGGTCTATACACCATAATACGGGACGAAGTGAATTCCTACTATTCTCAGAACAGAAGCCCAGAGCAGATCGCGGACACCTTGTTTAGCAGGATCAAGTTATATGTTGAAGAAAACTACGGTTGATCCTCACTAGTTCTTCCAGTAAAGCCACTCTTTTTCACTAAGATCCGCATTAAAAAAACAAGTCTTTCTGATATCTTTCAGGACCTGTTTCAAAAGTACACAACAAAACCATTTTCAGTCACTGGAAAATCGTTGTTTTTCCAGTGCTTTTTCTTATGTCGGAATTTGTTTTCAGTGCTATAATGCGAAACTGTGCGAAAAGAACTTGCCTAAGTTTCTTCTGCACAGAAATGACAGATATAAACGCCGCCGCTTTTGCAAAGGTGTAAATAGCGGCAATGAGATGGACTCTTTTGGGAGATACGAATTATGAACAACATGCTCATGAGCCTGGCTTTAGTATTGCTTATTGGTTTCTGCATCAGCGGAATCTTTAAAAAGCTGCATATTCCGTCCCTTCTGGGACTTATCATCACAGGTATCGTGCTCGGTCCGTCCGTCTTGAATCTTCTAGACCCGAAGATCCTGTCGATCTCGTCCGAGCTTCGAGAGATTGCGCTGATCGTTATTCTTTTCCGCGCAGGTCTAAGTCTGGATATCAGCGATATGAAGAAGATCGGACGTCCGGCTATCATGCTGTGCTTCGTGCCGGCTACATTTGAAATCATCGGTGCTATCGTCCTTGGTCCTGCATGTCTCGGTCTTTCCCGTGTGGATTCTGCCATTGTTGGCGCCATGCTGGCTGCTGCTTCCCCGGCGATCATTGTGCCGAAGATGCTGTGGCTCATGGAAGAGGGCTATGGTACGGACAAGCATATCCCTCAACTCATCATGGCCGGTGCTTCCGCCGACGATATCTACGCCATCGTACTCTTCACCGCCTTCATCGGCATGAGCAAGGGTGACGGCATCTCCGCCTGGACCATCGTATCGATCCCGATCTCCATCGTGACCGGTCTTGCTGTCGGTATCGTGTTCGGCATCGTGATCAGTCAGATCTTCAGACGTATCCATCTCCGTGATACTGTCAAGATCCTGCTTTGTTTTGGACTTTCCTTCCTGTTCGTCGGATGCGAATCCTTTATTTCGAAATACGTCCCCTTCTCAGGACTTCTGGCCGTCATGGCTCTGGGCGGAGCGATCCTGAACCGCCGTGCGACCGTGGCCAAGCGTCTCTCCGTCAAGATCTCCAAGATCTGGGTCGGTGCCGAACTTCTGCTGTTTGTCATGCTGGGGTCTGCCGTTGAGATCAAGGCTCTGCTCTCTGCAGGTCTGGGTTCTGTCCTCCTGATCTTAGGCGCGCTTTTGTTCCGTTCGGTCGGCGTCATCGTCAGTCTTCTTGGTTCCGGTCTCACCTGGAAAGAGATCCTTTACTGTGACGTCGCCTATTTCCCGAAAGCAACCGTTCAGGCAGCCGTTGGTGCGATTCCTCTGGCGCAGGGTCTCCTCTGCGGTATGATGGTCCTGACGACCGCTGTTCTCTCGATCCTTATCACCGCGCCTCTTGGTGCGATCCTGATGGACCTGACCGTCAAAAAATGTCTCAAACGTAGTAAGAACCCGCGGGAGCTTTCGAGCCGGAACCCCGGACTCAATCTTCCTCCGGAAGAACAGGCTTCCCAGTTGACGGGAAAGCTTTAAAATCTTCGATGCCGTTTCTCGGCGCTAGGTCCTCGGCGCTTCGCACCTGCGGAAGCGCGCCTCAAATCGGCTTCGAAAGATCCGTAAAGGCACAGTTGACGGATAGGGATTTGATACCTACACTAATTAATGTTCGATAATAATACAACTAAGCGATATTGGAGGCTTCCTATGGAGATTGCATTAGGTTTTGGTAAAGAGAAGATTCCTGTAAATGTGCCGGATAGTCAGGTCATGGCGGTTCTGAAGCCGAATGAAGCAGAGATTGGCTTGACCGGCAGTGATGAAGTCTATCGTTCCATGCGTGAGCCGATTGGTCTTCCGCCTCTTCGTGAAGTTGTGAAAAAGGGCGAGACTGTTGCCATTATCACTTCGGACATCACACGTCCTATCCCGAGTTACAAAGTGCTTCCGGCTGTGCTCGACGAACTGTCCGCCGCTGGCATTGAAGATAAAGATATCACGATCGTTTTTGCGCTCGGATCCCACGGTGGCCACACCGAAGAGCGTATGCGTTACATGGTTGGCGACGCGGTGTATGACCGTATCCGCTGCATCGATTCCGATGTCAATGACGCTGTGCACGTCGGCACCACGTCCCGTGGTACTCCGGTCGATATCTTCCGCCCTGTTGTAGAAGCTGACCGCCGCATCTGCCTCGGCAATATCGAATACCACTACTTCGCCGGATACAGCGGAGGCTACAAGGCCATCATGCCAGGCGTTTCCACATGGGACGCCATCCAGCACAACCACAGTGCGATGGTCGAAGAAGCAGCCTGTGCCGGTCGTCTCGAAGGCAACCCGGTCCGTGAAGATATTGAAGAATCCGGAAAGATCCTGGGTGTCGACTATATCGTTAACGTCGTCCTCGATGCCAAGAAAGAAATCATCAGAAGCTTCGCCGGCGACCCGATCCTTGCTCATCGTGAAGGCTGCAAATTCCTCGATTCTTTCTACAAAGTCAGCATCCCTGAAAAGGCCGACATCGTCATTGTTTCCGCGGGCGGTTTCCCGAAGGACATCAATATGTATCAGGCGCAAAAAGCACTGGACAACGCGAAGCATGCTGTTAAGGATGGTGGCATCATCGTATGGATCGCTTCCTGCAAGGAAGGCCTCGGCGAGCACCACTTCGAGCAGTGGCTCACGGGACACGAGAAGAGTTCCGACATGATCACCCACATTAAGACCGATTTTGTCCTCGGTGGACATAAGGCCGCAGCTATCGCGATGGTACTGGAAAAGGCCCGTATCTTCTTTGTTTCCGATCTCGAGCACGACTTCGTCAAGCGCGTCTTCTTAGAGCCGTACTCTGACATTCAGACTGCGATCAACGACGCAATCAAGATCAAAGGCTCTGACGCCAAGATCGTCGTCATGCCATATGGTGGATCCACACTTCCGAAGGTTGCCGAGTAAACCCGTATCCGTTGATCAGATATCAGATAAAACAACATATAACGAAAAGGGGCGTCTCAAAAGTGATTTGATATCACACAGCGAGACAACCCATTGCAGATAAGTCGCAAATCCAAATTTGGCCGATAGCAACTTACATAAGTGGCATTACAGTATAGCTGCCCGAAAAGTCGAATTTATACTGTAAAAACAGGCTCGATCCAAGGGCGATTACAGTACTGGAAAGAAAAAAGTGCTTTTTATACTGTAATTGTCAAAGATTTATCTCGAAAAGAGCTTGATTTTACAGTATTTTCCACGTTTTTTTGTATTTGTACTGTAATGGGTTTTCATTACAGTATAGCGAGATAAAAAACGCGATTTATACTGTAATGAATTCCGCATAGTCGTGCGTGCCTTATCCTTTGGCAAAAGCACTGGGCCCCAGTTTGTCCAGCCTTCTGTGCTCGAAAAGCACTTGCCCGCAGCTTGCGCTGCCAGCCCTGCTTGAAAGCATTAGCGAAGACATCTGCTTTGAGACAGCGCCTTCTTTATATTAGTTTCAGTTTTACATCTACCGACTCGTCATCGCCGACGGTCAGGATCGCGTAACCGCCGCGCATCAGTGCGCCGCCATTGATAAAGCGGATGCCGTTTTCTGTCGTATCCACGGCACGATGTGTATGCCCGTAAATCACGATGTCACAGTTCTTTTGCCGCGCCGTCTCGCCCATGAGCGTATGGTCGCCGCGCCCCGGAAACAGATGTCCGTGGGTGAGAAATACCCGATGCGTCTCGGATATCGGAAAAGCCAGGATCGGAGGAAGCTGTGCCGCAGTAAAAGTGTATCGGTCGCAATTTCCGCATACCATGTAGATGTCGCATCTCCGGTTGTTTGCACGCACAAGATTCTCAATATCATGCGTTTCCATCTGCAGGTCTCCCGCCACAATCACACCATCCAGCGGCGACTCATGCATCACAACATAGCGGAGAATGTCCTCACGCTCATGGATATCTGAACACACAAGATACTTTTTCATGCATTTCCTCCATGCATAGATACGGAATTTACCAGTAAAGTGTGGGAACTTAAAAGCGGATGCTTATTCTTTATACATCCTCTCCACAAACGCTGTATTTTCCGGGCGGATCAGTTCTGATGCGGCTTTATCCGCCAGACGGATGATCAGTTTTTCATATTCACACTGAAGAGCGGACACCTTATCCAGGCAGCCGGTATGCCCGTGGTTGGCGCATGCGCAGGTGTGATGGCAGCGGGACCGGATCGCGCATTCCTTGCAGTCCTCCGGCTCGATCCTTCTGGCTTCAAGATCACGGAGTTTTGCCACATCGATACCGGAAGCGAGGTCGCCTGCTGCAAACTCTTCTTTACCGATAAAGTGGTTGCAAGGATAATATTTCCCATCGACATCCACCATGACCTTCTTTCTTCCGAAGTGGCATGTCGGGTTGTCTGCATCCTTCTGACAGATGAATCTCCGGATCTTGTTTTCAAAAGGAACGATCCTGAATTGTTCCTCGCCGCGATTCCACTCTTCGTACATCGCCTCCACTTTCTCCATCTCAGAAGAAAGCACTTCGAAACATTCATCTGTCCAGTCCACACGGCCGCCATGAGCCAGCGTGATATTGACGGTGCGCACGCCCTTTTCATGGAAGAAACGGATCGACTCCGAAACCGTGCCCGCATATTTCGGATGTACGGTCATCATGATGATCGTGCCCGGGAAATGGGAAAGCATGAGATCCAGCTTCTCGTCCACTTTTTCGCGGGTAGGATTTCCGCCCCGGTCGTGACGGACCGGATCCTGTGCAGCGCCGTCATGCGACAGCGCCAGGAGAATATTTCTCTTCTTTGCAAACTCGATAAAATCCTCATCCAGGAGCGTGCCATTGGTCGTAATCTCATAGAGCACTTTCGCGCCAAGTTCCTGTCCGATCGTAGCGTACGAATAGTTTACGACCTGACGGATCAAGTCCTTTTGGAGAAGAGGCTCGCCACCATAAAAGGAAATCTGCGCCTGATTATCTACGCGGCAGGAATTGTTCTGCGGGGCCGTAGGTGCCGGCACGCCCGCCATCACTGCACCTTGAAGATGCACAGTCGAAGCGGCAGTCTGCTCAAAAAGCATCCGCGTCTGCAGCTCGTCTACCGCCGTTTTGGCAGTTTCAAAAGACATCGCCTTATCTTCATGACACTGCAAGCAGTAGTCACAGTCGAAATTACACTGGTGGGTGACAACTAGAGTTAATCTATGCATGTTCCATCTTCTTTCCGATCCTATATCCGGGAATCAGGCATCGGTCGCCTCTGTCTCGGAGATATAAGCGACATCACCGGACAATTCCATGTCAGTAGACACCGTCTCTTCTCCTTCTAGTTCCGGCTCCGTGCATGCCGTTTCTTCGCCCATGAGCACATAAGATTCTGTCGTGTTCTCGATCTCACCTTCGATGATCGGGCCATCTGTTTCTCCCTGGATCTGGACCGTTGTTTCTCCGGCCAGTTCTCCACCGAAAATGCTGTCAAAGAAATCTCCGATGCCTTCCAAGAAACCATTTGATCTGGAAGAACCGGCGTCGCTTCCACATCCGGCCGTAAGTGCCATGGATGCCGTAAGCGCTGTTACTGCAGCGATTTTCGTCACTTTGGATTTTGTGCTATAGTTTCTGACCTGATTCAGTGTCGGATACACCGGACGGTCTTGATTATTCAAAGGTTGCTTTTTCATTTTCACGCCCTCCTTTTTGCTCTTACAATAATTAGACGAGCAAAACTGACGATCTGTTGCAAAAATGCAGGAAACTCTTTTTCTACCCTAATTATGACTGGAACGGATCTGAATAGCAATACCTGCACCGATCATGGCCGCCCATACGAAAAAGGACACCCAGACATTATCGACACCCTGCTTCACGACCGGATCGAGGAAAGACGGGAGTTTCTCCCATGAATAAAGGAGTCCTGCCGTCGTGACAAAAGCATCGCGGATGATATCAGCGCCGATAACCGCGGTGATGACTTTAATGGCTGGTTCCTGAAGGATGCAGATCAGGATGCCTACGAGGATACCGATCAGGATCGCGATCAGGCACACTGCAAGAAACTTCTCCCACTCGTTGTTTCCGGGAATATAGGACATCAGGAAGCTGATCTGTTTATCCGTGATCAGGCTCTGGGAAGCCTCGGATGCCTCCGTCAGTTTAGCCACGGTATTCGGGGAAAACGTGATAAAAAGATTCAGGTTCGCCTGCGTCTTTACAATGTACAGGACGAACACCTTCATGATCGTGTACCAGGTGAAAAACATCGACACGAAGAAAAGTGCTTTTTTATAGATCGCATAGGAAAGAACGCCGAGCAGGATACCCAGCCCGATGGGGAATGCCGTGCTCCAGATCTCCTGCCAGCCGCTTGGGATCTTCTCCAAAAGCACTGCCGCGTTCAGGATGTTGCCGGCCTGGATGCCCATGAAAAAGCCCGCGATCGCCATAGACGCGCGGAAAAGCTTGAATCCGCAGAAGCAAAGCAATATGCCGAGTATAAACGCTGCAATCAAAAGCAGATTATCGATCACGATACATAGTCTCCCTATCTTAATTCTTTGCCATTCATTATAGTACGGCGCCACTTTGAAATTGTAACAGAACGTTTTCAATTCACAGACACTTTTACATAAAATCTCCTTGCGATTCTTGTTTGACTTTGCGAAAATAGATACAGTACTTCTATTTTGGAAGATTGGGAGGTTTGAATTATGCTATACGATAACAAAATCTGGGTAGGCGGCACAACAAACAAGTGCTTTATTGAGCCGTCAAAAGCAAATCGTCACGGTCTGATCGCCGGAGCGACAGGTACAGGAAAATCTGTTACGCTGAAGGTCATGGCCGAGAGCTTTTCGGACATGGGTGTACCGGTATTCTTGGCTGATGTTAAGGGCGACATGTCAGGTATTTGTGCTGCTGGTGCCTCGAGCGACAGCATGGAAGAGCGCATCGCGAAATTTGGCATTGAAAACTTCCAGTACAAGGCTTATCCGACCGCATTCTTCGATGTTTTCGGCCGCATGGGTATCCCGATGAGAACTACGATTTCCGAGATGGGACCGATCCTTCTCGGCCGTATGCTTGGCCTGTCTGATGTACAGCGTGCTGTTATGTCCATGGTTTTCCGTATCGCGGACGATCAGAATCTCATGGTCCTCGATCTGAAGGATCTGCGTTTGCTCCTGACATATATCGGCGACCACGCAGATGAATATAAGCTTACCTATGGTAATATCTCGAAGACAACGATCGGTGCGATCCAGAGAAATCTGGCACTTCTTGCTGATGAAGGCGCAGAGGCTTTCTTCAGTGAGCCGGCTTTCGAAGTTAAGGATTTCATGAGAGTGGCAGGCGATGGACGCGGCGTTATCAACGTACTCAATGC
This sequence comes from Clostridiales bacterium, assembly GCA_017545245.1. Classification (GTDB taxonomy): domain Bacteria; phylum Bacillota; class Clostridia; order Saccharofermentanales; family Saccharofermentanaceae; genus Scatonaster. The sequence continues at coordinate 154,092 of JAFWPB010000007.1, forward strand.
GACAGAGCTTTTCAATAAGCCTCTTCTCTATTCGACATTCATGCTCTGGCTCCTTTCCGAGGTATATGAGAATATGCCGGAAGTCGGCGATCCAGAGAAGCCGAAGATGGTATTCTTCTTTGATGAAGCACATCTTCTCTTTAACGATGCACCGGCATTCCTGCTTGAGAAGATCGATCAGATCATCCGCCTGATCCGTTCCAAGGGTATCGGCGTATACTTTGTTTCCCAGAGCCCGAGCGATATTCCGGACAACATCCTGGCCCAGCTCCAGAACCGTGTACAGCATGCTCTGCGTGCCTATACACCTGCTGAGCAGAAGAAGCTGAAGGCTGCTGCAGAATCTTTCCGCGAGAATCCGGCTTTCAATACCGAAGCAGCGCTTTCCGAGCTGGCTGTTGGTGAAGCTCTCGTTTCTTTCCTGGATGCCAAGGGTACACCGGGCGTGGTAGAGCGTGCATACATTCTCCCGCCGCAGAGCTTTATCGGTTCCGCAGGATTCGAGAAGATCGAAGAGTTGTCCAATGTTGACCCGCTTTATGCGAAGTATAAGAATGCTGTCGATCCGGAATCCGCTTATGAGATCCTGATGGCGAAATATGGTGGAACAGGCACCGCTGCTGCCGTAACTGTTCCTGCTGCTCCTGCTGCCGCTGCTTCGGAAGTATCTCCGGCAGATTATGCACCTGTTGGTGAAGGCGCAACTGCTGCTCCGGCTGCTGCTGAGACCGCAGCTCCGGCTGCTGCTGCTCCGAAGACCAGAGCTGAGGAAATCCGCGAACAGCGCGAGCAAGATCGTCAGGAAGACCGCGAGCGTCGTATCGAGGAAAAAGAGCGTGCTGCCGAGCTCCGTGAACAGCGTGAAAGAGAGCGTCAGGAAGACCGCGCCCGCAAGGAAGAAGAGCGCATCAAGCGTGAAGAAGAGAAAGCCAGAAAAGAAGCGGAGCGCCAGGAAGAAAAGGCAAAGCGCGAAGCTGAGCGTGCGAAGAAGAACAGCCCGGTTACCAAGATGGTCAACTCTGCTACCACCGCCGCCGGCCGCCAGATCGGTTCTTCCCTCATCCGTGGACTCTTTGGTGTTCTGAAGAAATAAATAAGCGCTGTAAGCGCAGAATCAAAGGAGCTGTCTCAAAACAATGAGACAGCTCCTTTTTTTGCGCTCGTGCCTGGTTTATTTATCACTCTGTGTTTCCGAAAACCCAGGACGTCAGTATAGAAACGCTTCGACACCTCGATATCCGAAACGCTCAATTCCGGGACCAGCTTATTAAACCGCATAGTTCACCTGCAGGAATCAGTTCACTTTTAACTTCGAAAAATCAGGGGTGAGTTCTTTTCCCTTGATCTCGACAGGGAACTGGAGAAGTACCTTACCGGAGTCTTCATCCGTATCGCAAAGCACTATCGAATAGCTTCCTGCTTCAAGCCCGGTGATGTCCTCGAGAATATACTCAAAATAGTAGCGCTCCGAAGCTTTCTTTTCGAAGTTGGCGACATAGACATAGTAGATGTCCACTTCGTCCGCGTCGACTTCCTTCTTATAGTCTTTTCCAGCCGGAACCACGCCCAGCCAGGAATCCTGTTTCAGATCGAAATCTCCGGACACGTAGAAGATGAGTTTGTCATCCTTCACCTCAGTCTCAGGATGCGTCTCCTCCGAAGCATCCGCGCCGCCGTTATCCGCTGCTTTTTCCGTATCCTTGGAAGTTGCTTCACTCTTCGTAGTCTCTTTCGCCTTTGTGGTATCCTCACTCTTCTTCGAGCAGCCAGCCGCCGCAAAAACACAAGCCAACGCAACGATTGCCGCAGAAATCTTCTTAAACTTTAGCATATTCATTCCCTCCCCGGATAACCGTGATCCGTGAACCCATAAAAAGCCGCGCCATGGGGGCGCTCCCGTAATAGATACATTATACCACCTAAGATAGAACGAAAGTAGTTTTGGTAAATTTCAAAAGTCAGAAGTTGGGTCAGATGGAGGGGGCAAATTAGACTCGATGTTAGACTTTTGAGGCAAAAGTCTAATGTTCAGAGCTTTTCAACTCGCTGAGGAGCGCACCCACTTCGTCGCAGGTATTTGCGGTCATGATGCGGTTCTTGATCTCGGCGGCGCCGCGGATACCGCGCAGGTAATAGGCAATCTGCGCGCGCATTTCTTTCACGCCGGTGGATTCGCCCAGTTGCCGGCAAAGTCCGGAAAGATGTCTTCGGATCACATCACAGCGTTCTTCTATGGATACTGCTCCAAAAGCACTTGCCTCGTCAGCCTCTTTCGTCCTGCCGGATAGTGCACTGTATATTTCACGGAAAATCCAAGGGTTGCCCTGTGCCGCGCGGCCGACCATTACCCCTTCCACGCCGGTCTCATCTAACATGGAGATTGCGGACGCACCGTCCTTGACATCCCCGTTTCCCCAAAGCGGAACATCCGTATCGGAGATTGCATCCTTGGTCCGGGCAAGTACCTCCCAATCCGCTTTGCCCCGATAGAGCTGCGTCTGGGTGCGGGCATGCAGCGCCAGGCCCGAAGCCCCCGCTTCCACGCACATTTTCGCAAAATCCGGTGCGTTTACAGAAGCCTCATCCCATCCCGAACGGAACTTCACTGTCACCGGTTTTCCATATGGCTCACACGCTTTTACAGTCGCACGGATGATCTTCTCTGCCTGCTTCGGATCTTTCATCAAAGCTGAACCCGAACCTGTTTTTACGACTTTTGAAACCGGACACCCCATATTGATATCAATCAGGGCAACATCAGAAAGCCGCGGATCTTCCAATATATAAGGAATCGCATATGTGAAATCCTCCGGATCAAAACCGAAGAGCTGGATCGCTGTTGTACCTTCATGGGCAGGATCGATCTCCAGATAACGCATGCTGATCTCGACTGACTCCTTAAAACGGATACCCCTTGCCGACACAAGTTCCGTAACACCCAGAGCCGACCCGAACTCATGTGCGATCGTCCTGTACACGCACGAACTTGTCCCGGCCATCGGCGCGAGCGCGATGTTCCACGGAACGACAACATTACCTATACAAATCGGGTGCAAGTGCTTTTTCATAAGAAGATGATACCACGAAAAGAAAGTCTGTTCATTTACGAAATATTTACTTATTCGCAAGGGATTTTAATTGTATTTTCGATAGAGTGATTGTAGTATCTATTTAGTGCTATAATTGTTGTGCAAAAAATGTCAGGTCATGGCAGAAAGGAGAGAAAAATGCCGTCCCGTATCTCAGTTCGTGAATTGAAGATCTTAGACTGGATCTACGACCATCTGCGCTGTCGTACATTCGACAAGCTTATGCCGTTTCTCTCCCTGACCGGAAACTTCGGCATAATCTGGTTTGCCGCTGCAGCAACATTTTACTTTTCCAACCTCAATCCGGAAGCAGCGATCTGCATACTCCTTGCTCTGGGTTGCAGCCTGTTGTTTGTAAACCTGTTCCTGAAGCGCGTCACGAAGCGCCCGCGTCCGTACGAAGTACGTGGTGAAGAGCGCCAGATTTTGATCAAAGAACCGAAGGACTTTTCCTTCCCGTCCGGCCACACGTTCTCTTCGTTCGCCGCTGCGACAGCAATCGTCCACTTCTCTCCGAAGATCGGCCTCGCTGCTCTTATTTATGCTGCCGGCATCGCATTCTCACGTTTGTACCTCTACGTGCATTACATTTCTGACGTTCTCACAAGCGCGATTTTCGGCGTCGCCACAGGCATTTTCGTGAGCTACCTCTATACCAGAGGATTCATCATTTTCTGAGCAAAACGCCTAAGATATTGATTATCCAAAAGCACTTGTCCTTGTAGTTATGCTTTCCCGGACGAGTGCTTCATCTTTTTCCGGCAATCCTTGCAATAGCCGTACACCTCGATCGTATGCCCCACGACCATAAAGTCCGGGTCTTTCGTGTGAAGTGCTTCTTCCTCGCCAAAAGGACAGTGCGCCAGTTCCGTCCGGTTTTTGCATCCCATGCAGATCGCGTAGTGATGGTGCCCGGGGCCGGAAATCGCGTATATACTCTCTGTACTGTCCGAAAGAAGTGTCTTCGTGATCAGGTGTTCTTTTTCAAAAGCCTCGAGCGCGCGGTACACGCTGGAAAGCCAGATCGATCTGGGAGTGCCTTGGGAATCAGACTGCTTCGCGCCGCCCAGGCGGTTTTTCCGGGAACTTTCCGTGCCCGGATCCAATGCCGCAGCGCGCTGCGCGATCTCCCTTGCCGTCAGCGGTCCGTCCGCCTTCTGCAATATCTCCCACACCGTCTCTCTTGGCTTTGTCTTACGAATCGTAGATGGAAAGTCCATAAATCAGGCATCTCCTTTCGAAGCATTATCAGACGCCACACCCGACGCCCTTCGCTTTCCGCCCAGTACGCCGATCAGGCGGAATACCAGGAAAAAAGCAACTGCGATCAGCACGATCGTTCCGCCGGGTTTGAGTCCCATATAGAAAGAGAGAACCAGTCCTCCCAGCGTGGAGCATACTGCAACAAACGCCGCCCAGATCACGGTGGTCTTGTAGCTTCTCGCGATCGCCATCGCCGCGGCGACCGGTACCACCATCAGGGACGAGATGATCAGCGCTCCCACCGTTCTGGCGGCAATCGAAATCGTGACAGCCGTCAGGATCGTAAAAATCGCGTTCACGAATCCCACCGGGACGCCCGCGATCGCCGCCGCCTGCTCGTCGAAAGAGATGAAGAACAGTTCTTTGTATAAGAGAATAAAAGCCAGAAGCACGACCACTGCCAGGATCAATACGAGTCGTGCTTCAAAAGCACTGATTGCGACGATCGAGCCGAACAGGAAGCTGTTGAAATCGGCGGAACTCTTGACGAACCCGGAAAGGACGCCAGCCAGTCCGATGCCTGTGGAAAGCACGATTGCCACCGCCAGTTCCGAATGGTTTCCGAGTTTCTTGCGGATCCCTTCAATGGCAAAAGCGGCGACCACGCACGTGGCCATCGCGCCGACGATCGGATTGAACCCGCCAAGAAGGCCAAGCGCCACACCGGCCAGCGACGAATGCGACAGTGCATCGCCGATCAGGGAGAGGCGTTTGTGTACCATAACGGTGCCCAGGCAGGCTACCAAAACAGCCAGAAGCACGCCTACAAGAAGCGCTCTCTGCATATACGCATAACGTAAAATATCCGGCATTTACTCCGCCTCCTTTCCATCCGATGCTGCTTTCCCGCTCGGAGTTTTTTCTTTCTCATGTGGAGCATGAGGCATATGTACATGTGCATGGATATGTTCATGGAAGCTTCCGCAGTGGCTGCACTCCACACAGTGTGCTGCATCATGCGCGGGTGCTCCGTTCTCCGCATGATTACAGTTGGCACAATGGACATGCTCCGCATTTCCGTGCGCATGACTGTGTGCATGTGCGTGCACAATCGTCGCGGCAGGCAGCGCCTCTTCCCGGCATGCTCCCTCCGAAAGGCAAAGCACACGGTTTGCGTATGGTCCCACTTTCTCAACATCGTGGGTGACCATCACGATGGTCACTTTCTTCTCAATATTCAAGTGATGCAGGATGTGCAGCAGGCGGTCGACAGACTCGGCATCCACGCCGACCGTCGGCTCATCCAGGATCAACACCTCCGGATCGCCAGCCAGGACCCGCGCCAGCATGACACGCTGCGCCTGCCCGCCGGAAAGCTCCCCGATCAGTGCTTTTCGCTTATCCTGCATACCTACTGTCGTCAGCGCCTCGAGCACCTTCGCCTTATGTTCTTTTCCGGCGAACCGCGCAAATCCGATTTTCTTGTAGAGGCTGCTCATCACGATTTCTTCGCACGTCGCGGGAAAAGAAGCGGCGCGGCTTCCTCCATTCTGTGGAAGATATCCGATTCCCGTTTTCGAGATCGACTCCAGCGCTTTGCCATTTACGCGGATCTCTCCGGAAGTCGGCTTCAGCACGCCCAGAAGCAGCTTTACCATCGTGCTCTTGCCGACGCCGTTATCGCCGATCACAACGGCAAAATCGCCCTTTTCGACATAGAAAGAAACGTGCTCGAGCACACACTCTTTCGTGTACCCGAAACTCATGTCATTGACTTCGATGACTTTCTCCATCGTCTGTCCTCCTTACCCTCTATCCGCCTCCACGCCGTCAGCATCGCCCGCAATGCAGAATCGCTTACGGCCGAAAACGCCGCACTCGGTGCCAAACTCACGCGAGCGCGCCTTTGATCGCCTTAAGGTTGTCCCGCATCACGGAAAAATAATCCCGCCCTGCGTTGATGTCATCCTGCGAAAGCCCGTCCAGCGGCGAAAGCGCTTGCGTCGTGCATCCTGTCTCGGATGCAATCGTTTCCGCGACCTTCGGGTTCACAAGTTCTTCGAAAAAAATGCACTTCACATCGTATTCTTTCACGAGGTCGATGATCTCCCGCATTCTCGCCGCATCTGGCTCCGAATCGGCTGACACGCCCTCGATCCCGATCTGCTCAAGTCCATACTCCCTGCAAAGATATCCATACGCCTCATGCGCGACCACGATATGCCGCCCGGCCGCCTCTTTCAGCGCTGCAGCATACTCCTGATCCAGTGTCTCACACTCTTTTCTGGCAGCAGCGAAATTCGCATCATAGTCCGCCGCGTGATCCGGGTCGATCTTCTTCAGCGCAGCCGCAATATTCTTCATTTCAGTCTGCGCATTCTTCGGCGACAGCCACACATGCGGGTCAAACTCCCCGTGGTGGTGCCCCTCGTGCTCGTGTTCATTCTCATGCTCATCCTCATCATCGTGCTCTTCCAGACGGATCAGTTCCACCCCGGAACTGGCCTCCAGCACCGTAAGGTCCTTGTTCTGGACACTCTTCAGAATATCCTCCGCCCAAGTTTCCATGCCCGCTCCGTTATACACGAAAAGCTCTGCCTCTTCGAGCATCAGCATATCTTTCGTCGACGGCTCCCACGCGTGCGGCTCGGTTCCCGCAGGAACCATCATGTTGACCGCCACATGCTCTCCGCCGACCCTTTTCACAAAGTCATACATCGGATAGATCGTCGCCACGACTTTGACCTTGCCCTGCGCGTCTTCACCGAAGCCCTTCTTCTTGCATCCCGTTACAAAAGCACTTGCCCCCATTACGATTGCCATTCCGATCGTGGCTATGCGTGTCTTGTTCTTCTGCCAAAACTTGGTTGTGTGATTCTTCATTCTTGTTTCTGCTTTTCTTCCTTCGTTCTTCCCGTTTTATCTGCCCCCTTCGTGAAAAGAGGCTGCCTGAACAGGTTCTTTTTGCGAATGATTCGCAATTGCAGAAAGAAGTATATAAGAAAAGCCCCCTGCAGGCAAGTGCTTTTCGCGAAAAACTTTGAAGATACTTTCTGAAAATTAAAGATTTCTTGACCGCGAGCGTGTATAATGAAAATTAGTAGTTTATTGGCATAAAGGGTTTATTTCACATTCCATAGAGGAGGCTATTATGAAGAAGTCTTGGCTAGTTATGCTCGGGGCTGCGGCACTTGCTATTCCGCTGTCTCTAAGTTTTTTCAGCAAACCTGTTTCCGCCGGCAAAAATGCAGACGGATCCGTCACGATCAACGAAGAGAATTTCCCGGACAGTGTTTTCCGCGCCAAACTGAGTGCGTACGATAACGGACGCGATGGCGTTTTCACCAAAGAAGAATTGGAGAATATTACGTATATTAATGTTAACGGTAGTGAAGAATACCCGCAGGATATTCAATCCATAAAGGGAATCGAGTATTTTACCAATCTTGATTCTCTTAACTGTGCCTACTGTCAGCTTACCGAATTAGATGTGTCAAAGAATACTGCCTTGCAGTCCTTAGATTGTGAGGGGAACCAGTTGACCTCTTTGAATTTGTCTAAGAACCTGGGATTGACTTTTCTCAAGTGCAGCGGCAATCCGCTTGGGAAACTGGATATTTCTAAGAATACAGGACTCTGCCAACTGTACTGTTTAGGATGTGGTCTCTCGTCTATAAATGTTTCCAAGAACACTCTTCTGTCTGAGCTGTATCTAAATGAAAATAACCTTACCAAGTTGGATGTAACGAACAACCTTGAGCTGACGAATTTAGATATAATGCATAACAGTATCTCTTCGATCGATGTTTCCAAGAATAAAGATCTCGATTATTTCAACGCTTACCATAATAAGCTCACAGCAATCGATGTGACGCATAATACGAAGCTTACGGTTCTGGTTGTCGCTGAAAACAATCTGACCGCATTGGATGTAACGAAGAATCCTGCTTTAATAGCGATCAAGATGCACCATAACTCGATCTCGTCTTTAGACGTATCTAAGAACCTTGATCTGGAAATGCTGGATTGCGGGAACAATCTTTTCACCGAACTGGATTTGCATGACCATAAGAAACTGGAGTATCTCTATTGTCAGAATGGTAAACTTACCTCTTTGAATGTATCAGGATGCACCAAACTGAAAGAGTTTGATTGCTATTCCAATCAGATTCCTCAGCTAAATCTTTCCTCAAGTTCAGACCTGGAGAGATTGCATTGTCAGTCGAATCTTATTACTAAACTGACTCTGCCGAGTAAGAAGGGTTCTCTTCTGGAGATACAATGTAACGATAACCTGATCCCGTCAATTGATGTTAGTGGCGCTTCAACCTTGTACGCTCTCGATTGCAGCAACAATAAGCTTACTTCTCTGAATGTCAAAAATTGCGGAAACCTCAGTTCTTTGAAGTGCGCAAGCAACAAGCTGCAATCCCTCGATCTGGCCCAGACTCTTGTTCTTTCTGAGCTGGACTGCAACAATAACGAACTGAAATCTTTGGATATTACTGATTGCGCCAGTCTCACAGATTTGAACTGCAGTAATAACAAGCTCACCAAGCTGGATTGCAAGTATAATGGTTTCTTACATATTCTTATTTGTAATTTCAACTCTCTCTCATCCTTGGTCATTCCTATGAGCAATTCTCTTCAGTACCTGAATTGCGGCAACAATCAACTTACGAGTCTTCCATTGCAAAACGGCACTCACTTGACGACGCTTATCTGTGAGAATAACTCCCTTTCGGAGATTATTCTGGAATACAACACGCAGCTTCAGAGCCTTATTTGCAGCGGAAATCAACTCAAAACTCTCCATCTCGAGGAATTGGATCTTCTTGAAGAGCTGAACTGTTCAAATAACAATCTTTCTTCTTTGGATCTAAGTTATAACCGCGTTCTCAAGCATCTGAGTTGTTCAAATAATAATCTTACCAAACTTGAAACGTCGCATCTCGTTAGCATGGACTGCAGCTTCAACAAGATCACCGAACTTCAGGGTGCCGGTGCACAGTATATCCTCTGCAACGATAACCAGCTCACTTCTTTGACCGTTGACTATTCCAATCTCATCGAATTGAATTGTTCCAACAACAAACTCTCCAGTCTGGATCTGCACAAGAACTTCGACATGGAGCATTTGATCTGCTATGGCAATCCAATCAAGAAGCTGGACCTTTCCAAGTGCCAGAGCCTGCTCAATTACATCCAGAAATTCGGTATCGAGCATGATGCAGAAAAAGACCACTATATCTGCTCTACTATATATCCGGATACTGATAAGACAGTTGTCTTCCTGGAGACCGATGTCGCTACGAAACTCGAACCGTCAAAGATTGCTCCAACAGCAACACCGACACCTACTCCGACACCAACAGCAACTCCAATTCCTACAGTATCACCTACAACCGCTCCTGGCCAGCCAACTCCTACTACGGCTCCGGGTCAGCCAACTCCTACTACAGCTCCTGGCCAGCCGACTCCTACTACGGCACCGGGTCAGCCCACGCCTACTACAGCGCCAGGTCAGCCGACTCCTACTACTGCACCTGGTCAGCCCACGCCTACTACGGCTCCGGGTCAGCCCACTCCTACCACTGCACCGGGCCAGCCCACACCTACAACTGCACCTGGTCAGCCAACCTCCGCGCCAGGACAGCCGACAACGACTCCTGTTCCGGAATCCGAGCCTTCCGTTGAGGACTTTGTTGAGCGTCTTTACACCGTCGCAATGAACCGTGCTTCCGAACCTGGCGGAAAGAAGTATTGGTCCGACGAGATCAAGAACGGCAACAAGACCGGCGGCGAATGCGCACACTTCTTCCTTATTGAAGCGGAAGAATTCAGAAACCGTGGTTTGAGCGATGCTGACTTCGTCGAGACTCTCTATAAGACTTTCTTCGATCGTGATTCCGAACCAAATGGCAAGACATACTGGGTCGGTGAACTAAAGAGTAAAGCCAAGACAAGAAATGATGTAATCAACGGCTTCATCGACTCCACCGAGTGGTGCAACATATGTGCTTCCTACGGCGTCAAGTCCGGATCCCCGACTGCCAAGTCCGAGATCCCTTCCAAAAACGCTAAAGACTTCGCAGCACGACTTTATACCTGCTGCCTGAACCGCGAGCCGGAAGATGGCGGCTTGAAGTACTGGTCTTTGGCTCTCACAAACCTGGAAAAGACAGGTTGTGAAGCCGCCGCCTTCTTC
>JAFWPB010000056.1 GCA_017545245.1 Clostridiales bacterium
AAAAAACGACTTACTTTTTTTGCGCCGCGTAAGTCGGAAAATGGAAAAAGCCGTTTTCCGACTGCTTTTTCGGCCTGTTTTTCAGTGATTTTAAGTCGGAAAATGAAAATTGCCGATTTCCGACTTGCTTTCTCAAAAAAAGAATTCCAAAATGGCGCGATTTGTAAGTCGTTTTCTGAAATTTCGACGTTTACGACTTATCGCCCCTATCCCACTGCTCGAAAAGCACTAGCGCCGCGGCCGACCCTAAAAGACTTCAGGCATTTACCTGATTCTCTAATATATGACCGGAATCAGGGCTTCAATGAAACAGAACATTTTGAGACAACTCCTTTGCTTCGAATGAAGTTTTCCTTAAGGAATCGATCCTTACAGCTGATTGGCGCTGTAGTCAGAATACAGGGTCATCATCTCGTTCATCATAGCATTCATCTTCTGCTGGAGTTTGCTCAGCTCTTTGAGATTCTTGGCATCGATCGCCAGACGGATCTCTTTGAAGATGGAAACGTACTCAGATGTGTCCTTTGCCAGATGATTGCGGATCGAGTCGATCTCTCTCCAGAGCGATACATCGTAGCTGTTCATCGGATCATGGAACGGAACGACATTTCTGATCTGCGAGAGGTTGTTTGGGATGATACGCTCAGACAGTTCCATCTGCCAGCGGTCAAGCATGGCATGTGCATAGGAACTGATGAGTTTGTCACTGAAAACTCCGCCAGCGCAGAGGATCGGGATCATCTCATCATCCTTCAGGAGACAACGTAGGGAATCGTAAACGGTCGCCGGCGGTGTTCCGAAGAGCTCATCGCGCTCCTCGTTGGAGTAGTGCGAGAAGATATCATCTTCACAACGGTATACCTTGTTCTTGTCGAGATATTCTGCTTCTTCGCCATAGCCCTTGCAGAATTCCTTCTCAAGTTCCTGAGTGGAATGGCCGGATGTGACGGCATATTCGATACCGTCGAGCATGCACTGGTATGCGGCAGAAAGACACAGATATGTGTTTGTGTGCGGGTTAGGGGAGCGGATCTCGAAACGTGTCTGAACGGAACTGTCCGAGTTACGGATCAGCCCAAGCAGTACGGAACGGTTTCGAGACGGTGTATGCAGGTCACGGCCGATGGAAGCAACGGCATGTGTCGGTGCTTCAAAACCAGGCTGCAGACGCAGGAATGCATCTGTGGTGACAGAAATAAACGGGTTGATGAGCGGGTAGTGCTTCATGAAGCCCATGAGTGCACCCCAGCCGATCGTTCCAAGGAAATCGGTCTTCATGTCCTTCGGGCTGAAGAGGTTGACCTTGTGGCCGTCCTTCAGAAAGGCAACGGCGTTGACGTGTGTGTGTTCACCGGAACCAGCGACACCTGCAAGCGGCTTGGCACAGAAACTTACTTCCAGACCATGCATGCGGAAAACTTCTTTAATGAAGATGCGGGCCATCAGCTCATAGTCTGCCGCCTGAAGCGCATTGGAATAATGCCAGTCAACTTCGAGCTGCTCCATGATGTTATGGAAATCACCGGCATCGGAAAGATGCGCCTTAACACCGCCGACTTCCTTATGACCCATTTCCGGTTCAAAACCGTAGAGCTCCAGAAGAAGGACAGTCTGCTCAAGTGCGGTTCTTACTACACCCTTGGTGCGCTTCCAATACTGTTCTTTCAGACTTTGAGAGGTAGAAAGCACGCGTGTGTTGATCTTTTCCTCAGGGGAGCTTACCCAGAATTCAAGTTCTGTTGCTGTGGTCAGCTCGATGCGGTCTAGATTGTCGATGCTGAAACCAAGCTCTTCGCAAAGAGCAGGGTATTCGCGGAGATATCTTTCAAGTTCGGAAGCGAAGCGGTCTGCGCAGCGCTTTAAAATGGAACGGGAACAAACTTTGTCGCCGTTATGGATCAGGAAGGATGGAATACGAAGAGTACCGGTCGGAAGGTTGGTCTCCGGATCAATGTGCTCGTAGTTATAGTCGACAAACCACATGACCTTCAGGTCCGGTTCGAAGTCGACACGACCATCGTTCAGTGTTGCAATACCGGGAAGTTCAACGGAGGAACCGTCTGTCTGCACTACGCAACCATTCAAGTATCCCTGGAGATTGTCGATGAAGTTGATGATCGGAATCTTTTCGTCCGTATCATTGCCAGCAAGGTCAATACCTACAAAGGAGACGAACTTGATTTCAGGATGCTCACCGAGGATCTTCTCTAATTCTTCTGCGTTGTGCGTCTTAGGTGGCAACAAGAAAAGAAGATTCGGATAGATTCGAAAGTTTGTCATAGTGTTTGCACCTTTCGTGTTAAAAATTCAGAGTCATTATACCATTATTTTTTCGATGTACTACTTTCGGTTTTTGGAGAAATTCGACGAAATTCTGTGGCGGATTGTCTTTAATAATAATATAATTACCATATAGACACATAAGAGGGAGGTTTCCCTCGATGGTTTAATGGAGGTCATATATGAAAGTTTGTGATTGTGCAAATCTTTTGAATGCGAAGATCCTGGTGGAATCAGAGAATTTTGAAGAAGACTTACAGATTGCCTGCGGATCGGATCTTATGAGTGATGTAATGGCATTCAGCAGTGACGAGAGTCAGATCATGATCACGGGTCTAGTTAACCCGCAGACCATTAGAACTGCTGAAATGCTTGATGTAAAAGTGATCATTTTCGTCAGAGGCAAAGTCCCGGATGAGACGATGCAGAGACTGGCCGAAGACAGGGGGATCGGCCTGATGACGACACCGCTGTCCATGTTTACATGTTGCGGTCTGCTATACGAAGCCGGACTTCGAGGGAAGGAGGCTGCGCTATAGAACCGCTGGTACGTCAATATGAGATCCGCGCGAACGACTTTACTCATGCCGGTGAAGCTTCTTCTTCCATGAAGAAATCATTGAGCCGCCTCGGTGTGAAGGCTGAAGTGATCAAGCGCGCTGCAATCGCGATGTATGAGGCCGAGATCAATGCCGTGATCCATGGACATGGCGGCATGGCAGAAGTAACGGTTTTCCCGGAAAAGGTCGTAATCGTGATTGAAGACCACGGTCCTGGTATTCCTGATCTGGATCAGGCAATGGTCGCCGGATGGTCGACTGCCCCGGATATTGCCCGTGAGATGGGCTTCGGTGCAGGCATGGGCCTTCCGAATATTAAGAAGAATTGTGACGAACTGAAGATCGACACGAAAGTGGGAGAGGGTACGAAAGTAACGATGGAAGTTCGTTTCACATAGTAGAAGAAGTAATGTGAGGAAATAGTGAAGAAACTACATAGTGTGTCATTAATAGGAGATCTTTGCGTCGGCTGCACCAACTGCATCAAGGGCTGTCCTACCCAGGCGATCCGTGTGCGTGGCGGCAAGGCAACGATCTACGATATCCGTTGTATCGACTGTGCGCAGTGTATCCGTATCTGCCCGTATCATGCGAAGATTGCGGTGACGGATACTTTGGAAGAGCGCCTTTCGGCAGCAAGCGGCAAAGTCAAAGTTGCGATCGTCAATCCAGCGCTTTTCTCGCAGTTTGAATACAATGTGAGCCGTATCGATGTCCTGAAAGCAGTGCGTCAGCTTGGTTTTGACTATGTTTTCGATGAGTCGATCGGGTATGCTGGTTATGTTTCGGCGGCAAGACAGATGATATCGGAAAAGCAGCAGGCCATGAAGGACATGCCGGACGATGAGGTCAGTGAAGTCTTTCCGATGATCTCGACCACCTGTCCGGTCGTCGTCCGATTGATCCAGATGAAATATCGTGCTTTGATACCGCATCTGGTCACGTTGGATTCTCCGATGGAACTTACCGCACAGCATGCGATCGATTATCTGTGCCTGAAACTGCAGATCCCGAGAACATTGATCTACATCTGCTATATCTCGCCATGCCCGGCCAAGGTCACGGCGGTCATCAATCCGCTTTGGAAGAATAAGTCCTTGATCTCGACATGCGTAGGTATTCACGATGTCTATGCTCAGCTTAGAAGCCTTCTTGACAATGTGACGAATCATGAGTCGCTTACCCATGAGGAAGAGCGCGCGATCCGTATTTCGGAGCCGGTCGGACTCAGATGTGCGGCAATCGGCGGCGAGACGGCAAGTATCGGAATTGAAAACTATCTTTCCGTGGATGGTATTGAGAACATCATCGATATTCTGGAAGAAATCGACCGCGATAATATCAAGGGAATCGCATATGTTGAGGCTACCTGCTGCTTCGGCGGCTGTATCGGCGGCCCGCTGACGATCATGAACCGCTTCACGGCAAGTGCAAAGCTTCGTGACCACGTCCATGATTTCTTCCTGGAAAAAGAACTGTTCCCGAACCAGATCGTGCAGGAGGACGATATCGTTCCTCAGGTCTGGGAACTTCCGCTTCCGGAGAACCATGCAATGCGCCTTTCTGAGAATATCGGTGAGGCGATGACAAAATATGAACAGATCGATGAGATCCTGGCGACGCTGCCGCAGCTGGACTGTGGTGCCTGTGGTGCTCCTTCCTGTGCGGCTATGGCCGAAGATATCGTTCAGGGACGCGCAAGTATCAACAACTGTATCATCCGTGCCAAGAGAAAAAAACTGAAAGAAGAGTGAACTATGAGTAAATCTGTTTCTGATATCATCAGCGCAATGAATTTGAATGTCCTGACAGACGTATACCGTCCGGACGAAATGATCGAGAAGGGCTATGCCGGCGATATGCTGAGCCATGTCATGGCACATCTTCAGACCGGCGAGTGCTGGTTTACCATATTGAACAGCATGAACGTGATCGCGGTGGCATCGCTGAATGAGTGCCCACTGGTGATTCTGACTGAGGACGTTGTCCTTCAGGAACCGGTTATGGAAAAGGCGAAGATGGAAGAGATCTGTGTCTGCAATACTTCGCTCGACACTTATTCCGCATGCGCTGTTCTTCAGGGAATTCTTGATACCGGGGAGGTCTGATCTTCGGTCATGGCGCTTTTTCTTTGTGATCTGCATATGCATTCCGCCTTGTCTCCCTGCGCGGAGAATGACATGACGCCGGGGAATATGGTTTCCATGGCCTTTTTAAATGGCCTTGAGGTCATCGCGATTACGGATCACTGCAGCAGCAAGAATTGTGCCGCGGCAATCGAGTGTTCCCGACAGTTAAAAGCAGAGCAGGGGCATGCGCCACTGGTCATTCCAGGTATGGAAATCGAAGTGGCAGAGGGATTTCACGTTTTAGGTTTGTTTCCTTCCGTTGAAAAAGCACTGGAGTTCGATGACTTTCTGACTTCGAGAAGACCGAAGATCAAAAACAGGGTCGATATATTCGGAAACCAGTATGTGATGAACGACGACGATGAGGTCGTGGAGGAGATTGAGAACCTGCTTTCCACCGGATCGGATGTGTCGATTGTCGAGCTTTATGACAAGCTTGACTCTCTGGGTGCGGCGGCGATCCCTGCGCATATCGATAAAGATTCCTACAGCATGGTGGCGTCTCTTGGTACGGTCCCGCCGGAGTGGAAGGGAAGACTTCTGGAAGTAAGTAAACGCTGTAACTTACCGGAATTCTGGGATGCACATCCTGAACTTGCCTCATATCACTACATTGTGGACTCGGATGCCCATCAGCTGGTGGATATTGCGGATCCAGGGTATTCTCTGAAACTTCCGATTGAAAAAAGTTCCGATCTTGATGCGGCAACCTTTGTCAATGCATTGCGGGATTTGATGAGAAAGTGATATAATGTACGGGTTGACAATAACAAATATGGAACTGAAGTGCTTTTCCAGAGGAACACGGGAAAGCGGGGGAGTTTTTTGAGAGAGTTATCGCTTCATATTCTGG
Organism: Clostridiales bacterium; assembly: GCA_017545245.1. Classification (GTDB taxonomy): domain Bacteria; phylum Bacillota; class Clostridia; order Saccharofermentanales; family Saccharofermentanaceae; genus Scatonaster. Next base: position 5,823 of record JAFWPB010000056.1, read on the forward strand.
ATATCCTGACGAATTCGACGCGAGCCGGAGCTACTCTGGTCACGCTGACGATCGACATGAGATCGAAGGAAGACCGACTGATCATTTCTTTTGAAGACAATGGCTGCGGAATGAGCGAGGAATTCGTCTCGAAGGTGACAGATCCGTTTTCCACTACGAGAAACACAAGAAAAGTGGGACTGGGTCTTCCTTTGCTGAAAGAGTTATGTGAGTTGACGGGCGGAAGCCTGGAAATCTCTTCGACACTCGGTGAGGGAACTTTGGTCAAGGCGACATTGGTTCCGTCTTCCATTGATTGTTTGCCTTTGGGCGATGTGGGAGAATCACTTGCCGGTCTTGCCGGTACATACGAGAATTCGTGTGATTTTGTGGTCATCTTCGAACATGATGTCAATGGAAAGTCGGTGATCGATACGCGGGAGATCAAGGAGAAGCTCGACGGGATGTCACTGCAAGAGCCGGAGATCTATTTGTTTTTGTGTGATTATTATCGCGAACAACAAGAATCAATACTTGGAGGTTTATAGTATGAAATCATTAGCAGAACTCGAAGCAATCAAGAACAAGGCAAAGGCAGACATGTCTGCAAGATCCGAAGCTGGTAAGCGTATCGTTGTTGGTATGGCTACTTGCGGTATCGCTGCAGGTGCTCGTCCGGTTATGACCGCTATCGTTGAAGAGCTCAAGACACGTGGCGTTGAAGATGTTGCAGTTACAATGACAGGCTGCATCGGTCTTTGCAAGTATGAGCCAATCGTAGAAGTAATTGACGCTGACGGTTCCAAGGTTACTTATATCAAGATGGATCCGAACAAGGCAAAGCGTATGGTAGCTGAGCACATCGTAAACGGTCAGGTTTGCGAAGATCTTACTATCGCTACAGCTCAGCTTTGATTTGGTTGACGGGAACTTTATGATTATTTCCCAGCCATTTAAATCGTTTCAAGTTGACTCTCTTTCAAAAAGGTGGGCAGCCGTGCTGCTCCTCCTTTTTGTATGGGGAGTTTCCTTTTGCTTTTTTCTCGCTCCGCCCGGGGATCCGGACTTTTCCCAGATCATGTTCTGGTACGAAGATGCGATGCAGGCAGAGGACGTCTATCAGTTTATGACACAGACTCCTTTGGCCTCTGTGATTACACTTCAGAACTGTCTCTATGTGATCAGCTTTCTGGGTTATGTTTTTTTCCTTTTCCTCTGCGGGCTTTTTTATTTTGTCATGTATGTATGTGATCTCAGGAAAGTGCCGATCGCACGGGCTCCGAAGATCTATTTTTCCCGTGTCGGCTGGTTCTTGGTATTTACAGCAGTCGCATTCATACCGATCGTGCTCCTTTTTTCATTTCTGCCGTATATGTTCCTTATCCTGATACCGGCACTCTACGCTATGTTCGGCATTATCTTCTTTGATAAGAAGAATCCTTTTTCGGCGATGGCCGGAAGCATCGTAGCGACATTTGGGCACAAACTGTCCATCTTCATTGAACTTACCGTGATCGTCTCGATCTACTACTGCATCAACATTGTCATTTCTGCAGTCCTTCACGAAGGAACACTGGGCATGGCGTTGGTGAGTTCTTTTGTCACGGCATATTTCACACTGGTTATTGCCAGAAATATGGGCACTCGTTTCCATATGATCACAATGCTGAAAAAAGAATAATTTTCATTTGCCCTTTTCATTTGGCATTTTCACGCGAAAGATTTTGTTTTAATAGGTAACTTTGTGAATTTCATCGATTGCATTTTTATGCAGGTTTGCCTATTATTGTTATGTTCTAGAAATATATTACTGGAGGACTCGAATATGGATATTAAACAAGAAGCCATTCAGAAGCATGCTGAGTGGAAGGGAAAGATCGAAGTAATCACACGCGCTCCTGTTGCATCAAAGCATGATCTGTCAGTGGCTTATACACCTGGTGTTGCTGAGCCATGTCTTGAGATCTCCAAAGATGTAGATCTTTCCTACAAATATACACGCCGTCACAATCTCGTAGCTGTCGTCACAGATGGTACAGCTGTTCTGGGTCTCGGTGATATCGGACCGGAAGCAGGTATGCCGGTTATGGAAGGTAAGTGCGCACTCTTTAAGGCTTTCGGTGATGTTGATGCTTTCCCGCTCTGCATCCGTTCCAAGGAAGTTGATGATATCGTAAATACAGTAGCTCTCCTGGCTGGTTCTTTCGGTGGTGTAAACCTCGAGGATATTTCCGCTCCGAGATGCTTCGAAATCGAGAAGAAGCTGAAGGAAAGATGTGATATTCCGATCTTCCACGATGACCAGCACGGTACTGCTGTTATCACACTCGCTGGTCTTACCAATGCTCTTAAGATCGTTGGCAAGAAGATCGAAGAGATCTCTGTAGTTGTTAACGGCGCTGGTGCTGCTGCTACAGCTATCACAAAGCTCCTCATCTCCCGTGGCCTGAAGGACGTTGTTCTCTGCGACAGAACCGGTGCTATTTACCAGGGCCGTGAGAAGCTCAACTCTGCTAAGGAAGAGATCGCTGCTATCACAAACCAGAAGATGAAGAAGGGTTCCCTCAAGGACGTTATCGTTGGTGCAGACGTATTCATCGGTGTTTCTGCTCCGGGCGTTCTGACAGCCGAGATGGTTGCTACCATGGCTAAGGATCCGATCGTATTTGCTTGTGCAAACCCGACACCGGAGATCCTGCCTGATGAAGCAAAGAAGGCTGGCGTTGCTGTTATGGCTACAGGCCGTTCTGACTTCCCGAACCAGGTAAACAACGTTCTCGCTTTCCCGGGTATCTTCCGTGGTGCTCTTGATGTTCGTGCTTCTGACATCAATGACGAGATGAAGATCGCTGCAGCAAATGCTATCGCAGGTGTTGTTTCTGACGAAGAACTCAATCCTGAGTACATCCTGCCGGATGCTTTCGATCCGCGCGTTGGTAAGGCTGTTGCTGCTGCTGTTGCTGAGGCTGCTAAGAAGAGCGGCGTTGCACGTATCTGAATAAGCAATTGATTTTGGAGATGGGTCATCCATGATTGGAGGACCCATCTCTTTATATATGTTAAATGGGGAGTATTATCTTCAGGCCAAGTGCTTTTGACTTAGAAGTATACATACATTCTCAAACTCTTGTGGTAGAATAGCAGAAGTGATTTTTATTTCGGAGGCGGAGTATGCTGAATCGTATTGAATTATTGAAGTTAATTGAACATAACGCGAGAATCTCGATTTCTGAACTGGCAGTCATGCTGGGCGTGACCGAGGATGAGATCGCCGCCGAACTGGAAACATGTAAGAAAGAGAATGTGATCCTAGGATACAGCACTGTGATCAACTGGGAAAAGACGGAGAGAGAGCCGGTGACCGCATTGATCGAAGTGCGCATTACCCCACAGAGAAATCAAGGATTTGACAAGATCGCAAGTCAGTTCTACCGCTATCCGCAGGTTTCTTCCTGCTATTTGATGTCGGGTGGTTTCGACTTGATGCTGATCATCGAAGATTCCACACTTCGTGAAGTGGCTAACTTTGTATCTGACAAGATTGCCCCGCTCGAAGGCGTCATCTCCACGTCGACACACTTTATCCTTAAGAAATATAAGAGTAATGGTACATTGTTTGAACAAAAACAGATCGATGATCGTGAAGCCGTTGTGCTCTGAAGTTCAGATTTGCAAGTTCAGGGAGGTTTCAGTTAATGGATATCGATTATCAAAGTAAAGTATCCTCAGTGGTAAATGAGATCAAGCCATCGGCGATCCGTCGTTTCTTTGATCTCGCGAATGAAATGAAGGGTGAGGTGATCTCCCTTTCCATCGGTGAACCCGATTTCGTTACTCCTTGGAATATCCGCGAGGCCGGTATTTTTTCCTTGGAAGATGGATATACACATTATTCACCAAATCAAGGATACATTGAGGTACGAAAGGCAATCACGGAATACCTGGAAAGACGTTTTTCCTTGAAGTATGATCCGAAGAGTCAGATATTGGTTACAGTAGGTGGAAGTGAGGCGCTCGACCTGATTGCACGTGCGTTGATCAATCCTGGCGATGAAGTGATCATCCTGGAACCGTGTTTTGTCGCATACCGCGCAACTGTCACACTTGCACGTGGCGTTCCGGTCGTGATCGAGACAAAGGAAAAAGACGAATACAAGCTTATGCCTGAGGATCTTGAGGCGGCCATTACGGATAAGACAAAGTACATTATTCTCGGTTACCCGGGAAATCCGACCGGTGCAACGATGACTCATGAAGATCTTTGCAAGATCCGTGATGTTTTAGTTCGTCATCCGAATGTATTTGTAGTTTCCGATGAGCTTTATTCTGAATTGAGTTATACCGGTGAGAAGCCTGCATCGATCGCAAACTTCCCGGAACTGTATGACCGTACGATCGTAGTCAATGGTTTCTCGAAGTCCTTCGCTATGACCGGCTGGCGTATCGGCTATATGGCTGGTCCGGCTCCGCTTGTTGCTGCGATGAATAAGGTCCATCAGTATTGCATTATGAGTTCTCCAACGACGGCACAGTATGCTGTAATCGAGGCTTGCCGTAATGGTGACAGAGAAGTCGAAGAGATGCGCGAAGAGTATAACAGAAGAAGAAGAGTAATCGTCAATGGCCTGAAAGAAGCCGGCCTTACATGCTTTACACCAACCGGTGCTTTCTATGCATTCCCGAGTATTGAAGGCCTCGGCCTTTCTTCAGAGCAGTTCTGTGAGAAGTTCCTGATGGAAAAGAAAGTCGCGATCGTTCCGGGCAATGCTTTCGGTCAGGGCGGTGAAGGACATGTCCGTATCAGTTATGCGGCTTCCATGGAGAATATCACTGAGGCGATGAGAAGACTAAAAGAGTTTGTTCAAGAGATAAAAGATAGGAGTTAAGAAGAATGCTCGAATTTGACAATTTGCGTTTGGAATTGGAGAGTTATGAGGAGAAGATCGATCTTCTTCGTGATGCTTTACATATTAAACAGGTCAGCGATCAGGTATCTGAGCTGGAAGCGCGTTCCCAGGAGCCTGACTACTGGAATGACGTAGAAAGAGCCCAGTCTGAACAGACAAAGTTAAAGCGCCTTCAGAAGCGCATTAAGACATTTGAAGATCTTGCTGCTTCGAGAGAAGATCTCCTCGTTCTTTGTGAACTTGGTAATGAAGCAGAAGATATGGATGTTCTTGCTGAAGCACAGGAAGGCGTCACAAAGTTTACCTCCGCATATGAGAAGATGCGTCTCGAAACGCTTCTTACCGGTGAATATGATAAGAATAACGCAATCCTGACCCTTCACGCCGGAGCGGGCGGAACAGAAGCGCAGGACTGGGTAAGCATGCTGTATCGTATGTATACGCATTGGGCCCAGGATCATGAGTTCGAGATCAAAGAACTTGAATACTTAGAAGGTGATGAAGCGGGAATCAAGAGTGTCTCCATGATGATTACCGGTGAGAATGCTTACGGATTCCTCCGTTCGGAGATCGGTGTACACCGTCTTGTACGTATTTCTCCTTTCGATTCCTCTGCGCGCCGTCATACATCGTTTGCGTCTTGTGAAGTTATGCCTGAACTGGATGATACGATCAACATCAAGATCGATATGGCAGATGTCCGCGTCGATACATATCGTGCAACCGGTAAGGGTGGTCAGCACGTAAACCGTACTGACTCCGCTGTCCGTCTCACACATATTCCGACAGGTTGCGTTGTTGCATGTCAGGCAGAGCGTTCACAGATACAGAACAGAGAGACAGCTATGAAGATGCTGGAAGCAAAACTTTTTGCTTTGGCACAGGCTGCACATATGGAGAAAATCGAGGACCTCAAGGGTGTGCAGATGGATATTGCCTGGGGCAGTCAGATCCGTTCTTACGTTTTCTGCCCGTACACTCTCGTTAAGGACCACAGAACCGGTTATGAAGAGGTAAATGTGGATAGTGTAATGAACGGAAATCTCGATGGATTCATCAACGCGTTCCTTTCCGGTATGACTGCAGAAAAATAGCCATCTCCGTTTAGAAATAGATACAGAAATAAAAGACCTGCTACTTATTACTTCAAAAGGTAGCAGGTCTTATTGTTTTTAATATTCTTTTTGATCAGTTCATTCCTTATATACTACGCGGAAGTCTCTGATCTTGTAGGATCCGATCCTTGAAGTAGCGGTAGCGGATATGCCAGCGTAGATTGCTTCACCCTTTGCAATAGGCGTGTTGTTGTTCGGATACAGAATGAAAGAATTCTTGGAGCCTTTCTTCGGTTCAATCGTGAAGTAAGAACTGGAGATTTCTTCCACTGTTGTTCCCATATCAAATGTGATCGTAATGTATTCAATGGAAGCATTCATGGTAGAAGTCTTCTTGCTGCTGTTTTCGAGTTTGATATCGAAAGAGCAAGTCTTACCAGAAGCTTTTGCATTTTTGATGGACTGCTTGAAGGAAACTACCGGATACTCTGTGTTGTCAACGGTGGTTCCAGCAGTGGTGGCCTCGGTAGTAGTCGGTTCCTCTGTTGTTGTCGTTGGAGCTTCGGTTGTTGTAGTAGCTTCCGTCGTTGTTGTTGTAGGCGCCTCAGTTGTGGTTGTTGCTTCCGTAGTTGTGGTAGCTTCAGTAGTAGTGGTCGCCTCGGTAGTTGTTGTAGCTTCTGTCGTTGTTGTAGCTTCCGTTGTAGTCGTCGTAGGCTCTTCTGTAGTCGTCGTTGGCGCCTCAGTTGTCGTTGTTGTCGTTGTGGCCTCAGTCGTAGTAGTAGACGGAGCTTCTGTTGTAGTCTCCGATGTAGTGGTAGTTACTGTCTGATAGGTAGAGTCAGAAGTCTCATTTGTCTTCTTGAATGCTTTTCCAAGATCAAATTGTTTCCAGCAGAAGACGATACCACCAAGGAAAGCTAACGCTACAGCGGTAAGAACGATTGGTTTTCCAATTGAACTCTTTTTCTCCGGATGATCCTGCTGCGTGATCGGCGTGATCGAACCACGCTGAGATGCAGCACTGTAACGGAGATGTTGGGTATTCACGATCTGTGCGCTCGTGCTGATCGGACGGTTTGCTCCCGGACGGGAATTAGAAGCACCTGGACGGGAGGCAAAAGCCGGATGGGTAGAAGACTCGGTCTCCTGTGTATCCGTTGATTCCTGCTTTTCCTGACGGGAAGCGGAACTGTAAGAAGAACCCGGACGCTGACGAACTTCGTTCTGGGAAGCCGCCTGTGCTTCTTCCTGTTCTTTCTTGGCCTGATTTTCCTCGCGGATCTGTTTTGCAATGGATGCAGCAAAAGCACTTTCGTCTTCATCGCCGAAAAGGAGGTGATTCTGTTTTACATCGTCACTTTCTTCGTCGGAGTCTTCAACTGGATGGTTTTCCGGGTTGTTATATACGTTTTCGATCGGTTCGAGGTTGGTAGAAGAAATCGATACATTTGGTCTGACTACAGGAACATAGTTTGTAGTTTCATTTGCGCTGCCATCATTATCACTCGGTTTCTCTCTGTAAATCGACTGGTAATCAAATTCTGAACTGTCGGATCCGGAAGATTCCGATTCTGCTTCGTCAGATGTTTCTTCTGAAACGGATTCAGTGTTGTCTTCTGATTCCTCACGGATTTCTTTAGATTCCATGTATGCAGAAGAATCTTCGATTGGTTCGTCGTCAAAGAGACCCATGTCGATTGGGGCTGTATCGTAAAGGGAAGAAGTATCATCTTTTGATTCCGCATCGTCAGAAGCAGGTGTTTCCTCAACAGTTTCTTCCACAGTCTCTTCAGAAGTATCTTCAGAAGCTTCTGTGTTTTCTTCTTCAGCAGTTTCGGATGTTGTCTGTTCTTCAACTTCGGAAGGTGTTTCTTCTTCAGGTTCAGAAACGGATTCCTCAGTGGATTCAGCAATGGTTTCCTCAGAAGTTTCAATAACCTCTGACTCTGTATCGTCAGAGACGGTCTCTTCAGTAGTTTCGGAAGGTGATTGTTCTTCGGATTCGGAAACGGATTCTTCTTCGACATCAGAAGATATGTCTTCAGTAGTTTCGGAAGCTTCTTCCTTTACTTCATCGTTTGCTGAAGCGACAGGCATCTCAACAAAAATGTCTGTTCCAGGTGCAATTGACGGCTTGGAAGATTGTTCGGATTCAGAACTGTCATTTTCCTCTGCAACAGATTCTGTCTCAGCTTCAATGTCATTTTCTTCAGCAGGTGTTTCTGTATCTGTAACAGTTTCTTGATCCGAAGTTTCATCCGTATTCTCATCGGTGGATTCTGCCGTTTCTTTGATGGAATCTTCAACAACTTCTTCAACGGATTCTTCGGCAGGCTCTTCAACTGTTTCTTCAACAGTTTCTTCAGATGCTTCTTCAACAGAATCTGTTTCGGTTTCTTCCTCAGATTCATCTTCGGAATCGATATCCTGATCAAAGAAAGGTTCTTCGATTGGAGCCTCATCGTAGAGAGGAGCACTGTTCTCGGTAATGACGAACTCTTCCTGGGGTTCTTCCTCAGGAATTTCAACTTCGATGGCAGGAATCTCAGGTTCAGCAGCAACCGGCTCGACAGGTGCTTCTTCAACTTTCTCTTCAGGAACAGCAGGGGATTCCGGTTCTTTCTCGACAACAGGGGCCTCGGCCAATGGCTTAAATGCTGCAAAAGGAGAAATAGGAGCATCACCTAAACTTGCATTGATCTCGTCTTCCAAAGAAGTATCTGCTTCATATTGTGGAACATTGAAGCTGGTGTTCAGTCCATAAATATCGGTATTCACGCCTTGTACCATATTCTCGGAATCCGGCATGGAAATATCATCAATAAAATCATTCTCTGGCATTGTTTCCGGAGAAAGCTCTGCCTGAGAGAAGAGACTGTTCTGTGTATCTGCGACAGCCTGTGCATGCTGGTCCTCAAGATCAGCAAAACTCAATTCATCATCGTCATATAAAGGATAACTGTTTGCGTTGTTCTGCTCGCGCAGTTTTTCAGAAACGTTCTTAGCGGGATCGTTCGCTTTGAAAGAAAGAAATAGGGGACGTCTGACCTGATCGTCATCAGAAGAGTCTTCCGAATCCTCAGTATTGTGAATATAAGCACGATTGCCATCTTCGATATCATCGTTGGATTTCATAAAAGTACCGAATACGGATGGTCCCTGAGAATCATCGTATTCTTCCTCAGGTGCATGAAGAAGGTGATCCTTTTTGTTCTCATCATCGTTACGTCCAAGAAGCATTAGTTGCATCCTCCAGAAAAAAACTTGAGTTCCCCAACTCTCTATATATCTTATTTCAAATATTGTATTTCCGCAACATTATATATGCCTTGTTTTTTGAAACCGATTCTTCGACAAAAGCACTTTCATTGTCGAAAAAATGCTGATTTGTTTTCAATTGCCGCTTGTACAATGAATGGGAAGGGAGACGTATCAAGTGGAAATAAATAAGCGGAAAATCCTTATCTCGTCGGTAGTGATCGTGATCGGACTCATCGTTTATGGCTTTAGATTGTGGTCTAACCAGAAAACGAAAGATACGGTCATTGTCAAAACGGAAACAACGATGGAAACAACTTTTCAAAGCGAATCGGAATCAAGTGAATCTGAGTTAAAAGAAGTGAAGATTCCGGTGTACCTTTGTGGTGCCGTAAAAGCCCCGGGCATATATGTGCTTGATGGACCGAAATATCTGTATGAATTGATTGATATGGCGGGAGGACTTGAAGAAGAAGCTGCGTATGACAGGATCGATCTTGTATTTTATATTGATTCATCTCAGAGCATATACATTCCTTTTTCTGAAGATGCAAAGACAGAAGAATCACGAGACTGGAATGATTTCTATCAGATGACCGGCCAGGACTGGTCGGAGACGAAAAATACAGAGGAGAAATCTTCAGGAATTGTGAATATCAACACGGCAGGTAAAAGTGAACTCTGTATGATCCCCGGAGTCGGGGAGAAGACAGCAGAGAGCATCATCGCCTATCGGGAAGAGCACGGGCCGTTTCAGAAGATCGAAGATATTATGAATGTTTCAGGAATCGGGAAGAGCAAATTTGAAAAGTGTAAATCCGCAATATGCGTATAGCCTGTTATACTACAGGTTTCATAAAAAGTCAGAAAAAACTGTTTGACATAACTGTCCATCAATGATACTATTTTTAAGCACCGAAGGTTAAGCCTTTGCTCGTGTGGCGGAATAGGCAGACGCAACGGACTTAAAATCCGTCGGGGTAAAACCCGTACCGGTTCAAGTCCGGTCACGAGCACCATCTTTGGAAAAAATATACATCGCGGAGTGGAGCAGTTGGTAGCTTGTCGGGCTCATAACCCGAAGGTCGCGAGGTTCGAGTCCCGCCTCCGCAACCACTTAAACCTCAGATAGGATCTGAGGTTTTTTTATGTCGATTTTGCAATTATGAAACGTTGCGATATAATGACTACAGTAAAAATATATATGAGGTGAAATAATGCCTACAGCGGATAAATCAAATACGGCTTCCAATGCGGCCGGGAATGTGGCGAAAGCTCTTTTCCTGTCGTTGTTTGCGTTGGCTCTCGTTGTTGTTTCCGTTTCCTTCGCTGTTCACCACATGCGTATAGGTTTTGAAAAGGAATATAACAGAATCCTGATCAACCGGATCCAGTCGGATGCAAAGAATGCGGCGCTAGCTGTTTCCGGCGATGAAATCGCTACTGATCCTGCAAGTGCAGCGGTAAAGTACAGTGCCATCCTTCCTTATATGCTGATGGATGCCAATGAGGACGATTATTCTGTCCAGGCTTTCGGACTATATAACTACTCGAATGGTTCCTTGTCTGTTTTAACAGGTAATGATTCAGATCTTCTGGTTGCCAGCCAGATTCCAGTATCTGACTGGTTGACTGCAGAAATGCAACCTTATGAGATCCGTCAGGAGTATGCTTACCATTACCTTATACCGATTGCAAACTCTGAGAATAAAGCATGTGCACTTCTCGAACTTTCCGTGAAGTCTTCTGATATTGATACGATGGGTAATAAGATCGAGTCCGTGATCCTTTCTACCGTTATTCTGGCGGTTATCGTGGCACTTGCTTTCTTCTCCCTGCAGTATCTGATCCCTCCGCTTGTGAACCTTGTTTCTAAGAAGAATACGGAGGCGAAGTTATGAACGATTTTTTCATGGATAATTTCACAAAAGCTCCGAAGGGGAAGAAGGCTGTCGCAACGCAGATCGGTTTCTGCTTGATTACTGCGCTTGTGATTCTGTTTGTTGTATCTTCGCTTGTCACGAAGGTATACGTATCTGCACTCCAGTCGCAGAGAAAGACAGCATTGTCTTCTTACACATCCTCCGTTTCTGTTGCGCTTTCTTTCCGAAAGGTCGAACCAGGAATGAAGCTTCCGTTGAATATTCCTACCTATGATACGGATAAGCCGTATGTAGTGAATATCTATCAGAAAGCCGGCAATTCTTTCCTGCGCGTATATACTTCCGATAAGTCCTATGATGAGACAAAAGAATATGTACTTACCGGAGCAGGAGAAGAGTATTCCGAAGCCTATGAAAAACAAGAACTGATCGTCACAAGAAGAAGCCAGGAAGGTGTTCTTTATGTGACTTCTGTTGCACCGATCATCAACAATGACGGTACCATCTCCGGTATCGTGGAAGTGATGGAACCGCAGAGTGCTTTTGTATCGACAGTAAACGGCATGTCGCTTTCATGGCTGTTTACGATCATCTCGATTGCTGTTGCGATTTCAATCATTTATGCGGAGATGAGAAGCCTTCTTGATGCCTTGGTAAAAGAACCGGACAAGCGTGTTCCGAAAATCGTCAGCTATGGTTTTTCTACGTTCCGTCTTATTGCTTTTTTCGGCTGCGTAGGTTGTTCCATGCCGCTGATCGTGCTTCCTTCATATTTGAAGGATTCCTTGACCGAGTACGTCGATAACCATACGATCGTCCAGATGTGGATCATTGCATCCGTCTTGATGTTCCTCATGGGCTTCTGGCGATTTGTACACCTTCGCGATCTTCTGATCCGTAAGTTTACAGCACGTATTGCTGTAGTTATTTCCGTTGTCAGTGCATTCCTGCTGCTTCTGGTCTGTGGAATCGTGGATGTTCCTTTTGTTACGATCGCACTTCAGCTTCCAATCGGTTTCTTCCTGGGTATGCTGTTCCAGTTCATGCGTGAGTACAGACTTTTTGCTTCCCGATGCGGTCAGGCAGAATTTACGGAAACCAAGATCCATCAGAATCAGTATTTTGGGTATATAACCGGTGCCATCGTGGGAGCTGTTATCGCAGGAATCCTTTACGAGCGTTTCGGACTTCTGGCTGTCGTCATGGTCGCATCTTTCTTCCTGTTTGTCGATGTGATCCAGGTTCTGTATTTTGTCAGACACTGTCCGCCTTCCAATGAACCGATCATCCGGCTTCCAAATTATTTCTATGCGTTAAAAAATTCAAAGTCGGGAACTTTTGTATGGAGTACGATTTTCCCGCTGGGCGTGCATTTCTCATTCTTCCTGGTATTCATTCCGGATTATCTTGAGCATGTTCGTATATCACTTCCAACATTGTCATTCTACTATATTGTATGTTTTGTCTGTGGTCAGATCATTCTCAAGCTCTTTACGATCTGGTTCGAGGATTTCTTTACTGCGCAAACAAGAATTACCTTGTCCGCAATATTGAGCGCAGTCGGCTACTTGATCTTCGCTTTGTCTCCATCTGCGAAGAGCCTTGTTGTCTGCGTTGCGTTCCTTGGATTGTCGCTGGGCTTCCATGAGTTTGAGTATCTGAATTATTATAAGTCCCTGATCCGCCATGATAAGCATCCGGTTGCAAGGGTCATTCTGATGCGTGCCTTTACGGCAGGTGTTCTGATTGGTTCCATCGTGTTCGGTGTCGTTAATCAGTTTGAAAACATCCGTATGGTCATGCTGGCTATTTCAATCATTATCCTTGTGATTTCGGCTTCTTATCCGCTACTGATGCTGATGGACAATTCTTCCCAGAATCAGAAGAAGAATAATGCAGGGAAGAGACCGCCTATGGCTTCAGATAGAAACGAGGAGGTTTGAGATTCATGGAAATGTGGAATCGAAAATTGAATCGCGAGAATATCGAGGAGTTCTATGATACCTATGCTGCATTTGCGTACAAGTGTGCGTATAAGAATCTCCGGGATACAACACGTGCTGAAATGTGTGTAGTGGAAGCTTTTATCGATACGTATCACAAGAGAGCCAAGCTGGATGAAGAGAATGTGATCTACTATTTCTCAGATGTTCTGCAGATGCATATTAACGAAATGGCGACCAAGTATCCGGTGGCCAATGAATCCGCAGCGGTACAGAAGTCTCTGGATGAGTATACATTTTCAACCATGAAGCAGGAGATCATGTCTAAGATCGATTCTCCTAAGTTCCGTATTGCTGAATTTGTTTCTTCGACTCCGGATAACCGTATCAAGAGAAGAACGCCGATTATGGGCTTCATGCAGAATTCCGGCATTACGATCATTCTGTTGATCAAACTTCTGATCCTTGCCGGACTTGTTGCGGTCGTAACCTATTTTGCAGGGGTCACGCTTTTCCATGGAGCGGACTACGTAATCAACAATACGCAGAAAGGCTCAAAAAAGCTCGAGGAGAATATCGTCGGTGTTCTTGATTATCTGCCGGTTTCCATTCGCGGCTATCAAGATGCTGTTTCTCCAGATCAGACTTCAACAGATGAACCGGTTCAGTCAGAAACCACTTCACCGACGGAAACCTCTGCCGATTCTACGGAACCGTCTGCTACCCGTGGCTGATTCTAATGATGGGAAATCTTTCATTTATGTTAATTGTTTCTAGATATGAGTGCTTTTTTTGAGAAAATACGATAGAATACTATGAAGCTTCGAAAACACATTGTATAGCGAAGAAAGGTAAGGAAAATGAGTAATAATAACGAGAAGAAGAATCTTTCCGGAGATAACCTCGAAAAAAAGGAGAATGAGGTGGTTGTTTCCCGAGTAGATTCAAAAGGAAAGAAAGTCAAGCCAAAGGCAAAGAAGGAGAAGAAACCGTGGACATTTAAGCGTGTCTGCAAAAAAATCCTTCTTCCGATCGCAATCGCACTGGTGGTCCTTGTTGGTGGTTTGTACATTGCTTTTGTATGTTACAAGAACCACCTGCTCAACAAAATCCACTATCTTCCGAAGGAAGAGAACCCGACATTTATTGATCAGGATGGATCTATTGTATCTCTTGCAGAGTATACACATGCCACAGAGCACCCGCCGGTACAGGAAGAAGGCGTACATAACTTCCTGTTGATCGGTATCGACAGCCGTTCCAAGGATTATTCTGACAATGGTTCAGGAAGTCTTGCAGATGTCATCATGATCATGAGTGTTGACGAGAAGAATGCTACGATCAAACTGGTTACTGTTCAGCGTGACTCTTATGTTTATATTCCTGGATATTCAAAACCGCGCAAGATCAATGCGGCCATGACATATGGCGGTCCTACGCTTCTTTCTGCCGTCATTAAAGAACATCTTCGTATCGATCTGGAAGGCTTTGCATATGTAAACTTCTATAATATGGAAAAAGTCATCGATGCAGTAGGCGGTATTGATATTGAAGTAAAGAAGAATGAAGTTTTTGCACAAGAAGGTGGTCTAAATGCTCTCTTGCGTGAGCAGAACCATATTCTTGGAGAGCCTGACGAGACATATGTACTGAATGAATACGGTATGCTTCATCTTAATGGCCGTCAGGCTGTTGCCTACAGCCGTATCCGTAAAGTCGGCAATGGAGATTATGGCCGTTCTGAACGTCAGGTAAAAGTGCTGAACGAATTGTTGAGAAAGTTTATGGACATGGGCATGACCGGTAAGGTTTCTGCGCTGGGTGACATTCTTGAAATGATCGCTACAGATCTTACCAAAGATGAAATTGAAAAGTATGCATTCGACTTCCTTCCAAAGGTGAGAGAACTTACATTGGATACAATGGGTGTTCCGATGGATGGATATGCCACGACGATTGCAGATGCAGAGTGGAGTCTGCGTCCTGACTGGAACGGTATTATTCCGGAAGTGCAGAAGTTCCTCTATGGAGAAACCTATCCTTTTGACAAGGTAGAGGAGATTCCGAAGGCACCGCATCACGATTCTGACTCGGATTCTTGATAAAGTTTTTGTTTTTGTCTTTCTTTGATATTGACATCTTTTAACTTAATGGTATAGTAGTAAGTGAATTTTAGCACTCGTATAGCACGAGTGCTAAAAAAACTTTTTGGAGGTGATTCACCATGACAATTAAGCCACTAGGTGACAGAGTAGTGATCAAAATGGTAGAGGCAGTTGAAACGACACACAGCGGTATCGTTCTGGCAGGTTCTGCTAAGGAAAAGCCTCAGATTGCAGAAATCGTTGCAGTAGGTCCAGGTGGAATGATTGACGGAAAAGAAGTCAAGATGGAACTGGCCGTAGGCAATAAGGTTCTTGTAAGCAAATATGCAGGTACAGAAGTGAAAATTGATGGTGTTGAGTACACGATCCTTAGTCAGAGCGATGTTCTGGCTATTGTTGAGTGATTTTCCGCTGTTCTAGGAGGTAGATCTATATGGCAAAAGAATTAAAGTATTCCGAGGATGCACGTCATGCCTTGGAAACAGGTGTCAACAAAGTTGCAGATACAGTCAAGATCACACTTGGCCCGAAAGGCAGAAATGTTGTTCTTGATAAGAAGTATGGTGCTCCGCTCATCACAAATGACGGTGTAACGATTGCAAAAGAAATCGAGCTGGAAGACCGTTTTGAGAATGCTGGTGCTCAGCTTGTTAAGGAAGTTGCTTCGAAGACAAACGATGTTGCCGGTGATGGTACAACAACCGCTACTTTGCTTGCTCAGGCAATCATCCGTGAAGGAATGAAGAATGTTGCTGCAGGTGCAAACCCGATCATTCTCCGTAAAGGTATCCAGCTTGCTGTAGAAGAAGCTGTCAAGTCTCTTGAGTCTGCTGCCAAGAAGGTAGATGGTTCCAAGGATATTGCACGTGTTGCTTCTATCTCTGCCGGTGATGATTATATCGGCCAGCTGATCGCAGACGCGATGGATAAGGTTTCTTCTGACGGAGTTATCACAGTGGAAGAGTCCAAGACAATGGGCACAGAACTTGAAGTAGTGGAAGGTATGCAGTTTGACCGTGGATATCTTTCTTCCTACATGTGTACAGATATGGATAAGATGGAAGCTGTTCTTGATGATCCGTACATTCTCATCACTGATAAGAAAATCTCGAATATCCAGGATGTTCTCCCGCTCCTCGAGCAGGTCGTACAGCAGGGTAAGAAGCTCCTGATCATTGCTGAGGACGTAGATGGTGAGGCTCTGGCAACACTTATCGTCAATAAGCTCCGTGGTACATTCACATGTGTAGCAGTCAAGGCTCCTGGCTTCGGTGACAGAAGAAAGGCAATGCTCCAGGATATCGCTATTCTGACAGGTGGTCAGGTCATCACAGATGATCTTGGTCTGGATATCAAGGAAACCACTTTGGATCAGCTTGGCCGTGCACATCAGGTTAAGGTACAGAAGGAAAACACGATCATCGTAGACGGTATGGGTAACCAGGATGAGATCAAGTCCCGTGTGAACCAGATCCGCGCACAGATCGAAGAGACAACGTCTGATTTCGACAGAGAAAAACTTCAGGAGCGTCTGGCAAAGCTTTCCGGTGGTGTAGCTGTAATCAAAGTAGGTGCTGCTACTGAGACGGAAATGAAGGAAAAGAAGCTCCGCATCGAGGATGCTCTTGCTGCAACACGTGCTGCAGTTGAAGAGGGTATCGTTCCTGGTGGTGGAACGGCATACATCAATGTATTGCCGGCTGTTTCCGCACTGAGCTATAAGTATGAAGGTGATGTAGCTACCGGTATCCGTATCATCTGTAAGGCTCTCGAAGCTCCGATCCGTCAAATCGCTGCCAATGCTGGTCTTGATGGTTCCGTGATCTGCGAGAACATCAAGAAGTCCGAGCCTGGTCATGGTTACGATGCACTGAATGATCAGTATGTCGATATGTTCGAAGTGGGTATCGTAGACCCGGCCAAGGTTACACGTTCAGCTTTGCAGAATGCGGCTTCCGTTTCTTCTACGCTTCTTACAACAGAAGCAGTAGTATGTGACATCCCGCAGCCTGAACCGCCGATGCCGAATCCGAATGCAGGTATGTATTAATCGGACTGAATCTGATATTATATTGAGGTCATGGTGCAATACCATGACCTCATTTTTATGTCGAGGTGACTTGATTCTATGAATTATAACGATGTATTTGTCGAACAAGTGGTGAAAAGGGAGAAAACGAAGAAAGACCATGTCTGCAAGATCTTGCTCATTGCTCTGGCTGTATTTGCTATTCTTGTTGTCAACATCGTACCGTTACTGTTCGGAATCGGTTATCTGTTTTTGTTTACCGGTGCGCTTTCCTGTGGTATCGTTTTTTTCTGTTTTTACACTATCTCCGGCCAGAATAAGGAATATGAATACAGCCTGGTGAACGATTCGTTTACGATCGATGTGATCCGTGCCAAGAAGAGACGTTTATCCTTGTTTTCCGGCTCGGTCAAAGACTTTGAAATGGTTGCCAAATTGAAAGATGAGCGTCATCCTTATAGTGAATTTGCCAAGGACAATGTTCTGCGGGCGAACTGCACATCGGGCATCAATCCGGATGATGAGTGGTATATCGCTACCAAAATGGGAAAGAGCAAAGTGGTTCTCACTATAGAGCCGAATGATAAACTATTACATGCGATCTATCGTCAGATACCGAGAAATACGATGTATAGACCTGGTGCAGTGAATATAAACAAAAAGGCGGATTGACCATGCGTTACCTGGAAAAAGAGAATCTTTTTGCTTTTTCAATCATTGGTCCGGAAACGGATATACACGACCGGCTTCATTTTCATTCTTTGTTTGCCATGCTGCAGGAAGCGGCGTGTCTTGATGTTGACCATCATGGTTTCGGGGCGGACAAGATGGATGCGTTGGAGGCTTGCTGGCTTGTTCTTCGCATGCGTGTCGTCATGCATCGTATTCCGAAGTGGAAGGATACGATCTATATAAAAACCTGGTCTAGTGGCTATCAGCGCGTATTCTTTAATCGTGACTTCGATATATTTGATTCGGATATGAATAAGATCGGAGAGGCGACTTCGGTATGGCTGATTGCGCATCAGGGCGACCATCGTCCTGTCAGACCGCAGACGATCGAAGGTATGGAAATGTATGAGTGTGTGACGCCTTCCGAAAGAAATGCACCGAAACTGAAGCCGGTTTCCTTAACGGAATCCGATACGTCGCCGCTTTTGAAGAAGTACGCGGATTTCAGCGATATTGACCGGAATATGCATGTTAACAATACACGCTATGTGGCGTGGAGTCTGGATGCTTTCTATAAAGACTTGCCTCATGATCATGAGGTAAAAGAACTGACGATCAATTATTCGTCCGAAGTGAAGCCGGGTGAGGAGATCTCCATTTACCGTACGCAAAGTGAAGACCGGGTGCAGATCGACGGATATGAAACCAATACCGGACGTCATGTTTTTACTACGGAAATTCTTCTTTGATGGCTCATCTCCGATGAGTCATCTTTTTGGAAGAAAAACTTTATAGATTGGCGTTTTTAGGGTACAATATTTGACATGGTTTGAACGGAGGAGTGGGAAAATGATAGAAATCTCCAATCTGGTTAAGTTTTATGGCGATAAGAAAGCCCTTTCAGGTATTTCTTTTACTGTAAATAAAGGTGAGATCCTAGGCTTCCTCGGTCCTAATGGTGCCGGAAAGTCAACGACGATGAATATAATTACCGGGTTCCTTTCGGCGACTTCAGGCCGTGTCACGATCAACGGATACGATATTCTGGAAGATCCGGAGAATGCGAAGAGAAATATCGGTTATCTTCCTGAACTTCCGCCGTTGTTTCTGGATATGACGGTTCTGGAGTATCTTACTTATGTCGCTGAACTGAAATGTGTACCGAAAGACATAAGAAAGAAGCAGATTTCCGATATCATGAAGATGGTCCATATCGGAAATGTTTCCGGAAGACTGATACATAATCTTTCCAAGGGTTACCGTCAGCGTGTAGGTATTGCCCAGGCCTTGATCGGAAACCCGGAAGTACTGGTTCTTGACGAGCCGACAGTTGGTCTTGACCCGAACCAGGTGATCGAAATGCGTAAACTGATCACATCCTTATCCAAAACGCATACGATCATTTTCAGTTCTCATATCCTTTCTGAAGTGCAGGCGATCTGCGACCGTGTCGTGATCATTAATAACGGCCGCATCGTTGCCGATGCTCCGACTATGGAGATGACGGCAAGACTGGAAGGCAACTCTCATTATCTTGTTACGGTTGAGGCGCCTTTTGATGCCTTGCAGATGCAGCTGCGTGCCATTCCGGGAGTGAAAAGCGTGAATATGCTTTCCGAACGTTCCGGACTTCTGCAGATCGAAGTGGTCGCAGATAGTGAGATGGATGTCCGTAAATCGATTTACTATACTATATCCCGTTCTGGTTATCCGATATTGGAGTTCCGCTCAACGGCAGCGACTCTGGAAGATATCTTTACCAGTATTACAGCTCCGAAAAAGTGAGGCTTAGATGTATGTTAGCAGTTTTTAAAAGAGAATTTCTTTCGTATTTCCGTACGCCGGTCGGCTGGGTCGCAATCAGCATACTTGGCGCATTAAGTGGTTATTGTTTTATTACCATGCTTACTGCGTCCACACCATATGTAAACATTGCTCTGGAAATCAATTATCTTCGTTCCTTTTTCATTGTACTGATCCCGATCATTACGATGAGGCTGTTTTCAGAAGAAAAGAAAAATGGGACGGACGTTCTGCTTTATACCATGCCGTTTTCCATGAAGAATGCCGTTATCGGAAAGTTCCTGGCAGCAATCGCGCTTCAGGCGATCATGCTTATCAGTGTATTCTTCCATATGATCATCACGGTCATTTGTTCCGGTTCGATCAATTCGGCTTCCTGGGGCGCAATACTCGGATATCTGGTTCTGGCAGCATTGTTTATTTCCATTGGTATGCTGACTTCGGCTCTTACGGAAAACCAGATCATGTCAGCAGTGGTAAGCTTTGTGTTGATCCTTTTCCTGCAGATGATGTCGACGATTTCCGATTCGATCGCAAACGTAGTTACATCGCTTATGCGTATTGCCAACATCTTCGGGTTGTCTGATTCGACCATTTTTAATATCGGTGAAAGCATCCGTTCCGGTATTACATGGTTTGACCCATATTCGAAGACAAGCTGCTATACTTCCGGTGTCTTTAAAGTGGCACCGATCGTGTATTGCCTGTCTTTTACTGCTTTGTTTATGTATATCACATTCCGCGTTCTCGAGAAGAAACGCTGGAGTCAGAACTGAGAAGGGGGGAGATGCATTATGGCGAAGAAAACTGCTAGAGATCATATCCTCACCGAAAAAACGGTCAAGAAAGGAAAGGCGAAGGTCCAGTCTGATTCAAGATTCAAGTCGCTCAAGTCCTTTTCGATCCTGTCCGTAATCATCTTTGCGGCAATCTGTATTGTATTCAATATTCTTTTCGACAAGCTTTTTGATAAGACTCTGACATTTGATGCTTCCTCTGTTCAGATCAATACAGTTGGATCGTTTACTCGTTCATATTTGAAGAGCCTGGATAAAAAAGTGGAGATCATCGGCCTTTTCGATAAGAATGATACATCTAAGGAATGGTACGATTATTTCATTCCGATCATCGATGATTATGAGGCAAAAGCTGACGGAAAGATCACCGTATCCTACATTGATCCGAGTGTGAATCCTTTTATCATGACCGAGCTTGATCCGAATAATATGTTTGGAATCAAGGCCGACACATATGTGATCCGAAGTGGAGACCGCCTGATCAGTATTGATCCGTATCAGTGCTTCCAGTACGATCAGGATATTCTCAACACATATGGTCTGAGAATGCTGACGGCAAATGACGTGGAACTGAATATCACAGGAAGTATCATGTATGTCGTTTCCGAGAATCCGCTTCATGCCTATTACCTGACCGGTCATAATGAGAATACGAGTCATTCCAATCTTGATAATATCCTGCTCTCACTGAGTATGGTCAGCCAGGACCTCAATCTCACAGATGGTACGACGACTATTCCTTCCGACTGCGATATTATTATGATCCTTCAGCCGATGCACGATATCTCTACGCATGAGAGAGACCTTCTGCGTTATTATCTCGATGAGGGCGGTGTAGTGCTGATCGTGAATGATTTCAGCAATAATAAAACTGTCGATTATACGAATCTGAATGAAGTGACCCGTTACAGAGGAATCAGTATGGAGACCGGTCTTCTTCACGAGAATGATACACGGTATCTTCTGCATAGTGACGATCCGTATTCGTCTTTGGGCATTTCGGATCCGGAGAGTACGACTTTTAAGAACGGATCTTATAATACGTCCTATAACCGCTATATGAGTCTTTATCAGGAAGCGGCATCCGATATCGTTGCCGGAGCTTTGCTCACGACTTCGGATATGGCCAGTGTAGATTACCTGAATATGACGGTCAACAATGATCTTTCAGTTGGAACCTATCCGATCGTTTTGAAGGGTGTCAAGTCTGAGGTAGAAGGTGCACTTCTTGTATTTGCAACTGCCGATTTTACTTCGGATAACTATTTCTCGGTTAAAACACTGAATGATTCGAACGCCGAATTTATCTATAACTGCATCGGATCATCCTGTACGACCAATATCTCGGTTCCGTATATTCCGGAAAAAACGATACCGAATTACAATCTGACTCAGCCTCTCTCAAGTAATGCGGCGACGCTCTGGTCTGTGGTCGTAATGACGCTCATTCCAATCGGCGGACTGATTTGTGGTATTGCGATCTATAAGAGAAGACGCCATCTGTGATGTGAGGAGAGAATCGTGAAGGGTGAAATGAAAAAACTGCTGTTACCGCTCATTATTCTCGGCTGCCTCGTGGTGGCTTTGATCGTGTACCTTGTCGTGGATATCGTTCAAAAGAATAATCTGGAACAGGAACTGAAGATTAAGACCATCGAAATCGTGGATGCAACACAGGTAGAAACGATCCGTATTGACAGTTCGAAAGACGGATATATCACTTTTTCTTTTGATAAGGACGGAAAGGTGGTCAAGGCCGACCATAATGGAGAGATTTTTGAAAGAGAAGATCTGTATTACACTTCCATCGAAGATCTTCTAGCGAATTTCTCCAATCTTGTTCTGGTAAAAGACCTGAATGATCCTTCTTTGGTAAAAAGTACATATGGACTGGATCCGGCAAACTATCAGGTGACGTTCACAAATAAAGACGGTTCCCAGTCAAGCCTTTTCTTCGGTGATGCATTGTCCGATAAGACCGGAGTCTATGCCTTTACCAATAAAACTGACTCAGTCGTTGTTGCGAAATATTTCTATTACGAGAATCTTAGCCAGGGATTTGAAAACTATCTGAATCAATTAGCTGTTTCCCTTGATCGTTTGAGTGTTTCACGGATTACTTTCAATCGTACCTCAACCAATGACAAAATCGTCGTGAAACCGCAGCAGGAGCTTTTGGCAAGCTCGATTTCTAAGTCATACTATGCTGTTATCGAACCGATCGAACGCGAGCCTTCGGACAGGTTGACGAGCCTTCTGGATACAATGCTGAATCTTCAGGTCAATTCGTTTCTTCCAATCAAGACCGAGGAGTATGCGAAATATGGACTCGATCAGCCGGAGTATGTGTTCGACTATGAACTGCTGAATGGAGAGAAGATCCACTTGATCCTTTCCAAGGAAATCGGCGGCTACTACTATGGCAGTATTTCCGGAAATCCATATTGCTTCCGCGTGTTTGCTTCCTCGCTGGTCGGATTGAATCTTCCGCTTTCTGAATTGATCGACTTTAGACTTTTGCATGAGTATTTGAATACTGTTGCCAACGTAAAAGTGAAAATGCCGGAAGGTACATTTGAAATGGAGTTCCAGACAGGAACTTCCCAGTCCCTTACCAGTGATGAAACGGTGATCCGCCTGGATGGCCGTGATGCAAAGGTTTTTTCAGCCAAGAGCGGTACCTGCTACGGAGCTTTGCTTTTCACATCGATCTTCAACATGAATATAAGCCGTGTGGATAAGACGGCAGCGCCTGTTCTGGGAACGCCAGATGCAAGTATTTTCGTGACTCCGATGCAGGGCGTTTCCTATTCAGTTAAACTTCAGAAAGTGGATGCTTCGGGTTCGGAGTACTATTGCTTCATCAACGATGCGTATAGTGGATTTATTTTGGACAGAAGCGTATTATATAGGGATAATGGTCAGTTCCTGACGGACTATGGCATCTGGGATGCCTATGAACTCACTAAGGAAGCCATCACGAATAAAGACGTGAATGGTATGTATGACCGCGTAGATAAGGAAAAAGCGGATGCCTGAGAGAAATATAAACACGAAACCGGAAAATCGTGAAAAACCTAAAAAGAAGAGTGGAAGCATTGGTCATTCGACCATTTTGCTGGTCTTGCTGTGTGTGATCCTGATTGCTGTTTCTGTGGTGCTTGTGTTCATGCTGAAACACCATAACGAAGCTAAACAGGGAGCCAATGAACAGTTGCGCCTTTCTGCGATCGCCGGTTTTGACTGTGAATATACCGAAGCCCAGCAGTTATACCCGTTCATGAATGGACTTTTGAAAGTCGGTACAGGCAAGGTTACCTATATGTCAATTTCCGGTAATGAGATTTATGGTGTCGATGTAGAAATGAGTAACCCGATCTGCAGAATTGCCGGTAATTACGCATTGGTTGCGGATTCCGAAGGATTCTTCTGTGCTATGTTTTCCGAAGAGGGACAGGTCTATACGAAGCATATGACCGGAAAGATCGGAAACATCGCATTGACACCTTCCGGATTAAGTGCCGTGATCATTGATGAAGGCAAGTCTTTCGGTGATGTGTATATCATGGATAAGGACGCTTCCTTTCTGGCACAGTGGACTTCCAATGAATCCGGTTACCCGATCTCTCTTGAGTTTTCACCGGATGAATCCACTCTGAGCGTGTCTTTGGTTGATACCGATGCTTCGCAGATGGTGCCGCATGTGAAGATGTTCTCCATTCCGAAGGATTCCGCGTCAAAAAAGCCTTCTGAGTATGCATTCTATACACCGGGCGTGTCCGATATCATGCCGCTTCTTGCATATGGTAGTAATTCGATCGTTGCCGTGGCCGGTATCAGTGATCTGGCTGTAGTCGGGAATGGGGAGTGCAAACTGGTAAGTCCCGCTTTTGCCTGTCTGACCAGTGTTTTCGGCTATGACGGCGGATTTGCCGTGATTTGCTCGGATGGCCTTGATCAGCCGATCCGTCTTGCAATATTTGATAGTAATGGAAATAAGAAAACGGAGATTGCTTTGGGAAACCAGCTTCTCCATTATGATGTTTCAGGTTCATCTGCACTCATCGCAGTCGATGAGAAGGTTCTGCTGATCGATCTTTCTTCCGGGAAGATCTTGTCGACCATTCCTGTAGATGAGACGATCCTTCGTGTCTCATTCTTCGGGAAGAAGAATATCTGCATCGTTACATCAGTAGGTGTGCGTGAGCTAGCGATCTAAGGAGAAACGGATATGGAATCAGAATTAAAAATCAAGTTTCCTTCTTCAAAAGAACTGTACGAGGTAGTGGATTCTTCCTGGTTCAAGAGTGCGGTATTTACGGAAGATGAAAAGACGGAAGAATATGTTAACCGCTATTTTGATTCTTCCAGCCGTGTGTTGTTGAGTAAACATGTGTCCGTACGCGTACGTCATATTCTCGGTCAGAATTATGTACATACCGTCAAGCTGGGCGGAAAGAGCGTAGATGGTTTTTCCCAACGCTATGAATGGAATCAGGATTCGAAGAATGCCGAATTTGATGTGAAGCGTTTCTTGAAGAATGCGGCCGTCTGCGATGATCCAATCGAGCTTCTTCAGGAGGCTTTGGTTCCTGTTACAGATGAAAAACTGATCGAGATCTGTCAGACAAGATTTAAGAGAAAGACGATCACAGCGGGCTTTGGAGACAGTATCTTCGAAATCTGCCTGGACGATGGCGCATGTATCGCCGGTGACAAGAGCCTTCC
This sequence comes from Clostridiales bacterium, assembly GCA_017545245.1. Taxonomy (GTDB): domain Bacteria; phylum Bacillota; class Clostridia; order Saccharofermentanales; family Saccharofermentanaceae; genus Scatonaster. The sequence goes on from JAFWPB010000056.1 coordinate 30,982, forward strand.
GATCTGTGAGATGGAGATCGAACTGTTATCCGGAAATACCCAGGATGTAATTGAATTCGGACATCTGGTGGAGAACCACTCGAACGGAGAGTTTTCGAATCTTTCCAAATATGGAAGATGTCTAGCCCTTTTGAACGAGGAGAAAAATGTATGACTGAACAAGCGCCAATCTGGGATCTGATCATCATCGGAGGCGGCGCTTCCGGAATGAGTGCAGCGGTTTCCTATCAGAAGATGCATATGGATCGCATGAACAGTTACGGACAGGTGCTGGTTCTGGAGAAAAACGATCGTGTCGGGAAAAAAGTTCTGGCAACGGGAAATGGCAGATGCAATCTTTCGAACAAAGATATGGCCTTGACGCATTTTCATTCGCATGAGACAGCCTGGGCAGAAAGCGTCCTTCGTCTGGTCGATTCCGAGTCAGTGCTGACATTCCTTGGCGAGATCGGTATTCCGGTCGCTTCCGAAGGGAACAAGATCTTCCCGATGAGTAAGAGTGCTTCCTCCGTGGTCGATGCTTTCCGCTTTGCCATGAAAGAGTGTAATGTCTCTTTAGAAACCGATGCTGAGGTCGAATCAATCGAGAAGACCGAAGATATTTTCAGTGTATATACCAAGAACGGGAACGCTTTTTTTAGTAATCACATCATCGTTGCCTGCGGCGGTGCATGTGCGCCGAGCCTGGGCACGACGGGAGACGGGTATAAGTGGCTGAACAAGTTCGGCCATAAAGTCTTTGCGCCGAAGCCTTCGATCGTGCAGGTCGTAACCGATAATTCTGTGACAAAAACACTTTCCGGTCTGAAACTGGATTGTGATCTTTCCCTTAACAGTAAAGATATGCTTCTGGCCCATCAGTATGGTGAAGTTCTTTTCACGGATTATGGGCTTTCCGGACCTGCAGTATTTCAGGTGTCCGGTGTCGTATCCAGATATAACCGCAAGAATGGGCTTTCCATTCCAATGACGATCTCGCTGAAGCTTTTTAATGACGAAGAACTCCGTCTGATACGTGTTGAGATTGGCCGAAGGATCAGTGCCTGGGGCGAGAGAACGCTCGATCAGCTCCTGATCGGTATCCTTCCGGGAAAGATTGCTTCCATGCTCTTAAAGTCGGCTCTGGCAAGACCGCTCAGTATACTGATTGCAACGCTTTCCAATGAGGATATCGAGAAGATCGTGAAGACCCTCAAGGCTTGGAAATTCGAGGTGATCGGAACCAAGTCTCTGGAGTTTGCCCAGACGACGATCGGTGGCGCGGATGTTTCTGAATTCTCTTATGAAACTATGGAATCGAATCTTGTTCCCGGTCTTTTTGCCTGCGGTGAGGTCCTGGATGTCGACGGAGATTGTGGAGGCTATAACCTGACATGGGCGTTTGCTTCCGGAATCCTGGCAGGGCGTTCGGTCGCACTTCATGCGGAGGACGAACATGCAGAGTGATATTTCTCTCTCGATTCCGCTACGTGTATACGAGACCCTTCCGAAGAGCGCGTCTCCATATACAGACTTTAAGGATATCCGTGCGTATTTTGAGAAAAAGTCGAAGAAGAAACTTCCGAAATACTGCTATTTCCTGAAAAAATCCATCGATGCCCGTCATAAAAACGATATCCGTGTCGTTATATCCGCACGTTTTCAGGACACGGACTTTTTGCCGCAGCTGCTTGCTCCTGTTTTCCATACTCTTCGGGTACAGCCTGAAGAAAAGAAGCGAGTCGTGGTTTGTGGAAGCGGTCCTGCAGGTTTGTTTGCCTGTGCGGCTTTGGTGGAAGCCGGCCTTTCTCCGATCCTCCTTGAAAGAGGTCGCGATGTGGATACAAGAACGCAGGATGTATCGAAGTTAAAAGAAAGTGGCGAACTGGATCTTGTTTCAAATGTCCAGTTTGGAGAAGGCGGCGCAGGAACGTTTTCTGATGGAAAACTATTCAGTGGAGTTTCGGATAAAAGAAGAGACAGCGTTCTTCGGACGTTTGTGAAATATGGTGCTCCCAAGAGTATTCTCTTTGATGCACATCCGCACATTGGAACGGATTATCTTCGTAAAGTAGTTCGGAACATGCGCGAAGATCTGTGCGCACACGGGGCGAAAGTGCTTTTTGAGCGGAAATTGAGCGATATTTCTGTAGTGGATGGAAAGCTTAAGTCGATCACGCATGTTTCCTCTATAGATGGGAGCGATGCTATTGCACTTCCTTGTTCGGCGCTGGTTCTGGCGATCGGACACAGTGCACGCGATACATTTGCCATGCTGCATTCACGCGGGGTGAATCTGGAGAGCAAGCCATTTGCGGTGGGTGTTCGTATCGAACATCTGCAGAAAGATATTGATCGTGCGCAGTTTGGAGAGTGCTTCGAAAGCGAGATCCTTCATCCTGCAAACTATAAAGTGGTCACAGCTACCGGGACAGGACGGAAACTGTATTCTTTCTGCATGTGCCCGGGAGGAGAAGTCGTCTGCGGTTCTTCTGAGGAATCGTCAGTCGTCACGAACGGCATGAGTGAGTATGCGCGTGACAAGGATAATGCCAACTCGGCGATGCTTGTGGGCGTGGATGCAGAGGACTTTGGAAGCGATGCCTGGGATGCCGGGATCAAGTTTCAAAGAAAACTCGAAGCCGATGCTTTTGAAAAAGGAAAAGGCGGTTATTATGCGCCTTCACAGAGAGTCGGCGATTTTCATGCGCATAGAGTTACGACAGCCTGGGGCAAAGTCACTCCATCTTATCGGCCGGGCGTTGTCATGGCAGATCTTTGGGAGGTCTTGCCGGATGTGGTTGCCAAAACGCTGGATGAGGGTCTGGTCCTTCTGGAAAGCAAGATCCACGGATTCAACGATCCGGATGCCGTCATTACAGCCGTTGAAACGAGAAGTTCTTCGCCAGTCCGTATAAGACGGGATGAAAATGGCGAAAGCCTTGCTGTTTCAGGGATTTTCCCAACAGGTGAGGGTGCAGGATATGCCGGTGGAATCATGAGCTCGGCGATTGACGGGATCCGCCAGGCGGAATCACTTCTTATGAGATATTTTCAGACAGTTATGGTAGAATAGTTGTGCCACTTTGTTGCGAAAGGACACAGTATTATGGAAGTTACGATACTTGGATGCAGTGGCGGCTATCCAGGCCCGGGTCAGGCGGCTTCAGGATATCTGCTCACGATTAATGATAAGAAAGTGCTGATCGATTGCGGAAGTGGTGTTGTTTCCAATCTTCAGCTTCATGTTCCGTTAAATGGACTGGACGCGATCTTGATTTCACACCTTCATGCTGACCACTATAGTGATCTTATGGTCATGCGCTATGCGATCGATATGAATGCCAAGCATGGCATGGAATTCCGCGATATCCCGATTTTTGCGCCGAAGACACCGGAAGATGTTATTCATTCTCTGACCAGCGACTGGAAGTACAAGATCGGATATATCGGACACGAATCGGAATTGCCGCTGTTTGGAGCGAAGGCGAAGTTTTTCCGTACCAAGCATCCGGTGGAGTGTTATGGTATCCGTGTCGAGCATGAAGGCAAAGTGTTTGTTTATACTGCGGATGCTTCCGTGGATTCGCTTCTGGCTGGATATCTTGACGATGCAGATCTCGCTATCATGGACTGCGGAGAAATCGAAGCGGCAAGAAGACCGAATATGCTTCATCTTACGCCTAAGGAGTGCTATTCTTGTGCAAAAGCACTTCGGGTCAAGAAGACGATCCTTTCCCATCTTGTTCCGTTTTATGACAGGGAAGATGTGGAGCTCGAGGCACGTGCCTGCGGCGACTGGAATTTTGAACTGGCTCAGGTGAATAAGACATACAGGATCTGAGATCCGAACGAATGAATTCGATTGAACTGTAATTTAAATCATAAAAAGGGGAGATATATTTATGAGTACAGAAAAAGATAAGAACAAGGCGGTCATTACAGTCGTTGGTTGTGACGCGGTCGGCATTATTGCGAAGATCTCCGCACTTCTGGCGGAAGAAGATGTCAACATCAATGACATCACACAAACGATCCTGGACGATATCTTTACCATGATCATGCTGGTTGACCTGAAGAATGCCAAGTCTGAGATGAAAGCCCTTTCCGATAAACTCGACAAAGTCGGCGAGGAGATCGGCGTATCCATCCGGATCCAGCATACGGATCTGTTCTATGCGATGCACCGTATCTGAGAAATTCTGAGAGCAAGTGCTTTTGAATCGGAAAGAAATAGAATTATCGAAAGATTGTAGGGATATATATGATTACAGATTTTGAAGTTTTAGAGACCGTACGGATGTTCCAGGAACAGCATCTGGATGTACGTACCATTACCATGGGAATCAACCTGATGGACTGCGCGGCGGATACGCCTGAGAAGTCCTGTCAGAAGATATACGATAAAATCACGAAATACGCAAAAGACCTCGTTAAGGTCGGTGAGGAAATTACGGAAAAATACCGTGTTCCGATCGTGAACAAGCGTATCTCCGTAACGCCGATCTCCATCGTGGCTGCGGCTTCCGGTGCGAAGGACTATACTATGTTTGCCAAGACGTTGGACCGTGCGGCGAAAGCATGCGGCGTCAACTTTATCGGTGGTTTTTCCGCGATGGTGCAGAAGGGTTATACAGTAAGTGACAAGCGCCTGATCGACTCGATTCCGGAGAGTCTTGCAATAACCGATAACGTTTGCTCCTCGATCAATCTGGCTTCTACGCGTTCAGGTATCAATATGGACGCAGTCAGAGATATGGGTGAGATCATCAAGAAGACAGCAGAAGCAACAAAAGACAGAGACGCACTCGGATGCGCCAAGCTCGTTGTCTTCGCCAATGCGCCGGAAGATAACCCGTTCATGGCAGGTGCTTTCCTCGGACCTGGTGAACCGGAATGCGTTATCAATGTCGGTATTTCCGGTCCAGGTGTAATTAAAGCAGCATTGGAGACAGTAAAAGGTGAGGATCTTGGTGTTGTTGCGGAGACCATCAAAAAGGCAGCGTTTAAGATCACACGTGTTGGTGAACTGGTTGCGCGCGAAGCTTCTCAGAGATTGAATGTACCGTTCGGTATTATCGACCTTTCTCTGGCTCCGACACCGGCTGTCGGTGACTCTGTCGGCCGTATCCTTGAAGAGTTCGGTCTGGAGCACTGTGGAGCATGGGGCACAACTGCAGCTCTGGCTATGTTGAACGATGCAGTCAAGAAGGGTGGAACCATGGCGTCTTCCTTCGTAGGCGGCCTGTCCGGTGCTTTTATCCCGGTATCCGAAGATGAAGGCATGATCGAAGTGGCGGAAAAAGGTTTCCTGAGACTCGAAAAACTCGAAGCTATGACTTGTGTCTGCTCCGTAGGTCTCGATATGATCGCGATTCCTGGTGATACACCTGCATCAACGATTTCCGGCATTATTGCGGATGAGATGGCACTGGGTACCTTTAATAACAAGACGACCGCTGTACGCGTCATTCCTGTTCCAGGTAAGAAGGTAGGCGACCAGGTCGAATTTGGCGGACTTTTGGGCTATGCACCGATCATGGAAGTTAATACGGCTTCGTCTGAGGCGTTTATCTCTCGTGGCGGTCGTATCCCGGCACCGATACATAGTATGAGAAATTAATGAAAGAATAAGAAGAAATTATTTAAAGGAGGATCATGCATGAAAAGAACTCGACTTTTAAGCCTTGTGTTAAGCTTGGCGCTTGTGATGGGCGCGGCAGCTTGTTCATCCAAGTCAACGGAAAAAGAGGCAACCAAGACGGAGCGTGTCGAAGACACCACAACAACTACAACGGAAGCCACAACGACTGAGGCTACGACCACAGAAGCTGCTTTGAGAAAACCGGAAGGTGCAGTCACTTCGGACAAGTTTGTTGATTTTGATGACATGGGTTTCACCGTTAACGGAAAGAAATATACTCTTGGTGTGACTACACTTCAGGATCTGATCAATGACAAGATCGAATTCTCCGATACGACACATTTTGATGATAACGTTGACAAGCAGTCTTCGTACTATATCGGTTATAGCTTTGATGTCATTCCTTATCGTTCTGCAATTATGACTATTGCAAACTTTACAGACGAGGATCATCCAGCAAAAGAATGTGTCATCTCTTCATTTAAGGTTTCTTGCATTCCTGAACTTCCGGAAGGTAAGGTCGGATTTAATTTCCCGGATCTTTTTACCAAGGACGATCTGATCAAGAGTGCAGGTGATCCGAAAAGATCGAGCGATTTTGAATCAAATGGTTCGAAATATGAGATCCTCACTTATGAAAAGTCTTCGACGGTCTACTATGGAAGCAGCTCTTACGAATATACATTCAAAGATGGAGTCGTGGATTCGATCAGCATGAGCTACATGCCGTAATTGGAAATAGAATTATAGCAGAAGCATCACGAACCTGATAACAAACCAAAAAGCGAGGCGTCTCAATGTGATTCACATCACTTTTGAGACGCCCTTTATTTGCGCGATAGTTTCTATTAAACCGTGATTACTCGCCCTTCATGGCATCCAGTGCGGTTTTCACGGTTTCCGGTGCTGGAGCTCCGGTGATCGTGCGCTTGTTTACGCATGTCTCCAGTGAGATGGCATCGTATACATCTTCTTCGATCAAGTCGGAGAATTGCTTGAATTCAGAAAGAGAAAGCTTCTCTAATGTGGTACCGTGCTCAATGCAGTAGTGGACGAGTTTACCGGAGATCTCATGTGTGCTTCGGAAAGGAATGCCCTTTCTAACAAGATAGTCAGCCAAGTCTGTTGCGTTGGTGAACCCACCGAGTGCGGCTTTCTCCATGTTGTCTTTGCGGATCGTCATGGTCTTGATCATGCCGGTGAAAGGAACGAGTACACCTTTGATGGTATCGATGACATCAAAAATGGCTTCCTGTACTTCCTGCATATCTTTGTTGTAGGTGAGCGGAAGTCCTTTCATGGTGACAAGAAGGGAAATGAGGTCGCCGTAAACACGGCCTGTCTTTCCACGGGTAAGCTCGGCAACGTCCGGATTCTTTTTCTGCGGCATCATGGAAGAACCTGTAGAATAGGCGTCATCGAGTTCAATAAACTTGAATTCCTGAGAAGAATAGAGGATGATCTCTTCAGAAAGACGTGACAGGTGCATCATGAGAAGTGAAGCAAACGAAGCCAGCTCAACAGCCCAGTCGCGGTCTGCCACACCGTCTAAAGAGTTCAGTGTAACGCCGCTCATACCCAGCTGATCTGCGACGAATTCACGATCAAGAGGATAAGTGGTACCGGCAAGTGCGCCGGATCCTAACGGGGAAATATTGGTTCTTGCGATTGCTTCGTCGAGACGATCCATATCGCGGCCGAACATCTGAATGTAGGCCATCAGATAATGTGCGAAGGTGATGGGCTGTGCACGTTGTAAGTGTGTGTAGCCCGGCATATATGTTTCGAGGTGCTCGCCGGCAAGATCAATCAAAGTATCACGGAGCTGTCCCAGTAGAGACTGGATCTCTTTTGCCTCGTCTACGGCATAAAGACGCTGATCCAAAGCAACCTGATCGTTTCTGGATCTTCCTGTATGAAGACGTTTTCCGGCATCACCGATTCGGTTAGTCAGTTCTTCTTCTACGAACATATGGATATCTTCGGCATCAGAGTCAAATGTCAGTTTCCCGGAATCGATATCATCCATGATCGACAGAAGACCATCACGGATGGAATCTGCATCTTCCTTTGAGATGATGCCCTGCTTTGCGAGCATCTGACTATGAGCAATCGAGCCCTCGATATCCTGTTTATACATTCTGCAGTCGAAGGGGAGAGACGAGTTAAAATCGTTAACTGCCTTGTCAGTTGCTTTCTCGAATCTTCCTGCCCACATTTTCTTTGCCATAGCTATTCTCCTTTATGTTTCGAGTCATATGCGCAACGTACGTTGCGACGCTTGTCATTATACTCTTTCTTGCCTGAAAAAGCAGTCTTTTTCGGCAAAATCAAGAATTCCAGCTCGTGTAATGGTTGATTTGAACGAGCACAAAAAACTCATTGATTCTCAATCTTCTTCAGTTCAACAAGAGCCTTGTTTCTGTAAATCAGGTCAGTACGCTCGGTAAAACCGATGCTTTCCCAAAAGGCGTTTCCGCCTTTGTTGTGGTCAAAGGCAACCAGGGCAACCTTGTTGATGCCTTCCTTGCGGAGAGCTTCGAGTGCAAGGTCGACGAGTGTTCTTCCTATGTTTTTACGACGATGTTTTATAGAAACAGACATGTGCTGGATATATCCACGGCGTCCATCGTGGCCGCAGAGAATAACGCCTGCTACCTTGCCATCCTCAACGGCGACAAAGCTGGTAGTAGGATTTCTTTTTAAGTATTTTTCGATGCCTTCGCGGGAATCATCCTTGTCGTTCAAGCCGTTCTTGCACTCGAGCCAGATCTGATAGATCTGATCATAATCATCCATTGTCATTAATCTGTATTCCATAATGTCGTCTCCTTAGTCGATCCAGCTGTAATCTCCGCCGGTGATAGCGAGACTCAGCAGGGTGTCGTATTTTTCTACATCTTCGCCTTCGAGCATCTTGATGAGTTTAGCGGCTTCACGGATCTTTGGCATTTCTTCATCAGGGCCGATCTCCATGTCGACGTCCTTACCGCAGTAAGGGCAGACCAGACTTGGAGCGATCCTCAGGTCAAGAAACCCTGTTTCACAATCCTCACACTCGTAGTATCCACATTGGGTGGTTCCGTCGGGAACGTAGTACATAGCAATGCCTCCTCTATCGGATATTTCAGTTGAAGAATCTTCGCAGATTTATACCCGGTTCATGGTATGTACGGAATAGAAAAAGCTTTCGAAGTGCCTCCGCAGGCTCTGCCGAGGACAGCACAAGAAAGCTTTTTCTTTTCACTTACTTTGCTAACCGAGTGGAATCAGAGAAGTCCGTTCTTCTGCTTCATCTTGGCGTTGACTTTCATCGGGAGGCCGAAGCAGTTGATAAATCCGCCGGCATCAGCCTGGTTGTAAACGTCATCCGCTTCAAATGTAGCGATCTCAGGATCATAGAGAGAGAACGGGGAAGTTGTGCCTGCCGGTGTGCAGTTACCCTTGTAGAGCTTCATTCTTACTTCACCGGTAACGACTTCCTGTGTCTTATCAACAAATGCGGAGATAGCTTCGCGGAGAGGATGGAACCACTGACCATAGTATACGAGTTCAGAGAACTTCTGAGCTACGAGATCCTTGTAGTGGATCGTGTCACGCTCAACTGTGAGAAGCTCCAGTTCACGATGTGCAGCAAAGAGAAGCGTTCCACCAGGTGTCTCGTAAACGCCACGGCTCTTCATACCAACAAGACGGTTCTCAACGATATCAGCGATACCTACGCCGTTTGCACCAGCAACCTTGTTGCAGTATCTCAGAAGATCAGCAGGGGAGAGTTTCTGGCCATCTACTTCAACCGGAACACCCTTTTCGAACTTGATCGTTACGTATGTCGGTGTGTCAGGTGCTTTTTCAGGAGAAACCATGAGCTCCAGGATCTTATCGAGATTCGGCTCGTTTGCAGGATTCTCAAGATCCATTCCTTCGTGAGAGAGGTGCCAGAGGTTCTCATCTTTGGAATAGTTGTTTTCTTTTGTAACAGGAACTTCGATACCACGTGCATTTGCATAGTCGATTTCCTCGTCACGGGACTTGATGTCCCAAATTCTCCAAGGAGCCAGGATCTTCATGTCCGGATCCAGAGCCTTGATGGAAAGTTCAAATCTTACCTGGTCGTTACCCTTACCTGTGCAGCCATGAACGATAGTTGTGCATCCGTTAGCGTGAGCAGCCTCAACAAAGTGCTTTGCGATTACCGGACGAGCCATGGATGTGCCGAGGAGGTACTTACCTTCATAAACAGCGTTTGCTTTAAGAGTAGGGAAGACAAAATCAGAAACAAACTCTTCAGAGATATCTTCGATGATGCACTTGATTGCACCGCACTTGAGAGCCTTTTTCTCCAGATAATCGTGATCGACACCAACGCCGACTTCACCACAATAAGCAACTACTTCACAGTCATAGTGCTCAAGGAGCCACGGGATGATAATGGATGTATCCAGTCCGCCTGAATACGCGAGTAAGAATTTTTCCTTTGCCATAAGGCACCTCCATGTATAATTATTAACGATTTTGCATAAAGGCATTGTAGCAGACGTTTTCTGCTGCGTCAACCGATATTTTGAATTTCATTTTATTTATATTTTCCTTAATATACAAGTGCTTAAACGTTGTGCAAATAACGATTTTTCATGTGTTTACGAAAACATCATTAAAGAGTAAAATTATACGGTATGCAGTGGGTTTTCTGAATAAAACCCCGCCTGAGATGAAAGGGGACAGGATCATGGCGTATCCGTTAGTAGAAGGAAATATCGGAGAATACTGCACTTTAAACGGCGAAAAGGTTGCTTTTGACTCAGAAAGAGGTAAAGCACTGTTTATCCCAACTGAGGAAATCACATATTATGAATCCGTACGTTTTCAGGAAGGCGTGCTGCTTTTCTGGGAAGACCATATGCAGAGATTGCATAAATCCGTTGAGGCGAAAGAGAATTTCCCCATCGATCCGGATACTTACCACTTTATCGCCAATTCCATGATCTGGGACAGCGGCATGGCCGATGGAAATGTGCGTATTGTTATCACGAAGTCCCTCAATCTTGTCTATCTCAGTAATATGACCTATCCGACTCCGGAAATGTATAAAGAGGGTATTGTTACCACGAGTCTTACATGGGAGAGAGTCGAACCGCATGTGAAAGTATTCCGCGGAGACTATAAGAAGGCTGTCGCAGAGGCTTCTTCGCGCCAGACATCTTTCGGGCTTCCTTATGAAGTGATCCTTCGTGGAAATGATGGAAAGTTTGTAGAAGGCGGCAGATCTAATTTCTTCGTTCTGTATAAAGATACAGTATATTCGCCATCGGAAGACCTGATCCTGATCGGCATTACCAGAAAATACGTAAAAGATGCGATTGCAGAAGCAGGATTAAAACTCGACGAGGGTGCTTTTACCATGGAAGATCTGGTAAAGATGGAGACCGAAGAGGATGACGGCCCGCCGAAGATGGGACTCTTTGTCACAAGCTCGCCTTTTGATATCCTTCCGGTTTCTTCCATCGACGAAGTGAAATTCCGTTCGGCAGATTGCCCGGCACTTCAGAATCTGATGGCAAGTTACCAGAAAATCGTGCATGCATATATCGATTCGCATGCGCACGTCGATTCTTTTTAATGGGAACAATTTTGGAGGTTTATATATGGCAAAAAAAGGAACGATTTCAGTAACAACGGAAAACATTTTTCCAATCATCAGAAAATGGCTTTATTCCGATCAGGACATTTTTGTTCGTGAGCTGGTCAGCAATGGCTCGGACGCAATTGCGAAGTTCAAGCGTCTGGTGGATCTGGGAGAAGCGGTAAAAGAAGATACGGATGATTATCAGCTGCATGTAAACTATGACAGCGATGAGGGAACCATCGAGTTTACAGATAACGGTATCGGCATGACCGAGGAAGAAGTAGATAAGTATATTAACCAGATCGCTTTTTCCGGTGCGATGGATTTTGTCGAGAAATATAAAGAGCAGAGCACAGACGCCAGCGGAATCATCGGCCATTTCGGTCTCGGATTCTATTCCGCATTCATGGTAGCGGATAAGGTCCGTATCGATACGAAGTCCTTTGTAAAAGATGCGCCGGCGGTTTCCTGGGAATCCGATGACGGTATGGATTATGAGATTTCCGATTCCGATAGAACGGCCCGTGGTACGACGATCACTTTGACGCTTTCTGAAGAAGCAAAGAAGATCTTCGATGCCGGCAAGATCCGTGGCGTACTGAAAAAGTACTGTTCTTTCATGCCTTTCGATCTTTATTACAGCGATGTCGTCGCAGACAGAAAGCATGAAGAAGAGGAAGAAAAGAAAAAGAAGGAAGCCGAGGAGAAAGGCGAGGAGTACAAGGGCCATGATCACGAGGTCATGCCGATCAACGATACCGAGCCGCTCTGGAAGAAGTCTCCGAAGGACTGCACAGAGGAAGAGTACAAGAATTTCTACCGTACAGTATTCCATGACATGAAGGAGCCTCTTTTCTGGATCCACCTGAACATGGATTATCCTTTCAATCTTCAAGGTATCCTTTACTTCCCGAAGACCAACAATGTCTATGAGACACTGGAAGGCCGTATCAAGATCTACAATCACCAGGTATTCGTAGCAGATAACATTGAAGAAGTCATTCCGGAATTCCTGTTCCTGCTCCGTGGCTGTCTGGACTGCACGGATCTGCCGCTCAACGTTTCCCGTTCGGCTCTACAGCAGGATGAGTACGTAAAGAAGCTTTCCTCGCACATTATCCGTAAGGTTTCCGATAAGCTCAACGAAGTATTCAAGAACGACCGTAAGGCATTTGAAGGTTACTGGTCCGATATCAGCATCTTTGTGAAGTACGGTATGATGAAGGACGAGAAGTTCTATGAAAAGGTCAAGGACATCTGCCTCTTCAAGTCCGTGGACGATGAGTTCTTCACATTGCAGGAACTGACCAAGGACAAGGAGAAGGATACTGTCCGTTATACAAAAGCACCGGACCAGCAGGCTGCGTACATTGCCATGGCGAAGGAGAAGGGCTTCGACGTTGTCGTACTTAATGAAGAACTCGACAACAACTTCATCTCCTTCCTGGAGTACAAGCAGCACGATGTGAAGTTCATGCGTGTTGATGCCGAGCTCGAAGGCGAGAAAGCTTCCGAAGACGAGGTAAAAGCACTGGGAGAGCTTTTCAAGGCGGCGACTTCGGATGAGAAACTGGAAGTCTCGGCGGTCGCACTTGGTGCTGATCAGCTTCCTGCCTTTATCCGTGAGACTGAAGAGGCTCGACGTATGGCAGAGATGAGAAAGCAGTTCGAGGCGATGCGTACCGGTAAAGATGACGATCCGTACAAGAACCTTGATGATATGTTCCCGATCAAAAAGGATCTGGTTTTGAATACTGATCACCCGCTCGTTTTGAGACTTCGCGGTATGGCTTCCGTGGCTGACGAGAAGGAGAAACTCGACGCTCTCTGTCTGCATCTTTACGATCAGGCAAGACTTGCTCATGGTTCTCTTGATGCAGAAGGCCTGAAGCGCTTCCTGAAATACAACAGCGAGCTCATGACAGAGGTGGCGGAAAAACTGAAATAATACCATAAAATCCCGTTTTCCTGTGAAAAGGAAGCGGGGTTTTGTGATACCATAGATACGTTAAGGACAGATACAACATTTTTGGAGGTTTATTTATGAGTAATCTGGTTCGAAGAATCTATTCGGAGAAGAAAAAAGAGTTCGCAGTTGAGGCGGCGGGACTGAAGAAAGATGTCTCGGCAGACTGCGGCGTCAAGACGATCGACAGTGTTCGTGTTTTCAATCGATACGACGTGTCCGGTCTGACGGATGAAGAATATGAACTGGCGAAAAATGTTGTGTTCTCGGAACCGCCGGTTGACGTGGTCTACGATGAGACCATCGATGTTTCCGATGCGGCTTATGTACTGGCAATCGAATCCCTTCCGGGACAGTACGACCAGAGAGCGGACTCTGCGGCACAATGCTGCCAGATCCTGACTCAGAAAGAAAAGCCGCTGGTACGTGTTGCCCGCGTGATCGTGTTCTATGGTTCTGTTACAGAGGAGCAGAAGAAGGCGATTGCCAAGTACCTCATCAACCCGGTAGAGAGCCGTGAAGCTTCTATGGACAAGCCGGAGACGCTCGAAGAAGTCTTCGATGTTCCGTCTTCCGTTCCGACGATCGATGGTTTTATCTCCAAGTCGAAAGAAGAACTCTCCGAACTTCGTAAGACATGGGGCTTGGCGATGTCCGATGCAGATCTTGCTTTTACACAGGAATTCTTCCAGTCCATCAAGCGTGATCCGACCATGACCGAGATCCGCGTACTCGATACATACTGGTCTGACCACTGCCGTCACACCACATTCCTTACCGAACTCACCGACGTCAAAATTGACGGCGACAGTGCTTTTGCAGAGGAATTGAAGAGCATCTACGCAAACTACCTCTCCACAAGAGAAGAAGTTTACGGCGAGAGAATCAGCAAGAAGCCAGTCTGCCTCATGGATGTGGCAACAATGGCAATGAGAAAACTGAAGAAAGACGGCAAACTCGCTGACCTCGATGAGTCCGAAGAAATCAACGCCTGCTCGATCAAGATCCGCATCGATGTAGACGGCAAGCCGGAAGATTACGTTCTGATGTTTAAGAACGAGACACATAACCATCCGACCGAGATTGAACCATTTGGTGGTGCGGCAACCTGCCTTGGCGGCGCGATCCGTGACCCTCTTTCCGGTCGTTCCTATGTTTACCAGGCCATGCGTGTAACCGGTGCCGGCGACCCGACTGTTCCGGTTTCCATGACACTCGAAGGTAAGCTTTCCCAGAAGAAACTGGTTCGTACAGCTGCTGCAGGTTATAGTTCATACGGTAACCAGATTGGTCTTTGCACAGGCCATGTAGATGAGATTTATCATCCGGGTTATGTGGCGAAGAGAATGGAGATCGGTGCCGTTGTTGGTGCAGCTCCGGCTGAGAATATCGTTCGTGTCCGTCCGAGACCGGGTGACATTGTGGTTCTCCTTGGCGGACGTACTGGCCGTGACGGTATCGGTGGTGCAACAGGTTCTTCCAAGGCACACGATGAGAAGTCCGTTCTGACCTGCGGTTCGGAAGTACAGAAGGGTAATCCGCCGACAGAAAGAAAAATCCAGAGACTGTTCCGTATTCCGGAAGTTTCCAAGATGATCCTCCGCTGCAATGACTTTGGTGCCGGCGGTGTTTCCGTTGCCATCGGTGAGCTTGCTGACGGTCTTTCCATCGACCTCGATAAGGTACCGAAGAAGTACGAAGGTCTCGATGGTACAGAGATTGCGATCTCCGAGTCTCAGGAGAGAATGGCGATCGTTATCGATCCGAAGGATGAGAAGGAATTCTTCGATTATGCAGCAAAAGAAAACCTTGAGGCTACAGTTGTTGCCGTTGTTACGGAAGAGCCGGTCATGAAGATGACCTGGAAGGGCAACACCATCGTAGAACTCCCAAGAGCTTTTATCGATACAAACGGAGCTTCTTCCTATGCTAAGGCAGAAGTCACGGAGCCGGATTTCGCAAACGGCATTATCGATAAGACTACAGAAGCGTATGTAGCCGGCGATTTCGGTGCTTCCTTGAAGGGTGCGCTTTCCTCTTTGGATGGCTGCTCGAGAAAAGGACTTGTTTCCCGTTTCGATGGTACGATCGGTGCCGGTACGGTTCTCATGCCATTCGGCGGCCGTTATCAGCTGTCTCCGGAAGAAGGTATGGCTTGCAAGATCCCGGTTGAGGAAGGCAAGACCAACGCCGTTTCCGTCATGGCTTATGGTTTCGATCCATATTTCTCCGCATGGAGCCCGTTCCACGGTGCATACCATGCTGTTACTGAATCTCTCCTGCGTCTTGCCTGCCTCGGTTGTGATCCATTTGCAGCAAGACTGACATTCCAGGAGTATTTCGAGCGTATGGCAGGTGAGAAGTCCTGGGGCAAGCCGCTTTCCGCATTGCTCGGTGCTTATCAGGCACAGCTGGACTTCGGTACGGCTTCCATCGGTGGTAAGGACAGTATGTCCGGTTCCTTCAATGAACTGCATGTTCCGCCGACGCTCGTATCTTTCGCAGTCGGTATGACAACTGCAGATAAGGTCGTTTCTTCCACACTGACAGCTGCCGGTGAGAAGATCTATGCGATCACGATCAAGCGTGATGCAAACGGCCGTTATGTGAAAGATCACGCGATCCGCGTGATGAAGTGCCTGACACAGATCCAGGATCGTGGCCAGCTCCGCTGCGCCGGTGTGGTCCGTTCCGCAGGTATTGCCGCCCGTGTTGCACAGATGTGCTTCGGTAACAAGCTGGGCTTTGCTTTTGCAGACGGTATCGATATGGAATCGCTCTTCAAGCATTCCTTCGGTACAGTATTGCTTTCCGTAAGTGATGGAAATGCAGTCGATAAGATCGAGCAGGTTGGCGGTAAGCTCCTTGGCAAGACCACTTCCGAGCAGACCTTCGTATGCGATGGACAGACCATCGCAGTAGAAGATGCGATCTCCGCATTTGTCGGCAAACTTGAGCCAATCTTCCCGACGATCGTAGATGAAGGCGCAGCTGTTTCCTATGAGAAGGACGAAGTTACAAAGAACGCGATCACCGCTCCTTCGATCCTGACAGGTGCAAAGCCGCAGGTATTCATTCCGGTATTCCCGGGTACAAACTGCGAATACGATACGGCATTTGCTTTCTCCCGTGCAGGTGCAACACCGGATGTCATGGTTATCCGTAACCGTGATTCCCGTGAGGTTGAGGAATCCTTCCAGGAGATGAGCGAGCGCATCAAGAAAGCCAACATGATCATGATCCCTGGCGGATTCTCCGCTGGTGACGAACCGGAAGGATCCGGTAAGTTCATCGCCGCCGCTTTTAGAAATGCAGCGGTGACCGAGTCTGTAAGAGACCTCCTGTTTAACAGAGACGGTCTGATGCTCGGTATCTGTAACGGATTCCAGGCTCTCATGAAGCTCGGACTTCTCCCGTACGGTGATATCCTGCCGCTCGAGAACGATGGCCCGACACTGACATTCAACCGCATCGGCCGCCACCAGAGCGCGTATGTTTCTACCAAGATCGTTTCCAACAATTCTCCGTGGCTGTCCTTCACAAACGAAGGCGACACCTACGAGATCGCGATCTCCCATGGTGAAGGCCGCTTCTGTGGTTCCGAAGCTTTGTTAAAAGAACTGTTCGCGAAGGGTCAGGTCGCTACCCAGTATGTAGATGACAAGGGCATGCCGACAATGGATACCGCGTTTAACCCGAATGGTTCCATGTGTGCGATCGAAGGTATCATGAGCCCGAACGGACGTATCCTCGGTAAGATGGGCCATAGTGAACGTATGGGCAATGGCATTGCCAAGAATATTCCGGGTGAGAAGGATCAGAAGATCTTCGAGGCCGGCGTACGGTACTTTATCGGATGATGAATAAACAGGAAGTTCTGTCCATCATGGAGCAATATGGCCTTTCGGCCACAAAAAGCCTGGGGCAGAACTTTTTGTGCAATGAGGACGTGATCGGAAGGATCCTGGATCTGGCAGAGATTTCTGAAAAGACCCGGGTCCTGGAGATCGGTCCGGGTATCGGAGCACTCTCGGAAGAGGCGGTCAAGCGTGCCGGGAAATACGTAGCGGTCGAGATCGATACGAGTTTTCAGGAAAGGCTTGATTCCGTGATCACGGAGCAGGGCGGAAGAGTGATCTTTCAGGATTATCTTGCGTTCTCTGCTTCTTCGCTTTCTAAGGAAGAAATGCCGGAAGTGGTGATCTCGAATCTTCCTTATTATGTGATGACACCGATCATGCTGAAGGTGATGGGAGATTTTCCTTCCTGCCGGAAGATGGTCTATATGGTGGAAGAAGAGGCGCTGGATAGAATCTTTACTAAGCCGGGCACGAAGCAGTATGGACCGCTTTCGGTTCTGACAGATCTGTTCGGCGCGAAGAAAAAGGAATTTGTGGTGGAACGATCCAGCTTCGTGCCACCGCCAAACACTACCTCGGCAGTGATCACGATCACGCGGCACGAGGGGCAGGAAATGGAAAACGAATGCATAAGTTTCGTGGAAAGTGCTTTTGCATTACGGAGAAAGACGTTGGTGAACAGTCTTTCATCAAAAGGAAAATACAGTAAGGAGCAGATCGCGGCAGCGCTTCGGGCGATGGAAAAGAAAGAGACCACTCGCGCCGAGGAGATGACACCATCTGACCTTTTCATGTTATATGAGATCTTGGAGAGAAGAAAGGACGGCAATCAGCATGGCGTATGAGCGTTTGAGCGATTCTTTGTTTGAGAAGTACAGTAAATCTGACGAGGGCAAAGGAAAAACGAAATCAAAGTCTTCGAAAAAGAAGAAGGAACTGCCGGTAATTGCAGACTATATCCAGCTTCCTCGGGAAACGCAGACGAAGACGGTGAAGAAAGCCAAGAAGTCGGAAACAGAATATGAAGAAGGTTTTCCGCAGAGCATCTATGTGAAGATCGCAGGAATGAATTATCGGTTCTTTGTTAGCTCTACGATTGAAAAGGCCAAGACAATGTACACCGCGAAGATTGCCAATGACCTTCTTACGGAGACATTGGAGGATAACCCGACGATACCGACCAATCAGGCGTTGATCCTGGCCTATATGGAGGCAGTGTTCCGCTGGCAGGATGCGATCCATAATCGTGAAGAAGAGAAAAAAGAAGCACCGTTATTGCCTTTGGAGCAATACTGCAAAGAGAATAACATTCCCATGGAGGAGTTATGAAAAAACCGGAATTACTGGCACCTGCCGGATCAATGAGTATGCTGAAAGCTTCTGTCGATGCAGGAGCGGATGCGGTATACCTTGGACTGAATCAGTATAATGCAAGAATCCATGCGACGAACTTTACGCTGGAGAATCTTTCCGAAGCTCTGGAATATGCGCACCTTCGGAATACAAAGGTCTATATTACGTTAAATACGCTGGTGGATGACGATGAGATCATTGATGCGGTGGAACTGGCCATGTCTGCATATGAGAAAGGCGTAGATGCTTTTCTGGTGCAGGATATCGGTCTTGCTTCGTACATGGCGGCCCATCTTCCGCAGATCCCTGTTCATGCCAGTACGCAGATGAACGTCTTTTCTTTGAAGCAGGCGCAGGAGATGCATGATTTCAATGTCAGCCGCGTCGTGCTTCCCCGTGAACTTTCGCTGGACGAAATCCGCTCGCGTGTTGCGCTCTGGCATAGTGAAGATATTGAAGTCGAAGTGTTTGTCCACGGCGCAATGTGCGTCTGCTACTCGGGTCTGTGCCTTTTCAGTGCGATGAATAAATCCGGTTCCCGTTCTGGCAACCGTGGTGCCTGTGCGCAGCCTTGCCGTCAGAGCTATCAGCTTTGGGAAGGAAACCGAGAGATTGAGACATTCGGGAAGCCGCTCCTTACCGGAAAACTGCTGTCCCCGAAGGACCAGTCGGCGCTTCCTTATCTTCGTGAGCTGATGGAAACGGGTGTAGATTCTCTTAAGATCGAAGGCCGTATGCGTGATGAAAACTACTGTATGGCCGTCGTTTCGGCATATAGAAGAATGATCGATGCGATCTATGAGAATAAGGACACGAAAGAAGTGATGGAGCAGGTGAAGAACGATCTGCTTGTCACGTTTAACCGTGGTGGTGCGTTTACTACACAGTACATCCAGGGGAAGAAGGGTCCAGATTATTTGTCCGGCGAATATGCTGGAAAATACGGTCTTTACTGGGGCGAGATCCTTTCTGTGAATGCCAAGCTCGGTACGATCAACGTTCGTTCCTGGCAGCAGGATGTCCCGGAAAAGGGGGATTTCCTTTCTGTACGTGAGAAGGAAAATGAAATCGCCAGTTTCCCGATTGGAAAGATTGAAGTGGATCGTAACTCTGCCTTGGTAAAAGGACTGCACCCGGATGCGATTGCGAAACTGAAGCAGGGTATGGCCGTGTATCGCATGAGCAAGACGATCGTTGTCCCGAAAGATAAAGTCAGAAAGACGCCGTTAGATGGTGTACTTTTTTTAGATAATGATCAGTATAATCTTACTCTGACGGTTTCAGAAGGCGCATTTTCAAGCGTGAAAGCGTCTTTCTCCGTGGAGAAACAAGACCTGGGCGAGGGTGAACCTCTTTCCTGGGAGCGTACCATGGATCAACTCGGAAAGACAGGTCAGACGCCTTTCCGTCTTGTATCGGTCAAGAAAGAAAGTGATTTCCCGATCGAACTTCGTATCTCCACCGTCAATGAACTTCGTCGTGGCGCGATGGCAAAGATGGCGGAAGCCATTCTCGAAGCCTCCTGCAGCGGCAGGTCAAGTGCTTTTGCCGATGAAGGCGAGACAACTGTTGTATCCGGCGAGGCGCCGAAAAAGAGTCATATCGTAATTGCCGATTATATCGATATGGACCGTATCACCGATGGTTATGCATGTGGTGCAGATCTCTATTTGTTCAATGTGCTTTCGGTCTTAAAATCCGGCCGTATTGCCTGGATCGATGATCTCCTGAATGAAGAACCTGGTGCGAAGATCGCACTGAGACTTCCGGGTGCATTTAAAGACGATCTTGCAGACGCTGTCGATAAAGCAGAAGAACTCCTCAGAACACACGCTGGAAAGCGCTTTGCAGGATTCTTCGGTACGTTTGCGGATGAACGTTCCTGCGGACTTCTGGCCGGAACGAATATCTACAATCACTTTTCTTTCGAATATGCATTAAAGCAGAATGTGGATTATATTTTCCCGTCTTATGAGCTTTCAAATGATCAGCTCGTAAGAATGGCCCGCGCCGCGGATGAATCCGCAAAATCTTCGTATCTGGGCGTGCACCGTTATGGCCCAATCGAGTGGATGCAATCCGAATTCTGCCCGCTTGGCCAGCATCAGAAGAACTGTTCGATGTGCCGCTTGCATCCTGAGGTTTCACTTGGCGAGAAGATCTCCGAAAACAGCGGCCTTCATAACGATTCCCGTGTGGATGTGGTCTGCTATCCTGGTTTCTGCAGAAGTGACCTTTTCGGTGCTTGCAAGAACATCATCTCCGGAAAGAGTGTACAGACGCTCTTAAATGCCCAGATTCCGGTCGCATCGGTGGCACGCTTCATGAATGAGGATCAGGAGGAAAGAAGAATGATCGTGGATTCTCTTCTTGATATTTCCGGAGAAGAGGATGAACTCTATGAAGAAGGAGACGATTGGTATGAGTATTAATATCTTTGTCGAAAAGATCTCGGATGACGCCGTGATCCCGGCTTATGCCCATGATGGCGATGCAGGAATGGATCTTTACAGCTGTTCGGATCTTGTAATTGAACCTGGTCAGACCGTCCTTGTTAAAACCGGCTTGAAGATGGCGATCCCGAAGGGTTATGAAGTACAGGTAAGACCGAGAAGCGGTATTTCCCTGAATACCCCGCTTCGTATTCCGAATGCTCCGGGTACGATCGACAGCGGGTACCGTGGAGAGATCTGTGTGATCATGGAAAACACGTCTCCCATCGGATCGGATAAAGATGGAAGGATCCTGACATTAGCCGATAAAGGTAACCAGAAAGGTACTTACAAGATTTCAAAAGGAGACCGTGTAGCCCAGATGGTGGTCGCTTCCTATGCGCAGGCAGAGTTTGAATTCTGCTCGGATGTATCTTCCATAGGCGAAGATAGAAACGGTGGTTTCGGTTCGACCGGGGTATAAAGTTTCACGCCGTTTCTCTCCGTGATTTGCGTTATAGGAGAAGTTTATGGTCAAGAACCTCCATACATGGTAAAATAATTTGGTTTAGAGAAAGGCGAATGGTTCATGCTGGATATTTACAAATCAGTTGAAAAGAAGGCTTCAAATGACAAAGTAGTCCATGAGCTTGTCCGGGTCAAAGAGATCCAGGACGACTGCTGGATCAATTTGCATGCCCCGACCGAAGAAGAACTCGAGCTTGTTGAGAGTAAACTGGATGTCCCGCAAGAGTTTTTACGCTATCCTCTGGACGATGAAGAAAGACCGCGTGTCGATATAGATGAGGATAATGGAGATCTTCTGATCATCGTGGATGTTCCGTATGTGTATGCGGATGACGAGCCGAGTCTGTACTGGACGGTACCGCTTGGTATCATCATTACGAAACGCCAGATCATCACAGTCTCGCTTCGGGATTGCCCGATGCTTGATTCGTTTATTCTGAATCAGACCAAAGATTTCCAGGTGAATTATAGAAACCGTTTTGCGATCCAGATCCTTCTTTCCGTTGCCAAAGACTATCTGCGCCTGTTGCGCTTCATCGATAAGTCCATCGAAGGCACAGAAAGAGAACTGGCCAAGTCAACTTCCAATCGTGAATTATACCGTCTGCTTGAAGTATCCAAGTCGTTGGTATACTTTTCCACGTCCCTGAAGTCCAACGAAGCCGTCCTGGAGCGTCTTATGCGTGGAAAGATCATCCGTCAGTATGACGAAGATGAGGAACTGCTTGATGACGTCATCATTGAGTTCAAGCAGGCAAAAGAAATGGCTGAAATCTATAACAGCGTTGTAAATGCCACTATGGATGCGTATGCATCGATCATTAATAACAATCTGAATGAGATCATGAAGATCATGGCGGCAGCAACGATCGCACTTTCTGTCCCGACGATCATTTCCAGTTTCTTCGGACAGAACTGTCCCATGCCCTGGGATGCGGAGTTTGCATCCCACCCGATTCCATTCATCATCCTTGTCCTTGCCGGTGGCGTCAGCATATTCTGCGCGATCCTGATTCTTAGAAAACACCGTATGTTGTGAGGATTGATATGCATCAAGGATTAACCAAACGAGAAGGTAAGCGTCTTTCATTTTCCGGACTTATTGTACGTTGTGCATTGGTTTTCAGTGTGTTGGCGGCCATTCTCGTTGCGATCATTGTTATTACTGCATCCACGGCAAACAGCCTGATGAGTATTGAGAAGAAGCCGTTAAGCAATATCCCGGCGACGATCCTGCCGAGTTATTCGGCAACCAGTTTTACGTCTGCGGATGACCAGACGATCCTTTCCGGCTGGTTCTTCAAGACGGAAAAGCCGATCAGCACGATCATCGTCGTTCACGATACACAGTCGAACCGCATGCCTTTTGGCGTGGAAATGGTAGACCTGATCGATGATTTCATCAGCATGCACTATAATGTGTTCCTGTTCGATCTTCGAAATTCCGGTGAATCCGGCGGCGTGATCTCAGGATATGGATATCTGGAGTGGCAGGATGTGCTTGGCGCAATCAAGCATGTAAAGAAAATCTCTGTTACTACCGACGTCATCCTGTATGGCATCGGCTCCGGCTGCAGTGCGTCGCTTCTTGCTATCGACAAGCTTCCGCCGTCCTCTGAGATCGAAGTTTTGGAAAACTACAGTAAAAATATCGTCGATCTTGGTTTTGACGCAACATATATATCCGGAATCATCCTGGATTCGCCAGCTAAGAGCTCCGACGATTACATCACTCCGTATGTATTCAAAAAGTCCAAACTGGCTTTCCTGACCCAGTATTTCGTTCCATACGCGATCCGTATCTCTGCCGGTGTTTCGGATAACATGAATCTCGCGACTGAGATCTCCAGACTTCCGATTCCTGTCTGTATTATTTATGGTGGCCGTGATACCTTTGTCGGTGCGGAGAAAACGGGCCAGATCGTGTCCGAGCGTGAACGTCTGAATCCGAATACTACGATGGCGAAGATGTTCTCCGGTGCCGGATATGTGGAATCGTACATGATCGATCCGGTCGAATACCGTAATACGATCAAAGAATTCTTGACCACCTACTTCAAGTAAAGGAGAGAGCCGTGCCGATCATTACTTTAGGAATTGAATCATCTTGTGATGAAACTGCATGTGCGGTTGTCGAAGACGGCCGTATTGTGCGTTCCAGCATTATTGCCTCGCAGGCTGACTTTCACAGTCAGTATGGTGGTGTTGTGCCAGAACTGGCTTCCAGAATGCATGTGGAGGCAATCGTTCCTTGTATCCGAGAGGCGATGAAGCAGGCCCAGGTGGACTATTCCGATATTGATGCTGTCTGTGTGACAAAAGGCCCGGGTCTTGTCGGAGCGCTCCTTGTAGGTGTTTCTGCGGCAAAAGCACTGTGTGAGGTAAAGGGGATCCCTCTTGTCGGGGTCAATCATATGGCGGGACATATCGCTGCCAATTACCTGACAGATATTACCTGGGAGCCGCCGTTCCTTTGTCTGGTCGTTTCCGGTGGTCATAGTGAGATTCTTCTCGTGAAGGATTACTGTGATATGGAGTACATCTGCGCAACACGTGATGATGCAGCAGGTGAGGCTTTCGATAAGATCGCACGCGTGATAGGACTGGGTTATCCAGGCGGCCCGAAACTCGATGCCGCAAGTAAAAGCGGTGATCCGAACGCCTATTCTTTTCCGGCACCAAAGATAAGCGATTCGCTCGACTTCTCGTTCAGCGGAATCAAGACAGCGGCGCTGAATACGATCAATCAGGTCCGCCTGAAAGGCGAGGATGTCAACGTCAATGACTTTGCCGCTTCGTATCAGGATGCGATCTGTTCTATCCTGTGTGACCGCTTGTGGCAGGCTGTGAAGCAGACGAAAATGAAGAAGATCTGTCTTGCAGGTGGTGTTTCGGCCAATTCCTGTCTTAGAAAGAAAATCAACGATCTGGCTTCAAAGCGAAATCTTCAGGTATGTCTTCCGAAGATGACATACTGTACGGATAATGCGGCCATGATCGCTTCCGCGGGCTATTTCGACTATATGGCCGGCGTAAGGGACACATTGGATATGAATGCATATCCGTCCCTGGAAATGTAGGAGGATATTCATGGCAATTGCTAAAGGAATCAAAATCATAGCGGAGAATCGCAAAGCATTTCATGACTATATCATTGAAGAGAAATATGAAGCAGGTATCGTACTTTCCGGAACCGAAGTAAAATCGCTTCGTGCCGGTAAGGTGAATCTGAAAGATAGTTATGTGCAGTGTAAAGAAGGGGAGATCTGGCTGATCGGCGTCCATATCAGTCCTTATGATCATGGAAACCGTTACAATCTCGACCCGATGCGCACCAGAAAGCTTTTGATGCACAAAAATGAGATCATCAAGCTTTATTCGACAGTCAAGCAGGACGGCCTGACCATGGTTCCGACCAAGTGCTATTTCAAGGATGGAAAAGTAAAATTCGAAATCGGTTTGGCACGAGGTAAGAAGAATTACGACAAGCGTGACTCTGCTGCAGAGAAAACGGCAAAGAGAGATATTGACCGCGCGATTAAAAATCAAAAAAAGAATTCGGATTATTGATTATTCGCTAAATATTTTGAGTATATCGGATAAATGTAGTATACTTGATGTGAAATTAGCGGAGGGACGTATTTCATGGGTTTGGATCAGAAAAAACAGAAGGTGGTTTTTCATCCACTATATTTTTTGTTTTCCATTGTCATGTGGATCTTGGTAGTTTCCTGGATGATCGTGATCTTTTCCTTGTCGTCTGAAACAGGTGATGTGTCCGCTGTCCGCTCTCAGGATCTTGTATCCATGCTGAATTCCAGTTTGAAGTTGTATTTGAGCGAAGCTTTTGTCAGAAAAGTGGCGCATGTCATCGAGTTCCTGGTATTGTCGATCCTGGCTTATATTGCCATGTTTGCGACAAAACATATTCAGTCTGATGTTTCATGGAATACATCCAAGCTGATCCAGATGAAGAGCGATAATGAAGTGTACATTGCATTTGCTCTCTGGGTCACGGCATTATCTTCCGTTGCGGATGAGTATCACCAGATATTCGTATCCGGCCGAAGCGCCAGCTTTTTCGATGTATTTCTCGATATGTCCGGTGCCATCGTTCTTATGGTGATCATCCGTGTTGTTGTATCGATCCGGGTCATCGTCAAGAACCGTAAGAGTCTTGTTGATCTTACCGGATCGGATAATTCTTTGGAGGGATTCTAAATGGGCATTTTTGATAGACGTAAAGAAAAAGAGAAGGATAAGAAGGATTCCCCGGAATGGCTTCGTGCTTATATGCCGTCCTATTCATTTATCACGGATAAAGGCGGAAATCCTTGTGGAGCATTTGCTCTGAATGAGGGTGTAGCCGCACGCTTCCCGAAGAAGCCGGGTGATTTCTATGAAGAAACACCTAAGTTTATCATGATCGTAGTTAGTTCGACAGATAAGAAGATCATTGGTGAACTGGATTACGATAAGGCCATCAAGCAGCTCGACAAGTATAAGACTGACGAGACGAAGGACGAGATCCTTATTCGTGAATTGACGTATCAGGAAATCAGGGAATTATTGAAATAATTTTCCCTAGTTATTCAGTCAAGCAATAGCGTAGATAAGTCGGAAATTTGCAAATCGCGAAAAACGACTTACAATTTGCGCTAATTAGCAATTCTTTTTTTGATAAAGTAAGTCGGAAAACAGCATTTTATGAATTCCGACTTAAAAGCACTGAAAAACAGGGCAAAAAGTAAGTCGGAAAACGGCTTTTTCCATTTTCCGACTTATGTGGCTTCGAAAATGTAAGTCGCAAACGTTCAAATCTGGATTTCCGACTTAAACGCTTCCCAAAGTCTTCTTAAATAACGGGAACTGCCTCATTATTGTGAGACAGTCCCTTTAGTGCATTCAAGCGAGATTAATGTTTAAGACCAAGTAGTCTTTTCCTTGAGATCCTGATCTACAACGCATACATAAGATTTACCTGCGTTGACTTCGATCTCTTTACCATTCTCGTCCATGACCTTGATCTGATCCATCGGGTTTGGCTTTTCCCATTTGATCTTGATCATCTTGCCGTTAGATACATAGTAACCTTCACCGCCACGGTCAAAATAAAAATCCAGGTGGCCGGCGCCATCGTTTCTGTTTTGTACATCAGCAAAGATTACGAAAACGTTCTTGAAGTGAAGCTGTTCGTTTGCAGACTGGTCCATTTGAGGCGTGTCGCCGTATTCACTCTTGTAATAGCACTTGTCCTTATCATTAAAGACAAAGTGTGCGTCCGGATTGAGTGTAGAGAAATAGACCGTGAGATCCTTACAATCAGTAGCTCCTGTCATGGCAGCTTTTCCATCTGGTACGAAGTTAAAGAGCATCTTCTGGTCTGTTTCTGTGCGGATACCGAGTGTGCTTACTGCACGCTGGATCTGTTCGCCATTGGTTACTGCACAGTTCAGCATTGCACGTCCATCCTCTTTCTTCCAGTGCAGACAACGCCATGAGAACTTGTTACCATTCAAAGTTATCTTGCCATCGATATCGGCCTGCCAGCCTGCATCGTAAGCATTCATGTCGATATGGTCGATGTTGTAGTCCTTGAAATAGCCAGGGAACTTCGTCGGGTCTGCGCCCCAGTGTACGAAGATCGAGTCAGAACCGGATGCCAGGTCAGCAGCAACAACACGTGCGCTACGGAAAGAACCGATAACCGGGATCTTTGTGACATCAGGGAATACGCAGAGAAGTCTGGTTACGTCTTCAACCTTGTACTCATAAATAACGTCTGCGAAAATAGTACCCTTGGAAGGTGTAGCCTCTTTAAGGTTACTGATTGTTGTGGCAATAGAACGCTTTCCAACGTTTGCCGGATCCATATCCTGAATACCGGTCAATGGGTCAAGTGCCATGTTGTTGTTCGGATCGATCAATGGATTCGCGGAATCTGCCTTTAGGCTTTCGTCTGTGGTAGCGGCGGTTGTCTCCGATTCCTGACTTGCCTCGGCTGTGGTCTCGCTTGTTGTTGTTGCAACTGTTGTTGTGGTAGCTGTAGTCGTTTCCTTGTCACCAGAACAAGCAGCCATTGATGTTGTTAATAACATCGCACCTGCAACTAGAGATGCAAATTTCTTTAGTTTCATTTTTTCTCTCCTTTGTTTTGATTCCCTTTATTATAACACAATAAATCGTGAGCATTATTACATTGAAATATCATTCGAAATCAGGTACTATTATGCAAGGTTAGAAAGTGAGCAGGTATGTCTGTTAATGGATATAACAATTCTTCATATCAAAGAGGGTCCGGAAATAGCAATAGCCGATCTTCCGGGCGTAATCTCCGTCGGCTCTTTTTACGTTTACTGATCTATATGCTTTGTGCGGTGCTGGGCCTGGGAACAGGCGTAGTTTTATATGTTTATAAACTTATGGGCGCCGTCGGTTTCGTAAATACTCCATTTGTAACAAACAGACAATACGAAACGATTGACTTTGCCAATCTTGATAATGTGGACCTGAATTCCGGAAATGTTGTTTCGAACTGGTCGGAAGGCGGCCATACAAAGGTGTATGTCAACGAGAACTATCCAATCAAGAAAGTTTCCCAGAAAGATTCGAAAGTCGAGAATGTCCTGGTTTTCGGTATCGACTCCCGTGGTACGAATGACGTAACATGCCGTGCAGATGCCATCCTGGTCGTTTCCATCGACCATCGTTCCGATAAGATCAAGTTGATCTCTTTGATGCGTGATACCGGCGTAAAGATCGAGGGTCGTTCTTCCGTGGATAAACTGACGCATTCTTACGCGTATGGCGGTGTAGGACTTTTGATCAATACGATCAATGATAATTTCGGACTGGATATCCA
The DNA here is from genome assembly GCA_017545245.1 of Clostridiales bacterium. Lineage (GTDB taxonomy): Bacteria > Bacillota > Clostridia > Saccharofermentanales > Saccharofermentanaceae > Scatonaster. The sequence goes on from JAFWPB010000056.1 coordinate 59,232, forward strand.
GAGATTTGTCATGCTTGATTTCGGAAGCTCTTCAAAGCTCGTCGATCTTGTAGGCGGCGTGGAAATCGAAGTCACGGCAAGCGAAGTTAAATATGCTAATCATAGTATTAATGAAGAAAATATGCTTCTTGGTACCAATGTTCCGCTTCTTACCCATGAAGGAAAGCAGGTCTTAAACGGTGTACAGGCGACTTCCTGGGCGAGAATCCGTAAACTCGATTCGGATTATGTCCGCTCCAGCCGTCAGCGTACACTTGCGATTGCCATGATGCAGAAAGTCGGCGATCTGGGACGTCTTGAGCAGACTGCGCTTCTTGAGGATGCGGCAGGCATGTTCGAAACGAATATGAATATGCTCGATATGATGCGTATCGCTCTTTCTGCGATCGAGGTATTAGGTACGATCGATGAATACCGTGCTCCTGCAGATGGCATGTTTACGGTTCAGCAGGATCCTTGGATCATGTTTGTAGATTGGGATGCACAGCTTGCCGATCTACACGAATTTATCTGGGGAGGTTCCAAATGAGTAAGACTTCATCTGCCGCTGTTTGCGAGACCAACCAGATCCAGGGAATGAATCAGGAGAATGTGTTCTTCCATAGTCTTTTCCGCCTTCCGGACGACTTCCAGAATACTTTTGTCCGTTCTGCAAAATCGACTTCGCCGATCCAGATCTGTGCAGTTCTTTCCGCGCAGGGAGAAGATACGCTTTCAGCCATGACCATGCAGGAGATGCTTAAGCAGCTCCAGAAAATCGCAGGACAGACACAGCTCAAGACCGTGCTGGATTACGACAGTTTCGTGCATTCGGTCATTACGACTTTGAATAATGTTGTATGTCAATCTTCCGTGAGCCACAGCGGTGCCAAAGTCAAGGTATCGATGTCGATGGCGATCTTGGAAGGGGACACACTCCGCTTGCTGAATATTGGTAATACGCGTGTATGGTTGTTCCGCCAGGGAAAGATGATCTCATTGACGGAAAGTCAGACTGTGGCGCATCGTTATGTCCAGATGGGTGCTATTCCAAAAGAAGCGGAGTTTACCCATGAAGGCAAGAATGAATTGACGCAGTATCTCGGCCGTTTCCCGCAGGACGGGGAAGTGATGCCGGATAAGAATGTGCATCTTAAGCTCCAGGATGGAGATGAGATCATCATGCTGGGTACAGGCCTGGATCAGAACATCGAGCCGTCCAAGCTGGGTATGGTGATTTCCAAGCCATCAGTTCCGGAAACCAAGGCATCGGATCTTGTTGACCTGGGTGTCCAGAACGATGTGAAGTATGGTCTGACAGCCGTTGTTATCCGTGTTGAGAGTACCTTGATCCTGCCTGGTGACGCAGATTTTGAGCCATCCAGTGTCAATAACAGTGTGGTCGTATCTGCTCCTGCTGCGAGTGCATATAAGGAATTCGACAAGACCACCAATGTTTCCGATGCGACTGTTCAGGCTCCGCCGATCCATGCGGAAGAAAAACCGGCAGATGAGTCTTTTTCCGATACGAACCGCTTCACAGATTTCCATGAAGAGCAGAATTCTTCTTCTGATGACGAAGAGGAAGACGAGGAATATGAGGAAGACGACGAGAACGAATACGAAGAGGATGAGTACGATGAGGACGATGAGGAGGAAGCTCCGGCCGTTCCCCGCAAAGTAAAGAAAGAAAAGAAGAAATCGAAGAGCAGCTGGCGTCGTGTGGCGTTGACCGCGCTTTTGGTATTCCTGATCTTTGGCTTGATCGGTTATGGCGGAATGTACCTTCTTTTCCATATTGGTCACTGGACCGGAAATCTGAAGAGCCCTACAGAAACGACCGTTGCTTCCGGAGAGATCCAGGAAGGCCAGGTCGTCTATGCCAAGGCAGATAAGCTTTCCCTCTATGTGGAAGAGTCGCTGGACAGCCAGACTGTAGATACGCTTGTAAAAGGCGAAGCGCTGACGCTTCTTGCGATGAACGATAATTTTGCGAAGGTCAAGAAAGAGAATGGCCTTATGGGTTATGTTCCGAAAGACATGATCCTCTTCGAAGACCCGACGATCGGTGTGGCAGACAGCAGCGAATACATCGATCCGACACCGGTTCCACAGGCATAATAGTCCTAAAAAAAGAAGTTTAATCTTTCCCGGATCTATGAAGGGGATAGGATTTCATGTCCTCAATATTGAATTCTTCCTGAAGTGGAAGATTTGTTTCCGTCTTCAAAAGCACTGACTTATAGAATCCGAGCACCATGTCGACGGAAAGATATCCGGAGCGGCCGTCTGCGATCGGCTGCTTTTTCTCCGTGATGGCCTGATACAGGTCACAGTAGATGCCGTAATGCGGATTTTTTGCAACCGCGATCAGATACGAAAGACCATATCGCTTGATGTATTTTCTCAGGTATTTGAATGCGAGATTCTTTCCCTTGGCATTGTTGATGGAATAGGATGGCTTTCCTTTCCGGAGTGCGATCCGGATGCAGGCTTTTTCTGCGTTAATGAAGAAACTGGCTTCGTGGTCGTTCGGGAAGGTGGCAGTAGTACCTTCGACCTGGCATAATGCGCCGTTACCAAAGGTAAATACGCCGAGCGCCGTATCTTCGGCTTCCATCTCACGGAAGCGGTTGGCGATCATGCCATTTACGCTTACGGCCTCTGTATTCATGAGATAGCACATCAGATCAAGAGCATGGACAGTCTGATTCATCAACGCACCGCCGTCGCTTTTCCATGTGCCACGCCATGCGGCCTGCTTATAGTATTCGTCTTCATGACCCCAGCGGACGATGACGGAACCGTGACCGACTTTGCCGAATGTACCGGCTGCCATATCTTCGTGAAGGAGATTGACGATTGGGAAATAACGGTAAATATGTCCCAAAGCGATCTTCCTGCCCTGGCTTTCGGCCAGCTCATATAACTCCTTAGACAGGGTATTGCTCATGGTCATCGGCTTTTCCAAAAGAATGTTAGCTCCGGCAAGAAGGCAGTCTTTGGCAACCTGATAATGCATGCCGGATGGAACGGTAATGGCGACAATATCCGGGTGAATGTCCGAAAGCATGTCCTGATAATTCAGATAACTCTTCATGGTGGACTTGATCTCAGAAAGCTTCTTGCCCTTAAGTTTGGCGCCGGAAAGCAGGTGAGACGGCGCATCCGGGTTCGTGTCGACAAGTGCGCACAAAGTGATGCGGTCACTTAATTTGGAAAGGGCCTTGATGTGCTTGATGCTGACACGGCCACATCCGATAATGGCCGCTTTCAGTTTGTTTTCTTGAGGCTTGGTACTCATAAATAATGCCTGCTTTCTTAAGATACAACGATATTCTACCATATTGAGCAATGGGGAGAATAAAAATGATAGAATAATATTAGTTTGGAAGGGAGGATCAGCCTATGAATATGTTGGAATTGATCGAGAAAAAACGTGATGGCGGTGTGCTTACCGAAAATGAGATCCAGTTCTTTGTGGACGGCGTAACCGATAAAAGCATTCCGGATTACCAGATTTCAGCTTTCCTTATGGCTGTTTTGTGGCGGGGAATGACGGATGAAGAAACGACACAGCTTACCCTGGCCATGTCCCGCTCCGGTGAAATCTGCGATCTTTCCGCGATACCCGGAATCAAGGTGGACAAGCACAGCACGGGCGGTGTAGGCGACAAAGTCACTCCCATATTGCTTCCGATCGTCAGTTCTTTTGGCATACCATGCGTGAAACTATCCGGCAGAGGACTCGGTTTCACAGGTGGAACGATCGATAAATTCGAGTCGATTGAGGGATTTAGGACCAGTATCGATCCAAGTGAATTCCCGGGTAAGATCCAGAAATGCGGCATGCTTTTAGGCGGCCAGACTGAGGGCCTGGCGACCTGTGATAAATATCTCTATGCACTTCGTGATGTGACAGGAACGGTGCCATCGATTCCTTTGATCGCGTCCAGCATCATGAGCAAAAAAATCGCGGGCGGCGCGGATGCGATCGTGCTCGATATCACCTGCGGCAGCGGTGCTTTTATGAAGGATCAGGCGTCGGCGCGTGAACTTGCGCGTCAGATGATTGCGATCGGAAAGCTTGCCGGAAAGCCTGTTTCCTGTGTTTTAACGTCGATGGAACAGCCTCTGGGCGACCGTGTCGGAAATATCCTTGAGATGCAGGAAGTGTTTGATGCTTTGTCTGGAAAAGCACTGGCGGACGTGGAGGAGGTCGTTCTGGCGATGGCGTCGGAGATGCTGCGGCATACAGATGTCGGCAAGGACAAGTCTTCGGATGAACTGATCGATATGTGCCGCGAGAAACTGAATAACGGGGAAGCGCTCGCTAAGTTCCAGGAGCTGATCCTTTCGCAGGGCGGCCAGCTGGATTCGTCTGGTTCTCCGATCTTTGTGGATGAACCTTTTGAAGTCATGAAAGATTACGCCACGGATGATGGCTATGTGACACGCTGCGATGCGCTTTCTGTCGGGGAAGCTTCCTGCCTTCTCGGTGCAGGCAGAATGGAAAAGACCGACGTGATCGATATGGGCGCCGGAATCAGGCTGTATAAGAAAGTCGGCGATCCGGTCAAGAGAGGAGATCCGCTGTATTCACTGTATACGGGTTCGAAGAACGTGGTTGGTGAAGAGCGCATCGATGAAGCTCTGTATAAGATGGAAAGTGCTTTTGCCATAGGAAAAGAGCCGGCTTCGAAGATCGTGGATGTCATTGATGTGATTTCATGAACACTTCTTGCACCTGCTCTCAATGATTGTTATAATCAATGAGAACGAATGTTCATTTTGCGTTGAAGGAGAGAAATAGTGGTCATTATCGGTATCGATCCAGGTTATGCGATTACGGGTTTTGGAGTGGTTTCCTATGAGAAGAACCACTTTAAGGTCCTGGATTATGGCGCCATTACGACGAAAGCACACACTCCCTTCGAACAGAGGCTGTTAACGATCCATCAGCAGGCCGATGCTTTGATCGAGCGGTTCCATCCCGATGTAATGGCCATCGAGGAATTGTTTTTCGCAAGAAATACAACGACGGCAATTGGTACGGCGCAGGCCCGGGGCGTGGTGATCCTTTCGGCAGCGGAAGCCAATATTCCTGTTTATGAATATACGCCGATGCAGATCAAGCAGGCGGTCACAGGTTACGGCCGTGCGGATAAGAACCAGGTTTCACAGATGGTCAAGACGCTTCTGAATCTGGAGAAGATCCCAAAACCGGACGATGTCACGGATGCTCTGGCGGTCGCGATCTGTCAGGCACATACCGGCATCAACAGAGCTTTTGAAGCCGTAGCGGGATACCAGTATGGACGATATGGAAAGAAGGAGTTTGATATTTAATGTACGCATATATTAAGGGCACTTTTGTATCTGCAAGAGGAGATGAGATCGTCGTTGAGAATCACGGAATCGGGTATCGGATCTATATGCCGATGATGCTGCAGGGACGGATCGGACATATCGGTGATGAGGTCTGTGTATTTACTTATCACTATGTCCGTGAGGATATCTTCGCACTTTATGGTTTCCCGTCTCCGGAAGACCAGGATATGTTTGTTCTTTTGCTGTCGGTAAGCGGCATCGGACCGAAGATCGCGATCAGCGTCGTAGAGATGCTTGATCCTTCTGAACTTGCGATGGCCGTGCTTTCCGGTGATATTAAGAAGATCAGCTCGGTAAAAGGACTTGGCAAGAAGTCAGCCGAGAGGATCGTGCTGGAGTTGAAAGATAAGCTGAAAGGCTTTAGTATGAGTGATATGCCGACGCAGGATGCGGCATCGGATGCGATCCCGTCTTCGGGCATGAGTGTCTTGGAGGATTGTGTATCCGCACTGGTGGTCCTCGGGTATCCGGCATCGGATGCAAACAAGGCGGCACGAAGTGCTTTTGAAGAAGGAATAACGGTAGAAGAGCTGGTAAGAAAGTCTTTGCGGCTTATGGCAAAGTAAGATCGGGTAGTTCTTCGAAGAGGTTGATAGTATGGAATTTCAGGATTTGGAACAAGATGAGCGCATGATCGCCCGCGAACGGCTTCCCGAAGATCGGGACGAGAAGGGTTTGCGTCCTTTGACGTGGGACGATTATGCTGGTCAGAAACAGGTAACCGAGAATCTTAAGATTTTTATCGAAGCGGCTATGCGCCGTGGAGAGGCACTGGACCACTGTCTGCTTTATGGCCCGCCGGGTTTAGGTAAGACGACGCTTGCCGGTATCATTGCCAATGAGATGGGCGTAAACCTTCGTATCACGACCGGACCGGCAATCGAGAAAGCCGGGGATCTGGCGGCACTTCTTACGAACATGCAGGAAAGAGAAGTCCTGTTTATCGATGAGATCCACCGCTTGAATCGAAGTGTAGAGGAAGTGCTCTATCCTGCGATGGAGGATTTTGCTTTGGATATCATGATCGGAAAGGGCCCGAGTGCGCGCTCGATCCGTATCGATCTTCCGAAGTTTACCCTGATCGGTGCGACTACACGTGCAGGTATGCTTTCTGCGCCTCTTCGTGACCGTTTTGGTATGGTACACCGTCTTGAACTGTATAAACCTGACGAATTGAAAGTCATCCTGAAGCGTGATGCGGATATCCTCGGTATAGGTATCGATGACGAAGGTCTGGATTGTCTTGCCCGCCGTTCCCGTGGTACACCTCGTATTGCGATCCGTCTTCTGAAGCGCCTTCGCGATTATGCGGAAGTACGTGGGCAGGGAATCATCGATAAAGAAATCGCAGATTTCGGTCTGGAGCAGCTTGCCATCGATAATATGGGACTCGACCATACCGACCGCCGTATCATGACCAGCATTGCCGAGAAATTCTTAGGTGGACCGGTAGGCCTCGAGACATTGGCGGCCTGCACCGGAGAAGACGCCGGAACGATCGAAGATGTTTACGAGCCGTTCCTCATGCAGTGTGGATTTATCGCAAAGACACCGCGTGGACGTGTGCTTGCACCGGCTGGCTGGAAGCATCTTGGTCTGACATGTCCTTCCGATATAGATAAGAAACTGAGCGGACTCGGCGTTTCGGGTACTTCCGGAGCTTCGAACCAGATCTCCATAGATGAGATGCTCTCTTCAAATGGTGAGGCATAACATGAGTGGGAAAGATCTTTTACTTCACGCATGCTGTGCGCCTTGTGCGGAATATCCCGTATTCGACCTTATGGAAAGAAAAATCGGCACCGAAGTTCTGTATTTCAATCCGAATATTCATCCGAAGTTTGAGTTTGAAAGAAGAGGAGAGCAGCTTGTGAAGCTCTCTGAGATCGATAAGTTCGAGTGCCATTTTTCAGATGATTTCCGTATCGATGATTGGCTCGCCCATAAATGGGAGGAAAGCTACAGTTCAAGATGCCTGATGTGCTACGACATCCGTATGGATTATGTCGCGAAATATGCAAAAGAAGCCGGGTTCCAGCGCTTTTCGACCACTTTGCTCGTAAGTCCGTACCAGAATCATGAGGCAATCGTCGCCAGTTCCGAACGTGCTGCAAAGAAGTATGGAATCGAGTTTATGTATAATGACTGGCGCCCGCATTTTCGTGAAGGCCAGAATATGGCCAGAGAACACGGGCTTTACAGACAGAAATACTGTGGATGCATCTTTTCGCTGGAAGAATCGGACTTCAGAGAGAAGATCGTTAGTTCTTTTCCGGATGGTTGGGAAGAGCAGCGCTGACAAAAAGCGTGTTGTATTCTTCGTAAATGACCATGCCGGGCTTCGCTTTCGGAATTTTCTTTACGTGTGAAACCGGGCAGTAGTCGATATCTACGCGGATATCGTACTCAGTATTAGACTCGGATTTTTCATTTGCCATGACTCGGTTGCTCTTCGAATAGAAGGCTGCGATGGAAGCGGCCTCCACGATTGCTTTGTCTGAGGGTTCTTTTCCCTGAAGGCGCAAGATGACGTGGGTTCCCGGCATGTTCTTGGCATGGAACCATAGATCGCTCTTTTCCGCAGTATGGAACGTCAGCTGGTCATTCTGAATATTGTTTCTGCCGCTCAGGACCTCAAGACCACCATCAACGAAGAAACGTCTTGGCGAACTGGAATCCTCGGTCTTTTTCTGCTTTTTATTCTTGTTTTGTTTCTGCTTGGCAAGCTGGGCGGCCTGTCGAAGTGCACGGGAAGACATTTTGCCTGACTTGGATTTACCAGGGTGGAAAGTCTCCGAACTCTGGTCCTTTCTGTGTTCTTTTGAAGCGGAATCGGAGACACCTTCTTCACGAAGCTCGAAAGCAATGGCTTCCAGATCCTCATTTTCTGAAGAGGAGTCGATTGCTTGGATCAGCGACTGAAGATAATCAATATCTGCTTTTTCCTGCTCAATGAAACGCATCGCGGTCTCATGTCGGTTCAATGACTTGCGGTAACGACGAAGCAATGCCTGACCTTGATCAGAAGCAGACTTGTTCGGATCAAGAGGGATCACAGTCGTCTGTCCGAAGTCTGGATAGTCAGGAATGCTCAGTTCTTCGTCATTCGGCTTGATCAGGTACTGATAAGCCAGGATCAGTTCGCCTTGCTGCTTCAATTCGTCGGCATTCTTTGTCTCGTTCAGGTCTGCTTCATGAATTGCAAGCTTTTTACTTTCATGCGTAAGTGCATACTGGACCAAAGAACGAAGCTGACGACGCTTATTCTCAAAAAGCTGCTGCGTTTCGTGGTAGTGCCAGACTGTATCGAGTGCCTCGGAGATAGAAGAAAACTTGCGCGAAGCGCCTCCGTCTTTGAGGTCGAGAGCATGCCAATCTTTCGGTTCACCATCTATATACAGGACAGTTGGTGAAGCCTGTACGTTAACGATATCGGAAAGAACGGCGGTAAGGACCTTAATCAGGCGAACTTTCTGCGAATCGGAAAGCTCGGGTAACCCCTCACGGCTATCTACATTGGACTGGTAGCAGATGTCGGAGACCAAAAGCGGGGAGAAGCCCAAAAGTGAATCCAACAGTCCTTTTGCCACGGTACGGGACCGGGCAGAATCCAATAACGGAAGCGAATTCTCTTTAAGAAGAGCAAGTGCCTCCTGTGGCTTGAGTTTTCCCTGCGGCGGCGGAGATTCATAGATTCTTGCCGGCATGACTTCACGGACACGGTTGGTCGAACTGTCTACATGTACGACGGCATCGATGATCCGGTTATCCTGATTGAGGAAAATGATATTGCTGTAACGGCCCATCATCTCGATCACAAGCGTTTTTACAGATGTATCATGTAATTCGTCCGTGGTAGAGATGTCGATTCGGATGATTCTTTCAAAATCCGGGCAGGAGATGCTGAGAATGCGTGCGCCGGACAAGTGCTTTCGGAGAAGCATACAGAAATTCGGCGGCATCTGCGGGTTTTCTTTCATGAAGCGTGTGATCTGGACACGCGGACTCTGCGGATCGCAACTCAGAAGAAGCTTATAGTTTTCCGAATTTGATCTTACGAGAATATAAACTTCAAAACGGCTGGGCTGATAAATACGGTCGATCCTTGCTCCAGCCAGCTTCTGATTCAGTTCGTCAGCTAAAATGTGAGAAGAGATTCCGTCAAGTGGCATAGTGCTTTTTCCTCATTCTTCGGAATCGCCGGTAATCTCATCGGAAGAGGCATTCTTCCTGCGGCTTACGACAAGATAGACGATCCAGCCGATCACCATACCGACTACGATCTCCACACCGAGAATTGTAAAGAAAAGGTCGTAATGATTCATGGAAATGAGAAAATCGAGGGCAATGATGATCATGATGCCGATCAAAGCATAGAGCATACGTCCCCAATGGTTGGACCAGATCAAAGCCAGGATAGATTTTTTTTCCTCCTCAGGCTGAGGAATACGCTGTTGCTGCGCACGAGAAGAAGTCCCGCTTTTTGGACGCTTAGCTGGCTGCGCCGGCGCTTTTCGGGAAGAAGTATTCCTCTGATTTGGTCTAGCGGTACTTTTTTGTGCCATAAGTGAATCACACGTTCGTGTCGATCATCTTAAGATCACCCTTGCTTGCAAGAAGCTTCTTGATCTTGTCTGTCGGCTTGATCAGATTCGACAGGGAAGAGTCATGGTTGATCGCGTCGATCAAGAGGGCTACGAACTTACTCATATTAACATCGGCAAACCACGGTGCTGCAAGGAGTTCCGGTCTTCTGTAGATCAGGTTGGTAGCAAATACCTTTGAAATGATTCCTTCTTCGTATGCTTTATCGAAATGCTCGATGCCTTCGGTGAAGAGACCGAAAGTTACAGCGCAGTAGATGTTTCTTGCGCCACGGAGCTTCATCTCGCGAGCGATATCCAGCATGGAATCACCGGAAGAGATCATGTCGTCTACAATAAGGATATCCATACCTTCTACGGATTCACCAAGGAATTCATGCGCAATGATCGGGTTTCTGCCGTTTACGACCTTTGTATAGTCTCTGCGCTTGTAGAAAGTTCCGAGAGGCACACCAAGGATAGAAGCAAAGTACATTGCTCTGGAGATACCGCCTTCGTCAGGGCTGATGACCATGAACTTGTCTTCGGAGAAGTGCAGATCCGGGATGGAACGGTACATTTCTTTGATGATCTGATAGGTCGCGGAAAGACTTTCGAAACCGGATGTCGGGATCGCGTTAGCAACACGCTCGTCATGTGCATCGAAAGTAATGATGTTTTCTACGCCAAGACCGTAGATTTCTTCCAAGGCAAAAGCACAGTCGAGGGATTCACGGGAATTTCTCTTGTGCTGACGGCCTTCGTAAAGATACGGCATGATCACGTTGATACGACGTGCTTTACCGGAACATGCAAGAATAACACGCTTTAAGTCCTGATAATGATCATCCGGACTCATGTGGTTTTCCTGGCCGAACATCTTATATGTGCAGGAGAAATTGGTTACGTCACTGATAATGAAGAGGTCATGACCACGTACAGAACTCTGAATAACGGCTTTACCTTCACCAGAGGAGAATCTCGCGTTATCTACTGCGATACGGTAGTCCGAGCGATAGAATCCCGGATACTTGCTGATGAATTCCTGTTCCTGATACTCAGAACGACGTTTGTTGAGGTACCAGTTTACTTTGTCGGTAAACTCTACGCTGCCTTTAAGAGGAACCAGTGCAATCGGGCCAACCGGGGCCATCGGATTATCTCCGTACTGGTTGTAACGGGAATACGCTCTCTCATCTGGACTTTGTAAGTTCGGTTCCATAGTTCTCAATTCTCCGCTTCTATTAGTTTTTAAGTAATTCTTCCAGCCTTACCTGACCGAGAAGTGAATCAAATTTTTCAATTGGACTGATCAAACGTCCGATAGACTCGTCAACATTCAAGGCATCGATGATGCGGGCAACAAATGGTGTCATGTTTACATCCACATACCAAGGCGTCTCGAAAAGGGCTTTCGGGCGATATGTCAGGTTCGTACAAAGCACCTGCTTGATGATGCCTTCCGAATAAGCCTGATTGAATGGCTCAAGACCTTCTGTGAAGAGACCGAAAGGTGCTGCGCAGAAGATGTTTCTTGCACCGTTTTTATGCATGTATCTGGCTGTACGGATCATCGTATTACCAGAATTGATCATGTCATCGACGATCAGGACATCTTTTCCTTCCGGATTATCTCCGAGGAAACGGAAATCTTTGATCACGTAGTTGCCATCTTCGTCCATCTTCGTATAGTCGCGATCACGGTAAAAGAGACCGAGAGGGAGACCCAGCATGGAAGAGTAGAAGATTGCACGGGAAACAGCCATTTCATCCGGGCTGATGATCATCATGTGCTCTTTGTCGATATGCAGTTCCGGATTTTTGGAAATCAGCGTGCTGATGATCTTGTATGCAGATTTCGGCATTTCGATACCCATAAGAGGAACGGCGTTGATGATTCTCGGATCATGCGGGTCAAATACGATAAGGTTTGCCACGCCAAGATTATACAGATCCTTGAGCATCTGGGCGCAATCGAGCGATTCACGGGTGATGCTGTGATCCTGTCTACCTTCGTAAAGGAACGGCATGATGACATTGATACGCTTAGCTTTTCCGCTGACAGCCATGATGATACGAAGAAGATCTCTGAAATGATCATCCGGGCTCTTAAAGTGAGGTACACCGGAAAGAGAGAACGATTCATCATGAGAAAGAACATCCGTAATGATGTAGATATCATGACCTCTTACAGTCTGGTTCAAGGTCACTTTACCTTCGCCGGTAGCGAAACGGGTGATGGTCGCGGAAATAGTAAAATCCCTACGTAAGTAACCTGCACTGTTTACGTAAGGACTATAATTGTTCTGATATTTAGCAAGACGTTTCTCATAGAGAACGTCATTGACTTGCTTGACAAAAGCCTCGTTCGAGGTGTGTGAAATGATGCCTATCGGGCCGAAAGGTTCAAGTAAATAGCCACGATAATCCAAAGCATCAACAGAATCTGTTGCACCCGTCTTTTCAGTCATAGCATCCTCCACAAACTCAACATAGTCCAAAAACTACACAATCAGTATAACGCTTTTTTCTTGATTTTTGTACTGGAAAATACAAAGAATTATTCTGAAAAATATCCCGTCTTATGGGTAAAATGCATATAAAATTTGTTTGTTTATTCGTCGATTCTATTCGTTATGCTATTATATTAGTGAAAGCGAGGGCACAATGAGTATCAATTTCAGAAAAACTACTTTTTGGGGCGTTGCTTCGGACATCAAGTCCTGTCCGCCGTCTGACCGTCCTGAGATCGTTTTCTCAGGAAAATCGAATGTAGGAAAATCCTCTTTGATCAATGCACTGGCAGATAACAAGAAGCTGGCAAGAGTAAGTGCTACCCCTGGAAAGACCCGGTTAGTCGTCTATTTTAATGTAGATGAGAAACTTTACTTTGCTGATCTTCCCGGATATGGTTATGCAAAAGCTCCGAAAGAGGTAAAAGAGAAGTTTTCCAAGCTTTGTGACCAGTATTTCGTATCGGGTCGCAAGTTTTCTTTAGTCCTGCATCTCATCGACATCCGTCATGATCCTTCTGCAGAAGATATCAAGATGCTCGAGTTCATGAATCAGAACGGAATACCGTATTTCCTTGTATTTACGAAGTGCGACAAGTTCTCCCGTGCCCAGATGATGAGACAACTTAAGTCCTTCACGGAAGTTCTTGACTTTCATGATAACGCCCATTGCTTCTGTGTTTCGGCAGAAAAGAAGATCGGGCTTGATGATTTGAAGGCGGCAATTGAAGAATATTTACAAGATGAATTGTCATAATCAAATATCCCGATTCCTAAGATAGATTTAAAACGACAAAACGACGATTGTTCGTAGCAATTGTCGTTTTTTAATGCGTCTTTTCTGATCTGAGTTCAATACAATGATTCCGATAAAGAAAGGAATCAGGATCATGAATGATGGATTGAAGGCAATAAAGAATAAAACTGAGGCTCCGGGTTTTCTGGCGCAATGGTCGCAATCCGTCATTTCATCCTTTCTTGGGCGGCCATTGGTGTGCTTTCTTCTTTTCGGTGTGTTAGGTGCGTATACCGGATATTACCTTGATGGCTTGCTTTGTGGTTCTTTTTTCTTTATTATCCTTACTCTTTCCGTGGCTGTGATCTCCTTAAACTGGAAAGACAGAAGCAAGCTGATTACAGGATTTGTGGCTCTGGTGAGTTTTCTGATACTCTTTTCCTATTTCTCAGTAAAGAAAGCACAATCGCAATCTCTTTCGGATTCTGAAGACTATAGCGGTATATGTGTGGTCAAATCCAGAAATGCCGGAAAAGAAGGATATAAGTACATTTCACTAGAACTAGAAAACGGGGAGAAAGTTGCCTGGCTTACAAACGATACTTATTCGTATGGTGATCGACTCGAATTAAAGGGCTTGATCTCGAAGATCCATGCTCAAGGAAATCCCGGAGATATGGATAAAATCGGATATTTCAAGCGTTCCGGTATTTTACGTTCAATCGAAGTGATGAACATACACGCCTGTGTTCCTGCTGTACCAACGCTCCTAGATCAGGGGTATCGCTTAGGTGAGGTTATCAGAAATGCATGTTATACGTTGTGGCAGAGGGTTTCGGATGAAGAAACGGCCATGTTTTTATCTGCTATGCTTGTTGGAGATTCTTCGCATCTTGATGACAGTGTGAAAGAACGGTTCAAAGACTGCAATCTTTACCATATGCTGGTTGTTTCCGGTGCACATGTCGGGTATTTCACATCCACGATCGCCATTGCTTTCTCGGTGTTCTCCCGCAATAAGAAGAAACGTACCATATATATGGGACTCCTTCTGGCTTTGTTCGGATTTGTTACCGGATGGGCCAATTCCGCGACACGCAGTATTCTCAGCTATTTCGTCATTTCATTGCTGTCCTTTGAAAAGAGAAGAGTTGATCGGTGTTCATCCTGCGCTTTGAGCGGCATTATTCTGATGCTTCTTGATCCTTTCAGTGTGTTCTCGCAGGGCTTATTACTCTCTTTTGGCGCCACTTTCAGTATCATGACCTTTGAGCACAGAATGACAGTCCGTCTGAAGAAATCCGTATCATTCCTTCCAGAAGAAGTGTTACGAGCCATTTCGTGCTTTCTCTGCGCGCAGTTTGGTATGCTGCCGGTTTTGCTTTCTATGGGGAATCCGATTTCGGTGATCAAACTGATTGTGATCATACTTGCCGGTTTTCCAGCTGAACTGATCTGCTCGCTCGGGCTGGTTTTTACTACGATTAGTTTATTGATTCCATTTGCTTCGCTTGCATCTTTACTGTTTATGCCTGTTTCCGGGCTTGTTCTGCTGCTGAATCTGCTTACCCGGCTTGGTGAAAACGGAAACTTCACATCGTTTTCAATCCATAATCAATCCTGGGTCGTGGTCGTTCTAACCGCATGCTTGTTTTTAGTGTTGGTATGTAAGTGTGGATTCAGAAAGAGAGTCGTTTCTTTTTTGCTCTCTGTAACAGTTGTTATCCAGTCATGCGAAATCCTACTAAGGAAAAGTGATGATTCCGTCCGGGTGCTTTTCCTGGATGTAGGACAAGGGGATAGTGCTTTGATCTCCTGTAATGGACGGCATTACCTGATAGATGGAGGTAATGTAGGATGCGGGGAGAAGATTCAGTCTGTGATGAAGTATCTCGATGTTTCCAGGATCGATGCTGCCTTTGCCTCGCATCTTGATTCGGATCACATCTCCGGGATCATTGAATTATATGAACTTGGCTGTATCGATCATTTCTATACTCCTTACTGGGGTGACAGCGATGAGATGGAGCAATTAAAGACTGTGTTTGAGAAAATGCCTGAAAATACAGAGATTCTAATTGCGAACAGTGAATATGTCGTAGACGAAAACATTGTTCTCCATATTGTCTGGCCAAGAAACCCAAGATCTGGTGGAAACGAAGACTCTATGGTGATCTGGGCAGAGATATTGGGTACGAACATTCTTTTTACAGGCGATATTGGAGAAGATACGGAAAATGTGCTGGAAGAGACGCTGCCTCAGGATATTCAGGTTCTGAAGGTGGCCCATCATGGCAGCCGCTTTTCAACCGGTGCATCTTTTCTGGATTCAAAAAATATAGATGCAGCGGTCATAAGTGTGGGGTATAATTTCTATGGACATCCATCCAAAGAGACGTTATCACGACTGGGAGATCATGGTATCTCCATTTTCAGAACGGATCTTTCCGGGTGTGTTCAGGTGAACATTAAGAAGAATTCGTGGGATATTGGTTATTATTTCTCATGAGGTGAGGACGATATGGCAAAGCAGGAAAAGAGCAGCGGTTGGAAAAGTGTAACTTCAGTATTTAGCGAAGCGCCGAAAGGTGTCTTTTCGAGAGTTTATCTTTTTACCGGTGAAGAGAAGTTCTTGATCGATAAGGCTATAAAAGTCCTGAAAGATAATGTTATCTCTCCTGGTGCCGAGAATGTTGACTACTATTTGAAGGATGCATCGTCCTCTGAAGTGACGCTTGATGATCTTCAGAGCCTGGTTGGTACACCGCCTTTTATTTCAAAACGCAGAATGACCGTGATCCGCAATTCTGGATTCTGGGCCAATCGTGCTCCGTCCACGGCTAAAGACCAGGAAAAATGGAAATCTGTAATTCAGTCGGTTCCTGAATTTGCAATCGTACTGTTTATAGAGGAAAAGGTCGATAAGCGCAAGAAAGCACTGGTCGATGCAGTTTCTTCGGTTGGTTCTCTCATTGAAGTGAATCTTCAGAATGAAGATGTCCTTAAGACATGGATCCTGCAAAGATGCGGCAAATACAATATCTCTATGGGAAATGACTGTATCTCAAGCCTGATCAGCCGTGTAAACTCTTCCATGCGGTCAATCGATAACGAGATGCAGAAGATCATTCTGTACTGTGAATATACGAAAACGACAAGAGTCACAATGGAATTACTGGACAAACTCTGCGTCCCGGACGTGCATGCCTCTGTTTTCCAGATGACCGATGCCATCGGTCAAAGAAAGCCTGGTCGTGCTTTAGAAATATTTAAAAGTCTTATTATATTAAAGGAACCGATTGCAAAAATCAGACTTATGCTGGCAAGACATATCCGCCACTTGATCTGTGCCAAAGAGCTTAATGATGCGGGAATGATCGCATCGCGGTTGAAAGTACAGCCGTTTGTTGCCAGAAATCTGGTCAGTCAGGCGAAGGGCTTTTCCATAGAACAGCTCGAAAGAATTTATAATCTTTGCTTTGAATCAGACCAGTGGGTCAAGAACGGAAGAATGGACGAGCAACTGTCCATGGAAGTGCTTCTTACCGCATCCGGGAAGATATAATTGCAGATTGACGTATATGTTGAATTAAGTTAGAATAATGCGGTATTTCTAAGCATGTCGGAGGAATAATATGTCTAAGATTCAGATGAAAACGCCACTTGTTGAGATGGATGGCGACGAGATGACAAGAATCATGTGGAAGCAGATCAAAGATATTGTTCTTACTCCATTTGTCGATCTTAAGACGGAGTATTTTGATCTTGGTTTGCCGCATCGTGACGAGACAGATGATCAGGTTACGATCGATGCTGCGAATCGAGCTGTTGAACTTGGTGTAGCTGTAAAGTGTGCAACGATTACACCGAATGCACAGCGTATGGATGAATATAAACTGAAGCAGATGTGGAAGAGCCCGAATGGCACGATCCGTGCAATCATGGATGGTACAGTATTCAGAGCTCCGATCCTCGTAAAGGGTATCAGCCCATTTGTTTCCTGCTGGAAGAAGCCAATCACACTTGCCCGTCATGCTTATGGTGATGTGTATCGTGACGTAGAGATGTATGTTTCCGGTAAGGCAACAGCTGAGCTCGTAGTTACTTATGAAGATGGACATCAGGAGAAGAAGAAGATCTTCGACTTTAAGGGACCTGGTGTTATTGAAGGTATGCATAACCTGGATGATTCTATCACGGCTTTTGCAAGATCCTGCTTCATGTATGCTCTGGATATCAAGCAAGATCTCTGGTTTGCTACGAAAGACACGATCTCTAAAGTATATGACCACCGCTTCAAGGATATTTTCCAGGAAGTATTCGATAATGAGTTCAAGGACAAGTTCGAAGAAGCCGGCATTACGTATTTCTATACGCTGATCGATGATGCGGTTGCACGTGTAATGCGCTCTGAAGGTGGTATTCTCTGGGCTTGCAAGAACTACGATGGTGACGTAATGTCCGACATGGTTGCTTCGGCTTGCGGAAGTCTTGCTATGATGACATCCGTACTTGTATCTCCGACAGGAAAGTACGAATATGAAGCAGCTCACGGTACAGTTACCCGTCATTATTATCGTCATCTCAAGGGCGAGAACACATCTACCAACCCGATGGCTACATTGTTTGCATGGTCGGGAGCTCTCCGTAAGAGAGGACAGCTTGATGAGTTACCGGATCTGGTTGATTTCGCTGACAGACTTGAGAAGGCTTCGATCGATACGATTGAAGAAGGTATCATTACTGGCGACCTGAATGCTTTGATGGATCATCCGAATAAGCGTGTCGTCAATACAGAAAAGTTTTTAAAGGCTATTGCAGCCAAACTTGCATAATATGGAGGAACATGAAATGAGTTATTTTGAATCTTGGACAAAGCATTCTGAAACTGTAGAGAATGAGGCAGATTATAAGGCATATATTTCCAAGTATTATGAGTTGGAGAAGAATGCTTATGATGCAATCCTCAGCAAATACCCGGATAATGAAGATCTTCTCAATGGTAAGGCTGTTGAACTGGCTGAAACTCTTGGTTTCGGAAAAGAAAACATGGAGATCTTTGTTGGATTCCTCGAAGGAATTGCTTCCAGCTTGACAGAAGAGTACGATTACAAGTCTGTTGACGACGACTCCGAAGTTTCCCTAAAGGTTGATTATGAGAAGCTCTACTACAACATGCACGATGCAAAGGCAGAGTGGCTCTATTCCTTGAAGAGCTGGAACAATGTATTGTCTGAAGAAAAGAGACTGGAGATCACCAAGCAGTATCGTACAGACAATATTGTACATGTAGAGAAGATTGGACGTAATGATCCATGTCCGTGTGGTTCTGGTAAGAAGTATAAGAAGTGCTGCGGTAAGAAGACCGAACAGGCTGAGCAGGCATAATTCTTTACCAGCGTTACAACTGAATATAGATTAATTTGATGATATTCGGGCTTTGGCCCATTAATATCGGGATTCTGACCCGGTTATGAGATTAGATTTCATGTATTGAAGTTTACTCATAACCGGGTTTTTGCGTAAAGGAGGTGAGAAAAAGTGAAAATGTGCGAAATGAATCCGTCGATCCGACCGTATGAGCGATTAGAAGAGTTTGGTGCAGAATCGTTATCTGATGAAGAGTTACTGTCCATCATGGTTCGTAGTGGTACGAAAGGAAAATCTGCTCGGGAGATTGCATCAGAACTACTGTCACAGAGTTCTTTTAGAAATGGACTTTGCGGATTATCCCAGATCACGCTTGAAGAATTAAGCGGCCTTCAGGGAATCGGAAGAGTAAAAGCAATCATGTTGAAGGCATGTGTTGAGATCGGAAGAAGATGTTGCCTGAACGGGAATATGATGGATAAAGTCCAGTTCTTTTCGACAGATACAGCCAAATCCTATTTTGAGGCGAAGATGTCTTTCCTGGAAAGCGAAGAAGTCCATGTTGTTCTTCTGGACTCGAAGAAACGTCTGATCGCCCACGAGCTGGTGTCGAAAGGCGGATTGAACCAGATCGGCTTCATATCCAAAGAGGTCTTCCGTACCGCCGTTCGTGTGAATGCTGCGGGTCTGATCCTGGCTCATAATCATCCAAGCGGTGATCCTGTACCAAGCTCGGAAGACGTTGAAACGACGAAAGATCTGGTTTCGAGCGGAATGATGATCGGGATCGAAGTTTTAGACCATATCGTCGTTGGACGAGGCAGGACCATCAGTATGAGAGATGAAGGGTATTTTAGTTTTGAACAAGAAGAAACGAGGTAATATATGAAAAAAGCGAAGAATGAAACGGTTTCCAGCGTTCTCTCTTTCGAGGATTTTATTAATGTATTCCGAAAAGAATTGCAAAGTGGCCGTCAAAATCTAAAAGAGTACACCATTGAAGAAGATATGATCAATAAAAACGGCAAGATGCTTCACGGGATCATCGTCAGAAAAAAGGACAACAATATTGCGCCTGTATTCTATTATGAAGATTTCTATGATTCGTATTCCAAGGGAAAGAGTATTGATGATTGCATTCGTGAGATCGAGGCGTTCATGTTGATCAATCGGATTCCCGGAGAAGATATGAGCAGGAAAATCAGCAATTGGGAGAAGGCAAAGGACCTTCTTGTCATCAAGATGATCAATGCAGAGCGGAACGCAGTCCTTTTGAAAAGTGTTTTGCATAAATACATCGGTGATATGGCTATCATCGTCCAGATCCACCTGAAGAGCGAAATGCTGGGAACGGGTGCCGTTACTGTGGATAAAGAACTGTGCAAGCATTGGAAGGTCGACCCGGAAACGGTTATGAATAAGGCATTTGACAATATGCTTCGGTATAAGGTACTGATCAAGGACATGCGGGATTTCGCCAAGGATAAAGAGTCTGTTCCGGATGATGCACCCGGAATGTTCGTCCTCCAGTATGACATGGACTATTACGGTGCTTCCGCCGTTTTGAGAACTCAGGAATTGAAGCAATTCGCCTGTATTCAGCACACGAATTTCTTTGTGCTGCCTGTATGCACATCGGAAATGCTCTTGATCGAGGATAACGGGGATATCAGTAAAGAATTTTTGTATGATTTTCTGAACAACATCAATATTGATCATCCGACCCGTGATAGCATGCTTTCCAACCAGGTTTTCTACCTTGACAGGAATCTTGATGAACTGAGATATCTGTCCGATGGCAGAAAGCTGTGTGTTTTCAGTTAATTCGTATATATTCAGGGCAAAACAGGAAGCATCGTTAAAAGTGTGGTATACTTTCATGAGAATCTTTTTTGGAGGTCTTGCTTTTTGCGTAGATTGTTTTCTAACAAGATATTTGTGATCGTACTGGTAACACTGATTTTGATCGCCTTTATCGTATTCAGTGCTATTCCCGGCAGTCCTCTATCCAACGTGACAAAGCCTTTGTCTGTCATTATTGACCCGGTTCAGTCGGTCTTTAAGAAAGCCGGCTCGAAGATATCGGATTTCTACGCCGCTATTGCCGAAGGTATGGAGATCCGTAAAGAAAACGAGGAGCTCCGTGAGGAGATTGCTGAACTGGAGTACAAGATCCAGCAGGGTGAAGAAGCGAAACTCCGTTGGGAAGAGCTGAAGAGTGCGTTCTCGATTCAAGATACATTTGAAAATTACCATATTTACGGTGCTTCCGTTTTGACCCGTGAATCGGATGACTGGTTCAGTGTTATCCGGATCAATGTAGGTGAGAAGGATGACTTTGATTCCAGAACCACGTCCTATGCGGTCGTAGATGCCAGAATGAATCTGGTCGGTCGTGTGATGGTTACAGATGATTCTTCTTCAAAAGTACTGCCGCTCCTGCATGAGGGCTTTTCGGTCAGTGCGAAAGTCAATGTGGTAAATGGTGCGATCGTATTGGTAACCGGTGATATTACGTTGAAAAACGACGGCCTTTGCCTGATCACACGTATTCCTTCCAATGTCGTGCTTCATGTTGGCGATGAACTTGTAACGAGTGGTGAAGGTGGCCTTTTCCCGGCAGGTATTCCTATCGGTGTGATTGAATCCTTTGATGAATCGGACCCCGAACATCCGATGGCGACACTTCGCCCGTATGCTTCGGTCGGCGACATTAAAGACGTCTTTATCATGGTTCCGACCAATGGTGAAAAAGAAGAAACGGATACTTCTGAGAGTTCTACTGAGACAACTACTGCCCCGGATATTTCGGAAACTCCTGCGAATACTGAGGCGACGACAACTGCAGCCGTTCCTGCTGAATCAGGTGAAACAACGCTGGCTGACCCGGGAGATACGGAATTATGAATAAGCAGAAACGTGCTCGCCAGATCATCCTATATGCGTTCTACATTACCAGTGTATGCTGCCTTCAGGTAACATTTTCCAAGGTGTTCTGTCTCTTTGGAAGAACAGCGGACTTGATGCTTGTGTTTGTTGCTCTGGCAGGGTACATGTTCGGTACACTCGATGGAATCGTTGTTGGCCTGATCGTGGGCATGTTTCGTGATTATTTTTCCGGACCGGTTATCGTGGCATTGGATAAAGAGCCTGCCGCTTTACTTGGAGTAGGCATGCTGGCTTTTATGTATATCGGTTTGTTGTCGTCTGTTTTATTCCGTCGTCGTTTCAGAAGAAAACTCTTCTTAGGAATCGCGCAGGTGGAACTGATGACGATCGTGTATAGTCTTACCGGACATCTTGTCTCGTGGTTGTATTTTACACTTTCAGGAAACCTGACATCGTATTATTCACCCCGGTATATTTTTGTATCGAGTCTGCTTCCGCAGCTTCTGGTCAATGCTCTGGCATCGTTGCCGATCCTTTTGCTGCTTCGTTTTGTAGGTCCGTATTCCAAGGGAATGCGTTCCACACTTATTGATGGTTATAGTATGGAGAGAGAAAAATGGCAAAGCGTATAGATGATGATAATTTATATGTTTTTGACGAAGACCACGTATCCAGTACTCCGAAACTGGGTTCGGCCTCTATATTCGATCGTCTTTTGTCTAGTTTGACCAGCCGTTATTTCATTTTGGGCACGATCTTCTGCGTATTCGGTATGCTGATCCTGATCATGACGGCAATGCTGCAGTTCTCGGATTTCTCCAAGAAGATTTCGGCGACTTCGGTCGGCGTGGCCAGACAGTACACAGTTCCTGCTCCTCGTGGTGATATTGTTGACTGTAATGGTCGTGTCATCGCGACGAATCAAGAGATCAACACGCTTATGATCGCAAATGCCGGCCTGGAAAATGAGCAGTTGAACAGCATGTGCCTGGAACTTTCCTACCTTTTTGATGAGTATAATTGTGTTCCGGTTGCAAGCCTTGACGATTATTTCTCGATCAATCCTTATGCTTTTAAGAAAACGGATGAGGAGATCGCCTTGTGGCAGACGAACCGAAATCTCTTCGACATGAAGGAACCAAATCCGAATACGATCGTTACGTATTCCGATAACTATGTAAAGAGTGATCCGCAGATTTTCTTCCTCTATCTTCGCCGTAAGTTTGGCCTGAGTGAAAGCTATTCGGAGGAAGAAGCGTACAGGATCATTAAGATCCGTTATCAGATATTTACAGACAACTGGGCATTCCAAACAGGAACTCCGATCCTGATTGCAAAGGATGTCCCGGAAGAACTGATCCGCATTCTCATGGAGCAGAATTACCATTTCATGGGTATTCTTGCGAATAAGGAATATCGACGCGTATATACACCTCTGGCAAAAGTATCTTCCCATGTTATTGGATACATCGGAAAGATTTCCCAGGAACGTCTTACGGAACTTGCTCCTGTCGGTTACATGGCAACAGACCTTGTCGGCCAGGCGGGTGTAGAAGCACAGATGGAGCGGTATCTGCATGGTCAGTACGGTGAAAAGCCGTATAATGTCTGGTCTACAGACCAGGAAAATGGTGTTTTCTATGATTCAAAGCTTGGAACGGATCCGATTTCTGGTGCGCAGGTGCAGCTTACGATTGATACGAATCTGCAGCAGGTTGGAATCGACAGTATTAAGGAATATATCCATAATGCTATGTTGAAAGAAGAGGCAAAACCGGAAGATGAGCGAATGAAGACTGCTACAGCCGGTTCCCTTGTCGTTATGAATGTGAAAACAGGTGCGGTATTGGCAATGTGTTCGTATCCTGATTTTGATCCGAATGACTTTGTTCTCTCTATGGAAGGCGATGCTCAGGCGAAAGCACAGGTACAGTATTATCTCGGTATCAATGAGTATAAGAACGTTACCGCGGTTGACATGCCTCTTTGGAATCGTGCAATTATGTCCATGTATCCGCCGGGATCGACTTTTAAACTGGTTACCGCTCTTTCTGCACTGGAGTGCGGAAGAATCACGCCGGAAAACAGTGAAGTGAAGTGCGTCAGCCCGACCGATTTTGGCGGTATGCGCTGGGAATGTATGGAACGCCGTGAAGGCGGACATGGAATGCTGGATCTGACATCCGGTCTGGCAACCTCATGCAATATCTATTTTGCAACTATCGGTGTTGATGCTACGATCAGTAATATCGATAAGACAGGTCAGCGCCTTGGCCTTGGAAGTTTGACAGGTATCGATCTTCCTGGTGAGATCCCGGGAGTCCGGGCCAATCAGGCGAATAAGCGGCTTTTGCGTCAAAACAGTACTGTAGATGAAGATACAGACTGGCATATTGCTGACACGGCTCAGGCTGCCATCGGACAGTTCGACAACTGTTATACCGTTATTCAGCTTGCAAGATACGTTTCAGCAATCGCTACCAATAATCTTGTGACTCCTCATGTTATCGATAAAGTGGTTGCTGCGGATGGATCGATTTTGTATTCCGGTCCTACAGAAGCGATACCGCTCGGAATCAAGCAAGAATATCTGGACGCCATTCACATCGGCATGCGTCAGGTTGCCGAAAGTGAAGAAGGTACAGCCCATAAATATCTCAAAGATTTTCCAGTTGCTGTTGCCTGTAAGACAGGTACTGCAGAGACGGGTTTTGAGAAAATCAACATGGAATACTCAAATGGTGTGTTCGTTTGTTATGCTCCTTATGATGATCCGGAGATCTGTATTGCTCTTTGTATCGAGAAAGGTGAGTGGGGTGCTTCCACGATTGAAATCGCGAAAAAAATGATGATGGCATATTTTAATGTGCCAGAAACAGAAGAGGAGAAAAAGAAAACAAAGAAAACTCTTCCTCCGATCGGTGATGTTACATCAAGTACTCAGGAACAGAATCAGGACACGAATACGGATACAAACACGAATACCAATACGAATACGGATCAGGATCAGGATCAGTAAGTGAGTCCTTTTCGTGCAAAATGATAAATTTTTGTTGCAGATTTCTGTTGATATTAGTAGAATATATATATAAATCTTTGGAGGCAGCTGGAATGAAGATCGTTATTATGGCAGATAATCGGAAGAATGAGCTTCTCGTGAATTTTTGCATTGCTTATCGTCAATTGTTATCGAAACACACTTTGATCTCTCTTCATAACACAGCCACGCTTCTTGAATCCGCTGCGGAATTGAATGTTGTCGGACTTTCCACTGATTATTCCGGTGGATTTGATCAGCTTGCTTCTCGTGCGGAGTACAATGAGATCGACTCCGTGATCTATCTGCGCGATACACAGCTTGCCAATTATAATGAGATCAATCCTCTTTTGAAGGCTTGCGATTACAACAGTATTCCGTATGCGACAAACCTTGCGAGCGCCGAAATCCTGATTCTTGCAATCGACCGTGGTGATCTTGATTGGCGTGAACTTGTCCGCGACCAGAACTATTAAGGGTAATTGCATGAAGATTCATACATTTCCATATGGACTTGTACAGGCCAATATGTATGTAGTTGCATTTGGCGATTCAGCTATTGTCATCGATCCATGTGTGCATTGGGAAAAAACAGCCTTGACTGACTTAGATGTCAAGGCTGTTTTGTGTACGCACGGTCATTTTGACCATATCTCAACCGCGGATGAACTGATATCAAAGTTTTCGTGTCCCTGTTATATTGCGAAAGAAGACCAGGAGATGCTTCCTGATCCAAGGCTCAATTTTGCGATCGATTTTGGAATTCAGGTAACAGTGAAGCAGGAGACCGTTACTTTTACTAAAGAGGAGTACTCCAATCTGGACTTTGGTATTGCCGAGCCTTTCTCATTGACTGTCATTTCTACGCCTGGCCATACAGAAGGTTCTGTCTGCTTCCTGTTTGAAACGGAAGACAACAAGAAATATATGTTTACCGGCGATATGCTTTTTGAAAGAAGTGTCGGTCGTACCGATCTCGGCGGTTCAGAATCGGATATGAAAGCTTCGATCCAGAAACTCAAGGCGATGGACGACAGTATACGCTGTTATCCCGGCCATGGAGGGGAAACCGTTCTCGGATTGGAGAAAAAGCAAAACCCGTATTTTCTTTACTTCTAAGTATTGCCAGGGCTACTTAATAAACTTCGAATTGCCAGTCCGAAATCTCGAAATGTGATAGGGCTGGTTCTTTTGTCGGAATTTGTCGATTTCGTCTCAAGTATGGAAAAACCAATCCTGCTATATTGAAGCAGGAGGTGATTTCTTTGAATACTATTCAATCAATGTTCGCATTTGTTGCTGTCTTTCTGACACTTTGTATGTTTGTGGTCGTCAGTCCGCTGATGTACAGAAGAACCTATTATCTTGCCGATATCTCGATCTCTTCTTTGGAAAAGAGCAACAAGAAGGACAAGATATTCGAATTTGTTCCGCATAACAACATTGAGAATCATTGGACGATTGAAACCGGTTCCCCTGAAAAAGCATATCGGCTGGCAAGAGGACTTCACGATTCAGTAAAGATCATTCTTAATTGAGGGAGGGCACTATGAAACGGAAACTTTTGGGAAGACATGGATCGATCACGGTATTTCTTTGTGTGATACTCTCGGCAATGATCATTCTGGAAAGCATTTACATTGAAGGTGCATATAAGCGTAAGCGGGAAGTTGTGCTTGCCCAGGCAGTATCACATCAGGTGGAACAGATCCTGTCACAGTTTGACCGGAATCTGTTAACCTGGTACGGCGTATATGCCATCTCAGATGTGAAACAAGGATCGGCTGTCTTTGATAGAATGACGAAAAGTATTGAAAATACTTCATTCTCGTATGCGTTAACAGGTGAGTTCGATAACAATGCATTACGAAGCAGCATTTTGGACTTTATGCGCCTAAGAGGTATCGCTTTTGAAGGAAATGCGATCTTGGAGCAGCTTGGCGTTTCCATTTCCGACATCCGATCCAAGAACATATCCGGTAAAGGGCTGTCCAGCTGGATGCCGACTTTCCACACTCTGCTGGACAATAAGAAATATGTCTCAGGTATCCTCGACAAATTGAGAGGCATGATCAAGGACTCGGGATTCGGCGATAAGGTGGATACATTCAATGAATTCCTGGATGACGCAAGAATGGCCTGGGAAGAGAAAAGCAGTTCCGTGATTGAACTTGGAGATTCCTCGGCCAGTGTTTCTATGTTTGACCCGACATCGATCTCGTCTTTGACTTCAATGTTTGATACATATATGGATGCTGATCTTCCAGGCTTTGTCGACCGGATGATCATGAACGAATATGCTGCGTTTCAATTCGATTCGAGAATCGATACCTATATTACGACGGATGGATTTAAACCGGAAAAGAATATGACAGGCGTGGCTTTTACGGATATCCATGGTGAGAATAAATCTGACCTTGAATATCTGCTGATCGGATCAGACCACGAATGGGTCAATCACGCTGCAGTAGACGGAATTTTGTTTGGTACCAGGCTGATATTGGATTTCGGGTCTTTTATGATGGATGAGGCCAAGAAACAGACGGCGCTCATTATTGCGGAAGTCATGGCTTTGATCATAGCGTTGATCTCGGCAGGTACGGTGATCATCGATCCGTTTTCGATTCAATATGCGATTCTATTTATTATGGCCTATATCCGTGCCATTACAGACACGGCTAAACTGATTAACGGACAATCTGTTCCGATATTTTACAATGATAAAGTGATTTCAACGCTTGGCGGGTTTGCATATGCTGATTATCGGGACTATTTCCGCGTTTTGCTTCTGTTTGTTCCTGAAAACTGGCTACTAAGCCGGATGCGGACGGTGATCGAACGAGATGCTGGTAAAACGTTGTATACGGGAGTCAAGGGAATCGGAACTTTAGAAGGAACACCATATGTTATTGAAAGAAGGTGTGACTTGTATGCGGATAATTAGAAAGACAAGAGATCGTGTCGGGTCGATCGTTCTGGAAGCATCGATTGCCATGCCTTTTATTATCTTGCTTCTTGCTGCAGTTCTGACTTCTATGACGACCGTAAATGCCGAGCTCTACGTTCAGCGGGCAACTGAAAATGTAATCACGGAACTGAATGTGGCGATTCCTTTTGCAACGCAGGGAATCTCATGTATGGATGATATATCGAAGTCCTTTGGCCTCGGAGACCTCATTGATGTCGATATGAGTTCGGTAGATTCAGCATTAGGAGTGATTGGGTCAGTAAGCGGAGCAACCGGTGTGGATCTGGAAGATGTGCTGGGGACAGCAGTATTTGGTAGATATGTGCGGGATCGGATCCTTCTGGAGTATAGAAACATCTGTAAAGAGAACTGGGTCGTCACGGACCCGCTTAAAGAAATGTCCGTATATCTGGACTACAGCGGTAACGATAAATGCATCTATGTGGATGTTTTCTTTCACCTTGGAGCCGGAAAGATCGATCTTTCCAGGAGCTATAGTACGTCAGTGTCCATGTATGCCGATGAGATCAAACTGGGAAGCAGTGAAAAAGCAAAGGAGAAAGAGTCGGATTCAATCTGGGAGAAAGATAACTTTACTCGTGGAAATACATTGAGAGAACAGTTCGGAGGGAATCTTCCTTATAATTTTCCGGTGGTTAGTAAGTTTGAGAATAATGAAGCAACCGTAATCAAGAGCATCGACACGACCTCACCGTATTACCAGAACGAGAAGATCCTGGAGAAGACGGTAAAGAAATCCATCGATGAACTGTCTTCGTTTGAAGGAGCACAGTGGGGAAAGACCGTGATCTCCTCGCAGGATATTCATTCGAAGAAGGTTTTGTTCGTGATTCCGAAAAACGGGGATGCATCATGTAAAGATTTGATCCGTGATATGTCTGACTATGCAATGATCAGGGGCATTTCACTTCAAATCGAAGAGTATGGCGAATCACACAGGTATGAAGAGAGAAAGGAGGAAGAATAGAATTCCGTTGCGTTTCTGAGATTCTACGCATATATATTATATATATTATAAAATTACGAAAAAAAGTTGTCACAATCTAAACCTTGCTGTATATTATTAGTGCTGATATTTTGAGTAAATCTATTTACTTGGAGGATGGAATTGAAACATAGCAGCGAGCAAGTACGTGAAGTTGGTAGTTCCCGCCAATCCGGTAAGCGTGAAATCCGGGATCGGGATCTGTCTATTGGCGACGTTTTGCGTAGGCACAATCGTGAGTTGATCACTAAGCGTCTTCTTGTTGCGGTCGTTATCATTCTTTTGATCACACTTGGTGTGTTTCTGGTAGTCAGTGGCTTTTTTGGGCGTTTTGTAGATACATTGATGGGCTTTGTTGATTGAGGTTTTTATGAACGACAAACTGAAAGACAAACATATGGATGATCTTTTTGACGCGATTCTTACTCTGAAGTCTCGCGAAGAATGCTATTCCTTGTTTGAGGATCTTTGTACGATCTCTGAAATCAAGTCTTTGGCCCAGCGCTTCCAAGTAGCTATCTTACTTGCTAAGGGACATACATACTCCGAGATATTCGATGAGACAGGTGTCAGCACTGCGACGATCAGTCGTGTAAAACGTTGCTTGGACTATGGTGCAGATGGCTATCGTACTGTGCTTAGCCGCATGGACCTGGGTTCTTTCGACGATAATAAAGGGAAAATGGAAGGAAACAAGTAAAAATGAGTATTATTACCAAAATCTTTGGTACACACAGTGATCATGAAATCAAGCACATTATGCCGATCGTTGAATCGATCGAAGGCCTTTCGGATAAGTTTTCCAATATGTCTGAGAGCGAACTTAGGGGAATGACAGATGTCCTTAAGAAGCGTTTAGCAGATGGTGAATCTACAGATGATATTCTTCCAGAAGCATTTGCTACGATAAGAGAAGCAGCTTGGCGAGTTTTGGGCATGCGTCCTTACCGCGTACAGCTGATCGGTGGTATCATTCTTCATCAGGGCCGTATCGCCGAGATGAAAACTGGTGAAGGTAAGACATTGGTAGCTACTCTTCCTGTTTATCTCAATGCTCTTACAGGAAAAGGCGTTCACGTTGTAACGGTTAACGATTACCTGGCTCGACGCGATAGTGAGTGGATGGGTAAGGTTTATAAGTATCTTGGTCTTTCGGTTGGCTTAATCGTTCATGACCTGGATAACAATGAGCGTCGTAAGGCCTATAACTCCGACATTACATACGGAACGAACAATGAATTCGGATTCGACTATCTCCGTGATAACATGGTCGACAGAAAGGAAAAGATGGTTCAGCGTGAACTGGCTTATGCCATCGTCGACGAGGTCGATAGTATCCTGATCGATGAAG
Source organism: Clostridiales bacterium (assembly GCA_017545245.1). Taxonomy (GTDB): domain Bacteria; phylum Bacillota; class Clostridia; order Saccharofermentanales; family Saccharofermentanaceae; genus Scatonaster. Next base: position 89,055 of record JAFWPB010000056.1, read on the forward strand.
CCCGTACACCTCTTATTATTTCCGGTATGGGCGGCGAATCCTCTGATATGTACACGAAGGCAGACCGCTTTGTTAAGACATTGAAGAAGTTTGTCGTTGTTGAGACAGACGAGAAGGTCGACATCGATGATGTCAGCGGTGACTGCGATTACGTAGTAGATGAGAAAGCAAAGACAGCAGTACTTACTGCAAAGGGTATTGAAAAAGCAGAGAAGCACTTCGGCGTCAATAACCTGTCTGATCCGGAAAACTTCGATCTTCAGCACTATATCAACAATGCCTTGAAGGCCAACGGTACTATGGAGCGTGACCAGAAGTACGTTGTTACTAACGGCGAAGTTATTATCGTTGACGACTTTACAGGTCGTCTGATGTATGGTCGTCGTTTCAGCGATGGTCTCCACCAGGCTATTGAAGCAAAAGAAGGCGTTAAGGTTGAGCGTGAGTCGAAGACACTGGCTACGATCACATTCCAGAATTACTTCCGTATGTACGGTAAGCTTGCTGGTATGACCGGTACAGCGTATACAGAAGAATCCGAATTCCGTCAGATCTACAGTCTTGACGTTATTCAGATCCCGACAAACAGACCGATCGCCCGTATCGATGAGCATGACGCAGTGTATAAGAACCAGAGCGGTAAATATGCTGCAGTTCTGAGACAGGTAAAGGAAGCACATGAGAAGGGTCAGCCGGTCCTGGTTGGTACTGTTGAAGTAAGTAAGTCCGAGTTCCTGTCCAAGATATTCACCCGTGCGGGTATCAAGCATGAAGTCTTGAACGCGAAGAACCATCTCCGTGAGGCTGAAATCGTTGCTCAGGCAGGACGTTATGGTGCAGTAACGATCGCAACCAACATGGCTGGTCGTGGTACCGATATTCTGCTTGGTGGTAACCCTGAGTTCATGGCAAAGCAGGAAATGCGTAAGCTCGGTTATACCGAAGAACTCATCGAGGCTTCCACCGCTTACAACGAGACAGATGATGAACTCATTCTGGAAGCACGTCAGCGCTTTGCTGCTTTGAATAAAGATTTTAAGGAAAAAATCAAGGACGAGACAGAAAAGGTAAGAGAAGCCGGCGGTCTGTTCATTATCGGTACAGAGCGTCACGAGTCCCGTCGTATCGATAACCAGTTGAGAGGTCGTGCAGGTCGTCAGGGTGACCCGGGACGCACGAAGTTCTTCCTGGCACTGGATGACGATCTGATGCGTCTGTTCGGTGGTGAACGTGCCAACGCTGCATTTGAAACACTTGGTGTAGATGAGACAGTTGAGATCCAGTCCGGTATTCTTTCCAGACAGATCGAGAGTGCTCAGAAGAAGGTTGAAGGTAACAACTTCGGTATCCGCCGTCACGTTCTCGAGTACGACGATGTTATGAACGTACAGAGAAACCTCATCTACGAACAGAGAAGAAAAGTTCTTGATGGTGTTGATATTCATGAAACGATCAAGAAGATGCTCACTACTGTTGCAGAGAGAACAGTCAGCAATGTAGCTCTCGATGGTTATATCCAGTCTGAAGAGTGCGTTAGCCTTAAGGCTTCGGTTCTTGATGTATTCGGTGATCTGAGTGTTGTAAAAGACCTTTCTGATGCTGTATCTGCTAAGGAATCGGTTGATGCTGAAGAAATTTCCGAGAAACTGGTTGAGCAGGGTCTTGAAAAACTCGAGCAGCGTGATGAAGAGCTTACACCGGAAGTATTCCGTGAAGCAGAGCGTCAGATCCTTCTGTTCAATGTTGACCAGAAGTGGATGGATCATATCGATGCGATGGATCAGCTCAGAAATGCAATCGGTATGAGAAGTGTCGGTCAGAAGGACCCGGTTGTTGAGTACAGACTGGAAGGTTCTGAGATGTTCGACGAGATGAATATGCTTATTCAGAATGATACAGTTCGTTTGATAATGAAGGCCAACATCGAAGCTGGTCAGAAGATCGAGAGAAAGTCTTCCGTAAGAAAGCTTCAGGAAGGCCACGGAAGTGCCCAACTGGATGCTACAGCTAAGCGTGCACAGTCCGGTGTAGATGCGAAAGCACACCAGAACGCTGGAACAGAAACACGTGAGCCGGCTAAGAGAGATTCCAAGAAAGTAGGACGTAATGATCCATGTCCTTGCGGAAGTGGTAAGAAGTACAAGAATTGCTGTGGAAAGGATGCCAATGACTGATCTGGATTTTTCTACGAAGATTTCGAAGGCGAGTGAGTATATCTCATCTCAGCTTTCTGAAATCCCTGATACTTGTTTAGTTTTGGGTTCCGGTCTCGGACCTTTAACGGAGCGGGCAGAAGTGCTCGCTTCTGTTCCATATGCGGATATTCCGTATTTCCCGAAGACAACTGTCCAGGGACATGAAGGCGTGCTTTTACTCGCTGTTCTTTCCGGAAGAAAGACACTGATCATGAAGGGCCGCTTCCATTTCTATGAAGGGTACTCCACGCAGGAAGCAACCTTCTATGTCCGCGTTATGGCTAAACTTGGCGTAAAGAACCTGATCATGACCAATGCAGCCGGCGGAATCAATGAAAATATGAAACCGAGCGAACTGATGGTCATCACGGATCACATTTCATTCTTCTGTGATTCTCCACTTCGCGGTGCGAATCTGGATGAATTTGGTGTCCGTTTCCCGGATCAGTCCTATGTTTACGATCGTGAGTTCATCTCAACGATCCTTTCCTGTGCAGATGAACTTGGTATTCAGATTCATAAGGGCGTTTATGCCTATACCAGGGGTCCGCAGTATGAGACTCCGGCTGAAATCAGGGCGTTGCGTGCACTGGGTGCCGATGCGGTAGGTATGTCGACAGTGGCAGAGGCGATCGTTGCCAGCCATTCCGGCATGCGGATCCTTGCGGTTTCCTGTATCACGAATTATGCCGCAGGTATTACTTCGAATCCATTGTCTCATGAAGAAGTCATGACCAATGCAAATAATGCTTCTAAGAACAGTATCGCTTTGATGGAAAAGTTTTTCTCAAAACTGGAGGATCGTGTATGAGTGATTTGCCATTATATGAAATCAAGGATATAAGTCTTGCTCCGAGCGGACAGCACAAGATCGACTGGGCATATAAGAATATGCCGGTTCTACGTACGATTGAACAAGAACTCCGTGAGACAAAGCCTTTTGAAGGATTGAAGATCTCGGTGAGCGTGCATGTTGAGGCAAAGACAGCCTGCCTGGCTCTGGTTCTTAGAGAAGGCGGAGCAGATGTGGCTTTGACCGGATGTAATCCATTGTCTACCCAGGATGACGTTGCGGCAGCACTGGTAGAGCGCGGCATGAAGGTTTACTGTATTCATGGTGCAGATCCGGATACATACAGAAGACATCTTGAAATGACTCTGGCTTTCGGTCCGGATATTGTTATCGACGATGGCGGAGACCTTGCGATGCTTTTGCATTCGACCCACAGCCATCTGGTACCGAAGATGCTTGGTGCTTGTGAAGAAACCACAACAGGCGTACACCGCTTGAAGATCCTCGAGGAAGAGGGAAGACTGGCATATCCTGTTATTGCCGTAAACGATGCTCGTTGTAAGCATCTCTTTGATAACCGTTTCGGAACCGGTCAATCTGTTTGGACTGCAATCATGGCTACCACCAATCTTGTTGTTGCAGGTAAACAGGTGGTTGTTGCCGGATTTGGCATGTGCGGAAAGGGCGTCGCTCTTCGTGCGAAGGGTATGGGTGCCCGTGTCATCGTAACAGAAATCGATCCGGTCAAGGCTTGTGAAGCGATCATGGAAGGTTATGAAGTCATGACGATGGATCAGGCGGCACCGCTTGGTGATGTGTTTGTTACTGTAACTGGCTGTAAAGATGTCATCACAAAACAGCACTTTGAAAAGATGAAAGACGGCGCGATCTGCTGCAATGCAGGCCATTTTGATGTCGAGATCAACCTGGTGCAGCTTGCTGAAATGGCTGTGGATAAGAAAGAACTTCGTAATAATATAGAAGGATATGTCATGGAAGATGGACGTGTGATCTGTATTCTGGCAGAGGGACGTCTTGTAAATCTTGCTTCCGGTGATGGACATCCGGTTGAGATCATGGACATGAGTTTTGCCCTTCAGGCCCAGAGCGCACGTTATATTGCTGAACACGGCGCATCTCTTGCAAAACACGTATATGACACACCTGAATTGATCGATAATCGCGTCGGCGAGTTCCTTTTGAAGGCGAAAGGATGCTCCATTGATAAGCTGACACCGGAACAGGATCACTATATTCATTCTTGGGATCTGGAGTAAAACAATGAGCAAAGCAACTGTTTTTTCTGATATTACGATCGTTACGTCTAATGATGATGCATGTGTTTCTGTTATGGAACACGCCTATTGCGTAGTATATGAAGATAAGATCCGATATGTAGGCCTTTCGAAGGAAGAGGCGCTGGAAAAAGCGGGCTTGCTTTCAGATGACGATGTGAGTGTCTACGAAGGTAAGAATAAGATCCTTTGCCCGACATTTGCCAATGCTCATGCGCATACACCTATGTCGATCTTCAGAAATATAGCAGATGATTTTTCTCTTCAGGACTGGTTGTTTGGAGAGATCATTCCAAGAGAAGACCGAATGATCACTGATGACTTTACCTATGGTCATCTTCTGACACTGGCGGAGATGATCGAAGGTGGTACGGCATGTGCTGCTAATATGTACGATGGAGCGAATCAAATCACACTGGCTTCCGCTGAGGCAGGATTCAGACTTCAGCAGACGGCGATGGGTAAGACCTGCAAAGACGGTGTCTGGTCGGCAGACAGTAAAAACGTTGAAGATTTTATTGCGCTTTGTAATGAACAGGGAAAAGGACTGGTCAAGCCAAGCCTTCTCGTTCATTCCGTGTATCTCTATCCGGGTTCTTTTTACGCAGAACTTTCTGAACTTGCGAAGAAATACGATATTCCGGTAAGTGTGCATATCTCTGAAACGATCAAAGAGAATGAGGATTGCATGAGCAGTTACGGCTGCACACCTGTAGAGTATCTTGATCGGGCAGGACTCCTGAGCGATACTACTGTGGCGGCGCACTGTGTACATCTTACGGAAAACGATATGCGGATCCTTGCGGAGAGAAAGTCCTGGGTGGCACATAATGCTTCAAGCAATATGAAATTGGCTTCCGGATTTGCGGATATGGTTGGCATGCAGAAAGCCGGAATCAGACTCTGCCTTGGTACGGATGGTGCGTCGAGCAACAACAACCAGGATATGTTCATGGAGATGCGTCTTGCATCTTTTATGGCGAAGGGGAAGACCTATGATCCTACTGTCATGAAAGCTTCGGATGTGTTCCATATGGCTACAAGAAATGGCTATCTGGCATGTGGTTTTGAAGATTGTGGTATTATAGAAGAAGGTATGAAAGCGGATATTCAGATCATTGATTATGATTGTCCGCAAATGTGGCCTTTAGGAAATCCGATCTCCGCTTTAGTCTATTCTTGCGGACCGAAGTGTGTCGAATCAGTAATGATCAACGGCAAATTTGTGTTATACAAACATGATTTGATGACGATTGATTTTGAAAAGGTCAGATTTGAAACGAAGAAGACGATGGAACGTTTGAAGTAACTAAGAAACTTCGTTTTCTTCACATATGCGCTTATAGCTCAGCAGGATAGAGCGTCCGCCTCCTAAGCGGAAGGCCGCTGGTTCGAATCCAGTTAAGTGCACCAAAATAAGGGGGGACTCATGTTGAGTTGCCCCTTTTTTTGCTTTTGAACATTTGAAGGTCAAACAAATGACCATGATATAATAAAAAATCATGAACATTATTTTCTAGCATTAAGGAGGTTGCGTCATGAAAGGTTTGGAAAGGAAATGCAGCATCGGTATGAGCATTATTCTTTGTGCGGGAATGCTGAACGGATGTATATTCAAAAAAGAAAGTAAAGAGAGTAAAGATAGTCAAACGACTACTGTTCAGACAACTACAAAGAAAAATATCTATCCAGAAATGTCTTCTTCCTTAGCAGAGTATAAGGAAGTGCCGAAGTGGACGGATCAGATTTCAGATGGAATGAAGGTGGAATACGTACTGGTTCTTGAGACGGAAAAGATTTTTAATGGCGATGTGAATACCAAGGCGTATGAATATGATAAACAAGGCCGCCGAAGTGCAATGGTCGAAAGTATTGGATCAGGATCAGCCCGAACTGAATATACATATAATGACAGCGATCTTCTGATACGCGAAGAGACTAAATACGAAGGTCATGTTGGTGCATATGCAGATGGCTATGCCGCTTATGAGTACAACGATCAAGGCCAGATCGTTTCAAAAAAACTGTATGTTTTGGGAAAAGATGATCCAATTGATACTGACATATATCGTTATGATAATGACGGACATCTGATTTATGAACGACATGGAATTGTCGACTCCGTGAGGGTTGAATATACATACGAAAACGGTACTCTCGTTTCTTCTGAAAGCTCGGGTGTAACACAAGTTCAAGCCGGACCGATCAACTGGAGTGAGATAAGAACATATGATAAAAATGGGAATGTGATTCATTACGAACAGAAGAACAACGATGAAGTGACTTTTACTGCTTCCTACGAGTATGATGAACATAACAATGAGATTCGTTGTAGTCATTCGTCAGATAATGATAACAGGCTTTATGAGACAAAGTTTACCTATGATGAGAGTGGAAATGTCTTGACGAAAGTCGAGTACTTTTGGAACGATGGTGTGAAGACAGAACAACCTGATCTTACGATAGAATATGTTTTTACTTATGACGAAAATGGATTACTGCTTTATGAATTAGAACAAGTTGATGGAGTTTTCGATCAGTACATCAAATATGAATATGAACCGATTCTGGTTCCTGATTCGAGTACATAATTATGATGAGAGGTGAATGTCCATGCCGCCATCAAGAAAAAGCACTTCCACCCATTACGACAGTAGTTCCAGCAGTGACTACTCTTCTTCTTCGGACAGCAACCGTACGAAGCAGAAGATGACATGGTTCATTGAAGTCAGTAATGGCAACTGGACCGAACTGCCTGAAAGATACGATACATCGCGGCTGTGGCATATCGAATAAAAACGGGAAAAGGGGAAAGTGGTAAAATTTAAGGAGTTAAGTCACTTCAGAAGGGATGAAAGAAGCGGGGAATGAGCTATCTACTGTATTCGTTTATATTCAAAGTTTACATTTATGGCGGACTCATGATTCCTTGCCTGTGTGCAGTCCTGGGTATTGTCATTCTGTCAAAGAAAGATAAATGTGCAAAGTGGCTTGGTGCCTGGTTTCTGGCGCGAGGTCTCTGCGATTTCGTTCAGCATTTTTATACTCTGCTTCCCAGATATATAAGTAGTATAGATATTAAAACGTATTCCGCTCTTTCCTTTCCTAAGAGTTGTGTAACTGCAGTGCTTTCGGTCTTTTGTTTCATTTCGATCTTCCTTTATGCGAAATGGCGTTATTCATCGAAAGGACTTCTTGCGACGATCCTCTTGATCCTGGCAAAGCCAGTTGCCGTAATTCCGCTCGTTCTAGCTCAATCCTTCTTTATGAAAAGCGCTGGTTCTGCGGAAAAATATGCTTACTTGCGGTACTTGGCCAGTGCCATTCCGGAAATCGCATTCTGGATATTCATCCTCGTGATCTACTATAAAAACAGAGAAAAAGAAGAAAAGCAAAGAACGCTATGGACGCTGCCGCTCTTCATCCTTATTTTCAATGTGTACTTTGTCATCCGCTATCTGCTTGCTGTCATAGGCGTTAAAACTTACCTGTTGATCGACATTCACGTTACGATCGTGCAGCTTGTGATCATTACGATATATGCTTTTTATGTTTTATCCAAAGCGCCGAACAAGTTGGAGGAAACGTCATGAAGACCTTTTCACGATGCATTCGCACAGTTCTTTGCCTGGCTCTTGGAGTGAGCATGCTGTGCGGTTGCCGAGCGAATTCGAAAAAGAAAGAAAAAGACAGCGAGGATCTTTACGAAGACCTTGAAGCTTCTTTGGCGGAAAAACCGGCGACTCCGGAGTGGACCAATCCGGTACCGGACGGAAAACAGATCGAGTATCTCATTGTACATATGAGATCGACTTATCTTAGAAATAATGATTATGACATCTCCGAATATAACTGTGAGTACGACGATCATGGTCGCATGAGTGTGAAGATCGAAAAGAACTACGACAGCCGCATTGGAGATATCCGGACGGTATATACATACAATGACGATGATCTTGTCATCAAGGAAGAGGGCTTTTATGAAAATAATGCCTCTTCCAGGAATAAAGACTTCTATTATGATTTTGAGTATGATGAAAATGGTAATCTCCTCTCCAGAAAGCTTTTGGATATAGATGGTACTTTGAGATATGAAAACAAGTATTCCTACGATGATGCCGGTAATCTGATCCGTGAAGAATACGGTTCGAATACGACTACTTATGAATACGAGTTTAAAAACGGTGTTCTCTATTCTTGTACGGAAACAACCGATGACGGAGAGAATACTTCCATCAAGACAACCACGTATGATGAGAAAGGAAATATCGTACATATCAAGTCGAAAACTCCGTATTCGGATTCTGATACGAAGATCGAGTATGATGAGCACAATAATCCCACCCTATACTCGAGCGCAGTAGAGGGAAGACGTGAATCCGAGGACAAAATCTCATATGTTTACGATGACCAGGGCCATATCCTTAAGAAAGAATCGTCTTCGCTTCTCGGCGATTATGATAGCGACGGCCCGACTATTACGACTGAAACGTACACGTACGACGCTCACGGCCTTCTGCTTTATGAAGTGACGAGGAAAAATGGTGAATTCTATAACTTGAGAGAGTATGATTACGAGCCGGTACTGGTACCGAAGAAAGCTGAGTAAACTTAAGACAAAATATAGAAATAGTAACTAGACAAATATTGCACATTGTGTTATATATAAGTTGTAACAAGACAAGTGTGGCTATATAACAAGAAGCGGAGCGGTGGCGACAATGATTGACGAGTATAAGAATTTGTGCGAACGTCTGCAACAGTATCGTATTCATTATCCACTCACACAGCGTGAGTTGGCTGAGAAATCAGGTGTGTCTGTCAGAAGTATCTCCAGGTTTGAAAACGGGGAAGATATCAGTCTGTCGAATTATATGAAACTTCTTCGTGCCATGGATCTTGAAGAACGCATGGTCGAAATGATCCCTGATCAGACTAAACGCCCGTCTTATTATTTGGAAAAAGAAACGAAACGCAGCCGGGCATCCGGAACCCGTGACAATAAAGGAAGTGCTCCTTTTGTTTGGGGGGATGAGAAATGATCAATACTGCAGAAGTATATCTTTGGGGAACAAGGATTGGAATCATTCACCAGGATGATGGCCAGGCCTATCTCGCATTTGAATATGACAAGGATTTTCTGAAAAGCGGAATTGAGCTTTCTCCTGTTAAGATGCCTTTAAACAGCCGCGTTTACGCATTTCCGGAACTCGCGGGCAGTGCTTTTCACGGAGCACCAGGATTGATTGCAGATTCACTGCCGGATTCTTTTGGTAACCGCGTGATTGAACGTTGGCTAAGTGAACAAGGACGTTCGATCAATGATTTTAACGCAGTAGACAGATTGTGCTATACAGGTCAGCGCGGAATGGGTGCGCTGGAATACCGTCCAGCTAATGGTCCGGATATGTGGAAGGACGAGTCGGTCGATATTGCTAAGATGGTCGATTTCGCTTCTGACGTACTGAATGACAAGAAGAATCAGAAACTCCGTATTCAGGATGATCCGGGATATGGACAGCTGATCCAGCTGGGAACGTCGGCAGGAGGCGCCAGGGCAAAAGCTTTGATCGCATGGAATGAGGATACCGGCGAGATCCGAAGCGGACAGATCGATGCTGGAGAAGGCTTTGAATACTGGCTTTTGAAGTTCGACGGCGTGAAAAAGAACGGCGACCATAATCTGGAAGATGCAATCGAATATACGAGAATCGAGTACGCTTATTCCTTGATGGCAAAAGAAATCGGAATCAGTATGAGCGACTGCAGACTGTGGGAAGAAAACGGGCGTTATCACTTCATGACCAAGCGCTTTGACCGCATTGGGAAACAGAAGATCCATATGCAGACATACGCTGCGCTCATGCATATCGATTACAATCTGCCTGGTCAGTCGAGTTACGAAGAAGCAGCGGATGTCACGATGCGTCTGACCAATTCTGCTTCGGATGTGGAAGAGCTATATCGCAGAATGGTGTTTAATGTGCTTTTGGTCAATCAGGACGATCACGTTAAAAACATTGCTTTTCTTATGGATAAGCGTGGACAGTGGAAACTTGCTCCGGCATACGACCTGGCTTTTGCCTATAACCTCGAAAATCAGTGGTTACGGGCACATCAGATGCGTGTGCAGGGGAAAACAGATGGTATCACATATGATGATCTGATTGCGTCTGGAAAAGCAATGGGATTATCGGCAAGAAAGAGTGCAGGAATCATTCAGAGAGTAAAAAGTTTGAAAGAAGAATTTACTTCGTATATGAAGCAATCGGGTGTGAGTATGAAGACGGCAAAAGCACTTCTCCCGATCCTTCCGAAGATCTGACAGGTTGAGGTATTTTATGAAGAATCGATATTTTGGTACAAGAACCGGTGCACTTTTGTTGACGGTTGGATTGCTTTTGACTTCCTGTAGTAAAGCTAAGGATACAACGACTGAGGAGACCACTGCAACTCAGGCAACTGCTACGACGACCGAGGCGACTACTGCGGCGAATACCACAACTGAACAAACAACCACCACCGAGGAAACAAGCGAGGCGTCGTACACTTTGCTTGAGACAAGGCCAGTTATTGATATTCCAAGTGTTACATTACAAGACTCAAGGTACATTTCCGACGAAGAGGCCGCCGCTTTTGAAGAAGAATTGAGGAAACTGCCGGGCGTGGTCGATGTGAAGCGTGACAAAAAGTACAAAAACGGGCAGTTCATGGTGTACTATGAGATGCCGCTGGATCACAAGGATCCTTCAAAAGGAACATTTACGCAGAGAATGTATTGCTTCTATAAGGGAAAGGACGCGCCGAATCTATTCTATATCGGTGGTTACTTTCTGGAATTTGGCGAGTTTACTTCAAACGATGAGATCAATAATACAGTTGTACTCGAAAAAGAAAATCCTTTTTCTGAGAGGTACAATTGTAATTTCTTCGAGCCTGAATTCCGATTATATGAACCAGATCTGGACGAGATGAATTATAAGAACCTTGAGTACATGGGCTATTTGACAGATGAGAATGCTTCGGAAGATTTCCATTTCATGATCGAGGGATTGAAGACGATCGTGAACGGGAAGTGGGCCATGGAAGGATTAAGCAAGGGCGGTCAGTTTGTCGCATACCAGCTTGGCCGATATCCTGACGATGCGGATCTTTATGTGTCGGAATCCGCGATGATTCGGGAAACCAGGAATTTCCCCGGCATGTATGAATACTGCTACACCACGGCCGGCGACGATCTTTTTGGCAAAGAAACGGCGAAGAAGTACAGGGATATGATCACGGAGCTGCAGGTCGAGTTGATCAAGCATAAGGACAACGTAATCAAGGAGTATTTCTATGAAACAAAAAAGGACAAAGTTGTATTCAGTTCCGATTTAACACAGGAAATCATGTACGACTGTGCCGTTCTGGATCAGGTATATATCTGGCAGTATGTTTTTGACGACTATTTTGAAAATCTGGAGCAGTTGTTGAAGATGAAAGACTCCACCGACCCGGATGAAATCAGGGAATATGAGAGACAGCTTGGTACGCACATGTCCTGTTATTACAGTTACATGCAGTACGCGGTTTACTGCCAATCGGAATTTTCGGATTTTAACCTTTCGAATAAATTGTTGAGCTTGTTTATGTTCGAGTGTTATAGGGAAGATGGGAATTACCTGTACGATTTTTCTTACCTTCGTGAGGCACTGGAAAAGGACGGGAGCGGCGCGAAGCTCAGTGTTACCGAAGATATGGAAGAGTCGCTTTTTGAACTTCGTATCCATGAGGACCAGCGGGCACTTTTCAAGTACGATCCGACTGTCTGCGAGACGCGTATCCGTGCTATCGAAACTTCCACCAAGCCGGTGATCATTGTGAACGCAACGACAGATGTCCATCATGTGGCAGAAATAATGGAAAGCGACAATCCGAACGTGCATATCTTTAATGTGATCGGAGCCTGCCATGATCAGGCCGACTGCGGCGCTTTTTTCACAGAAAAGAACACGAATTACCAGAAGCCTACCCAGGAACAGAAAGACGAGTATGACCGTATTGTGAAGGAAGCGCTGGGTATCTGATACATGGTTCGGCCAGATGCGTGGTAAAATGGTATCAAGAAAAATGGCAGAATCCTGCCGCACGGGGAGAGTACCATGATTAAAGCATTTTTCGTAGATTTTTACGGGACACTGGCCCACGAAGACGGCAAGGTCGTGAAGCAGGTCAGCAAGATCATATACGATACCGGAAAGGCCGAAAGCACCTCGGAGATCGACAGCTACTGGTGGCGCGAATTCCAGAGCATTTTCAACAACGCTTACGGCGAGAATTTCATGACGCAGCGGGATGTCGAGATCCGGTCGATCGAGCGCACGGTCGAACATTTCCAATGTCCTTCCGATCCAAAAGAGCTGGCGCAGATGCTTTTTGCGCAGTGGGTGGCGCCGGAACTTTTTGAAGATACGAAGGATTTCTTCGAGAAGAGTCCGCTTCCGATCTATGTGGTCTCGAATATCGATACAGAAGATGTGAAGAAGGCAATTGCTTTCAATGATCTCACGCCGTTCGCGGTGTTTACGTCTGAGGATGCGTGCTCCTATAAACCGCGGCCGGAGCTTTTCGAGCTTGCTCTTCGTGAAACCGGTCTTTCTCCAGATGAGGTGATCCATATTGGCGACTCTGTCAGCAGTGATTTCCGCGGTGCAAGCAGTGTCGGTATTCGCGCGCTCTGGCTGAACCGCTTCGAAAAACCTGTACCTAAAGGTGTGGAGTGCATTACCAGCCTGACGCAGGCATTCGACCGGCTTTAATATGTCTTTTGGGGGTCAGCTACGGCGCCAGAGCTTTTCGAGCAGTGGGATAGGGGCGATAAGCAGGCAGGCGCAGCGCTAGTGCTTTTTGAGCGGTATGATGGGGCAGATAAGTCGCGAATGTCGAAATTGCAAAAAACGACTTACAAATCGCGCCATTTGGGAATTCTTTTTTTGAGAAAGTAAGTCGGAAATTGGCAATTTTCATTTTCCGACTTAAAATCACTGAAAAACAGGCAAAAAA
>JAFWPB010000057.1 GCA_017545245.1 Clostridiales bacterium
ACTTATGACGGCACGATTCGGCTCTTGCTACCGTCTCTGCCGTCAATATTCGCGCTAACTTCAGCTTTCCCATGTTAGCGCGAAAAGCACTTTTCCCCGATCCGCGCTAACATCATTCACTAGCTGCTCACCCCAGTCGTTGAGATCACCCTGCCCAAAACCAGGATGAGCAACTTTCACAATCCCATCTTAATCCTGATGCGTATAGTTTCCGTCGAGTCTTCCATACGCAACTACATTACCGGCATTTCCATCCTTGTCGACATTCAAAGCCTCATAGATCTTGTTAATGTCATTGCCGCCAGCGTCGAACTGGAACGCAACATCACCTGACTCCCCTTTCAGTGCAAAGACAAACACCGAATAAGTATGCGTTCCCCACGGCGGATATGGTCCGATATACTGCGCGCCACGCTCGCCCTGAGCAAAAGCACCTTCCGCCAATGCCGTCTCCGTCGTAAACACATCCATATGCAGCCATTCGCCATCGATCATGAAGACCGCATACCGGCTCGCGCCTTCTACTTTCTCCCAGCTCAGATCCGGAGAAAGATTCTCTCTGAATTTCGTATTCGTGATCTTCGGATCCCAGCGTCCATCTTTCAAATCACCCGACGTGATCGAAAAAGAAGGAACCTCGGAAAACGAGATATCATGTATGTAGGTTACCGACTGTGCCATGAGAATATCCTGACTCGACGGTGCAGCCGCACAGAAGTCTTCCCACGTCGCAGACTTTACATCAGGAGTACCAAGGATTACACCCTTGCCTTCAGCATTTTCCACATATACTTTGGACGTTCCGTCTTCATAAACTTCTCCCTTATAAACCTTGAAGTCACCAAGATACCTCTTTTCCCCGTCACATTCCAGAATCGCATTCGCCGTGATCTTCAACGTAAGATCCATCTTCGGCGTGCCATCCGCATCCTTCCCTATTGACGGCCGGCAGTCCTCCAGATCATCTTTATAATGCAGATACAACGATGCCTTCTTACCGGAATATGATTCATCCAGTCCCGAATACAACGCACAGGCATCATTGCTCTCCACATACCACACGGAGTTCAAAATAACAAAGCTATCCTCCCATCCCCAGTTCAGGACCTCATAGGATTCCACATCCCACGGCCCGTCCTTCTCCGTCTGCACATAGGTCACTTTTTTCTCGATCACCTGTGGGATCATACCCTTACTCACGTGAACAGTTTCGTTCTCCGTTTTATGCTGCGCGGCATATGTCGTCGTAGTCGTGGTTTCCTCTGAAGTCGTCGCCTCCGCCGACGTATCCTGCGAAGTTTCCTCTTCCTTCTTCGCACATGCGAAAAGCACTGACCACGATAGCATCATAGTTATTGCAAGAATGACTGGTCGTTTCATTTCTCGTTCCTCCCTTTCTGTACTGACTTGAGGGTACAGGAAAAGAAAGAAGGGGCGTTAGAAAAATGAGCACAAAAAAAAGGAGAATCAGCGCAGATCCTCCATATTCTTCTGAAACTCCGTCGGCGTCATGCCGGTATGCTTCTTAAACACCTTCGAAAAGTAATTGGTATCGCTATAGCCGATCCGCCTGCTGATCTCACTGATCGGAATCGAATCAAAATTGTACTGCAATGCATTTTTCGCCCAATTGATGCGTAAATGCTCGAGATAATTCATACACGACATACCAACCTCTTTGTTAAACGCATCGTTGAGCTGGTTCTTGTTGACGGAAAACTTGCGGAGGATCCCGGAAAGCGTGATCTCATCACTCATATGCAGCCACAGATAACTCGCTACCTTCGCCACAAACGGATCTTTGTAGATCTCCACCTGACGGTTATACCTGTAGACATCCGCCGTCGACATAAAAAGGATCGTCATCAGAAAATAGCGGATCCTCAAGATCCAGAGATTGTCTGCCTGGTGGTTGATCTCGTATGCGATGCTGTCAAAATTTCTGCCCAGAATATCGAGTTCCTGTTGCATCAGCGAATAGCAGACGAACTTTCGCGCGTAGTCAGTAAAGTGGATAAGCAGAAGCGCATCCTGATATGCCATCTCGTTCATGAAGCACTCTTCAAACGGGTGATTGCCCATACGCGCACGATCCCAGCACAAATCTTTCGGATCCGTCTCCTCACCCGTTTCCCGTATACTTTTATCAAGTGCACTGAAGTATTTCTCGAACTTTCCGGAATTTATGGCTTCGATGGTAAACTCGTCTCTGATGATCGTTGGCCGGAAGAAAATGGTCCTCGTCCGCAGCCCTTCTTCGGAGACAACATGAAAGTTCGTTCTCTCATTCAGCATTAATCCCGCCGGCGCCGTGACAGTCCGGTATTCTCCGTCCTCTTCGAATACAAAAGAACCTGCCACGATCAGCGCAAGTTTAT
Source organism: Clostridiales bacterium (assembly GCA_017545245.1). Classification (GTDB taxonomy): domain Bacteria; phylum Bacillota; class Clostridia; order Saccharofermentanales; family Saccharofermentanaceae; genus Scatonaster. Next base: position 2,379 of record JAFWPB010000057.1, read on the forward strand.
ATGTGGTCGTGTCATTGATATGTTCCGAAATACCGTCATTTTCTTCATAGAAAATGTCCAGTTCACACGGCATTCCCGGACGTATGCTTTTCGTAACCAGCTCCATACATTCCCACTCCCATCAGGCAAAATCAGCATGCCTTTATTATAGCCGACTTTTTATGGTCGTGCCATGTGAGCCCTCGCCACGCATCCCCAGCGCCCCGCCACGCGCCTGTCCTCCCTGCGGTGCCCTGGCTTTGGTCAAACTCACAAAGTCCACCTTTCGCCAGCAGCCGTGTACAGCCCCCGGCGAAAACAAAAAACCTGCCGGAGCTTCCGACAGGTTTTGGTAAGTCTTTTCTAATAGAGATTATCTCTTGCGCTTTCTAGCCGCCTCCGACTTCTTCTTACGGCGTACAGAAGGCTTTTCGTAATGCTCTCTCTTACGTACCTCAGCGAGTACACCAGAACGAGCGCAGGAACGCTTGAAACGACGAAGAGCACTGTCAAGGGACTCATTTTCTTTAAGTCTGATTTCCGACACTTGTTATCCCTCCTTCCGTGCAATAAACTTGGAAAACCTTTGTCGGTTTCACAACAGAACCTATATTACCCCATATTTGGGCAATAGTCAAACCTTTCTGCGAAAAAACTGCCTATAATGCAAAGTTTTCATCGGTTTCTTCGCCAAAAGCACTGCCTCATGGTGTTAGCTGAGTGTCGATGCGGATATGGTTTTCCCATATGGGCTGTACACTCTGTGAATCTGTCCTGCGGCGTCATAATAGTAGTAATAGCAACGGATCCGGTAGTAATAGGTCGTACTGGGTTTGAGGTTCGTACTTACCTTCTCGATGTTGTTATAGCGGCCCAGGCATACTCCAGGAGTATTGTCCTTAGAACTCAAGCGCCAGACTTCATACATGATATTCGCACCGGGAACCGGATTCCAGGCTAAAGTGATCGTCGTGGTCGTGCATTTGATTATACGAGGATTCTTCGGTGCTCCAAGCCGGACCGACGGTGTAGCACTGACAACCTGGGAATAATGCGAATAGATCTTCTTTCCATCCTCACGGACCCGGTAACCACGAAGTTTATAGTAATAGGTCTTATTCGGCGTCAGATACTTGGAGATGCACCCTTCGTCTCCGGCATTATATATGCCGATCAGAACATAGTCTTTCTGCTCTGCCTGCGCCTTATGTGTTCTCCATACCTCAACATAAGTAAGACCCATGGTTGGTTTCCAGCTGATGCCCACCCTTGTCGGATCAATCTGAGTCGTTTCCACATTCGTTGGCGGTGTGACCATCGGAACGCCTACAAATACATCGCTGTAGCTTCCGAAAAGCATGCTTCCATCGGAAAGTTTCACATAGGAACGCACTTTGAAATAGTACTTCGTACCCGTTTGAAGGTTATAGACCGCCTTCTGTGTTCCGGACAATGTGCCCAGTGAAGTATACGTTCCGTTCGGCGATGTGGAATACATGACCTGATATCCATTCACGCCAGTGACGCCTTCCCAGATGAGTGTAACACTGTTATACGCAGTGCTCAGCGCAGTTGTCTTCGTCGGTGCGTCCGGAGCATCTGGTGCCTGGATCGTAAAGGTCTTGGTCTGCGTACCTTTATAGTTGTTGATGCCGGTCACTGTCACTTTGCCTTTGCCTACGCTGACATTATCCGAATAGGTAAGCGTATAGTCAGAACCAAACTTGAGTTTTTCTCCATCCAGATAAACGGTGACCATGGGTTTCATTTCTGTCCCGTCAAAAGTCACATCCGGAATATCCGAGATTTGCAGTTTTCCAGCGAAGCTATATGGCTCGATCTTAAACGTCTTAGTCACCAGGCCGAAGTAATTTCCTTTACCCTGGATCTTGATCGACGCCTCACCCGCCTTGGTATTGTCAAAATACCAAAGCGTATAATCCGTGTTTTGTACGAGTGTTTTCCCGTGCGAAACGACCGTCACTTTCGGAGTACACTGCGTTCCGGTATACGTAGCCTTGGCAATCGTAACCGTCGTACTTCCCTGTTCGGTCAGATCGATCTTTTCAACCGAAGCTTCGGCAGCGACTTCATCGCTACGAACTACGCCCGCAACGATTCCCATACCGGCTCCGTTCACCGCTCCGGCTCCCAGGCCTTTGACCGCTCCACTAAGCAATGAACCTGCTCCCAAAACGGATGCTACGCCTACAAAAGCACCGGCCATCGTACCCAGAACCTTCGCATTCCAGTTCCGGCGTTTCGAAGTGCGCTTTTGGACGCACTCCGCCCTGCTTGCATTAATCCTTTTCATTTCTTTTCCTCCCAAAGCATAAAGCCAATTCTTTTCTTCCCCTATTTTACGGGATTTGTCTGTCGAATGCCACAAAAAATTGAGAATATTTACACGCTTCGTCACTTTTGGGCTCGACAGAGTCACGTTTCTAAAGAAAAGAAGGGACGCCTCATAGTGAGATTTCACTTTGAGGTGCCCCCAACTTTAGGGTTTGGCGGTTTTACTCGCCCATCCTTTTACTGATCAGGACGGTGCCGTATAAAGGAAGCGGCTGCCGTCAAATGCGTGTACATGTGTACATCACATCGGTATACCCGGATCAAAGTTCACCGCGCTCGATACCGAATTCAGTACAGATGTTGGTGAATTCCTTGGATGAAATGAAGGAAGCCAGTACTTCGTGACGGGATGTGCCGCCTTTGAGCTTATCCATCCAGAACTTCTTTCCACCTTCATCCGGTTCACGATCCATGAATGCCATGTACAGACGGAGCAGGAACTCATCGTCCGAATTCTTCTGGTTTGCGAATTCAGGTGACTCAAAGAAGAACTGCGCACATTCCGCACCTGTCTTCTCAAGATTCGTCAGAGCCAGACTCCAGTATTCCAGACCTTTTTCATCAGCATTACGGTTCAAGCTGTAGCTGTAAAGACGCTTGATAAACTTGATCGTGTTATCGGAAGCCACTTCCGCCTTAGCTGTCTTCGCACCGGACTTTACGCTGTATGTAGCGCAGACATTGCACCATTCTTTTGAATCGGAGAAGCCCGCAATGACTTCGTTTCTCGTCTTAGTGCCATTCTTGAGTTCATTTACCCAGTAGGCCTTGCCCTTCGGCTCAGAATCACGGTTGAAGAATGTCTTGTAAAGTGTCTCTACGAATTCTTCGATGCTGAGCTTTCTGTTAGTGAATTCCGGACTGGTCAAGAAGAACTCTGCACAATCCGCACCGGTCTTTCTACCGGCCTTGATCTCATCGATCCAGTACTTCTTACCTTTTGCTTCTGCCTCACGTCCAAGTGCCACTGTATACAATCTCTCAACGAAATCATCGATCTTCGGAACAGGAGTCGGAGTGATCGTTACGAAATCAGGAGCATTTTCAGCGACATAGATAGCGATCTCAATCTTCTTACCATTTTCAATGATCACTTCACCAGCAGCCGGAGTCTGCGCTGTGATCTTTCCGTTCATTTCCGGATCGTAATTGTTCGGATCATAGCCAATGTGGACTTCAAAATTGATAATACCAGCGGCCTTCAGTTCTTTTTCCAGTTTCTCTTTCGCTTCCTTATAAGGCATAGCCTTCAGATCCGGCATCTTGTAGTAAGCCGGAGTCGGTGTCGGAGCAGCTGTTACTGTCGGTTCTACTTTCTCGGTCGGCTTCGGGGTAGCAGATACTGTCGGCTTTGGTGTCGGAGTATCTGTCACTGTCGGTTCAACCTTCTCTGTCGGCTTCGGAGTAGCGGATATTGTCGGCTTCGGTGTCGGAGTATCTGTTACTGTCGGCTTAGGAATAGGTGTGATTGTTACAAAGTCAGGTGCTTTTTCACCAGCATAAAGAGTGATCATGATCGGCTCGCCATTATCGGTAATGACTGTGCCAGGCTTCGGATCCTGCTGTGTGATCTTTGCGTTCATATCCGGATCGTAATTGCTCGGATCCCACGCATAATAAACAACAGCATTTGCAAAACCGGCCTTCTTCAATTCTTCTTTCATCATATCAACGGCTTCCTGATATGGCATAGCCTTATAATCCGGAATCGTGAAAGAAGGTCTTTCCTCATCTGTAAGAAGACGTGTGGTATTGTCGATCTCCAGATATGCATTGTTCGCGTCCGGATAAGAACTGAAATCACCATGATCGACCTTCTTGCCACTTGTTTCTTTATAGCGTGCCAACATTTCCGGGCAATTCATGATATCGATCACGGCAATATCATTATCCATCGCACTAACGTGACGCAGCTCCGTATTCGCCGATATATTAAGTTCGGTCAGGCTGTTTGCGAAACAAGAAAGATTCGTGAGTTTTTTATTGTTTTGTAAGTTCAGCTTCGTAAGTACATTTGCATAACACCACAATTCTTCCAGATCGCGATTCTCTCTCAAATCGAGTTCGTAGATTCGGTTGTTAGCACACAATAATTGTGTCAGTTTTTTGTTATTTCTAACATTCAACTGTGTCAAATTATTTGAGGTACACCACAATGTTTCAAGATCCTCATTGAAATTGACATACAGTTCGGATAATTTGTTGTTATCAACCAAAAGCGTTTTCAGCTTCAGATTATCACTCAGATTCAGTTCAAACAAAGAGTTATTACTGCAATCCAATTCTTCCAGTTCGGTATTTGAATTTAAATAAAGACTAGTCAATCTATTCTCAGAACAACCCAGACTTGTGAGGTTTGTAAGTGCACTAACATCCAGTTCTTGAAATTTGTTATCGTTAACAATCAATACTTTCAGTTTCGTATTCTTTGAGAGATCCAAATCCGAAATTGAATTCATACTGCAGTTTACTGAAGTCAGCTTTGTATTCGCAGACAGATCCAATTTTTTCAAATTACAATCCCAGCATTCTAATTCCACAAGTTCTTTGTTTTCACTCAGGTTCAGATTCTGAATCTGGTTACCAGAAATAACCAGCCTGGTCAGTTTCTTATTATTCTCGATATTCAGGCTTGTTAAATAAACGTCGTCATCCTCATCTCTAGGACAGACTAATTCACGCAACTCTGTAAAATACTCGATACCTGTAAAATCTGCGACTCCGCCGCACTCAAAAATGATCTCTTTCGCCTCCGCGATTTCTTCCTCCGAAAGCTTTCCATCTTCGTCAGCATCGAACTCATCAGACACGTAATTCCGGAAAAAACTATCCGGAAAAGTTGTATCATCAATGGTAACCGTATCTTCCGCACGGAAATCCTCGTCAGCAGCGCTGAGTCTGGCTTGTGTCCATCCGGCTGCACCGATAGCACAGACCGCGGCCAGACTTAAGCCCAAGCTCTGGCAAATCAACTTCTTTTTCTTCATTTTTTTTCGTCCTCCTAAACCAATTTTTCCGGAAATCCTCCGGCAGGATTGCACTCTCTTTTGTATGAAAATCATACATTCAAAAACCAATCACCTAAATTAACTATATCATCAATTCAAATTGATAAATGACTCTTTCGTCATACAAGAGAATTTGTTATTCTTTTCTGCATAAAAGCACCCTGGCAGAAAAGTGAAGCAAGTTCACTTCGAATCTGTCAGGGTGGCCATTTCCGGGCGTTTACGCACCCGGGATCTTCAATTTTGGTCATGTGCCGGTTTTGATCAGGCATCATTTCCGACCGGGTGTCATCCCCGATCAAGTGTCATCTTCAATCAAGCGTCGCCACGATCGATCGCGTATTTCGCGCAGATGTTGCTGAACTCTCTTGATGTGATGAAAGAAGCAAGTACTTCGCTGCGGCTCATGCCACCATCGAGTTTGTTGATCCAGAATTTCTCACCATCGATTTCCGGTTCACGGTCCATAAACGTGGTGTAGAGACGGTACACATACTCTTTGTTTGTCGTCTTCAAGTTCTTGAATTCATCTGACTGGAAGAAGAACTTCGCTGCAGTAGAGCCGGTCTGCTCGAGATTTGTCAAAGCCAGGCTCCAGTATTTCAGGCCATCTGCCTCCGGATCACGCTTCAGGCAGCATGTATAAAGACGTGTTGCAAAATCCTTTGCGTTCTTGGAAGCAAACTCTGCTTTCGCATTTTTAGCTCCGGACTTTACGCCATAGGTAGCGCATACGTTGCACCACTCTGTAGAATTTGCAAAGTCACGGATGACATCTTCTCTTGATTTCTGGTTTGTCTTCAGCTGATCGATCCAGTACGCTTTTCCAGTCGGCTCGGATTCACGGTTAAAGAACGTCTTGTAAAGAGTTTCCACAAAATCGTCGATACTGAGTTTTCTGTTGCTGAATTCTTCACTGATCAGGAAGTACTCTGCACAATCTGCACCTGTACGATAACCGTTCTTGATCTCATCCATCCAGAATTCTTTTCCTTCCGGATCCGATTTACGGTTAAGTGCAACGGTGTAAAGTCTCTCGACAAAATCTTCGAAGGAAGGTTCCTTGGTCGGCTCAGGTGCTTTTTCACCGGCATAAAGTGCCAAAGTGATCTTGTTTCCATTTTCGGTGATCACTGTTCCGGCAACCGGATCCTGCTTCGTGATCTTTCCTTCCATATCAACGCTGTAATTACTCGGATCCCATCCAACATTGATCTCGAAATCCTTAAATCCAGCCTTCTTGAGTTCCTCTTCGAGCTTTTCCTTCGCCTCTTGATACGGCATACCCTTCAGATCCGGGATCGTGTAGGAAACCGGAGTAGGTGTAGGTGTAGAAGTAGGAGTCGGCGTTGCTGTCGGTCTGAACTTATCCGTAAATACTTTTGTTGTCTTATCTACTGCGAAGTAGACGTTGTCGTTTTCATCGTAATGATACTCGAAGAATGTATTCTTATCGACCTTTTTCGTTGTACTGTCAGCCAAAACTTTCAGAAGCGGCGCACAAGCAGCAAGGTCCAGATCTTTTATCTCGTTACCATTGCACCAAAGCTGCTGAAGTTTCGCATTCTTGCTCAGATCAAGTTCAGAAAGCTTGTTTCCATCACACTTTACGTAGACCAGCTTCGTGTTCTTGCTGAGGTCAATATCTGACAACTGATTGTCATTGCAAGCAAGAGAAGTAAGTACTACATTCTGGGAAACATCCAACTTTTTAAGCTGATTTTCGCCACAGAAAAGATCGGTCAAGACCACATTCTTGCTGACGTCAATCTCTTTGAGTTTGTTATCATCACAGTACAAAGAATTCAGATCAAGATTCTTGGATACATCCAGAGTAGAAATAACATTGCTGGTAAGCATCAGGGTTGCCAGCTCCGGATTTTTGCTGACATCGATGGAAGTCAGCTTGTTATTATGAGCCGAAAGTCCTACAAGTTTGGAATTCTTGGTAACATCCAGTTTAGAAAGCTTATTATCGCCACAGTGCAGCGCTTCCAGTTCAGGGAGCATGGAAACATCCAAGGCAGTAAGCTTATTCTCAAAACACCAAAGTCTTTCGAGTGCAGTATTATTGGAAAGATCCAGTGTAGTGAGATTATTTCCCGCACACTGCAATGATTTCAGTTTTTTGTTATTGGAAAGATCCAATTCAGAAAGTTTGCAGTAATTTACACTTAAGTCTTCCAAATCCGGGAGCGTATACAAATCAAGCTGTTCGATCGGCTGACCGTCCAGATAGAGTGTCTTCAGCTTCGGGTTGCCACCGAGCATAACCTGATCCTCAAGTTTCACATCTGCTGAAGGATAGCAGATAAGTTCTTCCAGATTATTCAGGCAAGAAATACCAGCAAGTGACGAAACTCCTGTATATCCAAGATCAAGCACCTTAGCGTCTGCGATCTCTTTCTCAGAAAGAAGGAAATCCTTATCCTGATCAAAGTTTTCCTCAATATAATTACGAAGATTCTCGTCCGGGAAGTATTCCTCAGTGATCTTGACATAACCTGTTTCCAGGTATGTATATCCGTCAAAAGCAACGTAGTAGTCCGCTTCATCAGTCTTAGGTGCATATGATGCATAAAGTCCGTCATCGTCAGCACCCTCACAGTAGATCGTATTCACATTGAGGACGCTTTTCAGAAGCGGAGCACAGTTACGGATATCGAGAACATTGAGCTCATTGTGCTGTGCACCAAGTTTCTTCAGTTTCGTATTGTTACTGAGATCCAGTTCGGTAAGAGAATTACTTCCGCAAAACAAATCCTCCAAATACTTGTTTTCCTTTATATTCAGCTTAGTCAGCTTATTGTTCATGCAAAGTAAACTCTTAAGTTTGCCATTGTGGGAAAAGTCCAGTTCTGTGAGTTCATTTTTGTAGAGCCACACATAAGTCAATTCGTCATTCTTGGAAAAATCTACTGTCTCCAGCAAATTTTCGGTAGCGGAAAACGATTCTAATTTCTCACATTTACTTGTATCGATCGTTTTGAGCTTGTTATTGTCAGCACAGAAAAATACCAAATCAGTAAGTGTGCTGATATCCAGTTCTGTGATCTGATTCTCGCTAATAAAGACAGATTGCAGTTTCGTATTATTAGTCAGATCCAGAGATTTTAACTGGTTAAAATCGGCAGTTAAGCTTAGAAGCTCAGTATTCTTCGTGACATCAAGTGATTGAAGACTGTTGCCACCAACAGCAAGATCCTCCAAATCAAGATTCTGGCTCAGGTCCAGACTAGATATCTGATTTCCGGAGGCATACAATTGCTTAAGTTTCGTGTTTTTGGTCACATTCAATGACTTCAGATAATTCTCCATTACATCTAATTCGAGCAATTCGGTATTATTTGAAACATCCAAAGCAGTAAGCTTGTTCCCGTAACAATTCAATTTTTCCAATTTAGTATTCTTGCTGAGATCTATCGTCGTTAAGGAACCTTCTTCTTCGAGGTGGTTCTCCACATCAATAGACGTCAGCTCTGTCAGGTATTCGATACCCGCCAACGATTCAAGTTTCGAGTCCCGAATCTGCAGTTCTTTTGCCGCGGCGATCTCGTCATCATCGAGAAAACCACCCGCGTCTTCGTCATACATTGCGGAGACATATTCCCTCAAGATCTCATCCGGAAAGTTCGTCTCATCGATCAGCACGAATGCATTTGAATCGAACTCGTCATCCGCAGCACGAAGTACAGCATTTTTCAAGTTCGCTGCGCCGATCGCACAAACTGCGGCCAGGCCCAAGCCCAAAGTTTGCCGCATAACCCTCTTTTTCTCCATTTCAAACCTCCTGTTTTTGTAGTCTTTCTTCCGCTCTCTGGGATCACACACTTCCAACCATCCGACCATGAATTCTGTCTCACGATCGTCCGGTTTGAAATCACTCTCCCCATGAGCGTCCGAAGCCATTTTGCTGACAATCCCGTCTGCGTTTCCCGAGCCTCGGCCCACAAAACATACTGACCGGATATTACACTATTTTCATTATAACATCAAAAATCGCTGACGCATGACACTTATGTCATATAAAGGAAAAAATCTATCCGCTTGCAAGCGCGGATCTTGCGAGTACAAGAAGGCAGGCGCGCTCGCGATGGTTGCGTTCACCTAGAAGTCCGTATCGTGCGATCAGAAACCAAGATCGTCATTCACCAGAATGACATGAATCCGGCCGGCATGGCGGGAGAAGCGTGTGATCAGGAACTGACAGCAGATTGTGTCTGGGGATTTGCAGTTCATACAGGTGCCGGTTTGGGTGCAAGGTGTATTAACACCGATCCTTACCGAATTGATCGGAGCGGCAACATTGCGGGCACGCTTCATCGCAGAATCAACATCCTCAGCAAGTTTATTCATACCGACGACAAAAATGACTTTTTTCGGACCCTGTGCAATTGCCGAAACACGGTTGGCATTTCCGTCGATATTGATCAGGACTCCATCGTATGTCATCGCATTTGCACTAGTCAGGAAAAAGTCCGCATCGTAGGCCTTGAGCATTGCTTCTCTCTTGTCGGCATAAGCGTCACGGTCGATAAAATTGTAGTTGCCGCTCTTCAGCGCTTCGGAAAGGCCAATCTCATGCACACTCATTGCGCCACCCATCGAGATCGAACTTCCCTCCGGAATCAGCCCGAGCGCGATCTTCAATGCCTCTTCCTTATTCCCGGCATAATAGCCGCTCATATTACGGGACTCAAGTCCTTTGATCACCTTCTGCGCCAAAAGTGCATTTCTCTCATGAATAAAATCCGCCATCGTTATTTCCTCCTATGTCCGATGCTAAGGTGCATTCAGTTTCTACTTTTTCGACTTGTCCGGAAGTGCCACAACCACACAGATTATTCCCAATATCAATCCGAAAACGGCCGCGCCGATATACAAAATGCTCTCGAGTTTCATTCCCGTATCGGACGTAATTTCAGGCACTTTATAGGTTCCGTCCTTCGCGCGGTAGACCTCGACCTTGCGGGTATCGCCTTTCTTGACTTCCGAAGAAAACTCGCACTTATCCTTGAACTCTTCGCCGTCCACTGTAAACTCAATATCCGCTTTCCAGTAGTCCTTCTTGGTGCCGTAATCATCCTTCCGCGAATGGATCTCCGCATACGTGATCGTCGCTTCCACTTTCCGCACGTCATCCGACTTACTGTACTCGTCATACTTCGAGCGCGAGCTCACAAACCCGATGATACCCAATATCAGGAAAAACAACGCAAATACCCCAACTATGCAGGCATCGCGTATGTCCTTTTTTCTCTTTTCTTTCTGCCGTTCTGATTTCTTACTCATCGCACAATCCCTCCCTATTTCTCCAAAAGCATTATAGCATGGATTTTCCCTCGGCTCACGAAGTCCGCCACGGGGCAAGTGCTTTTCGAGCGGAAGTGAATTACATGTATTTGTTCATGAAAAGCACTTTTACATCGACATTTACATGTACTTTGGGGACAAGGCCAGGATCATCATCTTACATCCCGTCCGCAGTAACTACAGAAGATTGCGTCTGCCGGGATTTTTCTTCCGCAAAAACGGCAGTGCTTCGTTTCTGACTGCGCCGGTGCGGGGTTGGCTTTCGCAACTGGCACGGGGTGCGGCGCAACTGGAGCCTCGGCAGGCGCCGTCGGCGCGCTTGCGACTGCTGGTGCAGGCTCGGGCTCGGCGGAAACTGCCGGCGAGGGTTGCGGCGCAGGAACAGGCTCAGCGACAGGCGCGGCTTCGGGTGCAGCTTTCTCCGTCGGCGCGCTTGCGACTGCTGGCGTGGCCTCGATTGTAGCTGGCGCGGCGGCTTCCGTGCTGACGGTACTTGCCGCAGTATTCGTAATTCCGAGTTCCTGCTCGCGCTGGCGCTTGGCCAGGATTCGTTCGCGTTCATTTTCGAAGATGCGGTTCATGCTGGCGTTATCGATTTCGGCGTCTGCAGAAGTGGAACCAGCGGCAGCAGAAACGGCAGCACCAGCGGTTCCAGCTGCGGCGGCTTCACCTGCCCCTGCCCCGGCGGCACCATCTGTAAGCTGTCCGGCTTCGGCGCCTGCGGCCTCGCCGTTTTCTCTCACCACGACCTGCACGGTCTCACCCGCGGCTTCGGCGGCTGCATCGCGCTTAGCGGCGCTGGACTCATCTGCAAAAGTATCGAACTCGGCCTGCTTTGCCTCGAGGAGCTCAAGCATCCTCTCGTCGACAGTATTCGGGCACAAAAGGCGATGCACAAGCACGTCACGGGTCTGCCCCATGCGATGCGCACGGCCGATCGCCTGATTCTCCGTCGAAGGCTTGTACTGCGGCTCACAAAGAATGACCACACTCGCAGACTGAATGTTCAAGCCCGTGCCTCCGGACTGGATCTGCGCCGCAAGGACCGATCCGGCCGGTGCCGCTTCAAAAGCATCTACAATGGCCTGTCGTTCCGCAACCGGAACCGAACCATTGATCACACCGATGCACCGCTCGCCAAACACCGAACGCACCTTCTCCAAAGTATCCAGAAAAAACGAAAACACCAGTACTTTTCGAGCATCATCAGACGCATCCTCCACGATCTCGCGGAGACGCTGCACTTTGGCCGAAGTATTCAGATAATCATCGTTGCGCCAGGACACGCGCCTTGCATCCATAAAAGAACCCGTGAGGATATCGTCCTCGTAGATTTTCTCGTCCTCCGGCGTCATGTCGCACCACTCCTTGATGTCGGTCAGATCCGGAAGTTCGGTCAGCACATCGTCGCGCTTTCTGCGGTAGTACACCGGCGAGATCTTCTCCTTGAAATCGTCCGCGTAGGCTGTCGTGCTGACCTGTTGGGCGAGCTGGGCGACGTCGTGCTGCAGATAATCCATGAGACGGACCATCTCCTCGACGCGGTTTTCAAGCGGCGTACCGGTCATAAAAAGGATCCGGTCCGTGTGCTGGCAGATGGCAAGTACATTTTTGCTGCGCCGCGCCTCAGTGTTCTTGATATAGTGGGCTTCGTCGACCACGATCATGTCGATCTTGAAATCTTCCTCGATCTCGAAATGGTTCTCGAGACTTTCGTAATTCGTTACGGCAACTCCGCCGTTTTCTTTCCACGTTTGAAAAGCACTGTCGCGGCGGCTGTCGTGGAGATTGACGGCTTTGAGGTCGCTTTTGCTTTCGACCTCGCGGCACCAGTTGATGATGACACTTGCAGGACAAATCACGAGGAAATGTGTCGCGCCTTCGTTTCTGACAGACACCATCGCCGCCAGCGCCTGGATCGTTTTTCCAAGACCCATCTCATCGCCGAGAAGCACGCGCTTCTGCTGAAGGATATACTTGACGCCCCACTCCTGATAACCACGAAGTGTGCACTTGAGGCCAGTCAGATCAACGGGCGTGTTTTTGACGCTCTCGAGGATTTCATCGCTCAGGCCATAGCCGTCCTCGCTCGTATCGAAACGGTCCGGCGCGATCTCTTCAAGTACGTTGTAATACTCCACCGGCCGCGCAGCAAAATCGTTCCACGCATCCGCGATGGTGATCGGATTTAACTCCGCACTTGCACTCTCCAAGCCAGGAAGAAAACCGGTCGCATCGATAGCGTTGGCCGCCGCCAGAAGAGAGTTATACGTCGCTTCCGCCGCAGTCTTTTTCGCATCGCCGGCAAAAAACCACTTAAATCCGCTCTGGGCACAGTTAAGCTTAGCTAACTCTCCATTTGGATCGTAAGGAAGCATGGAGCGGATCTGCTGACTCTTCGGCAGATTCTCCTTGGCGCGCATATACTCCGCCACCGCCGTAACAAGCCGCGAATACTCCGGCGTTTTGTGGTCCGCGCGGATACGGAGTTTTACCGTCTTCGACACATCGGCCGCAATCTTGGCAGCATTCTTTTTTGCATTGGACGCCATCTCTTCGCCGATGCCACGGACACCCGCCAGCGTCGTATGCGTCGCCATGCAGACCGACTGCACATTTTCAAAACCGGCCGTCTTCAAAACACCCGTCCGTATTCCGTCTTTCGCAGCGTTGATCTCGTCGACCGGGATACGCATAAGCTGCGCCGTCACTTCCGGCGCCACCGCCTCCTCGATCGCCGTGCGGATCTGGTTTTTCGATATCTCAACCTGGTTAATGCCTTTTTCACTGAGCAGCCACGCCCGCTGCACCCTCGTACCGAGTGCATTGATCTCTTCCTTGCGAAAAGCTCTTTCCTTCAAATCTTTGTCCTCGTTTCTTCCTTATCTTCAGCGGCTCTTCCTCTTTCTCTTCAGATGACCGACCCTCTCCTTCTGATCTTCAGTAGATCGTGCGGATCTTTTCCGGGTCCACACCGATCTCGCGGCAGAAAGCTTCGATCTCAGAGGCGCTCATCACTTTGCGCACATCGCGGTACCGCCCGGTAGCGCGGTCCGAAAATCCGACCGTCGTTTCACCCGTGCAGATGCTCTTATGCACGACCGGTTCTTCTTTTTCCGCATCAAAAAGAACTTTCGCCGGAGCTTCTTTTTTCCAAAAGAGGCTCATACGGCTCCTCCCAGTTTTCTGGCGATGTCATAGATTTCCTGCTTCAGCTCGAAGAAACCCGCCGCAGGCAGACCACAGTCACCCGCGCGCAGTGCTTTTTCCCAATCAGAAAGAGTCCTGCTGAAGAAGAAAGTTTTCTTATTCGCAACCGCGCCGCCCTCGGCGAGACCATAGCCGCGTCCGAGCACATCGCTGTAAGCTTTCACTGCATTATGGAATTGCGGGATCCGCACAAGCTCGCCCGCGCGCGCTTTCCACTCCGGGATCGGCAGAAGGTCACACGCATCTATATACTCCAGTTCCGGAAGATCGACTTCGGAAATGTCGCCCACCGGGAAACCGGTCGAGTAATTCTGTTCGTCGTCGCGGTCCGGTTCCGTCGCGCGCCAGTCGAAACCGGCCGTATCGGAATCGTCATCGTAGGAACGGATATCCTCGTCCTCGTCACTGTCATCACCTGCGCCCAAGGCCGCCGCACGAAGACGTGCGATCTCAATCTCCTGACGCAGTTCCCCACGAATCTCCATCAGAATCCGGCCGAGAAGGTTTTCACCTTGCCATTTGGAAACATCTTTCCAGGAAGGATCGGAGTCCGGGACCTTGATGCCCCAGTCCGCATCACGCGGCGCACACTCCACAATGATCGCGTTTCCCGTATCGAGAAGCACCTGCAAGATGTCCGGATTCTGCGCGAACTTCGCACGCACACCGCGCTTCACGATCGTATAGCGCGTGCTCTTCCAGAGCGTGCCGTCAAATTCAGGAAAGTAAGTACGGCCGAGGATCTTGCACGCTTCCGGATCCGGCGTTTTCATGATCTCTTCGGCAAGTTCAAACTGACCGAACATCATGACTTTCTGGTACATCATGAACTGTTCGGAAGTCGCATAATGCCGGCCAGCGTAGTCAAACTCAGCCGGATACCAGTTGCTGAAACATCCAAAAGCTTCGCCCTCGCGATAAAAACCGATCAAATCCATATGCTTCTCCCCCTGTTCAAAAATACTATTTTCATCTTAACAGGAATATGTGAATATTCTATTTCTTGTTTCCGGCGATATGCCGTGCCCGTTTGCCAACAGTCAGACGCCACGCCCGGCCGGGAAACAGCGCGCTGCACTATTTATCGACGCTTACCAGTCTTCATCGATGTCGTCCGAATCATCGAAATCGCCGTCGAGATTATTCTCTTTTTCCCAATCCAGGATCACGCCATACAGGTCGCCACGCTCGGACAGCACATCCTCGATGTCCTCGTTCTTGTCCAGCAAAAACGAAAGGTCATCGATATCGTCGATCGTCACCGGTGCTTTTACCTCGGAAATCAGGCGGAGAAGAACGTCATGGTCACGAAGCGAATTGTCCAGCGTGCAGATCTCATCCGTCGTGAACGCCTCACCTTCATCGAGCGACCACGTCACAAGCTTCGCAAAAGTCTCGGCGCTCACAATGTCCGCGAGGATCTCGAGACTGTCAAAATCCATCGGGGTCTTAGTCGCAAGTTTTAACGCCGCTTCATCGATCATTTCCTCCGAAACAACTCCGTCGAGCGTCTCCAGATCCTGTGCCGTCCGAAAAGCATCGGCCTCAAGTGCTTTTGAAAGAAGGATGCTCTGATCCTGCTTGTCCAGGACCTCGTCGAGCACCTCGGCCACATCCGCCGCAGGCCCGAAATTGGAGAGATTCAGGAACTCACGCACAAGCTCCGCCTGCTCCATGTCATCGTACTGTTTGTAGAAATTCTCCCAATCCATCTTCGTGCTCCTTTCCTTCATCGTGAAAAGAACTTGTCCCGTGTACTTTTATATTATCACAGATCTGCATTCCTTCTGCGCTAACATTTTCGTCATCATTGCAGCGGTGCCGCGGGCTTCTTTTCGTCGTCAGAGCGATGCGCCCGCGCCTTCATCTTCGTCATGGCGACGGTGGCGATCACCACGCCGATCGCGCAGACGACAGTGCCCGTGATCAGCATCGGCCGGATGCCGAAATTGTCGAGAATGACGCCGCTCACGAGGTTGGAAAATACGCCACCCAAAGTGATTGCGCTCGTGACAAACGCCTGTCCTTTTACCTGGTCATGCTCATCCATCGTCTGGCTCACGTAATAGGCCGCCGCCGGGATGAACACGGCATATGCCAGAAGCTGGAAAGACTGGCTCAGGTACATGTGCGCCATGTTGCCGGCGAAGATCAGTATCGCAATTTTTACGAGAAAAGCACTGCCGGAGAGAATCAGGAGTATTCTTGGGTGGATCTTTTTAAATACGAGTGGGATGAGCGCCATGACCGGCAGCTCCAGAATTGCCTGAAGGAAGTTCGCATAGCCGAGTTCTCTTTCCCCGCCGCCAAGGTTTCTAATGATCTGGATCATGAAGTCGTTGATCATGTTGTGCGCGAAGAAGAAGCAGACCACGCCCACGAGGAAGACGGAAAATGCGGGATAGTTTTTCGCAAAATGCAGGAGGCCGCCCTTCGGTTTTTCGTCCGAAGAAGGTGCTTTCTCTGTCAGGGCCTCTTCCTTTTCCGGCTTCGTCGCCGGTTTTTTGAAAGTGTAGATAAGCACTGCGGATACGGCCATTGTAACAATGTTAACGTAGAGAAGAAGCTTCACGCCGAAGGCTTCCACGCCATGTCCGATGAACGCCGAGGTGAATGCAAAGCTCGCGGAGCCGAGTCCTCGCGCCAGACCGTACGTGATCTTGCAGCCCGCCTTCTGATACTCGAAGCAGAGCGCGGTCATCACTGGCTGGTAAGCAAACTGGATCATGTAGATCAAAGCGAAAACAGGGAAAATCACCAGTGCTTTTGAAGCAGAAAAAAGGAGCACTACCGAGCCCGCCAGGATAATCAGCACTGAGAGCAGGATGAACCTCCGGTTCGTGAGCGCGCCGCCCTTGTCGATCACGGAAGCGATCGCAGGCTGGAAGAGCGCGGAAACAATGTTGGCCACCGCGAGCAGGACGCCGATCTCCGTGTTCGTGAAACCGTTTGCAAGGAGGTACACCGAGGCGCAGGCGTGGATCGTGCAGAACGCAACAAAATACGTCGCATTCAGCAATGTGTATCTTAATGTCCAGGCTCCACTTCGTGTCTTTTCCATCGTCTTCCCTCAAGTCGTCGCGGCCGTTTTCGCTCGTTGTTGGTGCCGGCGCGTGCGTCTCTCCGCCCGCCGGTCTTCTCTCCAATTCATTCCTCTTGATTATCCCATATCCGCGCGGGTTTTACCATCTCTTTGAATCTGATTTCTCTTTTCATGTATGCGTGTAAACCGCCCCCGAATCAAGCGGGGAAAAGTCTGATGGCTGGTCAGATGAAAGGGGGAAATTAGACCAAGTGTCAGACTTTTAAGCGAAATGTCTGAAAGTGCGTCTGAAATCGAGAAAAATCAGACGCGGATTCAGACAAATGAAGAAAATGTCTGAAAATGTGTCTGAATCGAGACAAAATCAGACGTGGATTCAGACAAATGAAGAAAATGTCTGAAAGTGCGTCTGAATTGAGACAAAATCAGACGTGGATTCAGACAAATGAAGAAAATGTCTGAAAGTGCGTCTGAATCGAGACAAAATCAGACGCAGATTCAGACAAATGGAGCAAATGTCTGAAAGTGCGTCTGAATCGAGACAAAATCAGACGCGAATTCAGACAAATGAAGAAAATGTCTGAAAGTGCGTCTGAATCGAAGCAAAATCAGACGCAGATTCAGACAAATGACGCGGCGGTGATTTCTTTGTCATTGCCTGAAGGCGCGAAAAAGAATACACTTAATAGGAAATCTGCAAAAGGCGGAGTGATGCATATGAAGAATACAAGATGGACCAGGTTTACAGCTCTTCTGACCGCGCTGATCGTAGGCGCTGGTGTTTTCAGTTCTTTTGGAAAAGGACTTTCCCTTCGGGCTGATGCGGAATGTGAATCTGATGAATATGTTTTCAGTTGCGAGACATTGCCGGAGTCAGAGCCGACTACGACGCCGCAACCGACCGTCGAACCAACAGCAGAGCCTACAGTTGAGCCGACCGCAACGCCGGCTGATGCGGAAAACGATGACCCGTCTTTCGGCGATTTCATCGAGCGTCTTTACAATGTTGCGCTGGCGCGCGATTCCGAGGAAGAGGGAAAAGCATTCTGGCTGGAAAAAGTTACTGAAGACGGCCTCACCGGTGCGGACTGCGCGCGCTTTTTCCTGATCGACGCAAAAGAATTCCAGAACCGTGAACTCTCCGACGAAGATTTCGTCGAAACACTGTATCAGACCTTTTTTGACCGCGAATCTGAAGAAGACGGAAAAGCCTTCTGGGTCGAGTACCTGCAAGACCACTCGAAGACGGACGCAGTCAACGGCTTCATTGACTCCGAAGAATGGTGCAACCTCTGCGCTACCTACGGAATCCGTCCCGGCGCAGACACAGCCAAAGCACAGATCCCATCTAAGAACGCAAGTGCTTTTGCCACAAGATTATACAGCACATGCCTCGGCAGAGAACCGGACGAAGAAGGACTACACTACTGGGCACTCGGCCTTACAAACCAGGAACTACTCGCCGCAGACGCCGCGAACCAGTTCTTTATGAGCCCGGAATTCCTCGAGCACGGCTTCTCGGACGAAGAGTATCTCGACCACCTATACAAGACCATGATGGACCGCGAGCCGGAGGAGGACGGCAAAGCTTTCTGGCTCGGCTTCATCGAAAGCAATACCCGCTACCAGATCTTGTGCGAATTCGTCGAATCTCCTGAATTTACAGCGATTTGCAAAAGCTACAGCATCGAGCGCGGCACGCTCGACAGGGAGAACGATCCTTTTGTGACGCCGACTCCAGAACCGACAGAAACGCCCACACCGGAACCGACCGCTACACCTACGCCCACACCGGCTACAGGCATTGGCCAATCCGATGAACTCGCCGGCATGGTGATCGTTATTGATCCGGGCCACCAGCTCCACGGGAACTACGACACGGAACTCGTCGCGCCTTGGTCCGACGAGCGGAAAGCAAAGGTTTCTTCCGGTACATCTGGCGTTTCGACCGGCCGTCCGGAATATGCAGTCAACCTGGAGATTGGCCTGATCGTGAGAGATTACCTGGAAGAAATGGGTGCGCGCGTCATCATGTGCCGCACCGAAAATGATGTGGACATTTCCAATATCGAGCGCGCTAAGATTGCCACCGACAACAACGCAGACGTGTTCCTGCGCTTGCACTGTGACTCCTCGGAAAGCTCTGAAGCACGCGGCATCGGCGTCTTCGTCTGCAGCCGCGGCGAACTGGCTGATAAGCAGGTCACCTGGGGCAACTGGCTTGGCAATTCTCTTGCTGATTCGACAGGATCGCGCTTTAGAGGATGCACGGCGAACGACACTTACAGTGGTCTGAACTGGGCGACCTCCGTCCCCTCTTTCCTTCTCGAAATGGGCTTCATGAGCAATGCGGAAGACGACCGCCTGCTCTCTGATCCCACATACCAGAAGCAGATTGCCAAAGGCATCGCTGATTTCTGCATCAAGATGAAGGAGTCGCGGTGATAAGGGTTTGTCTCAGAATGCTCTGTTTCATTGAAGTCCTGATTTCGGCCATATATTAGAGAAGTGGGTAAATGCCTGAAGTCTTTTTAGGGTCGGCCGCGGCGCTAGTGCTTTTCGAGCAGTGGGATAGGGGCGATAAGTCGTAAACGTCGAAATTACAGAAAACGACTTACAAATCGCGCCATTTTGGAATTCTTTTTTTGAGAAAGTAAGTCGGAAATCGGCAATTTTCATTTTCCGACTTAAAATC